>CAVXZV010000011.1:0-220169 GCA_963766355.1 uncultured Alphaproteobacteria bacterium
CTGGCACCAACCACTTCTCCCGGAAACAAAACCTCGTAGCAGATCAAAGGACCAACGGCTGGGGCTCCGGGTACATCGTATGTATGCGGACCATCGCCCCGCGCGAAGCTGCCGGGAATGCCGGTGAGCTTGCTGAGGCCAAGCTGGCCGAGCGTTTCCTCTAATGGCAAATACTCGCCGAACGGGACCAGGTGGAATTTGTCGTAGGTCGCCAGCAGTTCTCCGCCATATCCGAATACGTAGAAGCTGTTGTAAAAGTGAGGGACACCCGACTTATCGCGTTCGCCGCGTAATGCGCCCGTCATCAAGATAGTTTTGCGCCCGGTCAGCATGGCGATTTGGTCCAGCGCCACCGCATCACGCGTCAGAAGAAAAGGCCCGGGCGCAGCCTCCGGCCAGATGATGATCGTGGGCGAAGGCGAAGCCGGCCGCACGCTGAGAGACATAGTCTCTTTCCAATTGCGGGAAATAAGTTTGCGGTCGATCTTGTCGGCTTGCGCGATATTCGGCTGCACCAAACGTAGGCGCACGTCCGGCACGTTGACGGTGGGCGTTGCGGCCAGCCGCATTTCGCCGCCGATCCAGAGCAGCGCAAACAAAGCGGTTAGGATGGACGGAAATATCCATTTCGGCCGTGTCTGAAAGAATTCTGCCAGCGATGCGCCAAAGAGAATTGTCAGCAGTGTAAGGCCATAGGCACCGAACAACGCCGCGCTCTGCAGCACGCCGAGCGATGTGCCCCAGCCATAAGCCGCGATGTTCCATGGAAACCCTGTCAGCAGATGACCGCGCGCCCATTCGGCAATAGACATCAATGCGGTGAATAAGAAGATTTGCGATGGTCCTTGGCGCCACAACACGGCGGATGCGGAGCAGGCCAGCGCGTAGAACAGCGCCAGCCCGCCCGGAAACAGCAAGGCGACAAATGGGATTTGCCAAGCGTGAGCGCCCGGCTCGACCATAAACGCAAACCCGATCCAATGAAGCCCTAACAGGAATTGCCCGAAGCCGAAGGCAAACCCGGCAAGAGCCGAAGCCCGGATAGGCCTGGGACGGAGCTGCGCGCCGTCGATCAACAGAACCAGCGCAGCGTATCCAAGCAGCAACAACGGAAAGATGCCGAAAGGTGCGAATCCAAGCGCCGAAACGAGGCCGGCGACCCAGGCGAAGGCCAATCTGCGCCAGCCATCAAGGCCGCGCACATAGGTTCCCACATCTGCGAGCAAGGATGTCATCGTCAACGTGTTTCCACCTTGCCGTCAGTCGCAGGCGTCGGGGGGCGAATCCGCAAGCGCTTAACGCGCCGGGGATCAGCTTCGAGCACTTCGAACTCAACGCCCGACGGATGCGCGACGATCTCTCCGCGTTGCGGCACGCGCCCCACCAGCGAGACCACAAGTCCGCCAAGAGTATCGATATCGTCCTCGGTTTCATCGTGTGCAAAAGCGATTCCGGTCTCGTTCTTAAAATCTTCGAGATCGATGCGAGCGTCCGCCACAAAGCCTCCGTCGGGCAGAGGACGGGCATGCGGCGCTTCCTCGTCGTGCTCGTCGGCGATGTCGCCGACGATTTCTTCGATAATGTCTTCGATGGAAACCAGTCCGTCGGTGCCGCCATACTCGTCGATGACGAGCGCCAGGTGAGAATGCGAGGTTTGCATTTTGAGCAAAAGGTCCAGCGCCGGCATGGAAGGCGGTGCGAACAGGATGTCGTGCTTGATCCGCGCGATGGGCGTTTCGTTAAGCCGGAATGCTCCATTCTTTTCCGCTTCGAGCAGCCCCAGCACACTCTTGAGATGCACCATGCCGACGGGGTCGTCCAATGTCTCGCGAAAAACGGGCAACCGCGAATGCTGTGCTTCGCGGAACACCAAGACCAAATCGGCGAGCGACGTCTTTTCCTCCACGGCCACGATGTCGGCGCGCGGCACCATGACGTCCTTCACCCTTAACTCGCCGAACCTGAGCAGATTGGCGAGCATGGTCCGTTCTTGCGCCGTCAATTCGGGGCTTTGGCGATCGCTTTCTTCGATCACCTCTTCCAGGCTTTCGCGCATCGCGGAGGCGGGATCGTCTCCACGCAAAAGTAGAGCAAGCCGTCTGAGGATTGAGGGTTTTTCGTTCTCGTCGCCGATCTCGGCTCGGGTGGCGTCGCTCATGATCGTCAAGCGGCCTGTTTCGCGTAAGGGTCGGCGATGCCGAGCGCCCCGAGAATCTTCACTTCCAACGCTTCCATAATCTTGGCTTGACGCGCGGTTACATGGTCGAATCCAAGCAGATGCAGAACGCCATGCACGGCCAGATGCGTCGCATGATCGGCAAAGAGCATGTCTCCCGCTTTCGCTTCTTTTGCCGTTACCCCATAAGCAATTGCAATATCGCCCAGATAACTATTCGCGCGGGAGGGGAACGACAAAACATTGGTCGGTCCGTCCTTGCCCCGGAACGAGAGATTGAGCGCTTGAAGCTGCTTGTCCGCGGTCAGCAGAATCGTCAGCGACGCACCGGGCTCGGCTCCGCCCTGGGCCAGCGCCAAACGCGCTGCACGTTTGAGCCGCGCGCCCAGCATGCGCGATTTGCGCCACTTCGCGTCCCGAATTAGGAGCGTAATGTTCAACCCTCGTCCTTCCGCACGGTGCGTCCGAGCGTGCGCTTTACGCCAGCGCCCTGCTCGGCGGCATTATAGGCAGTAACAATCCGCGTGACGAGGGCGTGACGAACCACGTCTCTTTCGCCAAAGCGCGCAATCGCCGCCCCTTCGATACCGCCCAGAATCGATAAGGCCTGATCCAGGCCTTCCCCGCGGCCACCCGGCAGATCGCTTTGCGACGGATCGCCGGTAACAACCATGCGCGATTCTTCCCCCAGCCGGGTGAGGAACATCTTCATTTGCGGCGCAGTGCAGTTCTGCGCCTCGTCCAGGATTACAAAGGCGCGGCTCAGCGTACGTCCGCGCATAAAGGCCAGAGGCGCAACCTCGATGACGCCTTGTTCCATCAGCTTCAGACAGTTTTCGCCCATCACACCGAACAAAGCGTCATAGAGCGGACGCAAATAGGGATCGATTTTGTCCTTCAGATCTCCGGGCAGGAAACCGAGCCGCTCGCCCGCTTCCAGTGCCGGCCGCGAAAGGATCAGCCGCTCAACGCGTCTTTCGTAAAGAAGGTGCGCTCCGAAGGCCGCCGCAAGATAGGTCTTGCCCGTGCCAGCCGGACCAACACCGAAAACGAGAGGGTGCGTACGCATCAGATCGAGATAAGCCGCCTGGGCCGGCGAGCGCGCACGCGTGGTGTGGGCCGCCCAAGTCTTAATCGACGGTGAGCCCAATGCCGCGGCGACCTCCAATCCCGGTGCTTCGCCGGAAAAGCGAATCTCCGAATCGAGTTCCGCCGAACCCACGGCCTCGCCCGCTTCCAGCCGTGCATAGAGACCACGCAACACATTGGCGGCACGTTCGCGGGCACCGCCTTCGATGGCCACGAGATTACCGCGCATGGCGATGCGTACGGAGAGTTTCTGCTCTAGGCGCACGAAATATTTTTGATGCGGACCCGACAACCCAGCCAGCAAGGCATTGTCGGGAAATTCCAGGGTCACTGCTTCGCGTGGCTTCTTTTTGACAGCGCTCACTGCACCAAGACCTTCTCGTTCAAGAGGGCGCCATTCAAACTGTTGGTCAGAATCTCTTCAACGCGCACATCGGCGATTTGTCCGATCATGGATCGCGCACCCTCGACATGGATGGGCTGCAGATATGGCGAACGGCCGACAATCTGGCCAACCTTGGTACCTGGTTTTTCAAACAAGACGGAGAATACCTTTCCCGCGCACGCCGCATTGAATTTGTCTTGTTGTTCGCCGAGCAGAGCTTGCAAGGCCTGCAGGCGCGCGTCCTTCACATCATCGGGAATTTGCCTTTTGGCGGCAGCGGCCGGTGTGCCGGGGCGCATGCTATATTTGAAGGAGAAGGCTTGGGCATACTCAACCTCGCGCACCAAGGCCATGGTTGCGTCGAAATCCTTGTCGCTCTCGCCCGGAAAACCGACGATGAAATCGGAAGACAGCGCCATGTCGGGGCGCGCGGCGCGAATGCGTTCTACGAGTTTGAGATAATACGTAGCCGTGTGCTGCCGATTCATCGCCTCCAAGACGTCATCCGAGCCCGATTGAATGGGCAAATGCAGATAGGGCATCAAGGCATCGATATCGCGATGGACCGCGATCAAATCATCGCTCATATCGCGGGGATGGCTGGTCATATAACGCAGGCGGTGAACGTCCTTCACTTCCGCCAGCGCGCCGATCAAACGGGCGAGGGGCCATGTCGCGCCATCCGGTCCTTGGCCGCGATAGGCATTGACGTTTTGTCCGAGCAGGGTGATCTCGCGCGCGCCTTTGGCGGCGAGGTTCCGCGCTTCGGCGACAATGTGAGCGACGGGGCGCGAAAACTCGCTGCCGCGCGTGTAAGGCACGACACAAAAGGTGCAGAACTTGTCGCAACCTTCCTGCACAGTGAGGAAAGCGGAGGGCGCCGACACCGAGGCCTGTTCCGGCAGCGAATCGAATTTGGCTTCGGCGGGAAAATCGGTTTCCAGCGCGTGGCCGCCTTCACGCGCCAGCTTTGCGATCATTTCGGGTAAGCGATGATAAGATTGCGGCCCGACGACGAGATCGACCGCGCCCTGACGCGCAAGAATCTCTTTGCCTTCCGCCTGGGCGACACAACCGGCGACTGCAATCGTCATGGTCACGCCATCGCGCGCCCGCGCCGATTTCAGGCGTTTGAGACGCCCCAGCTCGGAATAGACCTTTTCGGCAGCTTTCTCGCGGATGTGACAGGTGTTGAGGATCACCATGTCCGCATCGGCGGCGCTTTCCGCCGGCCCATAGCCAAGCGGCGCCAACAAATCCGCCATCTTTGCGGAATCGTAGACGTTCATCTGGCAGCCATAGGTCTTGATAAAAAGCTTCTTCATGGCCGGCGATTTATCTGTGATCGGCAAGGTTAGAGCAAGTTGCGGGAAGGCTGCTAAGCCGCCACTTCGGCGGCTATTTTCCTATCGGGGCCAGCCGTTTTTTCGGCCCTCACGCTCAATCCGTTGAGGGCCCGAGTTTGCCCGCCGCGGACGGCTTTTTCTGCCAGAGCGGCCAGTTTTTTGCGGCCGCCGACGCGGTCGGCGGTGATCGGCTCGTGGAACTCGACCACCACATCCATCGGGCCCGCCACAACGGCCTCCCACAAATGAGACAGCAGTTCCATGTCACCATACCAGGCATAAAGCGGACGGTTCTCGCGTCCCATCGGCATGCCGTGCATACCGATATAGGATATCGAAACCGGCTGCACCGGAACCGTGTGCACTTGACCGGACTCGTCAACGCAAATTTCCGCTTCTGCCGCGCCCATCAAGGCGCTTTTGAAGGGAATTACGCGATTGCCGTCCGTCGACGTGCCTTCGGGAAACAACACAAGCGCATCGCCCGCGCGCAACCGTTCGCGCAATTCGTCGCGCGATACACCTGCTTGGCTGCGCCGACCGCGCTCCACGAACACCGATTCCTGCAGCTTTGCCAGCAGTCCGAACAACGGCCAGCTTTTCACTTCACTTTTGGCGACAAAGGAAACCCGCGCCGTCGCCGACATAATGAGGATGTCGAAATAACCCGTATGATTGGCCACCATGAGCACACCGCGATCCTGGACCGGCGTACCGATCGCGGTGATGCGCAAGCCGAAGAGTTTTGCCAGGACGCGATGAAAGCGGGTCGGAAACGATTTGCGATGCGTCCATTTAAAGTGCAGCGACAAGTACTGCCATGGCATGCTGCCGAACGTCACAATCAGGAATGCCACAAGAATGGCGATCGCGCGCAGTCGGGGCATGCGTTCAGCGCGGTTTCTTTGGGACGCCGTAAAGCTCGAGACGGTGATCGACCAGTTCGAAGCCCAGCTCTTCCGCAATACGGCGCTGCAGCTTTTCGATGTCCTCGTTGCGGAATTCGATGACGCGCCCCGTCTGTATGTCGATCAGATGATCGTGATGAGTCTCGGGCAGTTCTTCGTATCGCGAACGCCCGTCGCGGAAATCATGACGCTCCAATATACCTGCATCTTCGAAGAGCTTCACCGTACGATAGACGGTGGCAATTGAAATATGCGGATCGATTGCGGAAGCGCGATGATAAAGTTCTTCGGCGTCTGGATGATCTGCAGCATCGGACAGCACCCGCGCGATTACGCGGCGTTGTTCGGTCATGCGCAGGCCCTTATCAACACAGAGCTTCTCGATGCGCGTGATGGTCTCTCCCTGGTCCATGGCAACCAATACTAGTCGAATTGTGCAAGGTTTCCCACGGGGTGTATCGGAAGTTCCACAGCCAGGACAAGAGCGTCCTGGCGCCGACCGCCAGCCCCCTGATAGTAACCTACACGGCGGCCAACCTCCTTAAAGCCGACACACGTATATAGCGATTTTGCTGGTTGATTTGCATCCGAAACCTCCAAGAACAACCGCCTTGCACCGTGTTCTTCGGCGTAGTTTGCCGCCTTCAGGATCAGGGTCGAAGCGATCCCGCGTCGCCGCGCCGCAGGGGCAACGGCAAGCGTCAAGACCTCGGCTTCGCCTCCGGCGGAGCGCACCAGGATGAATCCCCCCTCTGCGTGCATGGCGAATGTCCCAGGCTGCGCCATCAACCGGCCTATCCACTCGGCGCTCCAAGCCTCATCGAACGCGGCAGCATGCAGCATCGCCAAAGGCGCCACGTCACAGGGATGCGTCAGAACGTCCGTTTTCATGATCGCGGCGATGGAAGCTTGGCGTCGGGGGCACGCAGATATAACGGCCGCGGTGCATTGCTTTGCGGCGGCAGTGTTGCGACGAGACGGGCGACCCATTCGGCGTCCGGCGCGAGAATTGGTGAAACAAGGATTTGGCGATTTGGCGCTGCCAGGTGTTCTGCCAGCCGATGAGCTGCCGTCCCAGCCAAGGCAATGCGACCGTTCGAGCCGCCAAGTGCTGCCGGCGCATCTTCAAACCGAATCAAATGCGGACCGTCGCTATCGATTTCCAGATAAACTTCGCCACGGCGCGCATCGTGGATCGCAGCCGCATGTTCCGCGCCAGTCTCAGCGCGTGCCTGCGCCGTCATCGCGGCAAGGCTGGTAACTCCCGTCAGCGGCTTTTTCAATGCAAGGCGTAAACCGCGCATGAAAGCGAGCCCAACGCGTTGGCCGGTGAACGTTCCTGGTCCAACCGTCACGGCGAGACGATCCAGTGCTTCGAAGCCGATCTGCGCCTCGAACATCACCGCTTCGACCATCGGGGCCAAGGCTTCGGCGTGCCCGCGCTCCATCACCGTAAATCGGCGCGCCAAAACGGCATCGTCTTGCAACAATGCGGCAGAACAGGCGCCGAACGCAGTATCGACGGCGAGGATCTTCACAGTCCTGCTCAAACGATCCGGCACGCTTCATCGAACGAAAGCCGTGGGCCGCGCGACGACAAATGCGCCGGATCGCCATAGCCGACATTGCAGAGGAAATTCGATTTTATCGCCGTGCCGGCAAAAAAATCACGGTCCACGCCTGCGTTGTCGAAGCCCGACATCGGCCCGCAATCAAGACTCAGCGCCCGCGCGGCGATGATGAAATAAGCCCCTTGGAGGCCGCCATTGCGAAACGCCGTCTCCTCTATGTGTTTGGAATCGGAAAACCAATCCTTGGCGTCGGCCGCGTGCGGATTCAACCTTGCCACATAGCGGTGGAAATCGAGATCGTAGGCGAGGATCGCGGTCGCCGGCGCGCTCATGGTTTTGTGAACATTGTTGGTGTCGAGGTGCGGCTTTAGCCTTTCTTTGGCGTCTTTGGTGACAACGAAGACCAGGCGAGCCGGATTGGTGTTGGCGCTGGTCGGCCCCCAGCGCAGGAGATCATAGATCGCCATTAGAAGTGCTGGGCTGACGGGCTTGTCCAGCCAATGCCGAAAGGTCCGCGCGGAGCGGAAAATCGTATCAAGCGCTTCATCGTTGACGGCATGAGGCATGGCGCGCTCCCTTGGACGAATCGCTAGTGTCGTGGTTTCGAAGTTCGCGATATCACCGATATCAGTATCTTTGGCGAACTTCGAAGCCAAAACGACACTAGCATCAATAGTTTGGCTAGTGTCCTATCAATTCCGAAATTCGAATGAGGCCGATATCAGATACAACGAATTTCGGAATCGGGACACTAGCGCCGCAAAAGTCGCAGAAAACGCGACCGGATCAAACCGCTTCGACAGCGGTAACCTCGGGCACGTAGTGACGCAGCATGTTTTCGATGCCGTTCTTCAGCGTCATGGTGGACGATGGGCACCCGGCACAGGAACCGCGCATATGCAGGAAGACGACGCCCGATTTGTCGTCGAACCCCTTGAATACGATATCACCGCCATCTTGAGCCACCGCCGGACGCACACGTGTCTCGATGAGGTCCTTGATTTGCGCCACAACTTCGCCGTCGGGCTCGCCGGCGGACTCTTCGGCCTCCTCGGCCCCACCCTCGATCAGCGGCAAGCCGCGGGTGAAATGTTCCATGATCGCGCCCAAAATCGCCGGCTTCAGGTGTTTCCAATCGCCATCCGTTTTGGTCACCGAAATAAAATCGGAACCAAAAAAGACCCGGCCCACTTGCGGCGTCTCAAACAGGGCGCGCGCCAAAGGCGAGCGCTCAGCCGCTTCCCGAGTCGGGAAGTCGGCTACCGCGGCCTCACCCATCACCTCGCGGCCCGGCAGGAATTTCAGGGTGGCCGGGTTCGGTGTGGATTCGGTTTGTATAAACATGGCTATAGCTCTCTGGAGGCGTTCCAATCTGTCTCTTACATGGACCTCGATCGACATCGGATCAAGGCCGGAGAAACCCCTAGATTGTCGCGGCTTAAACGGTCTCAAAAATCCGAAACGATACCCTTCCTTTCCCAATCGCCATAACGGGTCGGCTCCGGCCCTTTGGGACCGCCGCGCTCGGGCGGGAGATTTTCGGCGTGTTCCGCCTTATGCCGGGCTTCTGCCTCTGCCAGGGCGCGTTTGCCCGCTTCGGCAATCCGGGCTTTAACCACGTTGGCAGGGGTCGTGCGTTTTGAAGGTTTGCTCATCGTCTACTAGTGTCGTGGTTTCGAAGTTCGCGATATCACCGATATCAGCCTCTTTCGCGAACTTCGAAACCAAAACGACACTAGCATCAATAGGTTGGCTAGTGTCCTTTCGATTCCGAAATTCGAACGCGGCCGATATCAAATACAACGAATTTCGGAATCGGGACACTAGCTTGACGGCGGTCCGGCAGACCATACATCACGGCGGTAGCTAATATCCAAGGACCTGGCGTGAACACCTTGCGGACCGGATTGCTAATGGCGGGGCTGACGGGCCTTTTCGTCACCCTAGGGTTCTTGGTTGGCGGGCCCAGCGGCATGCTGCTCGCTTTCCTGTTCGCTGTCGGGTCCAATTTCTTCGCCTATTGGAATTCCGACCGCATCGTCTTGTCGATGTACGGGGCGCGGCAGGTCACCGAGCAAGAGGCGCCCAGGCTGGTCCATATCGTGCGACAACTTAGTGAGGCCGCGCAAATCCCGATGCCGCGCGTGTGCATTACGGAGAATTCGCAGCCCAACGCCTTTGCTACGGGCCGCGATCCGCAGCATGCAGCGGTGTGCGTGACGAGCGGACTGCTGGGCAGCGTCGGCGACGAAGAACTGGCCGGCGTTTTGGCGCATGAGCTCGGCCATGTGAAGAATCGCGACACACTGACCATGACGATGACTGCAACGATCGCCGGTGCGGTATCGATGCTGGCCAATTTTGCTTTCTTTTTCGGCGGCGGCCGGCGCAGTCCGTTGGGGTTCATCGGCGTGTTGCTGGTTTCGTTGCTGGCGCCGCTCGCGGCCGTGCTCGTGCAAATGACGATCAGCCGGACACGAGAGTTCGAAGCCGACCGAGCCGGCGCCGAGATTACCGGACATCCGCTTTGGCTGGCGTCGGCGCTGGCACGCATCGACAGCAAAGCGCGCGCGACCGACAATGCCGATGCCGATGCCAATCCCGCAACCGCCCATATGTTCATTATCAACCCGCTGCATGGCGGATTTTCCGGCTTGTTTGCCAGTCATCCCTCGACCGAGGAGCGCATCGCGCGCCTGAAAGCGATGGCCGGACCTGTCGCCAAAGCATCCGGCCCTTGGGGATGAGCGAAGGACTGCCGGCACGCGTAGCGGCGCAAGCCGTTCTCTCGGAAGTTTTACGCAAGCGGCGTCCGTTGGACGCGGCGCTGGCTGCTGCCAGTCACCTGGAACCGCGCGACGCCGGCTTTGCCCGCGCTATTGCCAGCGAAACATTGCGCCGCTTCGGGCAACTCGATGCGTTGATCCGGCTCTACGTACCAAAACCACCGGCGCCCAATCGCGCCGGGCCGGTGCCGGAGATTCTCTTGGCGGGCGCTTGCGAGTTGCTGTTTCTGAATGTGCCAGCGCATGCCGCCGTCGATGCTGCCAACCGGCTGGCGCTGGCGAACGACAAAGCCATACATTTCAAGCCGCTGATCAACGCCGTGCTGCGGCGCGTGTCGCGCGAGGGCAAAGATGCACTCGCAGCGCAGGATGCGGCGCGGCTCAACACGCCCGATTGGTTGTGGCAACGCTGGAACGAGGCTTACGGCGAGGACGTGACGCGCGCCATTGCGGGCGTACATCTGAGCGTGCCGCCGCTCGATATCGTCAGCAAGGGTTTGCTCGCCCGAGATGCGGAACATTTGTTCGGCAATGTTTATCGGCATGGCGATCACGCGCGTATCGAAGCATTACCGGGTTTTGCTGAAGGCGAATGGTGGGTGCAGGACGCCGCCGCTGCGTTGCCAGTGATGCTGCTTGGCGATGTGCGCGACAAAGCTGTGATCGATCTATGCGCTGCGCCTGGCGGCAAAACGGCGCAACTGGCCGCGGCCGGCGCGCAAGTGACCGCCGTCGAGCGCGACGCGATTCGCATGGCGCGTTTGAAGGAAAACTTGGACCGGCTGCAGCTGCAGGCCAATTTGGCGGTGTGCGATGTGCGCGATCTGCGTCTGGAGCCGTCGCCCCTCGTATTGCTCGACGCGCCTTGCAGCGCGACGGGAACGATCCGCCGTCATCCCGAACTGCCTTGGATCAAGAGTGCCAGCGACGTGATGCAATGTGCGCAGGCGGCGGGCGAACTCATCGACGCTGCTGCGAAACTGACGGCAAGAGGCGGATTGCTGGTTTTTGCGGTGTGCTCGCTTGAGCGCGAAGAAGGGCCGGAGCAAGTGGACGATTTTTTGCGCCGCAACGCCGATTTCGCGCGAGAACCGCTGAACCCAAGCGAAATCCACGGTCTCGCCGATGCGATCGATGCAAAAGGCGATTTGAGGACCTTGCCCTGCCATATGGCGGACAAGGGAGGCATGGATGGCTTCTATGCGGCGCGGCTTCGGCGCGGCTTATAACCGCCCCAGGGCATAGGCGATCGCCAGATAGATTTTTCCGGTATCGGCCGAGAGAATCGAAGAGGCCAGCAGTCCGCCACCGTCACCAGCGCGCGCGCGGGTGAGCATGGATTCGAATTCCTGCATATAAACATTCGCGGAATCGCGGAAACGCGCATTCTCGCGGTACAAGGTGGCGATGCGATGGACGGCGTCGCCGTCGATCGCCGACGCAAGTTTGCGCGCAAAGACCGCGCGGTCGCCAGCCAGATAACGCCGCCAATCTTCTTCTTGCGGGCCGGTCTCGGTGGAAATGCCGTCGAGATCGACGGCCATGTCGGAAAGCGCCGCTTGCAGCGCACCAAGGGCCGCGGCCGTTTCCGGACGCAAATCCTTGCGCGCATCATGGGTCTCTGCCGCAGCCAGTAATGTGCTCATCTGCCAGTTTTTTGGTCCGCCTTCGCCAGGTCTCGCTTTGGGGCGCTGGGCAAGTTTGCGCGCCATCCCGAGCAGTCCATCATGTCCGGAAGATGCTTCGCCTTCTTCGGGCTTGCCGGCACGTGGGCCGGGCCTAGGCGCGCTGCGTGCGTGAATCGTCGACAAGGTGCGGGCGGACAGATCCGAGAATCTCTTCGGTTTCCGCGCGCACCATTTGACGGACGCGCTGTGCTTCCTGCTGGGCGATGCCCGGCAGCGTGAGAAGATGGCGCTCCACTTCCTCCACAGCCTTGGCCAAGGTGGTGCGGATTTCGCCGGCCTCGGCGGACAATTCGCCCGCCGTACGCAGCAGTCTTTCGCATTCGGCCATCGCTTCGCCGACAAGCGCACGCGCATCCGATTTTGCCTGACTGGCCGTTTCGCCGATCAGAGTTTGTGCGCCTGTGCCGGCCTCTTGGAGGGAGGTGAGCAGATGGGCGAGCATGGTATTAGCGGAATCGCTGGTCTCGCGCAGCCTGTCGGCTTCGCGCCCGAAATTCTGCGTCAATTGGGTGGCACGCGCCGTGGCATTCGTCATGATGAGTTCGAGATGGCGTTCGGCATCGGCGGTGACGATTTCGATTTTGTCCGATTCGTCGCTGAGGGCACCGATGGCATGTTCCATGGCTGTGCGCTCGAGCGACAAAGCCGTCTCGAAGGTCGTGCTTTCTTCCTTCAAACGCTGCATCAATTCGTTCATCGCGGTGCGATGACGTTCCTGGCGTCCGAGCACGAATTCGGCGCGCGCCATCGCCGCATCGGCGACGGCTTCGATTCTTTTGGCTTGTTTGTCGAGTTCGACAGCGGCGGCGTGCGGCGCATCGGCGGCCGCGTTCGCGGCCTGGCGGAAATTTGCGGACTGCGTATCGAGCAATTGCCCAGCCGTCTTCAATGCGCCTTCTGCCGTTTCGATGACGGATTTGAGCTGAGCGGCACGCCCGGCGACGACTTCGCTGGCGCGTGACGCGGCATCCGCGAGCGAGGATGCAACGCTTTCGATGCGTTCGCGCTCTTGCGTCAGACGTGCCGATAGCGCTTCGCCGCGCACATCGACGCGTGCGCCTGCTTCGTCGAGCGACGCGATTTGGTTTTCCAACACGCTTTCCAGGGCCCGTAGCCGTGAGAAGGCGCCATCCAGGCCCGCATTGAGCGCATCGAGTTCGCGCCGTACGGCGCGGCCCAAACGTGCGGCAGTGCGCGACGCCGTTTCGTCGGCGGAAAACAATCGGTCGGTGGCATCGGATAGCGCTTCAGCAGCCGCGCCCATCGCTTGGCCACGCGCCAGAGCCCAGGCAGCGGCAATGAACAGCAGCGGCGGCACGACGGTTGCCGCAATGATGAGTGCGACAGACTGCACGTCGAGAGCGGACAGTCCTTTGGGTCCGAAATAGCCCCACAGATAGGCCACGGCTGCGCCAGCCCAGAAGGCCGATAGCGTCAAGGCAAACACCAGAGCGACGACACCAAACTTGGAAGCCGTGTGCTGTCTTGGCCGGAACTCCTCATCCCCGCCCAAGGGGTCGGCAGACTGCAAAAGCACCGGCTGGTTACGATCGGAGGCAGTGGCCAAGGTGGAATCCTCGAAAATACGCTGACGAACCTGCAGTTTAACCATTCCAAGCCTTAAGTGCGAGGGATTTGGGCAACTTTGTCCCGTGGCGCACAACTCTATGGCCGAATGTAGTTTACAGTGTATATTTATATCCATCGGCAGCAATATTTTTGGAGGAACCGCGATGGCCGCCTTGCTCGCAGCATCAGCCCTGTTCTTGGCAATCCATTTGTTGGTCTCGGGAACGCGGCTACGGGATGGGATCGTGGGCGCCATCGGCGAGCGGCCCTATCTGGGTTTATTCGCACTTTCGTCGCTTGGCGCCATTATCTGGCTCTGCATTGCCTACAATCATTTCTATGGGAGCGCGGAAAACCGCGTGCTCTACGATTTGGGACAGAGTTTCCGCAATCTGGCGATTCCCATTGTGACCATTGCGTTTCTGCTCGGCGTGCCTGGCGTTTTGATGGCCAACCCCACATCCGCAGGACAATCGGGGGCGGCACTACGCGGCGTGCTGCGCATCACGCGCCATCCTTTCCTCTGGGGCGTGGCCATTTGGTCGGGCTATCACCTTCTGGCATCGGGCGTGCTCGCTGCGATTATTTTATTCGCAACGTTCTTGGTGGTCGCGCTCTTGGGGACACGGGCGATCGACGCGAAGGTCCGCCGCAAGCGCCCGTCCGAATGGCAAGTTATTTCAAGCCAGACGTCGAATATTCCCTTCCTTGCGATATTTGCGGGTCGCAACAAATTTGTGGCTCAGGAATATTTCGACTGGCGGTTTTCCTTCGCCGTTTTGGCTTTCGCGGTGTTCCTGCTTAGCCATAATTATCTGTTCAAAATGTCGCCGTTTCCCAACAACTGGCTGCCGTTCTGAATCGGGAAGGATTCGGTTAACTCTATTAGCGCCATTGGGTGCGCGTTAACGAAGCATTGATCCATAGAGATCATCCTTCCTGAGCCATTTCAGGGAGACGCGCATGTCAGCTGTGCGCAGCGCCGTCGATCTTAGCCACCTTGCCCGTTACACAGGCGGTGACGAAGCCATCAACGCTGAAGTTTTGCGACTTTTCGACACGCAAACCAGCGAAATGGTCGACCGCTTGCAGACCATTCTTGAGGCTCGCGACGAGAAGTCGTGGAAGGAAGTCACCCACACCCTGAAAGGTGCGGCACGCGGGATCGGCGCCTTCGCCATGGCCGACGCCGCCGCCTTTGCAGAGCCCATCGATCCTATTAAGGACCGCGGCAATGCATCGGTTGCCATCTCCGCGCTGAAGAGTCGCGCGGAAGCCGTGCGCACTTTTATCAAGACCTATTTGGAGCGCTGAGCTTTTTCGTCGAACCGCTTGGGCTCATAGGCGGTCGAACAATCCACCAAAACCAGCCAGACCGGTTCGGGGATCTCGGCGTTCAGACCGCTCCGTCCGCCCTCGTTCAGCACCTTAACTATGACATCGGCGATCGTCGCGCACTGCGGCACGATCGGATTTGATTTCTGCCGCACGTTCGATATAGCGCTGGCGCTCGGAAAGGAGTTTGACCAGGGCCGGTCGATCTGGTCGCACATCGTTCGGGTCGACGGACTTGCGGATTTGCTCGCGTCATGGCCATTCCTGCTCGAGACGCACGATCTGCCTGCGCGACAGGGATGCCGGCAAGGCTCCGGCTCGGAATCGTTCTGAACCCTGCCGGGGATTGTTCGTGGAGTGCTTTTTACATATAAGATCGCTAGTTTCCAAACTTATACATGATAGATGTGTGAAATGTCAGAAAACCAAAACGTTCTCATAGAAACCGATGTTGCGATCATTGGCGCGGGCCCCATCGGCCTGTTTGCCGTGTTCGAGTTGGGTCTGCTGGATCTGAAAGCTCATCTGGTCGATATCCTCGACCGGCCGGGAGGTCAGTGCACCGAGCTCTATCCCGAGAAGCCGATCTACGACATTCCCGGTTTGCCCATCGTCACCGGTCAGGAACTGACCAATCGGCTGCTGGAACAGGTCAAGCCATTCCATCCGAGCTTTCATTTCAACGAGATGGCAAGCAGCTTGGAGAAGCTTCCCGACGGCCGCTGGAAACTGAAAACGGATGCGGGAACCGAAATCGTCGCACCTGTCGTCGTCGTCGCGGCGGGCGGCGGCAGTTTCGTACCGAAACGTCCGCCGATCGCCGGCATCGAAGCCTATGAAGGCAGCTCGGTGCATTATGCCGTCCGCAAGATGGAAACCTTCCGCGGCAAGAATATCTTGATCGCCGGTGGCGGCGATTCGGCGTTGGACTGGACATTGAACTTGGCGCCGATCGCCAAGAGCCTGACCTTGGTGCATCACCGCGACGGATTTCGCGCCGCCCAGCACAGTGTCAACAAGATGCGCGAATTGGTGGAGCAAGGAAAAGTCAAATTCCATGTCGCCAGCGTGAAGGCGCTGCATGGCGAGAGCGGACGATTGTCCGGCGTAACGCTGATCGGGCACGACAAGAACGAATGGCATCAGGAAACCGATGCGCTTCTGCCTTTCTTCGGGTTGACGATCAAGCTGGGGCCGATTGCGGATTTTGGAATCAATCTGCACGAAAATCTGATCCCGGTGGATACGGCGCGCTTCGAAAGCCAGACGCCGGGCGTCTTCGCGATCGGCGACATCAATACCTATCCGGGCAAATTGAAGTTGATCTTGTCGGGCTTCCACGAAGCGGCATTAATGGCGCAAGCGGCGTTTCACATTTGCCGGCCGAACGAAAAACTGCGGTTCCAGTACACGACATCATCGTCGAACCTGCAGAAGAAATTGGGTGTCGTATGAAGATCATCGCCAAAGACCGCGAAGGCAAAGAGACCGTCATCGAAGGGCGCGATGGCTGGACGATCATGGAGATGCTGCGCGACAGCGGACTTCCGATTACGGCGGAATGCGGCGGGGCCTGCGCCTGCGCCACCTGTCACGTCTATATCGAAGACGGCTGGTACGAGAAGCTGACCCCACCCACTGAAGGCGAGGTCGACATGCTGGACATGGCCTTGGCAGTGCAGCCCAATTCCCGACTTTCCTGCCAGCTTACCTGTTCGGAAGAGCTGGACGGCATTCATGTGAGCTTGGCGCCGGAGTAGGTTGATCCAGTTATACATTTGTTATAACGTACTGTTATAACAAATGTATAAACTTGATAACGGCATGAATATAAAAGTAAAAATCATCCAAGTGGGTAATTCTCTGGGCTTTACTTTGCCCAAAGAAGCGCTCGCCGCCTTGAAGGTCGAAAGAGGCGACACCCTGATCCTGACGCAAGCCCCCGATGGTTTGCGCCTCACGCCCTATGACCCCGACATTGCAAGTCAGCTGGAGGCGATTCGCCAGGTCCTGAAGAAGCGGCGTAACGCGCTTCGCGAACTCGCCAAATGAGCGGCTGGATTTGGCTGGACCCACAGGCTTTGCTTGCCGCCCATGACGAACAGCTTGCGGAACACGGCGGTGCTTCGGGTATCCGCGACCAGGGCTTGTTCGACTCGGCCTTGACGCGGCCGCAAGACTTGGCGGCAGGCGGAAACCCGGATGCGGCCGCGCTCGCCGCAGCCTATGCCATGGGACTGGCAAAACGTCATCTCTTTATAAGCGGCAGGAGGCGCATCGCGCCGATCGCGCTTGAAGCATTTCTGGGTCTCAACGGACTTGAACTTGTGGTCGATGATTCGCGATGGGTGTTTATTGCGCTGGCGCTCTCATCCGGCGATATCGGCGAAGCCGTCTTGGCGCAATGGATCCGCCAACATATGAGGGCACGCGCCTAGAACATGGCCTAGCGATTTAGTGCCTTCATCGCTCCGTCGAGGCCTGCCAAAGTCAGCGGATACATCCGCTCGCCCAACACCTGGGAAACCAGCTGAATCGACGGCGTGTAATCCCAGTGCTTTTCCGCCACCGGATTGAGCCAGACGACATGGGGATAGATTTGCGCCACGCGATCGAGCCACACCGCCCCGGCTTCTTCGTTCCAATGCTCGACACTGCCGCCCGGCATAGTGATCTCATAGGGGCTCATCGTGGCGTCGCCCACGAAGACGATCTTGTAATCATGCGGGTATTTGTGGAGCACGTCCCAGGTCGAAAGCTTCTCGGCATGGCGGCGGCGATTGTCCTTCCACACCGCTTCGTAAAGGCAGTTGTGGAAATAATAGAAATCCATGTGCTTGAATTCGGTGCGCGCTGCGCTGAACAACTCCTCGCATAGTTTGATATGCGCATCCATCGAACCGCCGATGTCGAAGAACAGCAGCACTTTCACCGTGTTATGGCGCTCGGGCACCAGTTTGAGATCGAGATAGCCTTTGTTTGCCGTCTCGCGGATCGTGCCGGGCAGATCGAGCTCGGTTTCCGCGCCGGTGCGCGCCCATTTGCGCAAACGGCGCAGGGCCACCTTGATGTTTCGGGTGCCGAGTTCGACCGTATCGTCCAGATTCTTGTATTCGCGCTTGTCCCAAACCTTCACCGCTTTGCCGTGGCGCGACGTGTCTTGGCCGATGCGCACGCCTTCAGGATTGTAGCCATAGGCGCCGAACGGCGAGGTGCCCGCCGTGCCGATCATCTTGTTGCCGCCTTCATGGCGCTTCTTCTGTTCTTCGAGACGCTGCTTCAGCGTCTCCATCAGCTTCTCCCAGCCGCCAAGCGATTCGATCAGCTTCTTGTCTTCCTCGCTGAGGAATTTTTCCGTCTGAGCGCGCAGCCATTCTTCCGGGATTTGCGCCAGAAGCGAAGCATCGAGCGCTTCCAGGCCTTGGAAAACATGGCCGAAGACGCGGTCGAATTTGTCGAGATTCTTCTCGTCCTTCACCAGGATGGCGCGCGAGAGATAATAGAAATCGTCGAGCCGCGTGGCGATGACGTCCTTCGACAACGCCTCCATCAGCGCCAGATATTCCTTGAGCGTGACGGGAATCTTGGCCTCGCGCAATTCGTCGAAGAACTGGAAAAACATCACCGGCCCGAAGTCTTTGGTGCCGCAATGTCATCACAACGCAGTGCGAATTGATACCATAGCCTTACTTTGGGTCAGCTTCCGTGCGGACTACGGCGCAGGATGCGGCACCCCGATTTGGCGCATCGCGCCGGCGTAGACGCTGTTCAGAAAATCGCTCTTGATCACGACGTCGTGCGGATCGGCATATTCGAGCGTCACTTCCACCGCCCAATTGCCGACCGCGGCGCTGGAGAACAGGATGCGGTAACGCTGCGCCGCAACTTTGGTTGTCTCGTAAGTGCGCGTGTAGACGCTGAGCGGCCCAGACTTCGGCCCCAAGCTCTGCGTTTCTTCGCCGATGAGCTTGCTGCCGGTGCCTTCTTGCACGGCGAATTCCGGCGTCAAGAGTGCCTTTGGATCGAAAGCATCGTGCAAAGGCACCAGCGTGACCGTTCCGTAAACCCCATCGAGCGCGGAATAGGCGCAGAAATCCGAAGACGATTTGGGATCGCGTTCGCCCACCGCATCGCGCTCGAAGACGCCGATATGCAACGGACAAACGAAGCCGGACGGCGTGTGGGTTTTTGCGCCATTGGGACCATTGACGAACGGATCGGCCACATCCTGAGCGCCGGCAGATGCCCCCGCCAGCCCCAATGCCAAGACGAACCAGATTTTGCCGAACATGCCCTAGCGTATCAGTTCTTGCTCGGCAGGTCGATGTTGATGCTTTTCCCGTCGGTGCTGTAGCCACCGATCGAGACGGCCTTGCGGTCGAGAATATCGTTCATCAGCGAAGCCAGAGCTGCGCCTTCGGGCCTGCCGTGATAAATCGCGAATATCCAGGTCTTCTTTTCATTTTGTAGACTTACGATCCAGGTGCTCGGACCGTTCTTATTTTTGTCGTCGTTCGCCAAATCCGCCAGTGCATCCGGCGCGCTCATAAGAATAGGTGGCGTCCCGATCGTAACCGGCGTGACGCGGTCGGCCGATGCATCCGATCCGTCATCGAAGGCGCCATGCCAAAGAAGAATTGGCTTTGCAACGCCGGGAACCAGCCCCTCCGCGCACCAATGAATAATTCTAACCGGCTCTTTTTCGGCGCCCGATTCACCCTTCGTACCTTGCGACATCGCGCCGAGCAATGTCGCCATCATCACGGCGCTTTGGATTTCGTCCTTATCCGTCACCTTCTCGCCATGGCGTGCCGGCACCGAGGACTTCGCACAAATCGTCAATTCGGGACCGGCAGACGCTTGGGCCGTGTCGGCCAATGCAGCCATTTCCACAAGAGCGCTTTGTTCGTCGCTGGCCATATAGGTGGCACGGAATTCCAGCGTCCAGCCGACGAGGTCGGCGATCCAGATGCCGGAACGGACATATCCGTTCTTCTCCGAATAGATGAGCTGCTGCCATGGCAAATTCGAGGCAATGCTTTTCTGATCCGCCTCCGGCAGCGGCACAGCCGACGGCGTGACGGCAAGAAGCTCGCGCTGCGCCTCCTTGAAATCATCGGCCAGGGTGGTAGCCGAGCGGCGCGTCAAATACATCGTGACGATGCTTTGTTTCGGATTCACATAATTGCAGGAGACGTCCAACCCCGACGGGCTGTAAACCGTAATCCGCGTGCGCTGATAGTCGCCAACTTGAAGCGGACAATGCATACCGGATTGGACGTGAATGCTGTCGCCTCCCGGCATCGCTTGCCAAATGCTCTTTGGCGGGTCCTGACCGTTATAGGTGAGCGAACTTGAGGCGTCTTGTGCCGCCGCGCTCCCAAACACAAACAAAGCCGCCAACAGGCTCAACACGGTTCGGTGATTGTCCATCTGATCCCCCACGCTGCGGTAAGGCGATCATAGCCTATCCGTGCGGCAACCGTGCGGCGGATTGGCGGGCGATATTGTCCTACCCGCGCCGCGCCAAGAATGCCAAGCGCTCGAAGAGGTGCACGTCCTGTTCGTTCTTGAGCAAGGCACCGTGCAGCGGCGGAATCAGCTTGGTCGGGTCTTTTTCCTTGAGCGCCTCGGGCGAAATGTCCTCGTTGAGAAGCAGTTTCAACCAATCGAGCAGCTCGCTGGTGGACGGCTTTTTCTTCAGGCCGGGAACGTCGCGCAGCCGGTAGAAGACGTTTAGCGCCTCGGCGACCAGTTTTTGCTTGATGCCGGGATAATGCACATCGACGATTTTCTGCATCGTCTCGCGCTCGGGAAACTTGATGTAGTGGAAAAAGCAGCGGCGCAAAAACGCGTCGGGCAGTTCCTTTTCATTGTTGGACGTAATCATTACGATGGGACGAATGGCGGCTCTGATCGTCTCGCCCGTCTCATAGACAAAAAATTCCATGCGATCCAATTCGAGCAACAGATCGTTGGGGAATTCGATGTCCGCCTTGTCGATCTCGTCGATCAGCAAAACGGGACGGGTGGGGGCATCGAAGGCTTCCCACAATTTGCCGCGCTTGATGTAGTGTTTGACGTCCTTTACCCGCGCATCCCCGAGTTGGGAATCGCGGAGCCGTGTTACCGCATCATACTCATAGAGGCCCTGTTGCGCCTTGGTGGTCGACTTTACGTGCCAGGTGATGAGGGGTGCGGAAAATGCCTCCGACACCTCATAGGCCAATTGTGTCTTGCCGGTGCCGGGCTCGCCTTTGATCAGCAGCGGTCGCTCCAGCGTTACGGCGGCATTGACGGCGATCCTGAGATCGTCCGTCGCGACATATCGATCGGTACCTTCAAAACGCACGCTCATTCCAACTCTCATTTGCGGGAAGCCGAAGCCTAGGGGCGCATACTGACGGGCGCAAGGTGGCGAGAACGCGTCTTTCGCATTAGATTGGCTGTCGCTGGGTCAACGAGGAGCAGTTCGATGGGAATGCTGATTGGGGCGGTTGTTGCGGCCGGAATTGTGGGCGTCTTCAGCGATTGGTTGTTCATGGGTGTGCTGTTCCACAGCGCCTACAACACCCATCCGGAAATTTGGAAGCCTGAGATTCGCGCCGGCAAAGACCAATCCGGCATCATCTGGGCAAGTGTGCTGGGCTTTGTCATGGCGGCTGCCGTGATTGCACTTTGTGCCGTCGCCAATGTCGCCAATGTGTGGAGCGGACTTGGTGTGGCGGCGCTGGTGTGGATCGCAGGACCCTTGCCGATCCTCGTCATCAACGGCTTCTTCATCAAAATTGATCCGAAGATCACCTTCGCCCATTGCGCGGGTTATTTGGTCCGCTTGCTCATCGCAGGCGCAGCTGCGGGGGTTGCTCTGCCGCTGTCATGACGCTCGCCCATGTCTATACCGTCGCCTTTCAAGGCATCGAAGCACGCGAAGTCGATGTGCAAGTCCATATCGGCGAAGGGACGGGCGGTATTTTCAACGTCGTCGGCTTGGCCGACAAGGCGGTGGGCGAAAGCCGCGAACGCGTACGGGCCGCACTTTATGCCATCGGCTTGGCGCTTCCTTTCAAACGTATCACGGTGAATTTGGCACCCGCCGATTTGCCGAAAGAAGGAAGTCATTACGATCTGCCGATCGCGATCGGTTTGCTGGCGGCAATGGGCGTGCTGCCGGCCAGCGAGATGGACCATTATGTGGCACTCGGTGAATTGTCCCTCGATGCGCACATCACCGCCGTGGCCGGCGTGTTGCCGGCGGCACTGGCGGCGTCGGAACAGCAACGCGGATTGATTTGTCCGGCGGCCTGCGGGCCTGAGGCTGCGTGGGCCGGCGGATTGGAGATCATTGCGGCGCCCTCGCTGATCGCGCTGGTCAACCACATCAAAGGCGTACAGGTGTTGAACCCGCCCACGGCGAAGCTGGCAGAAGAAACGCCGAACGAACCGGATTTGCGCGACGTCAAAGGGCAAGAGACTGCCAAGCGGGCGATCGAGATCGCGGCGGCAGGCGGGCATAACATGCTGATGATCGGCCCGCCGGGCGCCGGTAAGTCGATGCTGGCGCAACGCCTGCCCGGATTGCTGCCGCCGCTCGATGCGCGCGAAGCGCTGGAGATTTCCATGGTGCAGTCGCTGGCGGGCGAACTGGCAGGCGGTGCGATCTCGCGCAAACGTCCGTTCCGTGCGCCCCATCATTCCGCGTCGATGGCAGCGCTCGTCGGCGGCGGATTGCGCGTCAAACCCGGCGAAGTAAGTTTGGCGCATCTTGGCGTGTTGTTCCTGGACGAACTTCCCGAGTTCCAGCGTGCGGTTCTGGATTCACTGCGCCAGCCGATCGAGAGCGGCGAAGCGGTGGTGGCGCGCGCCAATGCTCATGTGCGCTATCCCGCTCGTTTCCAGTTGGTGGCCGCGATGAACCCGTGTCGCTGCGGGTATCTCAGCGATCCGGCGCAAGCCTGCGGCCGTGCCCCCAGATGCGCGCAGGATTACCAATCGCGGATTTCCGGACCCCTGTTCGACCGCATCGATATTCATGTCGATGTGGCGGGGGTGTCGGCCAGCGATCTGGCGTTGCCCCCGCCTGCCGAATCCAGCGCCCATGTCGCCGCCCGCGTGGCGCGCGCCCGCGATGTTCAGCGCCAACGCTATGCAGAGGAAGGCGTGCGCACGAATGCGGAGGCTGAGGGCGAACTTCTCGACCGCGTGGCGATGCCCGATGCTGCGGGAAAGACATTGCTGGCGAATGCCGCCGACGCCATGCGTTTGACGGCGCGCGGCTATCACCGCGTTTTGCGCGTGGCGCGAACCATTGCGGACCTTGGCGGCGCGCCGGGAGTCGGGCGGGTGCACATTGCCGAAGCTTTGTCGTTCCGCAGACTGACGCAGGTGCGGTCCTGATCCACTATTCAGAGAGACGGATCAGGCTCTTGCCTCAATTATTACGCGTCATCGGCAATCTTATGAAATAATTAGCGGTAACTGTGGTGAGATTTGAACATGCTTAATGAGGAGTGAATTTTTGCTCGACCAAACGGACGCAAAATACTGGACGCCCCGGCCGGAAACCCTCGACTACCTCGTTTCTCTGATTCCCGATGGGGCAAAGGTGCTGGAGGTTGGTCCGGGTCTTGTACCGTTTCCGCGAGCCACACACTTTGTCGATCATCACCCGGGCGAAAACATCATTCTCTGCGACGTCCAGAGAAACCCCTTGCCGTTTCCCGACAAATATTTCGACTTTGTGTATTGTCGCCATGTCGTCGAAGACATCATATATCCTTTGAACTTTCTGACCGAAATGTCGCGTGTCGCGAAAGCAGGATATATCGAGACGCCATCCGTTCTCGCCGAGGTTTGCAGGGGCGTTGATGGAGGTTCGCCGCCCTGGCGAGGTTACAACCATCACAATTGGTTTGTTTGGAATCAAAACGGAAAACTAAAGCTCCTCAAAAAATATCCCTTTGTCGAGTATATGCAGCTCAATGACGACATGATTGACAACATCATGCGCAAAAGTCCCGTACATTGGAACACGCATCTGCTCTGGGATGGAGCAATCGACTTTGAACAAGTGATCGCAGGGGTCATTCGCCCAGAATACTTTGGAACGATCACGCAAGCAGTTGTCGACGGTGTTGAAAGCACAAACCGTTTTGTTGAGAGATATACGCACTGACCCTAGGGCGAGTTGTGACCGGATGGAATCGGTATCGGCGTCAGGCCGGGCGCCTACCGATCCACCACGCGATGACAAGTCCCGCCGCCAAGGCGCCGACAATCTCGATTGTCATCTGCGCCAGAGTGTAGCTGCAAGGAAAGCCATACCAGATTAGATACGACGCATCGGTGCCTAGCGCGCCGAAAGCCCCTATCAAGGTGACGAACCCGACGCGTCCCAAATAGCCCGCGATCATCGTCAGCGAAAGAAGAAATGCCGCGATCAGCGATTGCGCCAGTTCTTTGGCGAATTCCTGGATCATCAGCGGCGTCATATCGTAATTCGTGCCGGCGGGATGATAGACAATGAAGCCGTTTGGATTGACCTTCATCAGCGCCGTCGCCGTCTGTTCCATATGCGGATCCTTGGGATCGACCCAGGGGTAGAAATAAAGACCCGGTTTCTTTCCGATTCCGCTTGGCAGCGTTGCCAGAACGGCGTGCTCGTTCTGCATCTTGCTGAAGCCGGTGAAGGCTAGCGGCGTTGCCATATGCGCGATGGCCGTCCATACGAACATCGCAATCGCACCGAGCAGGCCTGCAATCAGTATGCGCATGTAAGGCTCCCCATCCCTCGATGGCGCGCATCATAACCAAAATTGCGCCTAGTGTCCTTTCGATTCCGAAATTCGAATGACGCCGATATCAGATGCAACGAATTTCGGAATCGGGACACTAGTGGTCCGATTCTAACATTCGCATCCCGTTTGCGCCGGGCACTTTTGCGAATGTTAAAATCAAAGGTCCACTAGCAACTATTTGTTTTTAGTGGAGCTTTGGATTTGACATTCGCTTTCGGTGTTCGCGCCAAGCAGGGTAGCGAATGTCAAATCCGCTCCACTAGCTGGTTATGGCGATTGTGATTGTGCGCTGCGGGAATTCCATAGTGTTTTTATGGAATCGCTGGTGTCCCTGCTGCCGTCGGGCGACCAGCCGGGCGGCGCAAAGACGTAACAGAAGGCATCGCGCAGGCTTTTCGCTCTTGCGAGATCAGCGAACATGCCGATCCATTCATGGGCGGCGATCTTCAGCACATTGAAAGTGGCAATGTTGTGCACGATGCCGTAGCGCACGGGGTCCTCGGCGCGCTCGGGCACGAAGGTTCCAAACATCCGGTCCCAAATAATGAACACTCCGGCATAATTGGAATCGAGATAATCCGGATTGGTGGCGTGATGCACGCGATGATGCGAGGGCGTGTTCATCACGGCTTCGATCGCGCGCGGTAATTTGCCGATTGCTTCCGTATAAATCCAGAATTGGTAGACCAAGTTGAGACCGTGAACGAAAACGATTATCGGAATTGGAAATCCCAGCAGCACCAATGGCGCACGGAAGAACAGGCCGGGTGTAAAATTGCCGCTCCAAGATTGCCGCAATGCGGTCGATAGATTGTAGTGCTGGCTGGAATGATGATTGACGTGATCGGCCCATAACCAGCGCACGCGATGCGAAGCGCGGTGCCACCAGTAATAGATGAAATCGTCGAGCACGAAACAGGCGGCGATCGCCAACCCTGACCAGCCGAGATCGACGAAGCGATAAGGCTGCAGTGCTTTGGCTATGCCGAGGAACATGAACGCGAAGGCGGCGCCGAACACGACGCTGCCGAAATCCCATCAACAGACTGGCGGCCGTATCGCGCGGCTCGAAACGGGCGCGGCCCGACAGACGCGCATAGATCATCTCGGCGATCACCAAGCCGATGAAAAACGGCGTCGCAAGTCCCACGGGATCGGGCAGATGCATCACAGTGCCCAGAGTTTTTTCTCCCACAGCAAGGCAGTGGTGGAATCGGCGAAATTCAGATCGGCGCGCGGCAGGCTAAAATCGGCAAGGCGCAACGACAGCCTCGCCTCTTGTCGGCTAACATCGCGAAGAAGGGACTGCGATAGTTTGCGCGACACCATTGCGTCGCCATACGCCACCACCAGGTAAATCGTGCCGTCGATGTCATTCTCGGCGAGTGCCGCGTTTGCGGCAAAGTCGAGTACCATGCTGCGCGCGCGAAATACCGGCAGAGTTCCCGCAAGGTAAGCTTCCAAGTTTTGTACGGACCCAATGCGCACACTTTGCAAACCAAAGAGCGCGACGCTCAGCAATACCAGCAATCCGATGCCGACCAGCGAACCGGTAAGATAGAGCAAATCCATCACAAGCCCTCGCCGCCGCTTGGCGGCTCAACTCTTATGCCGTAAGCATCGTGTTGGGAAAAGCGTGTCGATGGGGAAGCTAATGGGAGAAAAACCGCGCAAGCGCGGGCCTGCGCGCCTTTATTATTTTTTGCTGCTTGTGCCGTTCGCCGCGTTGTGGGTGCCGTTTTATAATCGGCTCGATCCCGTGCTGGCAGGCATTCCGTTCTTTTATTGGATTCAAATGGCGTGGATCGTGGTCACGGTCCTCGTCATCTACACCGTCTATCGCTTTGAGCATCGCGATGGGGGACGGCGGTAAGTCAGCCTCTCGATATCGTCGCTATCGCGGTTTTCGTCGGCCTGTTCGGTTTGGTCACTGTCCTCGGATTCGTGGCGGCGCGATGGCGGGCCGGCGATCTCACCCAATTGCACGAATGGGGATTGGGCGGAAGGCGCTTCGGTACGATCGTCTCTTGGTTTCTGTTGGGCGGCGATCTTTACACGGCCTACACTTTCGTTGCGCTGCCGGCGTTGTTGTTTGGGGCCGGTGCGACCGGATTTTTTGCCGTACCCTATTCCATCATTGTGTGGCCGCTGCTCTTCTTGATGTTTCCACGCTTGTGGTCAGTGTCGCACAAAAAGGGGTACGTCACCGCGGCGGATTTCGTGCGCGGACGTTTCGGCAATCATACGCTGGCGACGGCCGTTGCCCTCACCGGCATCGTCGCGACCATGCCGTACATAGCCCTGCAACTCGTCGGCATCGAGGTGGTCATCGCGGCACTGGGCCTGCATCTCAGCGTGAGCGTCGCCGGCCATACTATAGAATTGCCGCTGCTCATCGCCTTCGTCATCTTGGCCGCCTACACCTATACCAGCGGCCTTCGCGCGCCCGCGATGATTGCGGTGGTCAAAGATATTCTGATCTATGCGACGGTCTTGGCGGTCATCATTGTCATCCCCGTCGAACTTGGCGGTTATGCGCATATTTTCGCCAGCGTCGATCCCAGTAAGCTGATCTTATCGGCCAATCCCTTCGCCAATCCCGGGCAAATCTCCTATGCCACCCTGGCACTTGGTTCGGCCTTGGCGCTGTTTCTCTATCCCCATTCGGTGACCGGGATTCTTTCTTCCTCAAGCCGTGACGTTATCAAGCGCAATGCGGTCGCGATGCCCGCTTATGCTTTCGCCTTGGCGCTGATTTCGCTGATGGGATTCATGGCGATCGCTGCCGGCGTGAAAGCCATGCCGGAATATGCGGCGGGCTTCAGGGCGTTCGGTCCCAATTATGCGGTTCCGGCTTTGTTGCTGCACGCATTCCCATCCTGGATGGTCGGTGTGGCCTTTGCGGCCATTGGTGTTGGCGCGCTGGTGCCCGCCGCCATCATGTCCATTGCATCGGCGAATTTGTTCACGCGCAACATCTACAAGGAATACATCAACCCAAGTTGTACGAACGCGCAGGAAAGCCAGGTGGCGAAAATCGCCTCGCTGGTCGTCAAGCTGGGCGGATTGATCGTCATCCTCGGATTTCCGCAGACCTATGCGATCGTGCTGCAATTGTTGGGCGGGATTTGGATCTGCCAGACATTGCCCGCCGTGATGCTGGGACTCTACACGCGCTGGCTGCATCCTTGGGCACTACTGATCGGGTGGGCAGTGGGGATCGCCAGCGGCACATGGATGGCCTCGACCCTGTCGTTCAAATCCGCGACCTATGTGCTGCACATGTTCGGCGTGGCGCTGCCTTGCTACGCGGCGATCTCGGCATTGGTGTTGAATCTAGCCGTCAGCGTGAGTTTGAGCATCGTCTTCAACGGCGTGGCGCGCGGCGCCCGAATCGACCAAACCGAAGCTGCCGATTATATCTAGATGTCAGCCGAAACGGCCGGTGATGTATTGCTCGGTCTGTTTATGCGTAGGCGCCGTGAAGACTTTCTCGGTGATATCGAATTCGATCATCTCGCCGAGATACATGAACGCTGTGTAGTCGGAGGTGCGGCTGGCCTGCTGCATATTGTGGGTGACGATCACGATCGTGTAGTCGCTGGACAATTCATCGATCAGTTCTTCGATCTTGGCGGTTGAGATCGGATCGAGCGCCGAACAAGGTTCGTCCAGCAGGATAACTTCCGGTCTGGTCGCCACGGAACGCGCAATGCACAAGCGCTGCTGCTGGCCGCCCGAGAGGCTAAGACCGGATTCCTGCAATTTGTCTTTGACTTCGCCCCACAAAGCGGCGCGCTGCAACGCATGTTCGATGCGACCGTCGAGTTCGGATCGCGACATTCTTTCATAAAGCCGGATGCCAAAAGCGATGTTGTCGTAAATCGTCATCGGAAACGGTGTCGGTTTCTGGAACACCATGCCGATGCGGGAACGCAGCAGGTTGGTATCCAATTTGGGATTAAGAATATTCTCGCCATCGAGAATGACTTCGCCTTCGGCGCGCTGGTTGGGATAAAGCTCGTAAATGCGATTGAGAACGCGCAACAGCGTCGACTTTCCGCAACCCGAAGGACCGATGAACGCTGTGACCTTGCGATCATAAAGCGGCAAAGTGATATTCTTCAGCGCTTTGGTGTTGCCGTAGAAGAACGATAGGTTCTTCACGTCAACTTTCACGCTGGTTTGAACGGGGGCATCCATGCCTCAACTCCGGTTCTTCGATTCGAGAATTCTGGCGACGATGCTTAAGCTAAGGACCGTGATCGTGATCAACAGCGCGCCAGCCCAGGCGAGCTTGTGCAGATCTTCATATGGGCCCATTGCGAACGTGTAGATGGCAACCGGCAGGCTTGCCATTGGCTGGCTCAGGTCCGTGCTCCAATTATTGTCACCGAGTGCGGTGAACAGAAGTGGAGCCGTTTCGCCCGAAATCCGCGCCACTGCCAGGAGCACGCCGGTCACGATACCGGCACGGGCCGCTCGCCAGGTGACGATGCGGATCACCGAACTGCGCGGTGCGCCCAAAGCGGCAGCGGCCTCGCGCAGCCCATTGGGTACCAGGAGCAACATGTTCTCGGTTGTCCGCACAACAACCGGGATCACGATCACCGTCAGCGCGAGAGCACCAGCGACGGCCGAGAAATGGCCCATGGGGCAATAGTCTGTGCCGAGGACTGCAAAGCACGCACGCTCGAAGTACGAGTCCGGCCTGTTGTAGACGATCAGCTCGTAGACGAAGAGGCCGGTGACGATAGACGGCGCGCTCAGCAAGATGTCGTTCACGAAGCGCACATAGAAGGCGAAGCTGGAATGGCGACCATATTCGGCGAGATAGGTGCCCGCCAGCAACCCGATCGGTGTTCCGGCCGCAACTGCCAACGCACTCATCAACACGCTTCCGACAATGGCATTCGCCAAGCCGCCGTCGGAGCCGGGTGGCGGCATCATTTCGGTGAATAGTTTGCCGGAAACGCCCGCAAAGCCGTTGTAGAACAGCGAGTAGAGAATCAGCCCGAGCCAGATAAGCCCAAACATTGCGGCAAGGACCGACAGCGTCAGGAACATGCCATTGTTGCGCTGGCGTTTGCGGTACAACCGCATGTTCTTCTTGTCGGCCATTTTAGCGGGAAGACTCTTCATTGCAGGCCTCCGGCGCGTTTTTCGAGGGCCCGCAGCATCAATTGCGCCGACGCCAGAACAATGAAGGTGATGAAGAAAAGGATCAGGCCGAGCTCGATCAGCGAAGAGATATAGAGATCGCCCACTGCCTCGGTAAACTCATTGGCGATTGTTGCGGAGATCGTTGTCCCGGGCGCGAACATCGAGGGAAGAATGTGGTGCGCATTACCGATAACGAACGTCACCGCCATGGTCTCGCCGAGCGCGCGGCCCAAGGCCAGCATCGCGCCGCCCACGACGCCAGTGCGGGCGAACGGCAACACGACGCGCCACATCACTTCCCAGGTCGTGCAGCCCATCGCATAGGCTGCTTCCTTCAGCGTCGGAGGTACGGTTTCGAAGACATCGCGAGTCACGGCCGATATGAAAGGCAGTATCATAATCGACAGGATCAGCGACGCCGTAAAGATACCGATGCCGTAGGGCGGACCCGCGAAGAGATTTTGCAGCCCAGGGACCTCCTTGAAGGCGTCGATAATCCAGGGCTGCAACGTCGACTGGAACCACGGCACAAACGTGAACAAACCCCAGATGCCGAAAATAATGCTGGGAATACCTGCCAGAAGCTCGATGGCGATGCCGATCGGACGGCGCAACGACCGCGGACAAATCTCGGTCAGGAAAATCGCAATGCCGATGCCGACCGGCACTGCAATCACCATGGCTGTGAAAGAACTAACAAGCGTGCCGTAAATCGACGCCAGCGCGCCGAATTTCTCGGTAACTGGGTTCCAGGCTTCGGATGTGAGAAAGGACCAACCGAACGCATTGATCGCCGGCATGGAACCGATCGTGAGCGACAACATCACGCCCGCAAAAAGTGCCAGGACGAACAACGCTGCGAGCAATGTTACGGCACGGAACCGCGCATTCCTGACGCCGCCTCGCCGGACGGCGGCCGCTCTTTTTTTTGCGACGCTGGATTCGGTCAAGGCAATGTCAGCCATAGCTTGGGGCCAATTCTCAACGCGGATCGTGGCGGAAAAGGAGCGCGGTTCGGCAGACAGTCACAGCCAAGACGCACCAAGCGGCATCGGCCGCCGGTATCGAAAGACTCGTTGGCATGTAAATCCCTTATACAATAAGTACTTAGCCGTTTCCTATGGCCTCGGACAGCGTCCCAGCCCGCTCCCGTATGCGCCATCTCGGTCAGCTTCCGTGCAACGTGCATCACAGTTCTGCGAAGGTTTTGTGACGTTCGGCGATCACGCCTTTGAGTAATGCCATAACTTATTGATTTGAAAACGTAAATTGAAGGAACTTCGGCCTCCCACCCGATGCCGCGAACAACGTTCACGACTGCGAAGGGTGAATTTTCTGACAGCAATAACCGGTGTTTCGCTGTAACCGATCAACACCCTCTTAAGCGTTTTTGAAGGGGGTGCGCCGCTAAATTGCCCATCCTGCCGGAGAGTTGGCGTGACGATTACCCGTGTCATTCGCGTCGTGTTTGGTCTTGCCGCGCTCGCTTTGCTGATTGCGGCGCTTGGCGATGTCGTGCTGCACGGCCGGCTTGTCTTGATTCCAGCCAGCACGTTCATCGCCCTGATCGGCGTTGCTATCGTTTATGTTCTGCATAGCTTTGTGATGGCGCGCGAGCGCGGCGAGCTTGCCGACAAGCAGGCTGCACTGAGCAAAATCACGGCACAAAGGTTGGAAGCGTCGTTGGCCGCAGCCGCAGCCGCAAACCAGCGTCTCAATCAAAGCGAACATCGATATAGGGGCCTCGTCGATGCGCAGGGCGATGCAATTCTGCGCCGTTCGGCCGACAGTCGTCTCACCTATGGCAACGAGGCGTTTTTCAAACTGTTTGGACTCAACCCGCAAACGGCGTTGGGAAAACCATTCGCGCCGGAAGTTCACACCGACAGCCGGGCGCCCTTATTCGGCAGCTTCTCCGGATTCGAGCCCGGGCGTGCACGAATGCGCTACGACCAACATGTGTACACGGCTTATGGCTGGCGCTGGCTCGCCTGGGAAGATTACGCGGTGCACGACAATCTGGGACGTTTGGTGGAAGTTCAAAGTGTCGGCCGCGACATCACAGAACGCAAAGCGCTGGAAGATGCCTTGACGGAGGCGCGCGATAAAGCGGAAGCCGCCAACCGCGCAAAATCGGGATTTCTGGCAACAATGAGTCACGAGATCCGCACGCCAATGAACGGCGTCTTGGGTATGGCGCGCCTCTTGCTCGAAACCGAGTTGCGCCCCGAACAGCGCACTTATGCCGAAGCCATCGCGCAATCGGGCGAAGCTTTGCTCTCTTTGATTGGCGATATTCTGGATTTCTCCAAGATCGAATCCGGTACGCTTACGCTGGAAGTCGAAGAGGCCGGTGTGCGCGCCCTCGTGGAAGGCGTGGTAGAACTCCTCAGTCCGCGCGCGCACTCCAAAGATATCGAATTGGTCGCCTTTGCTGCGCCCGATGTTCCAAAAACGATTCGCATCAACTCGATCCGTTTGCGCCAAGTGCTGACCAATCTCGTCGGCAATGCGGTCAAATTCACCGAAAAAGGCGGCGTGCGCATCGATGTCTCGCTGATGGCGGAGCGCCAGCGCAATTTTCTGCGTTTCGAAGTGCGCGATACCGGCGTCGGCGTACCGTCCGAAAAGCGCAAAGAGATTTTCGACGAATTCGTACAAGCCAATTCCAGCCACAAACGCAAATTCGAGGGCACAGGATTGGGCCTTGCCATCTGCAAGCGGCTGGTAAGCGCGATGGGCGGAGATATCGGCTGCGAAGGCGTCCCTCAAGGCGGCAGCCTGTTCTGGTTCACCGTTCCCGCCGTGGTGGCCGCACCTGCGCCCGAATCATCCCTGCCCCTGGCCGGCAAACGTATTGCCGTCGTTTCCCGCAATAGCGTGCTGCGCGACGGGCTGGTCGCCCAAATCCGCGCTGCCGGCGGCGAAGTCACCGGCTTGACCGAAGACGGTATCCGCAAATCCGACATCATGCTGATCGATGCCGGCACCGGAGCAGAACCGCAGCCGCCAACCGGACCTCTGCCCTCAATTCCTTCGCTGGTGCTGGTAACTGCGGCGGCGCGTTCGAAGATTTCGACGCTACGGGCTCAGGGTTTCGCCGGTTATCTGGTGAAACCGGTGCGTCAAGCTTCGCTGATAGAGCGGTTGTGCACGGAGCCAAAAAAGAGCGGGGAACAAGCGCAGACGGCTTTGGATATGGATCTGTTACCGATTGCCGCGACACCTGCGGCGGTCGAGGGACGATGCCTAAAAATCCTGCTCGCCGAAGACAATCCGATCAATGCGCTGTTGACCCGCGAGCTGTTGCGCCGGCGCGGCCATAAGGTGACGGAAGTCACCAATGGCGAGGCCGCCGTCAAAGCGATGGAAGAGAACGAATTCGATCTTGTCCTGACCGACATCCATATGCCGGGCATGGATGGCATCGAGGCGACCAAAGCGATTCGTCAGAACGAAGCCAAGCTGTTGCGCCCACATACGCCTATCGTCGCACTCACCGCCGACGCCTTGGAAACCGGACGTAGGGCTTGCCGAGAGGCCGGGATGGATGGTTTTCTCACCAAACCCGTCGAACCAACCCTGCTGGACGATATGTTTGCAGCTTTCTTTCCCGACATGGCATCCGCCCGTGCACCGGACGAATTCGCCTCGCACACCGCCGCGGCATGAGCGATCGTCAACGCACGGCCCAGCCGGCCGGACGAACGCGCGCAGCGATTGAATCCTACCTGAAGCCCCGCTCGGCGACGATGCTGGTGCTCGGCGCCTCGTGCGGGCTGCCACTCCTTACGATTTCCAACGCGCTCAGCCTTTGGCTTACTGACAACAGCGTGTCGATGACCGATATCGGCCTGTTCGCGTACACGCTTCTGCCTAACTCGTTCAAGTTCGTCTGGGCGCCGCTTCTCGACCAGGTGCGGCTGCCGGTCCTGCATCGTTTGCTCGGAAAGCGCCGCTCCTGGATGCTCGTTGCGCAACTCGGAATTGTCGTCGCCTTCATCGGCTTGGCGCTGTCGGACCCGCACACTCAGCTTCTCAGGGTCGCGCTGTCTGCGCTGCTGTTGGGCTTTTGCGGGGCGAGCCAGGATATTTCCGTCGACGCCTGGCGTATCGAGATCGCGCCCGCAGAAGAACAGGGCACGATGCTTGGCGCCTATCAACTCGGCTACCGCCTGACCGCGCTCGCAACCGCGGCGCTGGCGCCGTACATCGCCCAGCTCGTATCCTGGCGGGCGAGTCTCGTTTTCCTCGGATGTCTTGTGTTTCTCGGAATGGCAGCAACGCTTCTCGCCGCCCGGCCGCCGGAGCGTGACGCCAGCGACGAAGCCCGATCAGCGGAGATAGCCCTTTCTATGTTCGGCACGATCGCCCGGGCGATCGGCTGGTTCTACGGGGCCGTGATCGCGCCGTTCGTCGATTTCTTCCGCCAGCATCGCTGGTCGGGGTTGCTTATTCTGACGATGATCGGAACCTACCGACTGCCCGATTTCATCATGGGGACGGTTGCGCGTCCCATGTACCGGCAGAGCTTTTCGCTCATCGAGATCGGTACGATGTCCGGGTTAATCGGCGTGTGGGTAACGATCGCGGGAGCCCTCATCGGCGGCTTTTTCGTTTTCCGCTTTGGAATCATGCGCTCGTTGTTCCTCGGTCTGTTCGCTGTGATTGCGGGCAATCTCTGCTACGCGCTCTTGGCGGCGAGCGGCCACAACGTCACGATGTTCGCGATTGCCATCAGTATCGAGAACGTCGCCGCCGGCTTTGCGGGAACGGCACTGCTGGCCTATATGTCGAGCCTGACGAACAAAGCTTTTACGGCAACGCAGTATGCGCTGTTCAGCTCGTTCTACGCTTTGCCCGGCAAATTGCTAGGCGGTCTTTCCGGTGTGCTCGTGGAATGGTTTGCGAGCGAGCGTAACCTCTTCGAATCCTGGCTGCCCGCCCTTTCAGCCATACCGGACAAGGTCATCGGATTTGTTCCGTTTTTCATCTTGACGGCTCTGGCGGGGCTGCCCGCATTGGCACTCTTACTTCTAGTCTACCGCCGTGGGGCCACTCGCTCTCCATCGGCGCCGGTTTGATCGGTATTCCTGTCGTTGTGCTGTTTTATTGGCTCGCCGCGCGTCACCACCTAGGCTTGAAACCCGCCTAATGCCTCATTAATCCCGTCTCTCTTTGCGGTTTGTCTTGTTCGCGGCCGTGAGGTAAAATCATTCACTGCGAAGTGGCTGAGCCAACAAGGCTTGACGCCCTCGCTTAGGGAAGCGCCTCCAAGTGGTCAACATTCACGAGCCTGGTCCCCTCGAGGGCCGACTAGAGCAATGGCCCGTTCTGGCAGCGTCCGGAGCGCTGGAAGTTCGCTTGGCCGAGACCGACCATGAGGTCGAGGCCGCGCAGCGGCTGCGCTATCGCGTGTTCTATGAAGAAATGACGGCGCTACCCACGCCGCAGATGCGCGAAGTGCGCCGTGACTTCGACCGTTTCGACGATGTCTGCGACCATCTACTGGTGATCGACCGGTCGCTGATCGAGGACGACGGGCAACCCTCTGTGGTCGGAACCTACCGGTTGATGCGGGATGTCGATGCTGCGCGAGTCGGGGGGTTCTACACCTCGGCAGAATACGACATCGCGCCCATGCTGACCGGCATGCCGGTCGGTAGCCGACTTTTGGAACTTGGCCGTTCCTGCGTGCTCAAAGCTTACCGCACCAAACCGGCCACCATGCAGCTCTTATGGCGCGGCGTCATGGTCTATATCGCGCGCTTTTCCATCGACCTGATGTTCGGTTGTGCCTCCTTCGCGGGCACCGATCCCAAAGCGCTGGCTTTGCCTTTGTCCTACCTGCACCATTTTCATAGTGCCCCGTTGGAAATGCGGGTGCGCGCGATTCCCTCTCTTTATGTCGACATGAATTTGATGGCGAAAGAATCGATCGATCCGAAAGAGGCTCTTCGCGCTTTGCCGCCCCTGTTGAAGGGTTACGTGCGGGCGGGTGCTTGTATCGGCGATGGCGCTGTTATCGATCAACAATTCGGCACGACCGATGTGTTCATCTATTTCCCGGTCTCGAAGATCGATGCGCGTTATCGCAGCCGCTTTGGAATGACCGCCTAACCTAGCGGCGGATTCTTCGTTCGATGGCATCCCAAATCAGTTTGGCGCCGTCCGGCCCGCCGAAGCGCTTTACTTCTTGGATGCCCGTCGGCGAGGTCACATTAATCTCGGTGAGATAATCCCCGATCACATCGATGCCGGCAAAGATCAGCCCGCGGGCACGCAGCGCCGGACCTATCGTTTCGCAAATTTGCCGTTCCCGCGCGGTCAAACTTGTCGGTTCGGGTTTGCCGCCGACATGCATGTTGGAGCGTGCCTCACCCGCGGCGGGCACGCGATTGATCGCGCCGGCAAATTCGCCGTCGACCAGAATGATTCGCTTGTCGCCTTTACGCACTTCCGGAAGATAGCGCTGCACCACGATGGGCTCGCGGTAGAACGACGTGAACATCTCCAAAAGCGAGCCGAGATTCTCATCGTCCGGCCGGACACGGAAAACGCCGGACCCGCCATTGCCGTAAAGCGGCTTCAAGATGATGTCGCCATGCGCGGCGCGGAATGAGCGAATCTCGATGGGATCGGAAGTAATGAGTGTTGGCGGCATCAAATCCTGAAATTCGGTCACAAACAGTTTTTCCGGCGCGTTGCGCACATGCGCCGGATCGTTGACCACCAACGTCTTGGGCTGCAGCCGTTCCAGAATATGCGTTGTCGTGATGTAGGCCAGATCGAAAGGCGGATCCTGGCGCATCAATACGAGATCGGCCTGCGAAAGATCGTATACGGATGATTCGCCCAAGGTGAAATGATCCCCGCGCGTTGGGCGGACAGTGAACGGGCGGAGGCGCGCCGTTACGATTCCTTCACGAAACGTCAGCTGGCGCGGACCGTAATAGGAGAGCTTATGGCCGCGCGCTTGCCCCTCAAGAGCCAGCGCAAACGTCGAATCCGCATCGATATCGATGCGTTCGATCGGATCCATCTGAATGGCAACGGTGAGATTCATGAACAATTCCCGTGTGTCAGAAGCTAGTGTCATGGTTTCGAAGTTCGCGAAGGATATCGATATCGGTGATATCGCGAACTTCGAAACCACGACACTAGAGCTTGAGGCCGAACTACGTTCTATACAAGAGATTGGGGCGTGGCCTTATTCATGCAAAGGCGATTTTTACAACCCGTCGGGCCGCCAAGCGCCCCGCAAATGGCGCGGCCAGTGTCCGGGTGTCACCGTTATCACGTCAAAGCGGACACCCTTAGTTCCTGGCCGTCCGGCAAGGTAAAGCTCCGCGGCACGAACGATGCGGGCGCGCTGGCGCATTCCAACGGCCTCCGCCGCCATGATCGTCTCCGGCCGCGCCTTCACTTCCACGAAGCAAATGATGCCCCAAAGGTTTTGCGCCACAAGATCGATTTCTCCCGCGTGTGTACGCACGCGTTGGCCCAATATGTGATAGCCTTTACAGCGTAGGAACATTGCGGCGAGCATCTCGCCGCGCCGGCCGCGTTTCTCCGATGCCTTGCCGGTTTCAAGACGGTTCCACGTCCCCATCTTTTTTCCTCTCCAGCGCGCGGTTGTAAACTTGGCGGCGCGGTGCATCCAGCAATTCGGCCACCAAATCGACTGCGGCGCGCAGCGGCATGAACGCGAGGGCCTGGCCGAGGGCCGAGTCCATTCGCCCAAAATCGATTTCGATTTCGCCGGGCGGACCGACGAGAAGCGTTATCTCGCCTTTGGGTGGACCCTCTGCGGCATAAGCCCGAGCCAATTCGCCGAGATCGCCGCGACGGACCTCTTCGTGCAATTTGGTCAACTCGCGCGTGACCGCGGCGGGGCGTGGCCCCAAAATTTCCGCCATATCTGCGAGGCTTTCGGCCAAGCGTTGCGGTCCTTCGAAGAACACCAGTGTTGCGCGTGTGGTCTTCAATTCCTGCAAGGTACTGCGCCGCTCACCGGATTTCGGTGCGAGAAATCCTACAAAAAGGAAACGATCGGTCGGCAGACCCGCCAAGGTCAGGGCCGTCAGGGGCGCAGAGGCACCCGGAATCGCCTGCACGGCAATACCCTCGGCCAAAGCGTCACGCACCAGTTTGTAGCCGGGATCGGAAACCAGCGGGGTTCCGGCATCGCTGACCAGGGCAATCCGCGCGCCATTTTTTAGCCGTCCCAAAAGCCGGGGGCGTTCATGTGGCGCATTGTGATCGTTATAGGCGGTGAGGGTTTTTTCGATGCCGAAGATCGCCAAAAGTTTGGCGGTTACGCGGGTGTCTTCGGCGGCAATCAGATCGGCGCCTTGCAGAACGTCGAGCGCCCGCAAGGTGATATCGCGCGCGTTGCCTATTGGGGTAGCAGTGACGTAAAGACCCGGCGCGAGTTCGTCATCGCCCAATTTACGCGGAGCCTGTAAGCGCTTAGAGTTGTTGCGCAAAGGAGTGTCCCATGTCCGTGCCGTCATCCCGTTCGGTCCTCCGCCGTCTTTGTGCCATTGCGGGCGCCTTTTCGGTAGCGGCACTTTGCGCCTGTACGACAGCGCCGCCGCCGGCGCCAGTTCCGCGGATCGTCGAAGCCCCCCCTGCCCCGCACCAGCTGGCCGCCGAACAACCGAATTTCCTCAAACTGGCCAATCTTGCGGCCGACAAGATACCGGTGCGGGTGGGCATTATCCTGCCTTTCACGGATGCCTCGGCAAATAACCGTGCTTTGGCAAGCGCCCTGCTGAAGGCCGCGCAACTGGCGCTGTACGATTCGGGCAACACCAATATCTTGCTGATGACGGCCGACGATTCGGGATCGCAGACCGAAGTCGCGGCTGCGACCCAAAAGCTCTTGGACGAAGGTGCGGAAATCATCATCGGGCCGATTTTCGCGGCCTCGGTGAATGCTGTGGCCCCTCTCGCGCGCGACCGCGGTGTGCCGGTGCTGGCCTTTTCGACCGATCGCAGCGTAGGCGGCAACGGCGTTTATCTTCTTAGCTTTCAGCCGCAAAGCGAAGTAAATCGCGTCATCGCCTATGCGGTCAGCCAAGGACACAAGAAATTCGCGGCGATGATTCCGCAAACCGCCTATGGCGACGTCGTCGAGCAATCCTTCCGCGACGCGGTCACCTCCTCCGGCGCGACGATAGGCGATGTGGAGCGGTTCAATCCGAGCGCCGGCGCCGTGATGGATCCCGCGGCCGCGATTTCAAAGACCGATTGCGATGCGATCTTCATTCCGCAGGGTGGTGCGCTGCTGCGCGGCATCGCGCCGACCTTGTCCTATGACGGCATCGACCATACCAAGGTGAAGTTTCTCGGGACCGGTCTTTGGAACGACCCCGCCAACGCTCGGGAACCGCTGCTTGCCGGCAGCTGGTTCGCCGCTCCCCTGCCGAGCGGCACCGACGCGTTCAATACCAAATACCGCCAAACTTATGGCTCGGAGCCGCCGCAACTGGCTTCCTTGGCTTATGATGCGATCGCTCTGGCGGCACTGATGGCACCAGGCACGCCCTATCATCGCTTTACGCTGGGTGCGTTGACCGATGTCAATGGGTTTTCCGGTGTCAGCGGGATTTTCCGCTTCCGTGCCGACGGATCGGTGGAGCGCGGGCTTGCCGTTCTGGAAGTCGATCCCCGCGGCTTTGTTGTCGTCAGCCCTGCGCCAGCCACGTTCCAGACAAGCGGATCCTAAATAGCAAGTTCCGCAATCACGCGATTGAGCAGCAAACGACCGCGCGGTGTTGTGGTTAGTCGCCCTGATTCATTTCGAACCAAACCGTCCGCGGCAAGCGACGCCACGCGTTCGGGCGCGGGTTCATCGCCCCAACGCGCGCGGTAAGCGGCAAGATCGAGCCCCTCGTTTAAACGCAAATTCATCAGAAGATGTTCGCGTGCCGCTTCGGACGGCGAAATCTCGCTAGTCTCAACAAGACCATTTCCCTCTCGCATAACCTTTTCATACCAACGTTCGGGCAAGCGCTCGCAAACCGTCGCAAAACGTTTTCCATTCTGTTCCAGGCGCCCATGCGCTCCCGGCCCAACACCCGCATAAGAGCCGTAACGCCAATAGAGAAGATTGTGACGAGATTCGCCTCCCACCCGCGCGTGATTGGAGATCTCGTAAGCGGGAACGCCGGCCGCCGCTGTTATTTCCTGCGTGGCTTCGAAAAGTTCTGCGGCAAGATCGTCTTCGGGAATAGGCAATGTGCCCGCTTTATAGAGCGCCGCAAATGGGGTCGATGCTTCGACGGTAAGCTGATAAAGCGACAGATGTTCGGTGCCGAAAGACAGGGCTTCGGCGAGTTCGCTGCGCCACGCCGTTACGGTTTGATCCGGGCGCGCATAGATCATATCGAGCGAAACACGCTCGAAATTGCGCATGGCAAGTGCGAGTGCCGCTTTGGCCTCGGCAACATTGTGCAATCGGCCGAGGAATTTCAGGTCCGCATCGTTCAGCGCTTGAACGCCCAAAGATAAGCGGTTGACTCCGGCATGCCGGTAATCGGCAAAACGCGCCGCATCCGCGCTGGCTGGATTGGCTTCCAGCGTGATTTCGACATCGTTGGCAATGCGCCACAAACGGGCCGCTTGATCGATCACGCGGCCCACCGTCGGCGCGCCAATCAATGAAGGCGTACCGCCGCCGAAAAAAATTGTTTCCAGAATTGGACGATCGGAACCCTGAAATTCGGCGGCATAGGCCAATTCGCGCATAATCGCGTCGGCCCAGCCTTCTTCGTCGATCTCGGAACGCACATGGGAGTTGAAATCACAGTATGGGCATTTCGCGGCACAGAACGGCCAATGGACGTAGAGCCCAAATCCGGTCATGGCGCGAGAACAACCACGGCGAATTTCTCGAAGGCCTTGGCGCGATGACTGATCGCGTGCTTCTCGGCGGGATCGATTTCGCCGAAGGTCTTGCTCATGCCGTCGGCAACAAAAATTGGATCGTAACCGAAGCCGTTGCGGCCTCGGGGCGGAAAGACCAAACGGCCGCGAACTTCGCCTTCGAACGTCTCCTGTTCGCCAGAAGGCGCAACCAGCGCCAGCACACAAACGAATTTGGCCGACAGATCGTTTTTACCCTTGGCTTTCAACTCGCGTTCGACACGTGCCATGGCGAGCGCGAAGCTGCGCTTTGGCCCCGCCCAACGCGCCGAGAATATTCCGGGCGCGCCGTCTAAGGCCGTGACGCTCAAACCCGAATCGTCGGCCACAGCGATCAATCCGCAGGCTTCTGCCGCCGCCTTTGCTTTCAGAATCGCGTTCTCGGCAAAACTGGCGCCCGTCTCTTCGGGCTCGGGCAAGCCAAGCTCGGCAGCGCCGCGCACCGTGATGCCGTGCGGCGACAACAAATCGGCAATCTCGCGCAGTTTGCCTTGATTATGGCTCGCTAGCAGAAGCGTTTCGCCGCGATACAGTTTCATGCGCCGAGGGCTGCTTTTTGCAATGTCACAAGTTCGCCGATGCCTTTGCGTGCGAGCTTCAACATTTGAGCAAATTCCTCGTCGCTGAATGGCGCTCCTTCGGCCGTGCCCTGAATCTCTACCAGTCCACCCGATCCTGTCAGAACAAAATTGGCGTCGGTGTGCGCCGTGGAATCTTCGTTGTAGTCGAGATCGAGCATGACGTCGCCTTTGACGATACCGCAGGACACTGCCGCGACATGATCCTTGATCGCCGGCTTGGTCACCATGCCTGTCTTTTGCATAAAGGCGATGCAATGCGAGAGGGCCACGAAACCGCCCGTGATGGAGGCGGTGCGCGTGCCGCCGTCGGCCTGAAGCACATCGCAATCGATAGTGATCTGGCGTTCGCCCAGCGCGGACATGTCCACGACAGCCCGCAGCGACCGTCCGATGAGGCGCTGAATCTCCTGCGTCCGGCCGGATTGCTTGCCCGACGCCGCTTCGCGGCGCATGCGCTCATGGGTTGAGCGAGGCAACATGCCGTATTCCGCCGTTACCCAGCCTTTTCCGGACCCGCGCAAGAAGGACGGCGTGGCTTCCTCCAGGCTGGCGGTCACCAAAACATGGGTATCGCCGCATTTTACCAGGCAGGAACCTTCGGCGTGCTTGGCAAAGCCCGGTTCGAGCGTCACGCGGCGTAATTGATCGGGCGCACGCTGAGGATTGCGCATAGAGTATCCCTTGAAGTTTGAGGCATCCGCCGTTACCTAGCGGCTCCGGCTGGTCTTGTCCAAACAAGACCTGACCGTTTTGGAAATATTTTAACCGGTACAAAGACTTGGATCCAAATCCCTCCAGGGCGAATGCCGGCGATTTGGCGGACCGGCAGCGCGAAGTGTTTCGGCATCTGGTCGAGGCCTTTTTGACCTCGGGCGAGCCTGTGGGTTCGCGCACGCTTTCGCACCTGCTTCCCATCGCCTTGTCGCCCGCCTCTATCCGCAACGTCATGGCGGATCTGGAGGTCATGGGACTGCTCTATGCACCGCATACCAGCGCAGGACGGGTTCCAACCGAGCGCGGGCTTCGTCTGTTTGTCGACGGACTCCTGGAGATAGGCGAATTAGCGCCCGCCGAGCGAGCGGCCATTGAAGCGCGCATCAATGGAACGGACCGCAGGCTGGAAGACGTCCTCACCCAAGCCACGACGCTTTTGTCGGGACTTTCCCATTGCGCAGGCCTGGTGGTCGCCGCCAAGCAGGATTCGGTCCTTAAACACATCGATTTTCTCAATGTCGCACCGGGCAAGGCACTGGTCGTCATGGTGTCTGAAGACGGACAGGTGGAAAACCGGCTGATCGACACGCCTATTGGTTTGCCCGCCTCCGCACTCACCGAAGCAGCCAACTATCTGAGTGCAAGACTGCGCGGGCGCACACTGGATGCGGCGCGCGCCAGCATCATGGCCGAACTCGAAGGCGAGCGCGCCGAACTCGACGTCTTAACCGCCAAGATCGTCGCCGAGGGTTTGGCGACCTTGGCGGGCCCGACCGATGCCGAGGAAAAAGTGCTCATCGTCCGCGGCACGTCGCATCTGCTTGAAACCATGGAAGCACAAAGCGATCTGGAGCGAATCCGCACGCTGTTCGACGACATAGAGCGCAAAAACGATTTGATCCGCCTTTTGGAACTGGCCAAGGAGGGCGATGGCGTGAGGATCTTTATCGGTTCGGAGAACAGGCTTTTCAGCCTGTCGGGATCTTCAATTATTGCGGCGCCTTATGCCAACGCCCAAGGCAAGATTGTCGGTGTGATCGGCGTGCTGGGACCAACCAGGCTGAATTATGGGCGCATCATCCCCATGGTCGATCACACGGCCAAAGTGATCGGCCGTTTGCTCGGATAGATTTTGGGTATTAAAGGATTTGGACATGGCAGATGAAAATGAAGTTCCCGGCGCGGAGACGGCACCGGCCGCTCCGCAAGCCGATTTGGAGACCCAGCTCGCCGAAATGCGCGACAAGATGCTGCGCGCCATGGCCGAAACCGAAAATACGCGCCGGCGCGCCGAACGCGAAAAACAGGACGCGTCCCAATATGCGATCGCGCGCTTTGCACGCGACATGCTTTCCATCGCTGACAATTTCGGCCGGGCGCTCGCGGCAGCCCCTAAGGACCTTCTCGACGCCGCCGATCCTCAAATCAAGGCGGTAATCGATGGTGTGGAAGTTACCGAACGCCAATTGCTCGCGACGATGGAGCGTTACGGCGTCAAGCTGATCGACACAACCGACGCCAAGTTCGATCCCAATCTGCATCAGGCCATCGCCGAAGTGCCGGGCGAAGGCAGACCACCCGGTACGATCGTGAATGTCGTACAGACCGGCTATATGATTGGCGAGCGGCTTCTCAGGCCTGCCATGGTCACGGTCGCTCGCAAAGGCGATGGTCCTATCGGTATCGATACCAAGGTTTAAAATTCATGAGCGATGTGCGGATTGTTGTGGCGGGCGCTTCGGGTCGCATGGGCCGTGCTCTCATCCGCTCCATCGCGGAATCCAAGGGCTGCGTTCTGGCCGGCGCTCTCGAGGCGCATGGACATCCCGATTTGGGCCAGGATGCGGGAAGTCTTGCGGGGCTGGGGCCTTGCGGCATTATGCTGACCGATGATGCTTTGCCGGTCATCGCTCAAGCGCAAGCGATTGTCGATTTTACCGCCCCTCGTGTTTCGGTGGAGCTCGCTGCTCTCGCCGCCCAAGCCCGCATCGTCCATGTCATCGGCACGACGGGCTGCTCGGCGGACGACGATGCCAAGATCCGCGCGGCGGCGCGCCATGCTGTCATCGTCAAATCCGGCAATATGAGTCTGGGTGTGAATTTGCTGGCAGCTTTGGTGAAGCAAGCGGCCAAGGCGCTTCCCGGCTTCGATATCGAAATCGTGGAAATGCACCACAACAAGAAGGTCGATGCGCCATCCGGCACGGCATTGCTGCTGGGCGAAGCGGCCGCGGAAGGCCGTGGTATCACGCTGGGCAATCACGCGATCTGCGCCCGTGACGGTCATACCGGCGCGCGACGAGAAGGCGATATCGGTTTCGCCAGTTTGCGCGGTGGCACGGTGGTCGGCGAGCACGAAGTGATCCTGGCAGGGCAAGGCGAACGCGTCGTGCTTTCGCACATTGCCGAGGACCGTGCGATTTTTGCGCGCGGCGCGGTGAGCGCGGCACTTTGGGGCCAGGGAAAGAAACCGGGGCTTTATGCGATGGCCGACGTCCTCGGCCTCTGATCTTCGCTGCGCGCCGCTTCGACCGCCAGCATCGCCCGTTTGCGCATGACGCCCCAATGGTAGCCGGTGAGAGCCCCGTTGCTGCCTAGCACGCGGTGGCAAGGTATAAGCCAGGAAATCGGGTTGTGCCCGACGGCCGCACCGACCGCACGGCTGGCTTTTGGACTATCCACTTTTTCCGCGATCGTGCGGTAGGTCGCAAGTTTGCCGGACGGGATCGATAGCAGAGCTTCCCATACTTTCATCTGCCAAGGCGTGCCCATCAGATGCAGGGAAATATCGCCCTGCCGTTCGATATCGAAAATCTGCCCGATGATTTTGGCGGCGCGTGCGGGATTTTCGCGGTAGCTCGCTTGGGGCCAGCGCGCCTTCATATCCGCAAGCATCGCCTCTTCCTCGCCTTCATCGCCGAAGCCGAGCCCGCACACTCCCTTATTTGTCATCATCACGAGCGCGACGCCAAAGGGACAGGCATGAAATCCAAAATCGATAGCGACGCCCCGGCCGGCTTTGGCGTAATCGCCCGGTGTCATCGCTTCGATTTTGAGACACAAATCGTGTAAGCGCGACGGACCGGACAGACCCGCATCCAGCGCGGCATCCAGCACGCTGGCGCCCTGCGCCAATTCGGCCTTGGCATGACCAAGCGTCAAATGCCCCACGAAGGATTTCGGGCTGACACCGACATAACGGGTGAACTCCCGTTGAAAATGAAATTGGGAAAGTCCCGCCACATCGGCGGCATCCTCGAGCCTTGGCTGGTCGAGATAGTGTTCGCTCAAATAGCGGATGGCACGGCCCATGCGCCGCCATCCGGCCGTATCTTCGCGTGGTGTCATCGCAATGATTTCGCTCATGGGCAAAACATGGACCAAGAGGCCCCATTCTGCGACCCGATTCTTGCGGATTCAATGGAACTTAAGCCCTTGTGCGAGAAACGCCTCTTGGATAAGCCTGGAAATGTCCGTTTCTTCAGGCTGAATATCTATGGCTCTCCTCATGACCAAATCGCAAGCCGGAGAATTTTTTGCGCGCCTGCAAAAGGCCATGCCGGAGCCGATGACGGAATTATGCTACGTCAATCCGTACACGTTGCTGGTGGCCGTTGTGCTTTCGGCCCAGGCAACCGACAAAGGCGTGAACAAGGCGACGCAGGCCTTGTTTAAGGTTGCCGATACGCCGGCGAAAATGGTGGCGCTGGGCGAAGCGCGTTTGTCGGACTACGTCAAGACCATCGGACTTTATCGCGGCAAAACGAAGAATATCGTTGCTCTGTCGGAAATCCTTTTGCGGGACCATGGGGGCGCCGTTCCGCGCGACCGTGAAGCTTTAGAAGCGCTGCCCGGCGTTGGACGCAAAACCGCGAATGTGGTGTTGAATGTCGCTTTCGGCGAAAAAACCGTTGCCGTCGATACGCATATATTTCGCGTCGCCAATCGCACCGGCCTAGCCTCCGGCAAAACACCGCGCGAGGTGGAAGACGGTTTGTTGCGAGTCATACCGGACGCGTATCTGCTGCACGCCCATCATTGGCTGATTCTGCATGGGCGCTATGTGTGCGTGGCGCGCGCGCCCAAATGTCCCGATTGCATCGTGCGCGATCTTTGCCGATATGCCGACAAGACCAAGCCAGCGCCTAAGAGGCTGGCGGGCGGTGGCCGTGCAAAGCCTCCAGGCAAGCGGGGTCCGTAGCGCTGTCCCGGCCATGCGGCAACGTCTCTACGTGACGCACCGCTTGGGCGTTATCCTTGGTGTAGAGAAAAAAGAAAGCACGGCAATCCTTTCGATCATAGCGCCACATTTCGGCGCCATTCTCTTTGCGGACAAAGGAAGGCGCGCCATAGGCGACGCGCAGGTCGTTGGCCGACAGACCGACAAAGCCTGAAGGTTCACCTGAAGGCGGAGGCGGCGGCAGGGGGACCGTGACGGGCTGGGGCGGCGGATTGCTCGCGCAGCCGATAAGCAACAAACAAACGGTAACGACGCTTGCGACCTTCTTCATACCGGACGATCCTCATGCGCATAACGTTTGAACATATGAACCATGAAAGCGGCAGCAAACAAGGGCGCAAGCAGATTGACGATGGGAACAAGCGTTGCCAGCGAAATGACGATGCCAGCGGCAAAAAGCCCGCCGCGGTGACGCCGCCGCAAACTGTCCACCGCGCTGCGGGATATGTGGCGCAACGCCACCAGTTCGAAATACTCCCGGCCCAGCAGCCAGCCATTGATGATAATGGTTGCGATCTCGCCGATCCCCGGAACGCCCACATCGGCGGGGAGCAGCACAAGGTCTATGCCGACGATGAGCAGCGCCAGACGTATCCCGGGATGGAGCTTAGAACCGAACGCTGCGCCCGACGCCGGCGGGTCCGTCGGATAGTAACGCGCCTCTATTTCCGCCGCGATTTCGTCGAGAAAGAAAGAGCCGAAAAACGCAGCAACAGGTGCGCCAAGAAAGAACGGCAGCACCACCATCAGGATCATGGCCAACATCGCAAGCAGATCGTTGACCCAGGCAGCCCCAAGCATCGGCAGATGGTGCACGCCGTACCAGACCGCTACGAACAGCGCTCCATACAGAATAAGGCTCAGCAGCAGGGCTTTAGTCACGACGCGCGAAAAAGCCGGATCGAACACAACTTTTGCGGCTTTTCGCAGGCTTGCGAACATGGTGGGCGTCCTTTAATGGGCTTTATAGGCGCAATCGAGACGATTGGGGATACAGATGGTGCGGGAATTCGACGTTATCGCTATGGGCAATGCCATCGTCGACGTCATCGCGGCGGTCGATGATGACTTCCTTCTCAAACACAATATTGCCAAGGGTATTATGACCTTGGTCGACGAATATCGCGCCAATCAGCTTTATCATGCCTTTGCCGAGCGCCGCGAAGTCGCCGGCGGATCGGCTGCCAATACGATGGCGGGGCTGGCTTCCCTCGGTGCCAGCGGGATTTTTGTCGGGAAGGTCAAAGCTGACAGGCTTGGTGAATCGTTCTCCTCCGGCATGAACGATCTTGGTATTCGTTTCGTTACGGCCCCAGCCAGTGATGGCCCACCGACCGCATCGTGCCTGGTTGCTGTTGCGCCTGACGGCCAACGCAGCATGAGCACGCATTTGGGCGCCAGCCGGGAACTCGGCCCCGACGACATCACCGAAGCCGAAATTGCTTCAGCCGATATTCTGTATATCGAGGGCTATTTGTGGGACACCGATTCCGCCAAAGCGGCATCGCGAAAAGCCATCCAATTCGCGAAGAAGGCCGGGACACGGGTTGCCTTTACGCTTTCCGATCCGTTTTGTGTCGGGCGTTATCGCGAAGAGTTTCTCGAATTGCTCGACTGCGATCTCGACATTTTATTCGCCAACGAAGACGAAGCGAAGGCGCTGTTCGAAGTCGAGAACTTCGACGAGGTGCTGCAGCATTTGGGACCCTGGAACGGCGTCGCGGCCATAACGCGCTCCGCGAAAGGTTGTGTCGTCACCGGCGGCGGCGAAGTGCATGTCATCGATGCGGTACCGGTGAGCCGCGTTGTGGACACCACCGGTGCCGGGGACCAGTTTGCGGCGGGATTCTTGTTCGGCTTGTGCCGGCAGAAAAGCCTGGCCATGAGCGGCAAATTGGGCGTGTTGGCGGCCGGCGAAATCATTTCCCATTACGGCGCGCGGCCCGAAACGTCGCTCGAGGTTCTGGCCGTAAAGGCGTCCCTGCTCTAACGGGTTTTCCGCAGATAGACATAAAGCGCGCCATCCCCGCCATGGCGACGATGGGCATCTTGGAGATCCGCGATCATCACCGAGAGCGGCGGTTCGCGCAGCCAACGCGGCACCATGGCTTTGAGCACGCCGCGCCTACCCCCGGCTAATCCGAGATCGAATGGACCATCGGCCGGGCGAGTCCCTTTACCGGTGACGATTAGCAGCAGCCGCACGCCACGCTTATGGGCGGTATGCACGAACGTCAGCAGCGTGCGATGCGCTGCCGCTTCGGTCAGACCGTGCAGATCGAGTTTTGCGTCCGGCACCAGCAACCCGCGATCCAGCTTGCCGCGGGTGCGCCCACCCAGTCCGCTGGGAACGTGACGCGGCTTCTGTGCAGGCGGCCGGACTTTGGCAGGCTGCTTTTTTAGCGGACCAGGTCCCGCCAGCGCGTTGTGGAACAATTCACGCTCTTCGTCCGTGGTGCGTCGACGGCTCATGGCTCGGGATAATCGGATTGAGATTCTAGCCGGTCCACACAGGCCTTGGGCAACAATGCATAGAGCCGTCCCTTTTGTTTCATCTGGCCGGCTATGGCTTCGGCCGCAGGGCCAAAGCCAAAAAAGAGATCGGCACGGACGGGACCGTGGATGGCGCCGCCAATATCCTGAGCAATATACAGCGAGCGGAACGAATGCCCGTCCGGCAGCGTCGTGGATACATAGAATGGAACGCCAAACGCGTGCAGGCGTGGATCGACGGCGAGACTGGCATTTGGGGTCAATGCTGCGCCCTGTGCGCCCTGTGCGCCTAGGCTGGGGTCGCCTACAGGTTCCTCTTTGAAGAAGACGTAAGACGCATCTGTTTCCATAACCTCGCGCGCCGCCGTGGGATGGGAACGCAGCCACGCGCGAATGTTTTGCAACGAAACATTTTCACGCGCCAGCGCATGCCGAGCGATCAGTGTGTGGCCAATCGGTGTATAGGGTTGCCCGTTCTGTGCGGCATAGATTACGCGCTCTGTCGTTCCGTCCTCAAAGCGCGCTCTGCCAGATCCCTGTATATGCAGGAAGAAAACCGCAACGGGATCGTCGGCATAAAACAGCACACTTGCGCGGGGCAGTCCTTTTGCGTCGATAGCGGCCCGGGCGTCATAGGGGACAAGCCGGTTTTTCTCCACGCGCCCGGCGATATGCTCGCCATGCAGTTTCGCGCGGAATGCACCGAGATCGACGCTCACCAGATCGTCCGGCACACTGTAGACAGGGGTTTGAAAGGTACCATGCTGGGTCCGGCTGGCATTCAGCTGAGGTTCGTAATAACCGGTAAACAGCCCGTCTCGCTCGTCTCCGGCACTAACTGCAACTGCCCCAAACCAATGCTCGAAGAAGGCGCGAGCTTGGGCTGCATTGGTAAAGCGCGCGCGGGCGCCATCACATGCGGCGTTCCAATCCGACATGCGTCCGGCATAACCGGCACCGCCCATGGAATCACCTGGCTTTTGCGCTGAAATTTGCGCGCAGGACCGCAAAAATGCAGCAACCGCGGGACGCGGATCGCTTTTCTGCCATCCCGGCAGATCGCTGTAAGCGATTTTGGTCAAACGCAACGGGCCGGGCGCAGCCGGGCGCAAGGTCCATAGCAACCAACCAATCGCTATGGATAGGCCAAGAAGACCGAGAAAAACCACTGCGGGGAGACGCCAGCGGACAGGCACGGAAATATCAGCTGTGATCGCCAGACGTCGCAACCAGCGTCCAGTTCGGATCGCGCGAGCGTGTATCGCGCGAGAAGGTCCAAACATCGGTTACGTCGCGGACCGTTTTGGTGTCGCCTTCGACGACATTTCCCTGCGCGTTGGAGGTTGCGGATATAAACTGCGTACTGAAGGCCAAGGTGATTTCCGCTATCCGGTTCTTGAGCGCTGCCGCAACGATTTTCACTTCCTTAAAGCCCACGAAGGTGAACGTTACTTTTTCGTTGCGTGCCTCGCGGTTCCGTATTGCAGATTCGAAGGCGCTGTAAACTTCATCGCTGAGCAAGGGACGTAGGGCCGTGCGGTCGTTGGCAGCGAACGCGGTTACGATCATTTCGTAAGCCGCGCGCGCGCCGGAGATGAATTGATCCTTGTCGAAATTGCGGTCGGCGAGTTGGATGTCGAGCAGACTTGCTGCCAGCGGATCGGCCGGGTGTTCCGCTGAAATCGCGCGTACTCCAGCGCGGCCGTCTTCGCGCGTAACCGCGGCGTCGTCCGTGGCGTTTCCCGAAAAGCGGTAGTTTTCCTGGGGCGGTCTTTCGTTGCCCGTACGGCGACCCAAGACCGTGTACAGGCGAAACAAAGCGATACCAGCCATTGCAATCAGAAGGATGTCGAGCAATTGGGAAGTCGCCATGTCACGGGTTGCCTTTTCCGCGGCATCCTGGCGCGCGGGGTAGCCCTACCCTACCGCCGCAGACCCTGGGGGTCCAGCAAATATCCTCGCAAAAACGGGAACATGCGAACATGGTTGCCGCAGGTCTGCTTGCTTGTCATGAATGCGCGATCTGTGGTAGCGCCCGCGGGCGGTTTTTCAAGGATTTCCAATGAGCGGCGAAGGTACGACAAACAACGAAAATGGCGCGGACACCCAGGCCCCGCGGGTCCAGGTTGTTGGTCAGTACATTAAGGACCTTTCATTCGAAAACCCGAGTGCGCCCTCCAATTTAACCAGTCGGCCGCAGATCGAATTGGGTGTCGATCTGCAGGCGCGTCAGCTTGAGCGCGAACATTACGAAGTCGAGCTGAAGTTGCGTGTTTCGGCCTCTGCAGACAACAAACCCACATTCATGCTTGAGCTGGTCTATGCCGGCCTGTTTCACTTGCAGAACATCCCGGATGAAGTCCGCAGTCAGGTGCTTCTGATCGACGGACCGCAGATCCTATTCCCATTCGCGCGCCGTATCGTAGCAGACATCGTACGCGACGGCGGCATGCCGCCGCTGATGATCGAGCCGATCGATTTCGCGGCGTTGTTCCGGGCCAAGGCCATGGAAATGCAACAGATGCGCAGCAGCGGCCAAGCGGACGCCTAAAGCTACCGATCACTCCCGATTCCACAAGGCCTTATCGCCAAGTTCACTGGCGACGAACGCAGCGTGCGCGGCGGCCTCAGCTGGTGTCAACAGCTGCCGCAGAGGTTCGGTACGTGGCCGCACGGCATGGCTGGTCTCCACGACCGCATCGTAGACGTCATCGGTTGGGGCGAGCAAAAGGCGTTTTTGCCGTCCGCCGATCAATTCGAGATATACTTGCGCCGTTAGCTCGGCATCGAGCAAAGCACCGTGTTTTTCTCGCACGGTCAGATCGATGCCGAAGCGTTTGCACAATTCGTCGAGCGAATATCGCGCACCGGGAAGCTTGATCTTCGCCATTTCAATCGTATCGATGGCGCGGGCCGTCGAGAGCGCTTCTTTCTTGAGCTTGGCCAATTCGGCGTTGAGGAACTTCAGATCGAATCCTGCATTGTGGATGACCAGCGGGGCGTCTCCAATGAATTCCAAAAACGCCTCGGCAACTTCGGCAAACCGGGGTTTATCCGCCAGGAAAGCACTGCTGATTCCGTGCACACGCTGTGCTTCGGCGGGCATATCTCGATCGGGATTGAGATATGCTTGGAAGGTACGACCGGTCGGAAAATGATCGACCAATTCGACACAACCGATTTCGACGACACGATGGCCCTCGCTCGGTTCGAATCCGGTTGTCTCGGTATCGAGAACAATTTCACGCATGCTGGTTCTCCGCCCGGCGGCGATAGAGTTCTGCCACGATCTTTTGCACCTGCTCGAAAGCCTGGACACGGCCCTTATCGGTTTCGACGATATAATGGGCTTTGGCGCGTTTTTCCGCATCGGACATTTGGCGGGCAAGAATATGGTCGAGCTTTTCTTCCGTCATGCCCTCGCGCGAAAGAACACGTTCGCGCTGCAGATCCTGCCGCGCTGAGACCACGACCACGGCGTCCATGCGCGCATCCGCGCCTGTTTCGTACAAAAGCGGAATATCCAAGACGACCAATTTTGCGCCTTTGGCTTGCGCCGCTTCAATGAACTCGCGCTGTGCGATCCCCACCAGAGGATGGACGATGGATTCCAGTTTGGCGAACTCGGCTGGATTGCCTCCTATCTGCCGGGCCAATGCGTCGCGGTCGACGCGGTTGTTTTTCACGGCACCCGGAAAGGCCTCTGCGATGGCCGCAACGGCTGCCCCGCCCGGTTCATACAAGGCATGCACCGCAGCATCGGCGTCGTAGACTGGAATGGATAGCCGCGCGAACATTTTCGCCGTTTCGCTCTTTCCCATGCCGATCGAGCCGGTGAGGCCAACAAGTATAGGGCGGTCAGCTGTCATTTCGCAGAGCGTCCTCCAGCAAAGTCCGCAGCGCGGGGGAAACTTTTGCTTCGATGCCGTAAAAGGCTGCAAAGGATGGCACAGCCTGGTGCATCAGCAAGCCCAATCCGTCGACGGTGGTTAAACCCAGTTTCTTGGCCTTCTTTAAAAGCCCCGTCTCAAGAGGGTTATAAACCGCATCAAACACCGCGGCTTTGGCGGGTAATACATCGAGCGGCAGGTCCAGCGAAGGGCTCTCCATACCGGCGCTGGTGGCGTTGACGAGAAGGGTTACATGCTGAACGGCATCCTTCCAACTATCCAAACCAGTCCCTATCAGTTTTGCGCTCGTGAGGGGTGCCAATTCTGCCGCCAGATTCATGGCGCGTGTTTTGTTGCGATTGAGAATGCGCACTTCCGAAGCGCCCATACCTGAGAGCGCAAGAATAGCGCTACGCGCCATACCCCCAGCTCCCCAAATTGCAGCTGCCTGACCTCTGACGATTTCGGCCCCTAGGCTTTCACGCAAACTTGCAGCCAAGCCATAGGTGTCGGTATTGCGGGCCTCGATGCCGTCTGACGTGAATATCAAAAGGTTTGCCGCGCCAGCTGCTTGTGCCGTGGGATCGCAATGATCCGCGATCGCGAAGGCTGCTTCTTTGTGCGGTACAGTGACGTTCAGGCCGCGAAATCCCGCTTGCTTCAATGCGTTTGCGACCACGGCGAAATCCTGCGGTCGAACAGGAAGAGGAACATAAGCCGCGTCAATACCGTAGGCGTCGATCCAATGATTGTGCATGCAGGGGGATAAAGAATGCGCAATCGGCCAACCTATGACTCCTGCGAGTTTAGCCGAACCGGTGATGTTCATCGCGCAATAATCCCTTGATCGCGCAGCGCGGCAAGTACGGACAGAAGCGGCATGCCGAGGACAGAGAAATAGTCTCCTTCGACCGTTTCGAACAACTGCGCACCGCGTCCTTCCAGATGATAACATCCGACGCTGCTTAGAATACTATTACCCTCAGCGGCCAAGTAGTGGTCGAGAAATTCGTCATCCATAGAGCGCATCCGCATAGTGCACCGTTCGAGTGTGCGCCAGATAGCTTTTCCCCCCTTGGACAGAACGGATGCGGTGAGCAGGAAATGCGTTTTGCCGGACAATTGTTTGAGCAGAAGCTTGGCTTCCGCCAAGTTGGCGGATTTGGCAATCAGGCGACCGTCAAACTGGAGAATTTGATCGCAACCAAGAACGTTCGCTTCAGGAAAGATCTGCGATACGTGATTTGCTTTCTGTTCCGCCAACGCCTCGGCCACAAAAGCCGCATCTTTGCCGCCGGCCAGCAAGGCCGTTTTGATGGATTCTTCGTCTATCTCGGCAGGATAAACCTCAAAGGAGACAGCGGCTGCGCGCAACAGGCGCGCCCGGCTGGCGCTGCCGGATGCCAGAACCAACATGCTCACTCTTTCTGCCTCTGACGTTCGCTAAGGAAATTCATGATATTGGCGGCGGTTTCTTCGACCGACCGGCGGGTAACATCGATGGAAGGCCAGCCTTGCTGCTCGTAAAGGCGCCGCGTGTCCATAACCTCGCTACGCACCGAGTTGATATTCACATAGTCCGTCTGGCGTTCCTCACCCATGGTCACTAGCCGGTTACGGCGTACCTGCACGAGCCGCTCGGGGGATGCCCACAATCCGACAACCAGAGGCCTTTTGTCGTTAAGCAGTTGTTCCGGCACGGGCATATTCAATACCAGAGGAACATTCGCGGCTCGCACGCCGCGGATCGCAAGATAGACGCAGGTTGGTGTCTTGGACGTGCGGCTGGCCCCGACAAGGATAACCTCTGCCGACCCCAACTCGTGCATCAGCTGCCCATCGTCATGTTCTATGGTGAAACTAAGTGCCTCCATGCGCTGGAGATATTGTTGGTCGACCTCATGCTGACCACCCGGCCGGCGCGTTCCACGGACGCCAAAGAAACGCTGCATCAGCGTCACGGGGCCTTCCATGATGTCGAAGCTGGGAATACCCAGTTGTGCGCATTGGGTATTGAGCTCGCTACGCAGTTCCGGGTTCACGATGGTGAAAAGCACCAATCCAGGATGCTCACGAATATAATCCACAGTGCGCAGAAGTTGTCGTAGGCTGCGCACCAGCGTGTAGGAGTGTTCTTGGACGTTCACACCCTCAAACTGGGCTAGACTTGCCTTTGCCAACGAATGCAAGGTCTCGCCCGTTGCATCTGAAATGAGATGCACATGAAATTGTTCGCTCACAGTTTTGATCCTAATTCATCCACGGGTCATGCTCGACTATGCACATAACCGAGCGTTTCGGCCAAGCCTTGTGACTGGTTGTTTCGTGTGGGGACCAAATGACCCAATACCGCACACCAAGACAGCCTCTCTATATTTCCAGAAGCTCTTGAGTTGATTGATATTCCGTCCTAGAGGAATTGATTATTCACCGAGCGCTCCACAACTCACAGGCCTAACATCTTCTTCAGAATCTAATTACTAGGAGTTTTAGATTGAAGAGCAGAAAGAATCTGTTCGCGGTTTTCGAGCGGGAAACTCTTATTCCGCCACCGCTCTGGATGATGCGACAAGCAGGACGTTATCTTCCTGAGTATCGTGAGACGCGTGCGCAAGCCGGATCATTCTGGAAGCTGTGCATGAGTCCAAAATTGGCTTCGGAGGTGACATTACAACCCATACGTCGCTTTGGCTTTGATGCGGCAATTGTCTTCTCGGATATTCTTGTGGTGCCGGCGGCTTTGGGTTTGGCAGTGGAGTTTGAAACAGGTACCGGTCCGAAGATTACAGCGATTTCGAATGCGAATGCGCTTAAGGATAGGGTTGAGGAAAATTTGTCGGCGCTAGAGCCTGTGTACGAGACATTGGGGATTGTGCGAGCCACTCTGGATTCTTCGACGAGTTTGTTGGGCTTTGCCGGCGCACCTTGGACTCTCGCAACGTATATCGCCGCGGGAGGTGGTGGAGACGAGCAAAAAGCCGCAAAACTGTGGGCCTATCGTGATCCCATAGGATTTCAAGAATTGATCGATCGTCTGGGCGTTTGCGTGGCGGAACATCTGATACGGCAATTAAAGGCTGGTGCGGATGCGGTGCAGATATTCGACAGTTGGGCATCGGGGCTGACGGAGCAAGCATTTGGCCAATGGGTTGTTGCACCGACCAAGAAAATTGTGGCAACGATACGCGCCGCCATGCCACAGGCAAGAATTATCGGGTTCCCGCGTGCGACAACATTGAATGGCTACGAGCACTACGCACGGGACACAGGGGTGGACGCGATATCCTTGGATACTTCTGTACCGATGACATGGGCTGCGAAAGTGTTGGGACCACAGATAGCTTGCCAGGGGAACCTCGATCCGATGGCATTGGTTGCCGGCGGAAGGGCATTGGCCGAGGGTGTGGATGTTATTTTGGCGGCGATGCGCGATGTGCCGTTCATCTTTAATCTTGGCCACGGAATCCTGCCCGAAACGCCGATTGCCCATGTGGAAGATATGGTTCGACGCGTGCGGAGCGGAGCGTGAAGCTCGCGGTCGTTCTTTTCAACTTGGGCGGGCCGGACTCGCCCGATGAGATTGAACCGTTTCTGTTCAACCTGTTTCGCGATCCTGCCATCCTGAGTGTGCCCAGTTTGGTGCGCATTCCCCTGGCATGGTTCATTGCCAAGCGACGAGCCCCTGTGGCACGGGAGATTTACGCCAAAATCGGCGGGCGTTCGCCGATTTTGGCGGAGACCGAAGCGCAAGCTCAGGCACTTCAAAGCGCTTTGGCGGCGCACGAAACGCGCGCTTTTGTTGCGATGCGTTGCAGCAAACCGTTTTCCGACGATACGGCCCGGGCCGTTGCGGCTTGGAAGCCGGACAGAATTGTGTTGTTGCCGCTTTATCCACAATTCTCCACGACCACGACGGCGTCTTCGATCAAAGATTGGCGGCGAGCAGCGGCAAAGGCGAATTTAACAGCGCCGCATTCGCGGATTTGCTGCTACCCGCGGGCCCCGGGGTTCATCGCAGCAATGGCTGATCTGACCCGACAAACGATCGACAAGGAGCGCCCTAATATTTCCTACCGCGTATTGCTGTCGGCCCATGGTCTGCCGGAGCGAATTGTCGCCAAAGGCGATCCTTACCGCTGGCAAGTCGAGCAAACGGCAAAATCCCTTGTGGAACTTTTGGGGATAACCGACTGGTCGGTATGCTATCAGAGCCGTGTCGGTCCCCTAAAATGGATTGGACCTTCGACCGACGACGAAATCCGCCGAGCCGGCACCGAAGGCAAAGGCGTCGTGGTGGTTCCCATCGCGTTTGTCTCCGAACATTCCGAGACATTGGTGGAGCTCGATTTGGAGTATCGGGCGCTGGCGGAGAAAGCCGGAGTGGCCGACTATCTGCGGGTGCCGACCGTGGGCGTCCATCCGGCCTTTATAGCGGAGCTGGCGCGACAAGTTCTGCAGAGTCTTGAGACATCCGTTTTGGGCGAGCGAATTTGTCCCGGCATGCTCAGTGGATGCGGCTATGCGCAGGAGTAAACGATGAAGGCGTTTCTGTTGGACGGTTATCTTTGGATAAAAGCGCTGCACATCATCGCCGTGATCGCCTGGATGGCCGGCATGCTCTATCTGCCGCGACTATTCGTCTATCACTCGCAGACAACGCCCGGGACGACGGAATACGAGCGCTTTGTGTCGATGGAGCGCAAGCTCCTGAAAGTCATCATGGGCCCTGCCATGATGGTGACATGGGCGATGGGTCTGACGATGGCATGGTTGATGAACTACTGGGCGGATGGCTGGCTCGGTACCAAATTGCTTTTGGTCCTGGCGATGACTGCTGTTGACCATCTCTACCGGCGCTGGGCCAAGAAATTCGCCGCCGGCGCCAATACGCATCCCGAGCGGTTCTTCCGGTTATGGAACGAAGTTCCCACCGTGTTGATGATCGCAATTGTCATCCTTGTGGTCGTCAAACCTTTTTAATGATGGATCCGCAAAAAGCGCGATTGCCCTGTTTGCAACGGCGCCAAATCGCGGTATAAGGCATCAGTTCCCCTTTGAAGCCCGAAAGCGGCACGTGCAGACCAGCGCGAATGCCGAAGATGGCAAGACAGGCCACGGGCGGACGATCTATCTCCACCAACCTTCTCGCAACGCCGCACAAGATGCGGGATTTGCGGGCCCAGCCCAATATTTGTTCAGGTGTAACCTCTCATGACAGTACAAACCGGCCTGCAGGCAATGAAACTGCAGGATCTCAAATCAAAATCCCCCACCGATCTGCTCGCCTTTGCCGAAGAACTTGAGGTCGAGAACGCCTCGTCCATGCGCAAGCAGGACATGATGTTCGCGATCCTCAAGGAACTTGCAGAGCGCAATGTCGAGATCACCGGCATGGGTGTCCTCGAAACCTTGCAGGACGGCTTCGGCTTTCTGCGGTCGCCGGAATCCAATTATCTGGCCGGACCCGATGACATTTATGTCAGCCCTTCGCAAATCCGCCGCTTCGGACTTCGCACCGGCGACACGGTGGAGGGGCCGATCCGTTCGCCCAAGGACGGCGAGCGCTATTTCGCGTTGCTCAAGGTCTCGACCATCAATTTCGAAGATCCGGAAAAGATCAAGCACAAGGTCCATTTCGACAATTTGACGCCGCTTTATCCGACGCGCTGGCTCAATATGGAGCTGGCCGATCCAACCATCAAAGACAAGACGGGACGGGTGATCGACATTGTGGCGCCGCAAGGCATGGGCCAGCGAGCGCTCATCACGGCCCAGCCCCGCACCGGCAAGACCGTGATTTTGCAAAACATTGCCCGCGCCATTTCGACCAATCATCCGGAATGCTATCTGATTGTTCTGCTGATCGATGAGCGGCCCGAAGAAGTGACCGACATGCAGCGTTCGGTGAAGGGCGAAGTGATTTCCTCGACCTTCGACGAGCCGGCATCGCGCCACGTCCAGGTCGCCGAAATGGTGATCGAGAAAGCCAAGCGCCTCGTCGAGCACAAGCGCGACGTCGTGATCCTGCTCGATTCGATTACGCGTCTGGGACGAGCCTATAACACGGTCGTTCCCTCATCGGGCAAGGTGCTCACCGGCGGCGTCGATGCCAACGCGTTGCAGCGCCCCAAGCGGTTCTTCGGGGCGGCGCGCAACATCGAAGAAGGCGGCTCGCTGACGATCATTGCCACCGCTCTGATCGATACCGGCAGCCGGATGGACGAAGTCATCTTCGAAGAGTTCAAAGGCACCGGCAATTCGGAAATCATCCTGGACCGCAAGGTGGCCGACAAGCGCATCTTTCCGGCGATCGATATCCTCAAATCGGGAACGCGCAAGGACGAGTTGCTGCTCGACAAGGCCACGCTGGCGAAAACCTATGTGCTGCGCCGGATCTGGCGCCGATGGGCACCATCGACGCCATCGAATTCCTGCTCGACAAGTTGCGTTCGGCCAAGAATAACGCCGATTTCTTCGACAGCATGAATACTTAGAGCGTGATCTACTCTTAAGGAATCAGTACCGTCGCGCCTGTCGTCTTACGCGAGTGTAGCGCTTCGTGGGCTTGGCGTGCGTCGGCCAATGCGAAGCGCTGGTTGATGGCAATTTTCACGGCGCCCGAGACGATAACGGCAAACAAATCATCGGCGGTATCCTGTAATTCCTTGGCTGTGCGTGTGTAGTGAAAAAGCGTGGGCCGCGTCAGATAGAGCGAGCCTTTCAGGCTGAGGATGCCCGGCTCAAAAGCCGGCACGGCACCGGAGGAATTTCCGAAGCTGACCATCATGCCGCGCGGCGCAAGACAGTCGAGCGAACCAGCAAAGGTATCTTTGCCGATCGAATCGTAAACCACGGGGACGCCTTCGCCCTTGGTCAGCGCGCGCACGCGCTCGACCCAATTGTCGGTGCGCAAATTCAGGACGTGGTCGTAGCCATTGGCCTTGGCAAGCGCGATCTTTTCGTCGGAACCGACCGTTCCGATGACGGTGGCGCCCAAATGCTTGGCCCATTGACCGGCAATGAGCCCCACGCCGCCGGCCGCAGAGTGAATTAAAATCGTCTGACCGCGCTCGACGGAAAAAGTGCGCTTCAAAAGATATTGCGCCGTCATGCCCTTCAGCATCGCAGCAGCAGCGACCTCTTCGCTGACGCCGGCCGGCAGCTTGACCGCCCGGTCCGCAGGGACGTTGTTGGCTTCGGCATAGGCCCCGAGCGGGCCGGTACAATAGGCGACGCGGTCGCCCACCTTCAGGGTCGTCACGCCATCGCCGAGTGCCTCGACGACTCCCGCCGCTTCGAGCCCGAGACCGGAAGGCAAGCTTAGGGGATACAGGCCCGAGCGCTGGTAGGTATCGATGAAGTTCACGCCGATCACGGTGTGACGGACCGTAACCTGCCCCGACGCAGGCGGCGGCAGGGCGATGTCTTCCAGGGTCAATACTTCGGGGCCGCCGGTCTTGGCGAAGCGGATGGCTTTCATGGGCGCATTCCTAAGTATTTGATAGAGAACGAAAAATACCTTGTGACGGCTTTGGAGAATAGGGGGTACCCGCTATCCCTTCCAGCGTTGGCCGGCAGGGAACCTTGCATAAAGGATGGCGCCACAAGAACCTCGATCAATGCGCCTTCATAGCGCAGGCCTCAACTCAGATACTGCCGGAAGAACGTCGCGCTGCGGCTGTTGGCGAGGCCGGCATTGGCTTGGTCGTAATGCTTGCCGCCGACGCGCGCGAAGGCGTGGTTCATTTCGGGGTAACGGTGGACTGTTACCAGCGGATTGGCGGCGAGGCCGGTGACGATTTGGCTCTGCGCTTCCGGCGGAACAAATTCGTCCTTTCCCGCAATGTGAAGCATCAGCGGTTTCTTGATCGTCTTCGCTTCGCCCAGCATGTTCTGGATATTCACGCCGTAATAGCCGACCGACGCATCGCTGTCGGTTCGCGCCGCCGTGAGATAAGCGAGCAACCCGCCCAAGCAATAACCCACCGCACCGACTTTGCCGGTGCAACCAGTGACGTCACGCAGATGGGTGATCGTCGCTTGGATATCTTTGATTCCGGCATCGGCATCGAAGCGCTTCATCAGATCGAAGGCGCGCTGCCATTCCGCGTCCGTTTTGTCGGTGAGCTGCACGCCAGGTTCCAGACGCCAAAAAAGATCCGGCGCGAGGGCGAAATAACCGTTTGCCGCCAACGCATCGGCGATACCGCGCATCACCGCGTTGATGCCGAAGATTTCCTGGATGACGACGATGCCTGGGCCCTTGCCGGCCGTCGGCGTTGCCAAGTAGCCGGAGAAAGGACCATCCGGTCCGGCGATCGTAATGTCTTTTCCCGTCATAGACGCGATCCTCGCTTGCTCCTCATGGAGGTTAGCGAGGGTCGCGCGGGGAGGCCAGTATGGCCATGACCCAGGACAACGGATCATGGCCGCATGGTTTGATCTTATTGCGGACGCGTGCCCTGCGGCGGACGCGGCGGCAACTGAAGCACTTGACTGAGCGTCACCGCATTGGTGATGGGCGCCGAGCAATTTTGATGCTGGCAAACAAAAGCGGTGGGTTGACCGTTCTCCATCGCTTTGCCGAAGGCGGGGTGGGTTTCCGGCAGAGCTTCGCCCGGCTCGACGACCTGCAACAAGCGGTTGGGAAGACTGCGGCCAAGCACAGCCGAAATGAGCTCGTGCGTTTTGTTGCTTTCCTTTGGGCCGACGATGACGATTTGCAGGCCGGCAAGAACGGTTTCCAATCCGTTCAAATACGTGCCCATACCGATGAAGGAGCGCGGCAGTTCGCCGGCGAAGGCGCCAATCAGCGCATTGGAGCGCTCACGATAGAGCGGATCGCCGCTCGCCAGGAACAATTTGCACAAAACGGCGATCATCGTGCCGTTGGCGCTGGGCGTTGCTTGATCCAAAATCGCCCGCACGCGGTGGAGCAGTGGCACATCGTCGGCAGCAGTTTGGTAATAGCCGGCGTTTTGGGCATCCCAGAAATATTCGTTGAGCACATGCGTCCAATGCTTGGCGCGTTCCAAAAAGCGTTTGTCGTTTGTCGCTTCCCACAAGGCCAGTGCGGCGCGGGCCATATGCGCGTAGTCGTCGGCAAAGCCCATATGGCCGCGCTTGCCGTCACGCCAGGAATGGTAGAGCCGGTCGCCATCGCCCATCGCCTTTACGATGAAGTCGAAGGCGCGTACGGCCGTGGCCGTCCAGGCCGGATTGGCGAAAGCGGCGCCCGCATTGGCGAAAGCGGCGATCATCATGCCGTTCCAATCGGCCAGGACTTTGTCGTCGCGCATGGGGGCGGTGCGGGTCTGCATACGAGCCGCGAGCAGCAATTCGCGCTGACGCTTGAGTAGAGCCTCGTCGGCTTCGGCCAGCGGATAAGGAAGAGCACCAAGCCGCTGCAAAATGTTGCGGCCCATGAAAGCGCCTTCTTTGCGCACATTGTAGACGTCTTTGAAGCGTTGGGCGAAGGTCCCCATCAAAGTCGCTTCGATTTCCGCCTCGCTCCACAAATAATATGCGCCCTCTTCGCCGTTTACGTCGGCATCGATGCTGGAGGCGAAGCCCTCGCCGACCATCATTTCGCGCAACACCCATCCGAGCGTCTCTTCGACGCGGGCGCGGTACAAGGGGCCGCGATTATGCTGCGCAAGCAGCGTGAACAGATCGACGAGCACCGCGTTGTCGTACAGCATCTTCTCGAAATGCGGGACGATCCAGCGTTCGTCAACGGTATAGCGATGGAAGCCGCCGCCGATGTGGTCGTAGAGACCCGAGAGGCACATCGTATCGGCGGTGGTTTGCACGAGCTGGGCAAACTGCGGCGCGCCGCTGCGCAGGAATCCGCGCCATAGAACTTCTACCAACGCGGCGTTGGGAAATTTCGGCGCGCCGGTCATGCCGCCATAGAATATGTCGAAGCGCTGCGCCGTATGGACGGCAAGAATATCCAAGCTGCGCGGATCGAGCGGACCGCGCAGGTCGCGCGACCATTGACTGCCAAGGACTTCGTTGACACGGGCGGCGTTGGTGGCGACCGATTCGGATTCTTCGCGGCAGCGGCGCGTGATATCTGCCAGGATTGTTTTGAACGGAGGCTGGCCGAATTTCTCTTCGTTCGGAAAGTAGCCGCCGACGAAGAACGGTTCGCCGCGCGCATTCAGAAAAACGGTCAGAGGCCAGCCGCCTTGATAGCCCATCGCCTGTGCGGCCGTCTGATAAAGCTGATCGATATCGGGGCGCTCTTCGCGGTCGACTTTCACGTTGATGAAATTCTCGTTCATCACCGCCGCGGTTTCGGCGTCGGAGAAACTTTCGTGGTTCATCACATGGCACCAATGACAAGCCGTGTAACCGATCGACAAAAGAATCGGCTTGCCGGATGTCTCGGATTCTTGGAAAGCGTCGGTGCCCCAGGGGAGCCAATGGACGGGGTTGTCTTTGTGCAGAAGAAGATACGGGCTGGTTTCCTCGGCGAGGCGATTGGTGCTCATTTGTTTTTTTCCGATTGGCGCACGCACAAACCCCAGTGGAGCATCGCGCGTACGTTGCGTTGCGCAGGTGATCTAGACCAAGCTTCCTTTAGCGCGGGGACGAGCGCGCTCACAAGCATCAAGACGCAAAGGCGGTTAAGCGATGAAGGCGAACATCGAGATCGACATGACCCCGGGGGAGGCCCGTAAGGTGATGGGTCTGCCGGATGTGAACAAGATGCAGGAGAAAATTGCTGCTGAGATGCAAAAGCGAGTGGGGCGGCGGGCCCGTAGCGAGAATCAGGCCAGATCGAGCCGATAATGGCGTGCAGGGATACCATTTTTGCTTTGGCAAGCGCGCCTGGGCGTTCCGGCGTTGCCGTATTGCGGGTTTCGGGTCCGGCCGCGGGGGATTGTATCAAATCCTTGACCGGGCGCGATATTCCGAAAGTGCGGCACGCTGTTCTGCGGACTCTTAAGGCCCGCGATGGTCGGGTGATCGACCAAGGCTTGGTGCTTTGGTTTGCGGCCCCGAGCAGCCTGACCGGCGAAGATGTGGCGGAGTTTCAGGTCCATGGCGGGCGCGCCATTGTGGATGCATTGGGGATGGAATTGGCCGCCCTGCCGGGTTGCCGAGCCGCAGAGCCGGGCGAGTTCACGCGGTGTGCGGTTGAGAACGGCAAGTTCGATCTGACCCAAGCAGAGGCGATAGCGGACCTTGTTGCCGCCGAGACCGAGAGCCAGCGGCGCCAGGCGCAGCGGCAAAAAGAAGGCGCGCTGGGTGCTCTATATGAGGGCTGGCGCGGAGAGTTGGTGCAGGCCTTGGCGTGGGCGGAGGCAGCCATCGATTTCTCGGACGAGGATCTGCCGGGCGGGGTTTTGGGCGATGCGAGGCAGATTGCAAACAGTGTTCGGAGGAATATTCGGTCGCATTTGGATGACGGACGGCGCGGGGAATTGGTGCGCGAAGGCCTGTTCTTGACGGTCGTGGGTCCGCCGAATGCGGGGAAGAGCTCGCTGGTGAATGCGCTGGCCGGGCGCGACGTGGCGATTGTCTCTGAAACCGCGGGGACGACGCGCGATGTGATCGAAGTGCGGATGGACTTGGGCGGTTATTCGGTGATTTTGGCTGACACGGCAGGCTTGCGGGCGGCGGCTGGATGCATCGAGGCGGAGGGCGTCCGTCGCGCCTTGGCGCGTGCCGAGTCGGCTGATCTGGTGCTCTTGCTGTTGGATGGAAGTGCCGCAGATCCGACAGGAGAAATACCGGATAATATGGTTAATAACTCGTCTCTCACGGTCTGGAATAAGGCGGATTTGCCCTGGCCTAGCCGCCGAGAGGGCTTGGCGATTTCGTCGAAAACCGGCGCTGGGCTCGATGCATTGATCGCAGCGATTTCGGCCAAAGCGCGGGAGCGGCTGGAAAGCGTGGGCGATAGTCCCGTGCTCACGCGCCCGCGGCACCGAAAGGCGCTGACCGAGGCCGTCGAGGCGCTTGACCGCGCTGAGACCGCTCGCGCTCCCGAGCTTTTTGCGGAGGATCTGCGACTGGCCGTTCGCAGCATCGGTCGCATTACGGGAACGGTCGACGTGGAGGAACTGCTCGACAGCATCTTCCGCGATTTTTGCATCGGGAAGTAACCGCGCTCCCAACAATTTGAATGTTTCACGTGAAACATCGGCTTTTGCTTGCTCGCTAGAAGGCCCTCGCCTATTGAGCGGGCCATGAGCGGCTACGACGTCATTGTGATCGGAGGAGGCCATGCGGGTTGCGAGGCAGCCGCGGCTTCCGCGCGCGCCGGCGCCAAGACGCTTCTCCTGACCCACAAGCGGGCGACCTTGGGGGAAATGTCCTGTAACCCGGCTATCGGCGGCGTGGGCAAAGGGCATCTGGTCCGCGAGATCGACGCCGCAGACGGACTGATGGGGCGGGTGGCGGACGCCGCAGGCATTCAATTTCGCCTCCTGAACCGGCGCAAAGGACCTGCCGTTCGCGGTCCACGCGCCCAGGCTGACCGCAAACTCTATAGATTGGCCATGCAGGCGGCGTTGGCCGGCACGCCCAATCTCGAAATCCGAGAAGCAGGCGCGGAAGATCTGATCTTGGCAAACGGCCGGGTGGCGGGCGTTCTCATTAGTTCGCGGGAGGCTCTGCAAGCGGGCGCCGTGGTCTTGACCACCGGCACGTTCCTGAGGGGGCTGATCCATTGCGGCGAGCGGAAAATCCCGGCAGGCAGGGCTGTTGCCGGACGTTCGGAGTTTGCCGGCGAAGGCGTCGAACCGCCTTCAATTGGGCTTTCAGACACCTTGTATGGGCTCGGTTTTGCTATGGGCCGGCTGAAGACGGGAACGCCTCCCCGGCTCAATGGCAGCACCATCGATTGGCAGAAACTTGAGGTTCAATTGGGCGATGATCCGCCCTCGCCCTTCTCATTCCTGACGGATTCCATCACCACGCCTCAGATCGCCTGCCACATCACCCGGACGAACGAGGAAACGCACGCGATTATCCGCGCCAATCTGCATCGCGCTCCGATGTATTCCGGCCAGATTGAGGGGCGGGGACCGCGCTATTGCCCATCCATCGAGGACAAGGTCGTGCGCTTTAGCCATCGCGACAGCCATCAGATTTTCCTGGAGCCGGAAGGTCTGGACGACGACACGATCTATCCCAATGGTATTTCGACCTCGCTGCCCGAAGATGTTCAGCTCGCCTTCCTGAAGACAATTCCCGGGTTGGAGAACGCCCTCGTCCGCCGTCCCGGTTATGCCATTGAATACGACCTCGTGGATCCAAGAGAACTCAAGCCCTCGCTAGAGACCAAGCGGGTTCAGGGCCTGTATCTGGCCGGCCAGATCAACGGCACCACCGGATACGAGGAAGCCGCCGCCCAAGGACTGATGGCCGGGTTGAATGCGGCACGCGCGGCCGGCGGCTGCGATCCGGTGATCTTGGACCGCGCCTCAGCCTATATCGCGGTGCTGATCGACGATTTGGTGACGAAGGGTGTCAGCGAGCCCTATCGCATGTTCACCTCGCGTGCCGAGTACCGGCTTACCCTAAGGGCCGACAATGCCGACCAGCGTTTGACGGCGTTGTTCGACACGGCAGGCTTGGTGGGAGCCGCACGGCGCGATGTGTTCTCGGCGAAGATGGCCCGCCTCGGGGCAGCGCGGAAGACGATGCAGGGGCTCAATCTGACTCCGAACGAAGCCCAGAAACTTGGCATCCAGGTGCGTTTGGATGGCGCGCGGCGCAACGCGCTCGATCTGCTCAGCCTGCCGGAGGTCGATTTTCCGGTTCTAACCAGGGTTTGGCCCGAGCTTAACGGCATGGGTTCAGATGTTGTCGAGCAGCTGGAAATCGACGCCCAGTATGCCGGTTATCTCGATCGCCAAGAGGCTGACATTTTGGCCTTCCGCCGGGATGAATCGATGGAATTGCCGGGCGAGCTGGACTACGCCTCCGTTTGTGGGCTGTCCGCCGAAGCGGCGCAGAAACTCGCCGCTATCCGGCCGGCCACGCTGGGCCAAGCATCCCGTATTGACGGGGTTACGCCCGCCGCCCTGACCTTGGTGCTTGCCCATGTTAGAGCCTGATCCCGCGCGGCCTGAAAAACCGTTTGGCCCTGAGGAATTTGCCGCGGCCACCGGTGTTTCACGTGAAACATTGGCGCGGCTGAAGGCCTATATCGGCTTGCTGACCGACTGGAACGCCCGCCACAATCTGGTCTCCAAGGCCTCGCTGGAAGATGTGTGGCGGCGGCATGTCTGGGACAGTGCTCAGCTGGCGCCTTTGATTCCGCCCGAGGCCAAGACCTTGGCCGATATGGGCAGCGGGGCAGGTTTTCCCGGCCTCGTACTCTCGGTGATGCTCCACGGCCGGATCAACGCAACGCTGTTCGAAGCCACGCGCAAGAAAGCAGACTTCCTGCATTTGGTCGCTGACCGGCTCGGCGTCTCGGTAGATATCAGCAACCACAGGATCGAAACCGCACCGAAAGGGCCGCCCTTCGATGTCATCACAGCGCGAGCCTGCGCCGGCTTGGACCTGCTGCTCGACTATGCACAGCATTTCGCCGGGCCAAGCACAGTTTGTCTGTTCCTCAAGGGCCAAAAGGTAGGGGTCGAATTGACCGAGGCCCGCAAAGTCTGGAGGATGAAGGTCCGGCAGCACCCAAGCCTGACCAGTCCGTTTGGGGCCGTTCTGGAGATTCGAGAGTTCCGCAATGTCCGAAGCCAGCGCTAAGACCCGGCCTCGCGTGCTGGTCATCGCCAACCAAAAGGGTGGCGTGGGCAAGACGACGACGGCGATCAACCTCGGAACGGCGCTGGCTGCTGTCGGCGAACCGACGCTGGTGATCGATATCGATCCGCAGGGCAATGCGTCGACGGGGCTCGGCGTGCCGCGCAGCGAGCGCAAATTAACGACCTATGACGTGCTGATGGGCCAGGCGACGATCGCGGAATCCATCCTGCCGACGCGCATTCCGAAATTGTCCTTGGTTCCCTCAACCGTCGATCTGACCGGCGCCGAACTGGAATTGATCGATGTCGAGCGGCGCAATTTCCGGCTCAAAGACGCTTTGGCGGAATATTCCGCACACGGATCATCGCCCTTTTCTTATGTGCTGATCGATTGTCCGCCGTCCCTCACTTTGCTGACGGTCAATGCGATGGCCGCCGCCGATGCGGTGGTGGTGCCGCTGCAATGCGAGTTCTTTGCGCTCGAAGGCCTCAGTCAGCTGCTCAAGACGATCGATCTGGTGCGGGCGAACTTGAATCCGGTGCTCGAAATTCAAGGCATCGTGCTCACCATGTTCGACAAGCGCAACAAACTCTCCGATCAAGTTGCCGCGGATGTGCGCGAACATATGGGCCCGCAAGTCTACAACACCGTAATCCCGCGAAATGTGCGCATTTCCGAAGCGCCGAGCCACGGTCTTCCGGCGCTGGTCTATGATCTGCGCTGCCCGGGCAGCCAAGCCTATATCAAACTTGCCGGCGAACTGATCCAGCGCGAGCGGATGCGAACGGCAGCATGAGCGCGGAGGCGCAAGATCCTTTGGCAGATGAAATGCGTCCGCGCGGATTGGGCCGCGGCCTTTCCGCTTTGATCGGCGAAGAAGCAGTGCCGACACGCGGCGAAGCGCGCGGCCGTTCCGTTCGCACGGTGCCGATCGCGTTTTTGAAGCCCAACCGCTTTCAACCGCGCAAGCGTTTTTCGGAAGAGGATCTGAACGATCTTGTCCAATCGGTGAAGGAAAAAGGCATCATCCAGCCGATCCTGGTGCGTCCCATCCCCGGCGACATCAACGCGTTCGAAATTGTTGCGGGCGAGCGGCGCTGGCGGGCGGCGCAACTGGCCAAACTCCACGACGTGCCGGTCACGGTGCGCGAGATGAGCGACGGCGAGGCGCTCGAACTTGCTATTATCGAGAACGTCCAACGCCAGGATCTCAACGCCATCGAAGAGGCGGGCGCCTATCACGAGCTGATGGACCGCTTTGCTTATACCCAGGACAAAGTCGCCAGCGAGGTCGGCAAGAGCCGCAGCCATGTCGCCAACACGCTGCGGCTGCTAAAACTGCCCGAAACCGTCAAAGCCATGGTTCGCGATGGGCGGCTGACCGCCGGTCATGCGCGAACCTTGATTGGCGTCCCCGATCCCGAAGCACGGGCGCGGGAAATTCTTGCCGGCGAACTGAACGTGCGCCAGTCCGAACAGCGTTCGCAGACAAAAAAGGGGAAGATCCACAAGCAGGCTGTGGAAGACCCGAACATTAAAGACGTAGAGTCGATGCTTTCCAACGGGTTAGGACTGAAAGTTCAAGTTCTCCACAGGGGGGAAAAGGGCGGAGAAGTCCGAATTTCCTATCGCACCCTGGAACAGCTCGACGAGATCACACGGCGTCTTAAGAACCGTGGATAACTATCCTATTTAACTGAATATTAAGCATAATTTCATCCACAGCCCGCCAACTGAACACCGTTTGCCAACATCCGGGCTCCTCGGGGTCCATCCGTCCGCCGGAAAGCGCGCACCCGCGTCGCAATTGCGCAACTTTGCCGCGGGAAGGCAGCGCTGTCGCACCAGCTTTTTGAAGCCCAATGAACCAGATGCTCATGAGCCCAGCCCTAGAGTTTCACAGAGAGGAATGGCTGGCTTGGCAAATCCCAGTCAACGCCGGTCGGAACCTCACGTGACTGGAATTTCGTGCCATCTCAGCGGTCCATGAGCATGCCCATCGTCGCAAACGGCATGCTCCAAAAGCGAAGGAATCTGATTATGTCTTTAATGACATGGACGACGGACATGAGTGTGGGTGTCGAAGTGCTCGACAACGACCACAAGAAACTCATCAACCTGATCAACAACCTGCATGATGGAATGCGTGCCGGGAAGGGCAAGGAAGTCGTCGGGAACACGCTCGACGGCTTGGTTGCCTATACCGCTGAGCATTTCGCGCGCGAGGAAAAACTGTTCGCCCAGACCGGCTACCCAGCAGCCGCATCGCACAAGGCGCACCACGACGATTTGGTTAAGCAAGCTCTTGCCGTTCAACAGAAATACAAGAGCGGCGCAACCGCCACGCTGTCGTTGGAGGTTCTGAATTTCTTGAAGGGCTGGCTCGTCGATCACATTCAAGGGGCCGATAAAAAATACGGCTCCCATCTCAACAGCAAGGGCATCAAATAGGGCCAGCCAAACCCTAGCGGTGCGGCCCGAGGCAAGACCTATTGAATGGCGTTCGCGAGCTTGAGCGCGGCGTTCGCGTCGATCCGTCCGTCGTAAAGCGCGCGTCCAACCACCACGCCGCAGATGTTTGGCTCGTTGGCTGCGAGTAAGGCTTCGATGTCACCGATCCCTGCGACACCGCCCGATGCGATCACGGGGATGCGAACGGCTCGCGCCAGCGCGGCCGTTGCCTCGACATTGACTCCCCGCAGCAATCCGTCGCGGTCGACATCGGTGAACAGAATTGCTGCGACGCCCGCATCTTCAAAGCGTCTGCCCAACTCCGCGGGAGTCAGGTCCGAAGTCTCCGCCCATCCCTCGGTCGCGATTCTTCCGCCTTTGGCATCGGCCCCTACGACAATCCGGCCAGGGAAGGCACGAGCCGCTTCTTTCACCAAAACCGGATTGGTCAGTGCAACGGTTCCCAGGATCACGCGTGTGATCCCGGCTGCCAGCCAAGCCTCAACGGCTTTCATGTCGCGGATGCCCCCGCCCAGCTGAATGGGCAAACTGATCGCCGCGCGAATTGCTTTTACCGCCTCCGCATTGGCCGAACGCCCTTCGAAAGCGCCGTTCAGATCGACGCAATGCAGCCAGGCAAAGCCGGCATCGGCAAAGGCGCGCGCCTGCGCCGCCGGGCTGTCGTTGAAGACGGTGGCCGATTGCATCTCGCCGCGCTGCAGCCGGACGCAATGGCCGTCCTTCAGGTCAATGGCAGGAAAGAGGATCACGGCTTCCAACCCAAAAAGCTGCCCAAAATCGCAAGGCCAGCAGCCTGACTCTTTTCGGGATGGAACTGGGTCCCGACGATATTGTCGCGCCCCACCGCGGCCGCAAACGGGCCGCCATAGTCGCAGCTTGCCAGCATATTCCTCGGGTCCGACGGCCGGATCACATAGGAATGCACGAAATAGACATGCGTGCCTTCATCGAGGCCGCAAAACAATGGGTGCGGACGCACGAAGGACAACTCGTTCCAGCCCATGTGGGGGATTTTTAGCGAAGGGTCGGAGGGTGTCAGCCGCACCACTTCACCGTCGATCCAGCCAAGCCCCGGATGGTCGCCGAACTCGCGCCCCACCCCGGCCAAAAGCTGCATCCCGACACATATGCCGAGAAACGGAATGCCGCGCGTCAAGACGGCGTCGCGCAGCGCCTCCACCATGCCGGGCAGAGATTTCAGGCCATGCATGCAGTCGGCGAAAGCACCCACCCCCGGCAGCACAATGCGTTCGGCCGCGGCCGCCACTTTCGGATCAGAAGTAACGCTTATCGTATGGCCCGAACCGCGCTCGGCCGCCGCCCGCGCCAGCGCCTTTTCGGCAGAGCGCAGATTCCCGGAACCATAATCGATCAGAGCAACGGTGGACATGAAGGCTGCTTAAACCAAACAGCCATCCTGTCCAAGCGGGCCTATTTGCAGCGCCGGTCTATTTCCGGCGTAAGCACTATGCGCCGCCCGGCAATCTCAAAATCGGGCTGCAGCGGCGCGATGGTCTTGAAGTTCCCGGCCAAGACGGCCTCGCGGTCACCCCTGCAACTCTCGCCCCGCAGATTTCCCACGACAACCCACTTTCCCTCGACCTTTTTGAATAACGTTCCATTCCAAAATAGACTTTTGTCGTCCTTGCTCCCATTGACGAGCAAGATTTCGTCCACGCCGTCGCCATCGATATCTTTCACCACAGCGTCGCATCGCCACATATCGTTTACCGCCTGGGTCATACAATCGTGCAAGGCAGAATCGAAATAAATGCCGTGCCAATCTTGCTTCAAGAAATCCGCCGGCAATCTTTTGCCCTTCGGATAAACGGTAATCGCAATCTTGATCTCGTCCGGCGTTGCCGGCTTTGGCCCGAAATCATACCGGTTGATGGAAACCAATGCGGTTTTCGCCGCTAAAGCGATCTCGGCGTTCTTGGACTTCTCAAGTCTTGCCAATGCGTCCTTGCCAAAGCGACCGCCTTCCCAACGCAAGTATGAGAAATCGAATTTGTCAGGCGCGATCTTGCCGCCCTCGAGCCGAGCAACCTGGCTTGCCACCGAGATACGCATGGGATCGGCAACGCAGGAGAACAATGCCGCGATGACTGCCAACACGAGCAGCGATGTTATAAAATTCCATCGCTCCAACGGTTTGAACCAGGTGCGCGGCCAAAGCGCCGCCACGGCATAACCCAGCGCGAAGGCGCCCGCGACAATTATACAAGCTGTCGCGGAGATACGCTCCGCCGTCCAACCATATTGCTGAATCCGCAGCCACAGCGCGTATCCGGCCAGCGCCACGATGGGCACGAGCAGCAATCCGCCAAGGGTTCCGGCGATGCGCAGCACGCGCACGGGGCGGCGTTCCGGATCGCCATCCTGATAGGCTGCATTAATCAGAACGACCAACCACGCGGCAGCGGCCAGAAGCATCGACGTACCGATGCGCGTTTTCCACAACGGTCCAAGACCCGTGAAAAAGAGAGCCACAAGGAAGCCGGCGGCAATCAGCACAATCAGCGGCAGGAGCCAGGACAAAAGCGCCAGGACCAACGAGCGTGCGCCGCGCACCAGCACCGCGCGGACATCGGTGATGTGGATCGCGGCAGCGCCCGCCAAAGCCGTGGCCGGAATTGAAAACCAGCGATGCTCAATGAGCTTCTGGAGGAAATCCAGATCGATCATCTTGAACAGATAGGCGCCCAGCCAGAGCAGCACCCAGAAGACGCCGACAAACAGGAACGCCAAGACGAATTGTAGTCCCTGCTTCCACGCCAGATCAAAATGGGTGTGATAGCGCGCCACGATACGCCGGTCGGCGTCGGCCGCGGATATCAAGGCATGTGCGATAAAGAGAAACACTGCCGAGAAGAAAAACGTGCCGAAGGAGGGAAGAATGCGAGGAACCGCCCTTACAGACCCATCGAACCAGCCGGTCTCGGTCGGCCAGCCATGCCAGATATCGTACCAGGCAAAGCCGGCCACTATCGCGGCTGCCCACAATGTCCATATGATTAGTGTTGCGGCCCGAAGATTTTCCAGCGACTGAACCACGAGGACCGGAATGAAAAGCGAGGCCACCACCAGCGGTGCGAATAGCGCGCCGTCCGTGGCAGGCCAAGTTTTGTCCTCAAAAGCCGAATACAAGAGATAGAGCGCCAGTCCTTGAAGCAGACCGACGATCAGACGGCCTGCGAATACGAAACGCTCACCGCGCGCGACTTGCGCTTGTTGCTCTTGCATGGATTTTCCCCCCACTTCCCGAGAGGGGAGTATACATCTTTTTGCGACAGCTCGCCTTCGCCATGGCCAATCGGCCGCAGGGAAATAGAGCCCCTATTTGCGGCCTCTTTGGGCACCCAGCATTAGCTATTGGCAGCCGCGGCCTTCTTCCGGTGCAGCAAATCCCAGATGGATGCGTTTTGCACCCACGAGGATATCGGGTAACGGCACAGTCGGACTGACCAATTTGAAATTCCCCGCGATGAGCGCCGCGCGATCGCTGTTGCAGCTCGACCACGGGATCATTGCAACCCGCTCCCAGCGCTTGCCATTCCAGCGAAACAACTGCGCATTCCACGACGGATGGGTTCCCTCTGTTCCGCTAACCACCAGAATGTCGTCAACTCCATCGCCGTCGAAATCGCGCACAACAGCATCACAACGAGTCTTCAAACCAAAGCTCTGGTGCACACAGCTTCCAATAAAAAAACTAATATCGCCGAGGGGCCAATCCTGATTCAAGAATGAGGCAGGAAGTGCCTTACCCTTGGGGTAGACCTTGATTGATCGCGCAATTTCATCGGGCGAAACTTTAAACCGTGGCAAACCAGAAAAGCGCGCCATTGGCTTTAGTGCCGAAGTAACGGCATCTCTGACATCCCTGTCTCTCGATTTTGCGAGTAGGGTCAGTGCATCGCGGCCGAACCGCCCGCCCTGCCAACGCAAATAAGAAAAGTCGAAATTCTCCGGCTTCACTTTGCCGGAATTCAGCCGCTCCAATTGGTTCGCAACGGAAAGGCGCACCGGATCCGCGATGGGTGTGAAGAGGGCGAAAAGAACGATCAAACCCAGGATCGTGGTGAAGAAATTCCACGTCTCGATCAGCCTCAGCCACTTGCCCGGCAACAACGCCGCGACGAAATAGCCGATGGCAAAACAGATCGCGATCAGTGTGACGGCTGCCGTGTCGATGCGGTCGACCGTCCAGCCATATTGATCGATGCGCAGCCACAAGGCGTAAGCGGCAATCGCCACGACAAAAATCAACAGCACGGAGGCCAGTGTTCCGGCCACGCGCAGAACGTGATGCGGCTGGGGGTTGCCGTCTTGATAGGCGGCGTTGATATGGAGCACTAGAACTCCCGCCGCCGCCAACAACAGCGCCGTCGCGGTGCGGGTCTGCCACAAGGGATTGAGCCCGGTGAAAACAAGGCTGATCAAAAACGCGAAGGCGATCAGCGCGATCACCGGCAACAGCCAGCCCAGCAACATCAAGGCCAGCGTGCGCACGCCGCGCACCAATGTCCCGCGCGTGTCGGTGACGTGAACCGCAACCGCCGCCGCCAACGTGGTGACGGGAATGGCGAACCAAGAATGCTGGATAAACTCCTGAAAGAAGTCGAGCTTGATCATGTGAAACAGCGCGACGCCGAGGAACAAGATGAGCCAAAAGGCGCCGACAAAGGCTGCGGCTATCGCGACCTGCACGCCGAGCTTCCAGGCCAAATCGAAAAGAACGGGATAACGCGGCAAGATCCGCCGATCCGCTTCACCGCAGGAGATCAGCGCATGCGCGACGAAGAGGAAAACCGCCGTAAAGATGAGAACGCGGGGCGTCGGCGTCACATGCGCAACGCTCACCGCCTTGCCGTCGATCCAGCGCAGATCGGTCGGCCAGGCATGCCATACGTCATACCAGGCAAAGCCCGCTGCAATCGCCACGGCCAACACGGTCCACAAAATCAAGGTGCGCTTGTGAAGATTTCCGAGGCCTTGCAAAACCAGCAGGGGAACGAACAAGAAGACGAGCAGCAAAGGCGCAAACAGATTGGGATCGGTTGCCGGCCAAGCTTTCTGGTCATGCGAAAAGTATAGAAGATAGAGGATCAACCCCTGGACCAGTCCGATCACCAAGCGTGCTAAAAAAATACGTTGCGATCCCTGTTCCTGTGTCGCGTCTTGAACGGTCATAGCGCCCCTCCCACGGTACTCGCGCGGCAAGAGAATACACCAATTGCGACAGTTTTGCGTCGCCGTTTTGAAGCATCGTCGTTACGCTTGACGTAACGCGTATTTTCGGTTAGTTTGAAGCATGATCCTGGGCTACCGCGACAAGCGGACCGAGCGATTCGCCCGCGGCGAACGGGTCAACGCGTTCGAACCGTTTCGCCATCAGGCCGAGAACAGGCTTGTTCGGTTGGAAGCTGCGACCAACCTTGCCGAACTGGCAGCGCTCCGCGGCAACCGGCTCGAAAAATTGAGTGGCGATCGCAAGGGACAGTGGAGCATCCGGATCAACGATCAGTGGCGCATTTGCTTTAAATGGGCGGAAGGCGCTCCCGGACCAAACGATGTGGAAATTATAGACTATCATTGAGGTGTAACATGGCGCGTACCCCGATACATCCCGGAGAAATTCTGCGTGAGGAGCTGGAAATCCTCGGCGTGAGCGCCGCGGAATTTGCCCGGCAGTTAAATGTACCGACAAACCGTATCACCGGTATTCTCAATGAAAAGCGCGCCGTGACGGCGGACACGGCGCTGCGCTTCGGGCATTGGTTCGGCACAAGCGCGGAAATGTGGCTCAATCTACAGAAGCTCTATGAGCTTCGTTTGGCCGAAAACGAAAAGGGTGCGGAGATCAAGAAACTTCCGAAGCGCAGGGCGGCTTGATGGAGCGACGAAATTGAAACTACCAACAAAGGAAGGCGGCGCCATATTCATCAGTATTGCGATATGGATCGCACTGATGTTTCTTGGTTGCTCGTGGTGGAAAGCGGGGATTCCTGCTGCAGTGTTTGGATATGGACTGACAGCCATAATTCGAAGTGACCGAGCACCATCTTAGTAGATCCTACCGAAACTAATGTTGCCTAAGAACTATGAATCGCATATTCTGCACTTGCCTTTAGGTACCGCATCGCCAGGATAGTCCTGTGCTTCGAGCGTCATAGGCTCAACTCAAGATATTCTAAAATGACTAGAGGGTCATCGCGTCGCTCCGAGCGTTCGGGTCGCACACGAAATAGGAAAGCGCAAACTCGCAAGCCGGCAGAATACTACTTATGCCCAAACTGCGAACGCGGCCTCGTTCATTTCAAAGGCTGGGATATACGGAGAACATTCGTCTACGAATGCCCAAGCTGCAAACGTCTGACCGGCGAAGATCAACTGGAACAAGCTGATCATAGACGTCGTTTGCGCGACTGAAATGTAATTTCCTAATCCTTGTCCATTTTCAGCGCGGCAATGAAGGCTTCCTGGGGAATGTCCACCTTGCCGAATTGGCGCATCTTCTTTTTGCCCTCTTTTTGCTTGTCGAGGAGTTTGCGCTTGCGGCTGATATCGCCGCCATAACATTTCGCCGTCACGTCTTTGCGCAACGCCGAAAGCGTTTCGCGGGCGATGATTTTGCCGCCGATGGCCGCTTGAATGGGAATAACGAACATGTGGCGCGGGATCAGCTCTTTCAGCTTCTCGCACATCGCCCGCCCACGCCCTTCCGAGCGCTGGCGATTGACGATCATGGACAGCGCATCCACCGGCTCGGCATTGACCAGGATCGACATCTTGACCAGATCGCCTTCGTGGTAGCCCTCGATGTGATAGTCGAAGCTGGCATAGCCGCGGGAAACCGATTTCAGCCGGTCATAGAAATCGAACACCACTTCGTTCAGCGGCAAACGATAGACCACCATGGCGCGGGAACCGGCATAGGTCAGCTCGACCTGGCTGCCGCGGCGGTCCTCGCACAATTTCAGAACCGCGCCCAGATGCTCGTCGGGAACGAAGATCGTCGCGCGGATCCACGGTTCTTCGATTTTGTCGATCTTGGACACGTCCGGCATATCGGCCGGATTGTGCAGCTCGATCATCGTGCCGTCGGTCATGTGAATGCGATAGATCACGGACGGTGCGGTCGCGATCAAATCGAGATCGAATTCGCGCTCCAGCCTCTCGCGCACGATCTCAAGATGCAGAAGGCCTAAGAAGCCGCAGCGAAAGCCGAACCCCAGCGCCGCCGAGGTCTCGGTTTCGTAAGTGAAGCTCGCATCGTTGAGATGGAGCTTCGACAGGGCATCGCGCAAATCTTCGAAGCGCGCCGCATCGGCGGGAAACAAGCCGCAGAACACAACCTGCTGCGCCGGTTTAAATCCAGGCAAGGCTTCGGCCGCCGGTTTCCGGTCGTCGGTGATCGTGTCGCCGACATGGGTTTCGGCGACTTCCTTGATCGCGGCCGTGATAAACCCAACCTCGCCGGGTCCGAGCGAATCCAGCAGCACTTGCTTGGGGGTAAAGACGCCAACGCGTTCGACACTATAGGCGGCGCCCGATGCCATCATCCGGATCTTCTGGCCCTTTTTGAGTTCGCCATCGACGACGCGCACCAGAACGATGACGCCGAGATAGGCGTCGTACCAAGAATCGATCAGCAGGGCTTTGAGCGGCGCCTTCGCATCGCCCTTCGGCGGCGGCAGGCGCAGCACGATCGCTTCGAGAACGGCTTCAATATTGAGGCCGGTCTTGGCTGAGATGGCGATCGCATCCGAAGCATCGATCCCGATCACATCTTCGATCTGCTGGCGGATACGCTCGGGCTCGGCCGCAGGCAGGTCCACTTTGTTGAGGACCGGGACAATCTCCAAACCGGCATCGATGGCTTGATAAACGTTCGCAAGTGTCTGGGCTTCCACGCCTTGACTGGCGTCGACCACCAGCAAGGCGCCTTCGCAAGCCGCCAAGCAGCGCGATACTTCATAGGCAAAATCCACATGGCCCGGCGTATCCATGAGATTGAGCGTGTAGGTCTTGCCGTCCTTGGCCGTATAGGCCAGGCGCACCGTCTGCGCCTTGATGGTAATGCCGCGCTCGCGCTCGATATCCATCGAATCGAGGACTTGCTCTTTCATCTCCCGGTTGGTGAGCCCGCCAGTGGCCTGGATCAGACGGTCGGCCAGGGTCGATTTGCCGTGGTCGATATGGGCCACGATCGAGAAATTGCGGATATGGTCGAGGTCGGTCATGAGGCGCGCTATGTAGCTGCGCGCCCGGGCCAGGTCCACCCTGTCTCGCTCGGGTCAATGGCTGTATGTTGGCGCTAACGGCCCATTGCCTGAACGAGGGCCGAAACGGGGACGATTCCATGTCTTTTCGCTCAATTTGTGCCGGATTCGGCGCTGTGGTTTTCGCTGGTTGCCTTTGTCCGGCGCTGGCGGACGTCAGCGGTTTTCTGGGCAGTTGGGTCATCCCGCCGGCTCAACCGGGCGGGTTCCTCAGCAGCCTGGTCGGTTCACAATCGGAGGTTAGCGGCATTGCCAGGATCGTTGTGACGCCGGCGGGCGCCTCGCATGTGCGTATCCACGTTTTTGGCCATTGTGAATCGGGCCTATGCGATTGGGGCAACGAGATGGCCCGTAATCATTCCGGCAATCCCGCATCCGATGACGTGCGCAGCCTCTATGCCGAGTTCAATGCCGGTTTTGCGCAAGAGAAGCTCACTTTGCGCCAAGGGCCCGGAGGCAGTTTGCGCTTCGACCTCGTCACAGATTTCACCGACGGCTCCGGGCATCACGATTACGAATCCAGCGGGCAGTTGGCGGCGGCGCCCGGCGAGGCGCCTATCGCCAGCGCAGCAGCGCCTAACGCACCTTCTGTTGCGCCACCGGGAACCGTGCTCGCCAGCGAACCCTCCAATCCGGCCGGCGCGCCGGCCGAAGATTGCGCCGCGATCAATGGGGCCGACGTCTATGTCGCGCCCTCCGATCGCGGCTGGAAGCTCAGCGACTACAACCACACAATCCTCAACTTCGGATCCAACAAAGCCGCGGCACTAAAAGCCCAGATCGTGCTGGATTTCTATCACATCGACGAACAGTGCTTTGTCGCGCGACCGCACCCAAGAATGATCTACTGGCGCAGCGCCGGACAATTGCCCCATGGTCCGATGGCCGGCGAGGATTGCATCGATGTGCATCCTGCCGCGGTGCGCGCCGAACAGAAGGACGGCAGCTGGAAGGTGATCGACGGTACGACTGTGCTGCTCGATTACGGCGAAGAACAAACCGGCGCACAACTCGCCGCATCCGTGATCCAAACCTATCGATTGACACGACAATGTTTTGTCGCAAGGCCCGATATGACGATGAGCTATTGGCGCACACAATAAGGCGATGCGAGCCTGTCGTCACTCCGGCTGGGGATGTAGAGTGAGGATCGATAACCCAGAGTCACAGCTTGGGGAATTTGGGAGGGCACCATGACAGTCAACGCACAGAAACGCGGCTGGAGTGTCGCGGTCGTATTGCTTGGTGCAAGCTTACTGACGCGCGCAGCCTTCGCCAATGTTTCCGATTTTCTCGGCAATTGGGTCAATACCGATCCCGGCGCCAGCGGGATTACGCGTATCATCGTGACGCCTATGGGCGACAATCAGGTGCGCGTCCATGTCTATGGCCAATGCCAACCGACCGATTGCGACTGGGGTGTGCGCCCGGGGCACAGCTACACCGAGAATCCGGGCTCAACCGATGTGCGCAGCATCGCGGCTGAGTTTAATGCCGGGTATTCCAGCAAAACGATCATCCTACGCCGGGCTCCCGGCGGCGACATGCGTTTCGAAGCGTTGACTGCCTTCACGGACGGTTCGGGGCGCAATGATTATGACATCACCGGTCGTCTTGCTCTGGATTCAAATTGGGGCGTTCCCAGCGGCGGTTCCGCAGGCGGAGGACCTGGCGGGATACATCTTTCTCCTGGCGGGTTTGGAATCGGCCTGATGGGACCGGAAGATTGCGTCGCTCTCAATCCGGCCGCAGTCACCGCGACGATGACCGGTGGAAGCTGGAGAGTCGTCCAAGGTCCAACCTGGATCCTCGACTACGGTTCGAATAGGGCAGCGGCGCAACGTGCAGCCGATGTGATCCGCAATTACCAATTCGATCAGCAATGTTTCGTGAAACGTTCCAACGCAACAATGATGTATTGGAAATCCGGCGGCCATGTCCCCAGCGGCGGCATGATCGGCGATGACTGCATGGGCTTCAATCCGACGAGTGTTTCCGTCTCCTTTGCCGGTGGGGCGTGGAAGGTGGTCGACGGCGCACGTTCGCTACTCGATTATGGTCCGGATCAATCGGGGGCCAACCAGGCATTGGCAGTCATCCGGAATAATCATCTCAACCGAGAATGTTTTATTGTGCGGCCGCATGCTTCGATGTCGTATTGGCTGGCGCAATAAAATCTGCGATTCCAAAGCGGTGGCTCTTGGGATGCGTGGCCGCCGTTTTCCTTGACGCGCGTTTCATAGCATAATGCGACCGGCCATGATCACTCTCCGCAACCTCACGGTTCTCTGCTTGTTGGCCGGCGTGCCGGCGTATGCCGGAGCGCTGGATTTTGCCGGCAATTGGGAGAACGTCTCGCGCGATGCCAGCGGTATTTCGCATGTCGCGATCAGTCCGGCCGGCGGCAACCAGCTCACGGTCCGTGTCTATGGCGATTGTCATCCGATCGAGTGCGATTGGGGCATGGTTTCCGGGCAAAGTTACACGGCCGACCCGCGTTCTTCCGACGTCACCAGTATTTCAACGGTGTTCAACACCGGCTTCGCGCGCAAACAGATCATCTTCCGCCAAGATTCGGCGGGAGGACTTGAATTTCAAATGTTGACCGATTTTTCAGACCGCTCCGGACGGCAAGATTTTGAGATGATCGGGCATCTGCGGCATACCGCATGGGCCGGACCGGTCGGACAAAGCTGGGAGCGTCCCATGTCTCAAAGGACGGGATGGGGTGGGGGCGCCCGAAGCGGCGCACCATCGCCGCCGCATGAAGAATGCTTGAGCTTCGATCCATCCGCGGCGCGCGCGGTGCAGCAAGGCGCGTTCTGGAAAATAATGGCCGGCAGTCAAACATTGGTCGGAGCCCGCAGCGATGAGCGCGAAGCTTTGCGGGCCTTGGAAGTGATCCGTCATTACCGCTTCGACCGCCAATGTCATACGGGGGTAACCGCTTATTGGAAGCGCGGTTACGCGATCGCAGCGGGACGGATGGGCGGGGCGGATTGCATCGCTTTCAACCCGACGACGGTGCATGCGACGCATATGGGACGGGATTGGAAAATCGTCGACGGCACGCAATGGATTGCCGATTTCGGCATCGACAAAGCGGGAGCCGATCAGGCATTGGCACTTATTCGCACCTATCGTCTCGACCGCGAATGTTTTGTCGCCTCGCGGGCCAATCCTGCGATGATTTACTGGCTGTCGCACTGAAGCATGAGCGTTAACATCAGCGAGCGGCGCGGATTGCAAATGTTAGTGGAATAAGGGCGGCGAGTTGCGCCAGCGCCGCGACGGCGGCGAGCGCCACCAGCGAAACATCGTAGAGCTCGCCGAGAACTGCGCTGCCCAAGAACCACGCCACGCCATAGATCGCCGGGAATAAGCCATAGGCTCTGGCTCGCGCGTGCTCGGGGACCAAATGCGCGACGGCCGCCGACATGATGGCGTCTTGCACACCGAGCGCCAACCCCCACAAAATTGTGCCGGCTACCGCAACCCCGAATCCGCCGAGGAACATCAACGCCGGTGCTGCAGCCGCCAATATGATTCCGGGATAGAGAACGGCGAGCCCGCGCTTGTCGAACCAGCGCCCGAAGACCAGCGATCCGGCGCCGGACATCCCCATCGCGACGGCATAGAGAACCGGGATAAGAGCGGCGCTGACAATTGCAGCTTTGGAATAGTGATAGGCGATGAGCGAATAATCCGCGAAGCCGAAGGCGAACAGGGCCGCACTCGCGGTGTACAGCCAAAAAGCGCGTGACAGCCCATCGCCAGAAATGTTTTTCGGCGCCGTTTGTACGCGGCTTGCATAGGGAAAACGTAGCGCCACGGTGAGGACCGCAACCATGGTCAAGCTCGCCGGGATGCCGAGCCAGAGAAACGCGGTGCGGTATTGGTGATGATGGGCCAAAACCAGGGCCGCGATCAGGGGGCCTGCCAATGCTCCCGTTTGATCCAGCGCTTCGTGCAGGCCGAAAGCCCAGCCTTGGCCGATCTTTTCGCCGGCGCGCGACATCATGGTGTTGGCAGCGGGGTTGCGCACAGCCTTGCCGACACGTTCGAGCACGATCAGGGCCGCCGCGGCCCACCAGTTTCCCGCCAGCGCCAAAAGCGGCACCGCGGCCATCTGGATCGCATAGCCCGCCAGCGCAATGGGCCAATAAAGCCGGGTTTTTTCCACGAGGCGCCCGGAAGCAAGACGCAGAAGATAACCGGCCAGTTCACCGCTGCCGGCGATGATGCCGACCGCAGCGCCGCTGGCGCCCAATGTCGCCAAGAACGGACCGGAGATGCCGCGCATGCCTTCGTAAGCCATGTCGGCGAACAGGCTGACGATGCCGAAGGCGACGATGAAGGCGAGGGCGGATTTGGCGTCGAAATTGGTGCGGGCCATTGTCTGCAGTGCCGAAGTGTCACAGCGGAAACTGCCGCACAATAACCAAACCGGCAACCGTCAATATTATGCCCGCAATGACGCTCCTGTCGCTTTTGCCACCGCAGCCACGATCTTCTGTGCGATCTCTTCGATTTCGGCGTCGGTCAGGGTCTTGTCTTTGGGCTGCAGACGCACGGTAATCGCCAGCGATTTCTTGCCGTCGGGGATTCCCTTACCTTCATAAAGGTCGAACACCGACACCGCTTCAATCAGGGTTCTTTCCGCCGTCTTGGTAGCGCGAACGACGTCTTCCGCTGTGACTGCGGCATCGACCACAAAGGCAAAATCGCGCTCTACGGCCTGATACGGCGAGGTCGAAAATACGCTGCGTGCTTTGTTTTTGGGTTCCGGGACATTGTCGAGAACGATCTCGAAAGCGGCAACCGGAACTTTGAGATCGAACGCCGCAAGAATTTTGGGATGCAACTCCCCGAAATGGGCAAGAATTTTAGGGCCAAGTGCCAAGGTCCCGGAACGGCCGGGATGATACCAAGCGGCCGCCCCGGCCTTTACCGGCGCGGTCATCGAAGCGCCCAAGGCAGCCTCCAGCGCGGCAAGCATGTCGGCTTTGACGTCGAAAATGTCGGCGGCATGGGATGCTTTGGTCCAGCTACGCATTCCGTTCCCGGTGCGGATGCCCGCGGCTATCGTCTGCTGATCGCCGGGCATGCCACTCTGGAACGCCGCGCCGATTTCGAACAACATCAAATCGCTGAAACCGCGCGCTTGATTGCGCTGTGCCGCTGCGAGCAGAGACGGCAAAAGGGAAGGGCGCATTGCGTCAAGATCGGCGGCGATGGGATTCTGTAACTGGCGGGCTTCGTCGCCGCCGCCGAACAAAGCGGCATGGGCGCGCGGAACAAAGGAGAACGAAATCGTCTCGTTGAATCCGCGGGCGGCAAGCGCACGGCGTGCGATTTTGGTGCGACGTTGGGCCGGGGTCAGAACGGCGCGCGCAATGGCATGGGGCCGCGACATCGCCACCGACGGCACGTGCTCCAGTCCATAGATACGAACTACTTCTTCTACCAGATCGGCTGACCCGTCCACATCGCCGCGCCACGACGGCGGCGTTACTCCCATCATCGCGCCGTCCGTCACCGCGAATCCCAGATTGGTCAAAATGCGGATGATTTCGCCTTTCGGTACATCCAATCCGCCGAGCTGCTTGACGGCATCTGCCGAAAATTCGATGGCGCTATGAGCCGGTGGTAGCGTCCCTGCGACCACTGTCTCGGAGGCCTCGCCGCCGCACCAGTCGAGGATGAGCTGCGTGGCGAGTTCCAAGCCCGGCAAGACAAAATTGGGATCGACGCCGCGTTCAAAGCGGTAACGTGCCTCCGATTGCAGCTGCAGCTTGCGCCCGGTCGCCGCTGTGCGCACCGGGTCGAACAACGCCGATTCGATGAAGACGTTGGTGGTGGTGTCGCTACAACCGGTGTCCTCGCCGCCCATGACGCCGGCAATGCCGCGCGCGGCTGCGTCGTCGGCGATAACGCACATTTCGGAATCGAGCGTATAAGTCTTGCCATCTAGTGCCAGGATTTGCTCGCCGGCTTTGGCCAGACGCGCTTGCATGTTACCGGATAACTTGTCGGCATCGAAGACATGCAGCGGGCGTCCGCGGTCATGCGCGATCAGATTGGAAACATCCACGAGAGCGGAAATCGGCCTGAGACCGATCGATTTCAAACGATCCTGCACCCATTTTGGCGACGGCCCATTCTTCACACCGCGCACCATGCGTCCGCTAAACAGCGGACAAGCGGAAGCCGTCTCGGGCGGGAAGTTTAGGGTGATTCTTTTTGGACTGGGGAATTTGCCCGTGACAGGTTTGACCGGCTGTGTTTTGAGACGGCCCAAACCGGCCGCCGCCAGATCGCGCGCAATGCCATAAACCGAGGTGCAGTCGCCGCGGTTGGGTGTGATCGCGACATCGATGACGGGATCGTTGAGACCAAGAGCTTTGGCGGCGGGCTCGCCGACCATCGCATCCGCTTGCAATTCGATAATGCCGTCGTGGTCTTCGGACAACAGCAATTCGCGCCCCGAACACAGCATGCCGCGCAATTCCACGCCGCGGATGGTGCCGATTTTGAGCACGTCCCCGCTCGCGGGGATGACCACACCGGGGCGTGCGAAAACTCCTTTCATGCCGGTATGGGCATTGGGCGCACCGCATACGACCTGGATGGGCGAGCCGGAGCCATCATCCACCATGCACAATTTCAGCTTATCGGCGTTGGGATGTTTTTCGGCCGAGATCACGTATGCGACGATAAAATCCTTCAGGCGTGCGCCGGAATCCTCCACCAACTCCACTTCCAGCCCGATGCTGGTCAGCTTGTCGGCGATGGTTGAGGCATCGGCGTCGGTGTCGAGATGGTCCTTCAGCCAGGAGAGCGTGAATTTCATCGGCTGAGCCCTCCATCCAAAGTGGGAATGTCGAGGGCCGCAAATCCGTAATGGCGGAGCCAGCGCAGATCGGATTCGAAGAACGAGCGGATATCGGGAATGCCGTATTTCAGCATGGCGAGCCGGTCGATGCCACCGCCAAAGGCGTAGCCCTGATAACGCTTGGAATCGATACCGCAATTCTCCAACACGCGCGGATGCACCATGCCCGAACCTGCCAGTTCCAGCCAATCATGGCCCTGACCGAATTTGATCTGGCCGCCCGAACGGTCGCAGCGCAGATCCCATTCCACGCTTGGCTCGGTGAAGGGGAAAAAGCTCGGCCGGGCGCGCATTTCGACCTGGTCGACCTCGAAAAATGCTTTGCAGAATTCCTCCAACACCCATTTGAGATGACCCAGATGCGTCACCTCGTTGATCACCAGGCCCTCGAATTGATGGAACATCGGCGAATGAGTCGCGTCGGAATCCACGCGATAGGTGCGCCCCGGCGAAATGATGCGGATGGGCGGCTTCTGTTTGAGCATGGTGCGCACTTGCACGGGCGAGGTATGGGTGCGCAGCACATGGCGCGAGCCATCGCTCTGCGGCTTCATATAAAACGTGTCGTGCATCTGGCGCGCCGGATGATCGGGCGGGATGTTGAGTTTGGTGAAATTGTAATCGTCGAATTCGATATCGGGGCCTTCGGCAACGGCGAAGCCGAGATCGGCAAAGATAGCGGTTACTTCGTCCAAAACCTGCGAGACGGGATGAACCGTGCCAGCCGGTTCCGGGCGAACAGGTAAAGTGACATCGACGCGCTCAAAGGCGAGCCGCGCATTGAGAGCTTCTTCCTCGAGATGCGATTTGCGGGCGGCAATTGCCTCTGCCACCCGGTCGCGCAGCGTGTTGAAGAGCGGACCGTTCGCTTTACGCTCATCCGGGCTCATGCCGCCCAGGGTCTTCAGCAGGTCGCTGATCGAACCTTTTTTGCCGAGCGCGGAGACGCGTACGGCTTCCAACGCCGCTTCATCGGCCGCGTTTGCAACGGCGTCCAGGATTTGACGCTCGAGAGTTTGAATGTCGCTCATGGAATACCCCAATTCGAAACCGCTTGAATCACGGAGCTTGGCGATTGCCAAGCTCCGCCGGCTCCGAAGGAGTGTCGCGCCTTACGCTTTCGCGCTATTCGCCTGATCCACCAGAGCCTTGAAGGCCTCGGGCTCCCTGATGGCGAGATCGGAAAGCACCTTGCGGTCGATTTCGATCCCGGCCCTGAGAAGCCCGCTGATAAATCGGCTATAGGTTAAGCCGTGCTCGCGGCAGGCCGCATTGATGCGCTGGATCCACAAAGCGCGGAAGTTCCGCTTCTTCTCTTTGCGGCCGATGTAATTGTGCTGTAGCGAATGGTCGACCGCGGCATTGGCCGAGGTAATCGTGTTTTTGTGGCGTCCGCGAAAGCCTTTGGCGGCCTTGAAGACGCGCTTGCGGCGGGCATGGGAGGGTACGGCGCGGGGGGCGCGGGACATGGGCTGGCTCCTCTCTAGGCGTAAGGCATCCAGCGCTTGACGCGCTGGGATTCGGACTTGCTCAACGTGGTGGTGCCGCGAAGTTCGCGGATTTGCTCGTTGGAGCGCTTGATCATGCCGTGCTGCTTGCCGGCTTGACCGTGCTTGACCTTGCCTTTGGCCGTGAGTTTGAAGCGCTTTTTAGCGCCCGATTTGGTCTTCATCTTGGGCATTTTGCATCTCCTTCGGGCGCAAAGCCCGGGTTGCATATGAAGTCGCCACGGCATGCCCTTTTCGCCGGGCGGCTCATAAGAGGGGGCGTCTTATACGGAAGGGGCGCCGTATTGCAAGGGCGCAACTTTATTCTGAAAAAACATAGGCTTAACCAGATCCTGCCATCCTTTATGGCAATCCATCGCCGGGCCGCGTTACACTCGCGTCCCGATTCCGAAATTTGCTGCACCTTATTATATGCGTCATTCGAATTTCGGAATCGAGACACTAGTGGAGTGGATTTGACATTCGCTTTTGGTGTTCGCGCCATGCAGGGGAGCGAATGTCAAATCCAAAACTCCACTAGAAACCTATAGTTGCTAGTGGTCCTTTGATTCTAACATTCGCAAGAGTGTCCGGCGCAAAGGGGATGCGAATGTTAGAATCGGACCACTAGCCGGACTTTGTGCCGACGGAAGTCAAATCAACGGATACCTCTATGTTCGACGAATTCAAGAAATTTGCCCTACGTGGCAATGTCATAGACCTCGCAGTCGGCGTCATTGTCGGGGCTTCGTTCACTGGAATTGTCACCTCGCTGGTCAAGGACGTCATCATGCCGCCCATCGGGTGGATCACTGGCGGCATCGATTTTTCAAATTTCTTCTTCGTGCTGAAAGGCGGTGCCTACACAACGCTGGCGGATGCCCAGAAGGCCGGAGCGATTACCATCAACTGCGGTCAATTCCTCAATACGATCATCAATTTCCTGATCGTGGCGTTCGTAATGTTTCTGCTGGTGCGACCGATCAATCGCTTGTTCGTGGCAAAGCCGGGGCCGGCGCCCTCCTCGCCCGAAGATGTCGTGCTTTTGCGGGAAATCCGCGATTTGCTCAAGGAGCGTTCATGAATCCGTGGCGCCTAATCGCAGTTCTAGCCGCGATATTGTCGGCCGCGCCCGGCTTTGCGGAGGATGCACAAACGCCGGCCAGCGTTGCCCATGGTTTTTACGTCGTATACTCTACGTTTCATCCCTCCGACGGTATTCCCGACGCGGCCGGTCGTGCCAAATATTCACCTTTCTTGTCGCCCGCCTTCGACAAGCTTTTGGCAGATGCCGCCGGCGCGCAGGCACGATTTATCAAGGTCAACAAAGGTTCGCCGCCGCTGATCGAAGGCGATCTTTTCACCTCGCTATTCGAAGGGGCAACCGCATTCCACATCGGCGTCTGCAAAGAAGAATCTGCAAAGGCAAGCTGCGCCGTCAATCTGAGCTATGACGACAGGAAAGAGGCACCGGCGCATTGGACAGATACGGTCCATCTGGCAAAAACGAATGTGGGCTGGCGCGTGGACGACATAGAATACGGCGCGAGCTGGGCCTTCGCCAACAAGGGCCGCGTAACAACGCTCTTGCGCCAAGCCATCACAGATTCCGGCAACTGATTTTTCTATGGCCAAACAGCCCGATACGAAGTTTCCGCTCGCCAAGACCAATGACGAATGGCGCGCGCTGCTCGGCAAAGAGCAGTATCACGTGTTGCGCGAACATGGCACAGAGCCGGCCGGGGTGAGTCCTCTGAACGATGAGAAACGTGAAGGAACGTTCTGTTGTGCAGGGTGTGGCGTGCCGTTATTCGATTCTAACACCAAGTACGACAGCGGTTCGGGCTGGCCGAGTTTCACGGAACCGCGGTCCGACGCCGTGGGGACGTCGGTCGACAAAAGCCATTACATGCTGCGGACCGAAGTTCATTGCTTGAATTGCGGCGGTCATTTGGGCCATGTGTTTGCCGATGGCCCACCACCCACCGGGACACGCTATTGTCTTAATGGGGCGGCTCTCAATTTCGTTCTCAAGACCGAGAATGCTTGATTTTCCAGACAGTTACGCGTAGGCAGAAGCGCGTTTTTCCGACACGGACCAAGCCTTGGTGTTAGCTCTGTCAAAACAGAAGGTGAGCGCACGCACGATCGCGCTGAGTGCCGCGGCTCTGGCTTTCGCGGTCGTGCTGTTCAACCCCTCCGTTCTCAATGACGGCGACACCTATTGGCACATCGCGGCCGGACGCTGGATGCTCGACAATCAAGCGGTCCTGCGCATCGATCCGTTTTCCTACACATTCGCAGGGCATCCCTGGCAGACGCACGAGTGGTTGGCCGAAGTGGTCATGGCACTTGCTTATGTTGGTGCCGGATGGATTGGAATTGTGCTGCTGTTCGGCGCCGCCGCGGCCCTGACGGCCGGTTTGCTGGGGCGGCATCTGTCGCGCTGGCTTAGCGGAACATCGCTGGCACTCACACTGTTTCTGTCGCTGGCTTGCGTTGCGGGCAGTCTGTTGGCGCGTCCGCATCTTCTGGCGCTGCCGCTTTTGGAATTGTGGACGGCGGGAATCTTGATCGCGCGGGCGGAGCGGCGCGCCCCATCGTGGAAGCTGCTGCCGTTGATGGTGCTATGGGCCAATTTGCACGCCAGTTTTGTCATCGGTTTGCTGTTGCCGCTTCCCTTCGCGCTGGAGGCGGTGTTGGAGGAAACGGGAACGCGCGGCACAGCTTTGCGTCGTTGGGGTCTGTTCGCCGCCGGCGCCGTCGCGATGGCGCTAATCACGCCGTATGGTCTCGACGGAATAATTTTCCCCTTCCGCCTGATGGCAATGCCAAGCCTGCAGCTGGTGAGCGAATGGAGCCCGACCGATTTTCGGATCTTCCAACCTTTGGCTTTCGCCGTCGCAGCGGCATCGTATGTCCTGTTGTCGCGCGGCGCGCGCATCAAACCGTTGCGGATTCTGGTGCTGTTGGCGCTGCTTTATCTTGCCCTGATTCACGTGCGCCATCACATGCTGGCCGGCATCATCGGCGCGTTGATTCTCGCGGAGCCGCTTGGCCGGGCACTCGGCACCGCACAGCAGCGGGATGCTCCGCGACGCGGAATCCGTGTTGCGTTCGGTTTTGTTGCAATTTTCGCGGCGCTCTGCGTACTGCGCTTTGCACTGCCGTTGGAACGGCACGACAGCGCCACGACGCCCGGCGCAGCGCTTGCTCAGGTGCCCGCGGCACTCGCCAAGATGCCGGTGTTCAACGATTACGCTTTCGGCGGCTATCTCATCTTCAACGATGTGCGTCCCTATATCGACAGCCGTGCGGAGCTTTATGGCGAGGATTTCATCAGCCATTACGTCGCCATGATCCATCCCGACGATGCGGCGCTCCAAGCGATGCTCGACAAACGCCATGTGCGCTGGACGATCTTGGCCGCCGACAATCCGGCGGTGAGTGCGCTTGATCGCATGGGCGGCTGGCACAGGCTCTACGCGGACCGCTGGGCCGTCGTTCATGTGCGAGACGGCGCGTTTTGACGAAGCGCGAACGCTATGGCGAGTTGATACAGCAGGCGCGCGGGTAGTTCTCCGCGGAGCGCGATCGCTGCCCAGCCCGGCGCTCAACCGCCATCAATTGCAGGTTCGGCTTCGAGAGCATCGAGCAAGGGCTGCAGCTGTTTCTTATATGGCAACCAGCGCCCGATCGAACTCTTGAAAAGCGGTTGGCGTACTTGAGCGGCACTCGCGGTGCGCACTACGCGCTTGGTCTGGTGATACAACAGGCAATGCGCGTCCCATTCCAATCCGCAATTGTCGACGATCCGCCGCGACTGTGTTTCGAAATCCGCAACGAGCTCTTCATATTGCACTTCGAGCATCGTCCCTTGCGGTAGCACGCGACGCCAATGCGCCATTAGCCGCTGATAGGCAGAGTAGTAGCGGCCGAGTTCGCCAAGATCGTTGCTGAATTCAATGCCATGCGAAAACAGATTGGCATAGCACGAGAAACACGTATCGACGGGATGGCGGCGCAGGTGAATGATGCGGGCCTTGGGCAGCACCAGGTAAATAAGGCCTAAGATACCGAAATTGAACGGCAATTTGTCTGTGAGGCGATCTGCAGAAGGCGCCAGTGGGCGCAGGCGCGCGAGGTAAAGACTTCCCAATTCATGCAGCTCTTTGTCCGAAAGCAAGGCGAAATCGAATGGAAATCTTCCAGCCGCTTGAGCGCTCGCAATGACGTCGGACGTATACAGCAATTCCCCGCCGCCAAAGACACGCGGATGACTTGCCAGCATCTGCTCGACGAGCGTGGTGCCGGAACGCGGCATTCCTACGATGAAGATCGGCAAATCGGAGGGATGGCCCAGCCCGCGCCGCGCCGCAATTAACTCGGGCGTGAACGCGGCTTCGATGTTGCGCAAGGCCCCAAGTTGCGATGCCTCGTCATAGACGACCTGCCGGCGCTTCAGAACATTGCCGCTTTGCAGATGTTCGAAGGCGGCCTCATAGCGTCCGAGATCGTCATAAGCTTTGGCCAGCGCGAAGTGCAGTTCGATTTGTTCGTTCTGCGGAAGTAATGCGATGCGCTGTGCCAGATCTTCGATAATTATGAGTTGGGGATCTTCCTCGCGAATTCGCTTCATCTCCACCAAAGGGCGATGAAAGGTGGAAATGCCCGGTGCCAGCGCTATGGCACGTTCATAAAAACGACGCGCCTCGTCCAAACGTCCCAGAATCCGTTGTGCGTTGCCGGCGCCGAAATTGGCCCAAGCATTTTCGGGTTCGAGGACCAAGAGCTTTTCAAATGTTTCGAGCGCTTCGGCGGGAAGGCCGAGCGCACTCAGAGATTCGCCGAGATTGGCGTATGCCTTGGCGTAATCCGGCTTGAGGGCGACCGACCGTTTTAAATGTACCAGTGCTTCCTCGTAACGCTCCATGGAACACAGGACCTGCCCGAGACAAGCGTGCGCCTCGGCATCATCGGGGGCACCGACGATGATCTTCTGGCATGCCTCCGCAGCTTCACTGAGGCGTCCGGTCTGAATAAGAACCAAGGCCAGATTGTGCAAAACGCCGGGATGGTCGCGCTGAAGTTGGAGCACCGCGCGGTAATGCCTCTCGGCTTCATCAAGCTTGCCGAGCCGGTGCTGCGATACGCCAGCGTCATAATGTTGCTGAACTGAAGAATCGCGCAGGGAATTGGCCTCACCTTGCATCGGGCTCACCGTTCAGGCCGCCTACGATATTTGCAGGGTACCGCGTGGAATTATACCGCGGCGCATGTATATCGGATTGGTACTACTGATAAAATGCTTCCGTAAAGGCCTTGAGGACGGCGATGAATTCACACCTTTTGTATGAAGCGGCTCTGGCCCTGCAAAATGCGGGCAGTCTGGCAGAGGCAGAACAGCAGTATCGCACATTGCTGCGATCCGACCCGGGTCATATCGAGGCGCTGCAACAGTTGGGCACTATCTGCATAGACACCGGTCGGTACGCCGAGGCCGGGTCGGCCTTCGAGCAGGCGATCGCGCTCGCGCCGGGCGTCGCCGAGTCGCATGCGAATCTCGGCATCGCTTTGCATGCCGGCGGCCGACTTGAGGAGGCACTGCGTGCGTTTGCCAGAGCGATTGCTCTGAAACCCGAGCTGATCGAACCCTATATGAGTACGGGGCATATCCACCTCGCCCTCGGTCAATTCGAGGAAGCACTCTATTGGTTTCAGCGCGCTCTAGCCCTCCGCCCGGACTTTCCAATGGCGCTCGACGGCATTGGAAAAGCACAGATCGAGCTCGGGAATGCCGCCGAAGCGCTGGTGGTTTACAACAAGCTGCTTGCCTTGAATTCCAGGAGCGCACCAGGTGCATTCGGCAAGGGAAAGGCATTGGAACAGCTTGGCCGGGGCAAAGAGGCGCGCAAGGCCTACGAACTGGCGGTGGCATTGTCCCCGGAAACAACTGGCTATCATTACGAACTAGCCACCTGCGCACGCTTCGTCGCGAACGATCCGCGATTGGTCGCCTTGGAGAGATTGGCGCAGCGCCTGAGCAATTTTTCTTCAACCAACCAGATGCTATTGCACTTTGCCCTTGCCAAGGCCTACGACGATCTCGGCCATTATGCGCAGGCTTTCCAGCACCTAACGGCGGGTAACGCAATCCGGCGCCGTCTCTCGAGATACGATGAGGCAGCCGACATCGGCCTGACGCGCGCGATAGCGAACGCTTTCACGGCCAATGTGTTCGAGGGCAAGCGCGGCATGGGACATCCTTCCGAGCTACCGGTGTTCGTCATCGGTATGCCCCGCTCCGGCACGACACTGGTCGAACAAATCCTGGCGAGCCATCCGGAGGTGTTCGGTGCCGGCGAGCTGAAGTACCTTCACAAGCTCATCGGTTACGGATACGCGGGAGAGAATTTCCCGGCCGGCATCATGTCGCTTTCAGGAGAAGATTTGAGACGCTGTGGCGGATTTTATGCGACCCGGCTGTCGGCGCATGCACCGAAGGCAAGACGGATCGTCGACAAGATGCCTGCGAACTTCCGCCTAATCGGCCTCATCCATTTGGCGTTGCCCAAGGCGCGCATCATTCACGTGCGCCGCGATCCACTCGACACGTGCTTTTCTTGTTACGCCGGCATGTTCGCGCCCGTCGGCATGGAATTTAGCTACGATCTTGGCAGCCTCGGGCGGTACTACAAGGCCTATGAAGAGCTGATGGCTCATTGGCGTGCGGTATTGCCCCCAGCCACCATGCTGGAAGTGGATTACGAACGGCTGGTCGACGATCTGGAGGCCCAAGCCCGTCGCATCGTCGGATATTGCGGTCTGGATTGGAACCCACGCTGCCTGGATTTTCATCGAACCGACCGCGTGGTTATCACCGGCAGCGCCTTCCAAGTGCGTCGGCCCATCTACCGGACGTCGATCGGCCGGGCAACGCCGTATGCGCCGTGGCTCGGCACACTGCGCGAGGCTCTTCAGTTGGCAGCAGCGGCGCACTGAACATCTCTCCGCGATAGAAAAAAAGCCCCAGGGTTTTAAGCGGGGACCCTGGCAATAGCGCACACTCGAAAATCCGGCGTCACCATAGGGAAACGGGTTGCTGGACTGAAGAACCTCGCAGGGAACTGGCCTCACCTTGCGTCGGGCTCACCGTTCAAGCCGCTCACGCCGGGGACCATACTGGGAATTGAGCGGGTCAAGCCTGCGAATCGAATACCGGACTTCATCGCCCAATTGGATCCGTCGGCAAGAAAAAGGGCGGCTGCCGGATGGCAACCGCCCCTAGTATCCTATTCGATATTAACAGTCGTTGTCGGTTAGATCTTCGCCTTCACGCCAAAGAAATACCGCGTGCCGGTGTTGTCGTACAAGAACGGCTGGTCCTTGAACTGCAGATAGTCGTGGCTCGCTTCGCCGGTCAGGTTCTCGGCGCCCACAAAGGCGGCGAGATTGTCGGTGAAGTTGTACAGCATCTGAGCATCGAGCTCGCCATACGGCGCTGTGTAGACGCCGTAAGCAGGGGTTGCGCCGGTCGCCGCGTTTGTCGGCGACAAGGTGGACCCGAAGATGGCGCCGTTGAGCGACGTGCCGCGCCATGAGTACGACATACGGGCGTCGATCCCATACTTCTCATAGAACACGGTGGCATTGAACGAATTCGCGGCCACGCCCGGAATTGGCAAGTGCGCCGAGAACGCGTCGCTCAGAGCCGATACCGAGTTGTTATAGGTGTAGTTGGCCGCGAGACCGAAGCCGTTGTCTAACGCATACTCGCCCGACAATTCCACACCGTAGATATGGCCATGACCGCCATTAACCGGTTCGGAGATCGGGCCTGTCGTGCCACCGAAGTCGTCCGGGACAAGAGTGGGCACGTTTTGGCTGACTTCAAAGCTTTCGACTTCCTTGTAGAACGCACCAACGCTGATTAGTGATGCCGGTGCGAAATACCATTCCCATGCGGCGTTGAACTGCGTCGCACGATACGGATCCAAATTCGGATTGCCGGATGTGCCTGTCGCAAATTCGTAGCCGACGTTGCAGCCCGGTGTCGTGCCCGGAGTGCCCGTGGTAACCGTGCTCCCCTTCGCGCAACCGGAGCCACGCGTGAAGTTGTACGATTGGCCAAGGCCGAGATTGAACAAATCCGCCGGCGACATCACCCGCGCTGCTGCCAAGCGGACGATCTGATCGTCCGTCGGGAACAGTTCGAGGTTGAACGACGGCAGGATGTCCACCGTGTAATGCCCCTGGCTGAACGGAACGTTGTTGCTGTTCACGCCGTTCCAGGTGGCCGTGCCGGAGGAAAGGACCACCGGAGCCGAAGTGGCGCCGGTCACGACATCGTTGCTGAATACGACGCGAACGCCCGCATTGATGAAGAACCCCTTGTCCTTGTTGCCGAGGTTGGTCATCAGATAGAAGGCGTCGGTGACCTCATGCACTTTGAACGAGCTCAAGGTGTCGGGATAAAACGCTTCCGTACCCGCACTCGTGGCCACATCCGTCGCGGCCGGGGTTGCGCAAGTGGTTTTTTGAGCCGCAGTGAGCGAGGTACTCGAACACGCGATATAGCCGTTCGATGTCTTAAGGGCAGCCGGCGTGCCTGCCGGAACGCCATTAAACCCTGGCACATACGACGCACCGGTCCAGATCGTGTTGAGGAAGGTCGCCGGATTGTCCATGCCGCCGGTGACTGGGTTCTTCACGATGATATTGCCGAGCGCAAAATTGTGAACGGTTAGCGCCAGGCCCGGATTGGAAGTAGCAGTCGAGAACGGAATGGAGGCGTAGCCCGGATCCTGATAGTAGAGACCCGCTCCGTTGCCGCTACCGTAGCAGCAGTTCGAGATCAGGTTTCCGTTTACGTCATAGCCGTTGATCAGGTAACGGCCGAAAGCCTGCGAGACATCGCGACCGGCAATGCGGAAACCGGCCTCGATTTTGCCGTCGACAGAGGAAAGGAACGACGGCTTGTAGTCCACCGCCCCTCTGATGGCATCCTCCTGCTCGGCGCCTTTGTTGGCCCAAGCCCAGGCGGACTTGAACAGCGTATCGTTCGGATCGTCGAGATAATTGGCGTAAGCGCCGATGATCTTCGCTGTCGGCAAACCACTGCTGCCGCCGCTGCTATATTGCACCTGGACGGCCGGATTACCTGTGGTGCAGCTCGAGCCGAAGTTATTGCAGCCCGGAGCGCTCAACTGGGGCGTACCCGCAGCATAGCCGGCGGACGGCGTATAGAAGCCGTGCTCGACGTCTTCCTGGTCCGCGCTCATGTTCTGACCCATATGCGAGTAGGACACATCAAGAGACGCGGAGATCGGGCCGCCATTGTCATAATTCGTGTGCCACTGGATATTCCTGGCATCCGAGTTGTTGACCTGGACGAGGGTCGCCGTTTCGCCACCTTGCAGATAGAACGTCGCGCTCTGCACCACACCATTCGCATCGATCGTATAGGGTAGATCGGCATCGATGCCCGGCGCGCCGGGGCTCGCCTGGCCCGCGGTATTGTTCGTGGTGGCGCCACCGCCGTTGAAGGCAACTTTATTCGAGTAGTTGGTGGTCCTGTCCCAGTTGTGCGAGAAGAACCAGACGACACTGGTCGTGATCGCGCTCGTGGGCTCCCATGTCACGGCAGCTGTTGCACCGATCGTCTTGCTCTGGTCGAGCACGTTCGAGAAGTACATATACTCGGGCATGAGGTACGGCGTGCCGATGGTGGTTTCGCCGTCGGTAATGTTGAGCGGACCGACCCCGGTGTAGCCCTTGACTGCGTTGTCGGTAATGAGCCACGGCTGCCGGTTGTAGGCTTCCATTTCATGGGTCAAGGTCGTCAGACCGGCGTAGGAAACGCTGGCCGTGACTGCGAAAGTGCTCGCCGGCTTATAAGTACCGACAAGCGTGGCGTTCGGCGTCGTGTTGCCGAGCGACTGATAGCTCGTTGAGGTTCCGCGCAGGTTCACAGCACCGGTGAAGCCATCCGGCGAATCCAGCGGATTGCGCGTCTTCAGATCGATGGTGCCGCCAATGCCGCCTTCCGTCAGCGCCGCATCAGGGCTCTTGATGACCGCGACGCTGCCGAGCTGATCGCTCGGGATGGTCGAGAACGAGTCGTACTGGATGTTGGCGCCCGAGCCGCCGCCCGATGCTTCGCCGTAAGTGTAGAATTCCTTGCCTGTCAGGAAGACGTCGCTGTTGAGCGTGATCGAATTCTGACGCAAGCCGTCGATCAAGACGGTGCTGCCGACGCCTTGGTCGCGGTTGATCTGCACGCCCGGCAGACGTTGCAACAATTCCGCAACGTCCGTGTCAGGCATCTTGCCGACGTCTTCGGCCGTCACGGACTCCATGATTAAATTCGAGTTCTTCTTCGCCTCGAGCGCGTTGGCGAGCAATTCACGGAAGCCGGTGACCACCACCGTTTCCATTTGGTCCGTGGCTTGGGCTTGCGCAGCCGCTCCACTCGCACCAATAAGTAGCGCAGCCACAGCGGTCTGCGTACAGAATTTCAATCTATTGGTCATGTTCTACTTCCCTCTCCTGAACTGCTACCGTCATCCACTGCATCGAAGAGACTCTTCGAAAAGTGCGGGTTAGCTGATGAAACTTTTACGCTGGTCTGGTAAGCGCTGCCACCGAGATTGACAACGCTTACCTGTTTTTCGGTTATGATGTGACACATCCGTCACTGTCTCGGGGGAAGCCCTCTGACAGTCGATCGGCGGTCAGCGCCTGCGCCGCGTCGGCTCCGGTAAGGAGCGCAGCTGCAGTCTGGGTACAAAATCTCGATCTTCGGCGCATTTTTGGATTTCCTCTCCTCCTCTGCCGACCTCGTTAAGCGTGTTGAAGATAGCCTTCAGCCCGCTGTGTCAGCTGCGAATTAGACTATCTAAACAAGACAACGCTTTCCACTTGTAATGACAACGCTTACTATAATTATTCCACTATTGGCGCGGGATGTTGCCGATCAGCCACTAGTTGAACTCACCGGTGCAAGCCCCGAAAAGAGACTGACTTTATAAGGATTTCGGTTTTGCCGGGCCCGAACGAGCCGGCGCGGGGCCTAGCCTTGTCTATCGCGGCAAGGGGCGGGCGAGTGATAAAGATTGCCGTACGTCACTGGCAAAAAGCGACGCCGCAGCAGTCAAATTCCTGGAGGCGCGGTCAATTCACGCACAACAAGTTCGTGATCGAGTCTGCGCTCGATCGGTCCGTCTTCTAGCGGACCTTGAATCAAGATCGACACAGCGGCTGCTGCCATTTCCTTGATCGGCTGCCGACAGGTTGTGAGCCTCGGCCACACCACTTGAGCGACCAGAGAATCGTCGAAGCCGGCAACCGACAACTGGCTTGGGATTCTCAAGTTAAAACGCTGCGACGCCGCCAAGACGGCGGCGGCCATGTCGTCGTTGCTGGCAAAGATCGCCGTCGGACGTTTTTTGAGCGAAAGCAGCCGCTCGCCCGCCTCTATGCCCGATTGATACGAAAAGAAGCCTTGAACGCAAAGCTCGTCGATAAGAGACAGACCGGCATGGGCGAGGGCGGAACTGTATCCTTCAAAACGCGCGTTGGCGGCGCCGTGGCCGGGGTGGCCTTTGATGAACCCGATGCGCCGATGGCCTAGACCGATCAAATACGCCGTCATGTCGTAAGCCGCTTTGTAGTCGTCGATGCTGACATCGGCCGCTCCCTCGAGCGGTTTCTCCGGTGCGATGCGTACAAAAGGCGTATGGGCGCGGTTGAGCGCCTCGATGACCGCCGGCGCATCGCACAGAGGCGGTGTCAGTATGGCGCCGTATAATTTGGATTCCGTGACCAGAGAAAGCACTTCCTGGCCCAGATTTGGATTCTGCGCATCGAGGGATTCGACGATCAAATGGTACCCCTCCTCGCGGCAGCGGGCGAGCACTCCCAACTGAAGCGCGGCGACATAGCCGGCCGAAGGGTTATCGTACAAAAGGCCGATCAGAAATGACCGCTCGCTTGCCAACCCGCGAGCGAAAACGTTGGGCCGGTAAGACAGCGCCTCCACCGCCTCGACGACCCGGGCGCGCGTCGCCTCGCTGACATTCGATTGTCGATTGACGACCCGCGATACGGTCTTGATCGAAACACCCGCAAGCTTGGCAACGTCATAGATGCTCGCGGGCTTTTGCGCGTCGAGTGTTTCGGGAAGCAGGGTAACCGGGCGTAGTGGGTTCACGAAATTATCTTCAGTCCTGAAAATTCCCGAGCGGGAGAACGTACAATAACGCGAAAGATTTGATTTTGCTAATCGTACGGCAGACGATCAAGAACTGCACCCACCCACGCTGCTAAGCGTTCGAGAAAAACTCAATTCAGCTGGTAATGGGCCCACAATGGATGGAACCCAACGCTGCCCGCGAAGAGGACGTCGTTGCCGTTGGCCACCAGCGCATTGGCAAATACGTCAGATCCGGCATCGATGAAATGAAGCTTCGCTGTTCGGGGAGATCGGGCGAGGTCCAAATCGACGAAAAAGCTGTCTGCCCGCTCAAAGCCCGATGTCGCGCTCGTTGTAAAGTCGTTGGCTTGAGAATCAAAAAACGTCAATTCCGCGGTCCGGCTCGCCATATACCCAATCAAAACAACCTTCCCCCGGTGTTCAACGAAATCCGAGAATTGTCCGTTTTGAAAACCTCTCTCAACGTACAGTTCATTTATGGCGATAATGTTCTGTATGCCAGACTTCCCGACACGGAATGCGGGATACTCAATGCTACCAAAAAACGGTTCGCCGCCGACACTACAAGCCCCAAGTTTTGTGCCGACGACGTACACGCGACTACTGATACTATGCGCTCGAACGACGACGATCCCCGGCAGGAATCCGATTTTTGATGGCGTCTGACTGTTTGCGGCAATTCGTACGACATCGGATCCGTCATCGCTTTGGCAGGTTTGGAGGTTGCCAAAATCGTCGATCACTTGGCCAACATGAGACCGTGACGGCACAAAAACATAGGCTCCCTTATCGTCCAGCATCATCGATGGCAGCCGGAAACTGCGATAATCATTCGGCCTCGGAATATTCCAGTTTCCCAGAATATGCCCCCGAGCATCCAAGGCAACCACGCTCAAAGAATAAGTGTGATCGGGGTGTCCTGCATGGCTCTCGTTGTCGATTAATGCCCATATTGTGCCTGACGGCGACACGGCAATGTCGGATGTGTACGACCGAGCGCCCTCTTCATCGAACGTTTTTTCCCAAAGGAGACGGCCGTTGAAATCGAAACTTCTAACATTTGGCGTTGCCAGACTTCCGTTGGCTTTCCATCTAAAGCCGGCAACATAAATTTGCGACTTCCCAAGGGCAATACGACCCCCTCCCCCGATTGCTTCATCCTTCACTTTCCAGTCTACGACACCCATGTCTCCACGTTTTTCCACGAGAGAAGCAAGTCTTTCGCCTTTCCACGGATCAGCACTAGAAACGTAATAAGCATGGGCTTTGTCCGATCTAATCACATCATGAATTTCACCGAGATCCTGGCTCACCACAAAAGACTTTAGATGATCCGATTTTGCAATTGATGGGCCATCAATTGTCTCGCCGCCATCACCATAGACTGCAAAGGGAGCCCAAAACCTGGGATGAAGAAAGGCAATCGATTTCGTTGTGTGGAGGAACGCCTTTGTTGCGTTGCCGAATGCGCCCGATACGGTGCGATCCGGGCCGTGCTGCAATTGATCGTAAAAGTTCGCAATAATTGTCTTGCTGGTATGGCTCTCTACCGGCCAGAGAGAAGCTATCACGGTCGGCACGCCGGATTCAGCCAGAGCAGATGTCAATCCGCGGATGCTTCCAGCAAAACTGTCCACGTCGAAATTGGCCGTATTGCAGGCCGACAACACGACCAGCTTGGCGCGCAAATTGAGCTTGGACAGCTCCGTCGAGGAAAGAAAGCCGTCACTGAACGGCGTTGTCTCGGTGCGCGCAGTCGGCGTGAGAACGAGACCGGGCTCGGAAATGCCCGCCACATCTCCTGTCACCAACCCGTGCGTCGCAAAGTCGATGATGTTGAAATGACCAAGAGGCTCGCGAAAGACCTTCTCCTCAGTGGCGTCGCCTCTCAGCAACAAAATCGATCCCGAAATGGTTGAAGCGATTGAGCGCAATTCATCCGCGGTCTCCGGAAGCTCCGATAGAGTGGCAATCGAACCATTCGCAGTTGCTCCCCTCGACTTGCCAACAGCTCTCCTCCGGTTTTCGCGCCGATCAACGGCTGCGATAATTGGGGATCACCGATACCGAGGAAGGGATATTCGCCACCCGCTACTTTTGCGAGCCGTCTTGCAGCGACAAACTCCTCAACCGACGACACATTGGAAAATTGATATTTGTTCAGCAACCATGCCGCATGGGATAGGTCGTATCCGTCTCCCATTCGAGGCGGAATCTCGTCCAGAAGTGCTGAAAGCGGAATGTCGGCCAAATCCACGATCGGGTTATAGATAATTCGTTGTGCGTGCCCAAAGCAGCGATCGAGCCCGCCAAGAATAAAGTTTCGTGTGCGAAGGGCGGCTTCGGCCGGATACTGCCTATCCAGTTCTTCCGACGGTGCATAGTTTGCCGTTAGCGAGGCCCGAAGTATTTTCAAATCCGAGGTTAGCCCTGGCTCTGTCGGGCTGGATGTAAAGAAAAATTCGTGATGCGGTCCGATGCACACCTTGTAAGCATTGCCTGCGAACGCAGCTTCAGAAATGACCACTTCGTTGTTGGACAGCAATGCTTCAACAGCGACACTGCCAGGCAGTCCGGCAGGCGTCGCGCCATCTGAATCCGGTTCACCGAAGGCGTGGGAAAGTTGCGCGACTTGCTTATCAAGATCGACAAGGAAAACGCGGCGTTGCCGCAAGGAATCGATAGGTTCACTTTTCGGCAGCGCATGACCGCCGGCCTCGCCGCGCTTGACCCATGTTGCTTGAGCGTTGGACACCAAGCCATCGATCTCCAACTCATTTCGCCGATCGGAAAGCATGAGCCAGCTATGTGCAAGGCGCCGTTCCTTTTCCGAGTTGAGGCCCGACATCAGATAGAGTTCATCGCCACGACTGTGCAGCACGCTTCTCTGCAAAATGTCGATCGCGCGGACGACAAAATCGCGCTCGGGATCGCTCAATAGACTTTTCTGACGGAGGCGTGCCAATTCCGTGCCAATAACAATGCGAGGAACGAAATCAGGTAGCGGAAATGTATGAGTCTTCGCAAAAAGGCAATCTTCGACAAACCTAACTGCGTCAAATGCCGCCTTCTCCAACATCTGATCATCGGGCCGTTTTCCCTCGCTCGCGAGCGCCAGTCCGAATTCGCGCTCCATCTCGAAATACTGGTCCGACTTGTTTCCTCTCTCCCAGGGAAGTTGCTTGCTTAGTAATGCCTTCCAGTTTTTATCCGTTGGGCGGCCAACGACCCTATCCAGGAATAGATCGACCAGCGCGAATTCCAATTCGATACTGGAACGGAACTGTCCACTGGCTTCTATTTCGTTTTTTCTGTTCTGTAAGTGCGATGCCGTGAGGGACTCAACTGCCTTAGCCGTATTACCGGCGAGAAAGAGATACGCTGCCCTCTGCGTGGCGATTTGAGTCAGTTCGTCATCCGTCCATTCATCGCTAACCCGAAGATGATGCAGCTGCGATTCCGCAGCATCGAGACGCGACAGTGCGTCCAACAAAGCCGTTTGGTTGCCAAAGCTGGCCTCTAGTCCCGCGGTCGTTTGGAGATAGCGTGTATGCGTCGGATTGTTTTGCGGAAGTGACGACCGAATGAAATTGTCGAGTCTTCGCAACAATAGATAAGCGCGTGGGCCGTCACCGATAATGTAGAAATCTTGTATGATTTCGGTAACGTAATAGGGGAAGCTGTAATCACCCGGCGCAAGGGCGACAGCCCGCGCGATCATCTTCGAGATCGCCCGACGTGCCTCGACATAATCATGATTCTCAAGGAAGTATTCAAAAGCACTCGATTGCAAAAGCAAATATTTGTCCGGCTGGATGGTATCAAAAGGCGAATGATTTCATATCGTTGAGCATATTTGGGATATTTGCGCCGCCAAATTTTGGTTCCCATACAAATTCCCGAACAATCGAAGGACCGACTTGCCTCAAAACGGCCGTCGCCTTATTGGGGTCTGTGATGGTCTTTTGCAGCTTCAGAAGTTCGGCGTTGTTTTTATCTAGACAAACGAAGCTCTGAATTTCGGAACATATTTGGGCCAGGAATAATCGGGCATTTGTCCTTTCGTCGATGGAGCCTCCATCCGAGCCAATTTTTTCCAGGCGCGAAATCGCGTCGGCGATATCGCCGTCCCAATAGGAACGCAAAGATTTTTGCAGTGGGATGTCTTGGGGTTTGGGAGTAAATTCGTCAGCCGACGCTGCATCGCCACAGAGGAATAGCACGGCGAGCGTTGTTATTGCGAATGCGAACTGAAATTGACAAAGCCATGAACTGACGGAGTGTTCGATGAGCCATTGTTTGAATTTCGTAGGGCGCGCTTTTGTTATTGGCCTGTTTTTCATGAGTATCGATTTACCTGCGTCGGCCGCGCCAGCAATGATAACACAGCTGCCTAAGCCTGGTCAGGAACAATCAATCCAGACTCCGAATTTCGATTATTCGAATCTTGGAAATGACTGGGTAGACGGAGCGGTGGCTGGTCGTGCGTTGGCCAATATGGCTTCTAACGTTGAGGCGACGCTTCGTGGTGCATCGGACTCCGGAATCTATCATCGGATATCGCCAGCAGTCGTGATCGTCATCACCAAGGATGGCTTGGGATCAGGGTCAATCATATCGGCTGACGGCTTGATTTTGACTTGTTTCCACGTTGTAAACGGATATTCCCGCGTCGGCATCATCTTCAAACCCAAAAATGAAGGGCAAGCGCCAAATTCCAATGCTGTCGTCATGGCAGACGTCATTAAGACTGACCAAGTGGCAGACCTCGCACTCTTGAAGTTGGAGGGAGCGCTTCAGCCATTTATCACGCCGATTGTTATTGGCGATTTCAACAAGTTGACGATTGGCGATGACGTGCATGCCATTGGCCATCCGACTGGTCAAACGTGGACTTATACGAAGGGTTACGTCAGCCAGATTCGAAAGGGATATCAGTGGCACACGGAAGATAAGGTGGAGCATGTGGCTGACGTCATTCAAACGCAGACACCAATCAATCCTGGTAACTCCGGTGGACCGTTGTTGACTTCCGAAGGAAAATTGATCGGGGTAAATTCATTCATCGGCAGCGGAGAAGGTCTCAACTTCGCCATTGGCAGCAGTGAAGTTCAGAATTTCATGCTCCGTCGCGGGAGTCGTTGGGCGCAGGGCGCTTCCGTTGCGGCCGCAGAGTGCAAGCCTCAGGTGTTATTTGAGGGACGCGACGCCGCCAACGATGCATCGATCAAGCAAATTGACACCCGATGTCATGGAAAGGTCGATTTTACCTATGTAGAGCCTGACGCTCAGGATCAGCCAATATATGTGATCGTCACGACGAGGGAATCCGGTAAACCGGACGGCATCGTCTATAGTTACCGCCGGAATGGATTTTGGAATATCTCCTATTGGGATTCAAAAGGCTCCGGCACATGGGACACAATCGGTTATCACCCGGACGGCAAATTCAAACCAAGCAGTTACGGGCCGTATGTAAATAATTGAAATCGAAATGGCGCGCCGAAACCGATAACAATGGCAAGCGCGCCAGCTCAGACAACCTATTCTTGTGCCTGTGTTTCCGCATCCATCGAGATACACACCAGCTGGCTATCAACCAGTGCGCGGCGGGCTTGGCGGAACGCTGGGCCTGCTGACATAATCCGCCGGCGAACGGCTATGGTCGCGTGCCGCGGACTGTGATGCCGTCGTCGGAATTGAAGGACGAATTGGTCGACGGTCCACCTGTGTCTTCTGACACAAGAGAAATAAATTCAACAAAAATAAGGACTTGCGTCTGGTAAGCCTGCATTGGAGCCCAATCTCAATCCTCCGTGCGACGTTCATTATCGTGTGGCGAATTTTTATTCGATTCATAACGAGATCACCGCCGCAATTTGGCGTTGTGTGCAGGAACCGATCAACCTTCTGCGCCTCCACAACGAATGCACGTTCCGTTTTTGTCCAGAGGCATCTCAACAAAAGAATGACGGACGCGTCATAATGTCCGTCACGGCCCATTTCGCACGAGCGTTATTCTCGCGAAGATGGCAAGAACACCATGAGTTTTTTGGCGGGTGGGGATTATGGCATTGCATCGGAATCGTCGCTCTGCGCAACCGCGCGGAGTGGTGCAGATTGGCTCCTTTTTCTTCAAGCGCGGCGTGAGAGACGGAATTCTAATTGCCGGCTTATTCTTGTTCGCTTTGTCGACAGCATCGCCCGCTTCCGCGGGCTGCATTACCGGGGGCAGTATCGAGACATGTACGGGGGATTTGTCGCCCGGCGTGTCCCTATCGTTTCCGCCGATCACCAACCTCAATGTCGTCTCGCTCACCACTGCCATCGCACCGGTCACGGGCACGGACGGGATTAGTTTCACCGGCATCGGAAGTCTGCCGGCCGGAACGGGCAGCGACGCTGTTTATTACTGCAGCATCGCCGGCGGTTGCACCATCACGACGAATAGCGATCCAACATCCGCGGGTTATCTATCACAGAGTTGCGTGCTGACGGGCCAAGGGTCAAGCGACAACGCCGCCTGTTTGAAGACGATCGCAACGGTCGGACCAAAGGGACAATCGGGCCCCGATCTCACCCTCAATTACGTTTATCCGGGAACAGCGAATGCGTTCGGCGTCGTTACCACGAATGCATCCGGCGTGTTTGCACAGTCGCTCGGAAGCACAGGCGGAAGGGGCGGCAATGCTTACGTCGCCGGCGACGGCGGCAACGGTGGACCGGGCGCCGATGGCGGCACGGTGGTTGTGAACTCCAGCGCCAATGTCACGACCTTCGGCAATCTGTCGGCGGGTGTTGTCGCCTACAGTACGGGCGGTCGCGGCGGCAATGGCGGCGGTTCGTATGGCATTGGCGGTAGCGGCGGCGATGGCGGTGCCGGCGGATATGGCGGAACCGCCTCCGTTTATGTTTATGGCGGGACGATCACGACCTGGGGTGACCAGTCTGTCGGCGTCGCCGCGATCAGCCAAGGCGGCCAAGGCGGCAATGGCGGTGGCGGCGGCGGGATCGCCTTCCAATCCGGCGGCGGCTCCAGTGCCGGCGCCGGCAATTCGGCACTTGTTTCGACGGCTGCGGGAACTTCGATCGTCACCCATGGCGACTATTCGCATGGCATTTTGGCGGAAAGCATCGGCGGCGTAGGCGGCGGCGGCGGCGGCAGCTTCGGCCTGTTCTATTCCGGCGGCGGCAGCGGCGGCTCGGGCGGCGATGGCGAAATCGCCACCGTCACGGCTTCCGGCTCGATCATGACCTGGGGTGATAACGCCATGGGCATCCTGGCCGAATCGATCGGCGGCGGCGGCGGCAGCGCGGGAACGAATGCCGGCTTGGTCGCTCTTGGCGACAGCGGAAACACGGGGGGCGCCGGCGGCACGGTGTCGGTCTCGACGGCAAGCAGCGGAAGCATTTGGACGAATGGTAATTCCGCGGTCGGCCTCATGGCCCAGTCGATCGGCGGCGGCGGCGGCAATGGCGGCAGCGCCGGCGGCTTGGTGGGCATCGGCGGATCGGGCAGCATCACCAGCAACGGTGGCGATGTCACGGTCGACAATCTACAGATGATCGCCACCAACGGTACCTTCGCGCAGGCGATCTTTGCGCAGTCGATCGGCGGCGGCGGCGGCAATGGCGGCACGGGCGTTGGCCTCGTTAGCTTTGGCGGTTCGGGCGGCGGCGGCGGTAATGGCGGCAGCGTCGATGTGTCGAATAGCGCAACGTTGAGCACGACCGGTAGCGACTCTTCGGCTTTGTTCGCGCAATCGATCGGCGGCGGCGGCGGCAATGGCGGCAATGCTTATTCGGGCGGCCTGGGAGTTTCTCTCGCCATCGGCGGCAGCGCGGCCAGCGGCGGCAGGGGCGGTGCCGTGACGGTGAACGGTCTGCTCGATCTGACGAACGGCCCATCTTCGACCATCATCACGACGGGCGACCGTTCGGACGGCATCGAGGCGCAGTCGATCGGTGGCGGTGGCGGCAATGGCGGTTTGGCGGTTTCGGTAGCCGTAGGCACATCTTGGTCGGCGAGCGTGGCGCTTGGCGGAAGCGGCGGCGACGGTGGCAACAGCGGTATGGTTCTTGCCAAAGAACTCGGCACCATCTCGACCTCCGGCGCACAGGCAGACGGTATTTTCGCGCAGTCGATAGGCGGTGGTGGCGGCAATGGCGGCGGCTCCGTCGCTGTTTCCTTGTCTCAGGGTTATTCGCTCGGCTTCTCGATGGGTGGAACCGCCGGGAACGGCGGCAGTGCCGACACTGTGACCGTCGATGCCGGCGGCAGCATCACCACGACCGGCTCTCTCTCATATGGCGTCTTCGCACAATCGGCCGGCGGCGGCGGCGGCGACGGCGGCTTCTCGGTGTCGGCCGTCGGTACGGAGGGTCCGCTTGCAGCCTCTATAGCGCTCGGTGGCAGCGGCGGCGTCGGCGGGAATGGCAGCGAGGTCACCGTCGATCTCGTCAATGCAAACGCGCAAGGCGAGATCCACACTTTTGGCAGCGGTTCGACCGCGATCTTTGCCCAGTCGGTTGGCGGTGGCGGCGGCAATGGCGGTTTTGCCGTGGCGGCGGGTGTTGGCGGCGGTGCTATTTCGGTCGGGCTTGGCGGCAAAGGGCAGAGCGGTGGCAATGGCTCTGTGGTCAGTGTCACGAACGCCGACAATCTCCTGACGCAAGGCAGCATGGCCGACGGCATTTTCGCCCAATCGGTCGGCGGCGGTGGTGGCAATGGCGGCTTTGCAGCCGCAGCAAGCGGCGGCGTGATCGGGGTTTCGGCAGCGATCGGCGGAAAAGGCGCGGGCGGCGGCAATAGCGGCGCGGTGTCGGTCGCCAATTCCGGCGCAATTACTACCGATGGAGCGCTTTCTTATGGAATCGACGCCCAATCGGTCGGAGGTGGCGGCGGCAATGGCGGCTTTGCGTTGTCCGGCGCGCTCGGCGTCCAGGTCGACGACATCCCGGGCGGCGCTGCGGCCATTTCGGTCGGCGGCTTCGCGGGCGGCGGCGGCGAAAGCGACACCGTGACCATCGATAATTCCGGCAGCATCGAAACCGAAGGTCTCGGTTCGCATGCCATCTTCGCCCAATCGATCGGCGGCGGCGGCGGCACCGGCGGTATTGCCGGCTCTGTGGGCATGACGATCGGATCGGGCGCCGCCTTCGGCGTCGCGGTTGGCGGCTTTGGCGGCGCCGGTGGCGACGGGCAAGCAGTCAGCGTTACCAGCACGGGCAACAGCATCGTCACCTTGGCCAATGGCGCGAACGGTATCTTCGCGCAATCGATTGGTGGTGGTGGCGGCGACGGCGGCTTCGCCTTCACCGGCGCGCTTGGCTTTGGCGACGAGGAAAACCTCAACGCCACAGTCGCGATCGGCGGTTTCGGCAGCGATGGCGGCACTGCCAGTACGGTGACAGTCATCAGTTCTTCGGCGATTACCACGCAGGGGGACAATTCCGTCGGCATTTTCGCGCAGTCGGTCGGCGGCGGCGGCGGAAGCGGCGGGCTTGCCGTATCGGGCACGCTGGGCTTGTCGGAAACATCGGGCAATGTCGGCGTCACGATCGGTGGTTTCGCCGGCAATGGCAGCACATCGAATAATGTCAGCGTCACCAACAGCGGCTCTATTGCGACCAGCGGATACGATTCCATCGGTATCCTGGCCCAATCGATTGGTGGTTCGGGCGGCAATGGCGGCCTAGCGCTGACGGCGCAGCTCACCGGCACGACGAAAGAGTCGGCGACCGTCGGCGTGTCGATCGGCGGCGGCGCCGGCAGCGGCAACGCGGCGGGAACGGTCGATGTCGACAATCTCGCGGGCGGACTAATCGCCACCACCGGCTTCGGCGCGGACGGTATCAAGGCGCTGTCGATCGGCGGCGGCGGCGGTGATGGCGGGATGGCGATGGTCGCCCAGGTCGGCGTGGCCGGTGGCACGGAAGAGCAAGCCACCAAGACCTTGAACATGGGCATCAGCGTCGGCGGCGCCGGCGGCAGCGGCGGTACGGGTAACAGCGTCGAGGTCTCCAATGTCGGTGCGATCACCGTCGCGGGCGTATCGGCGACCGGTATCTTTGCGCAGTCCATCGGCGGCGGCGGCGGCGACGGCGGCGGATCGCTCGATGCCATCGGCATGCTTACCGACTCGACCAACGATTCGAGCCGAGCAGTTACGGTGAGCGTCTCGGTCGGCGGCAAAGGCGGCACGGGCAATGACGCGGGCACCGTGACGGTGGACAATAGCGGCGCGATCACGACGAAGGGCGCCAGCGGCTATGGCATCTTCGCGCAAAGCATAGGCGGCGGCGGCGGAATCGGTGGCCGCGCCAACACCATGGACTTGATGGTCAGTGATGCGTGCTCGCTTCCCGTTCTGTGCACATCGCCGAAGTCATCGAAAAACAACTTCCAGCTCGGCGTCACAGTTGGCGGCAATGGCGGCGGCTCCGGCAACGGCAATGTCGTCATCGTCGACAATACTGGCGTCATCGCGACATCCGGCGATTCGGCAGACGGCATCTACGCCCAATCGGTCGGCGGCGGCGGCGGTAATGGCGGCAACGGCATCTTGGGTTCGAGCCAGATTCTGCCCTATCCGGTCGAGATGGCGGCCATTCCGGTCGGCTCCGTCTCTTTCTACAAAAATGTGCAGGTTGTGGTTGGCGGCAACGCCGGCGCCAGCGGCAATGGCGGAACGGTGAGTGTTGAGGATTCCGGCGCCGTTACTACGCAAGGCGACGATTCCAACGGCATCTTCGCGCAGTCGATCGGCGGCGGCGGCGGCATCGCCGGCAATGCGGCGATCGGAGCGACGGGCACGCTCGGGATCGGCGGCAAAGGCGGCGCAGCCGGCAACGGCGGCGAGGTGACGGTCAGTCAAAGCGGGGCCAAGATCGAGACATTTGGCGTCGCCTCGGATGGCATTTTTGCGCAGTCGGTGGGCGGCGGCGGCGGCGTTGCAGGCAATGTCGATCGCGCTCTTTCGTCGTCCCTATCTGTTCCGGTCGTCGGCTACACTGTGCCGGCGCTCAATCTCGGTATTGGTCTGGCACTCGGCCAAGGCGGCGGCGATGGCGGCAATGGTGGCAACATCAGCGTTTCGTTACTCAATCAAGCGCAGATCATCACGCATGGCGACAACGCGGCCGGCATCTTCGCGCAAAGCGTAGGCGGCGGCGGCGGCGTTTTGGGCGATCTCGGCGATGATTTTCCGGGCGTGAGCCTGCTCTCCTGGCATATCGGCAGCAATGGCGATGCGGGCAATGCCGGGACGGTGACTGTGAACGTGGCCGGCACCATCAAAACCTCTGGCGACAATGCTACCGGCATCCTGGCACAAAGCGCCGGCGGTCAAGGCACCGGCGGTGACGTGAATGTGACGGTCACTGGCTCTGTCCTCACCGGAGCCATTCTTGCCGCCGGCGACGGCACGGCGGCGAACCCGCTGCGCGGGCTCGGCTCGGCTGCCATCGTGGCGCAAAGCGTCGGCAACGCCGGCAACGGCAATATCACCGTCGATATCAACGGCGCGAATTCCGTCGTCGAAGGCGGCAATACGCAATTGACCGGCAGCGGCTCCATCGGAGTCGGAATTTGGCTGATCGACGGCAACGCCAATACCGTCATCAATCATGGTCTGGTGACCACGCTCGGCGGTGTCAATGCGGGTTACGCGATTCTCGCGAACGGCAGCGGCAGCAATGCATATCTGCCGACCTTCAACGTGCAGAATGGCGGCAACAACACTGTAGAGAATTTTGGCACGGTGACCGGATCGTTCGATCTCGGCGGTGGCAACAACAGCTTTATCAACGAGGCCGGCGCAACCTTGAACACCGGACGCTATGCCACTGTCGGCAGCCTGACCGCGGCGAGCAATTTGCTGCTGAACAACGGCACACTATACGTCGGCGGCAGCGGCAACGTATTTACCACAACGGTGCTCGGCAATTGGAAGCAGAACGCAAGCGGCACTTACGGCGTCGATCTTGATCTCTACCAGACCGACAGCGCCGGCAACACGATTGTCGGCAAGACCGCCGACCGCATCAATGTCACGGGTTCCGGTACCGGCGGCGGCAACGCCAATCTCTCCGGTACCGTCAGCGTCAATATCATGGATCCGGGCAATGCGCGGCCGGGCAGCTACAACGTGACGATCGTCCATGCCGACACGGGCGTGACGACGTCGGGCCTGACGCTGGTGGCGCCGCCGTCGGCCGTTGCATCTTACCAACTCACCTATCCGGATTCGAAGTCCGCCGATCTGAGCTATGTGATCAACTTCGATCCGGCGGGGCTCAACATCAATCAGTCCGCGTTCGGCGCTTACCTCAACAAAGTTCAGCTGACCACTTCGCGGGCGACGCCGTCGACGGCGATGGCGCCGCTGATTGCAGCATTGTTCGACTTGCCGAGCCTCTCGCAATATGCCGGCGCCTTGAACCAGCTCGTCCCGCAGGTGCTGACGGGCAATTCGATTGCAACCGAATTCTCGAGCTTGCAGTTCAGCGATGCGCTCATGAGCTGCCACGTCGCCGGAGGCGATTACAAGTTCGTCGCCGAAAACACCTGTCTGTGGTTCCGCGCCGCGATGCGCAATATCGCGCAGGACAACACGACGCAACTCTCCGGCGCCAACGAAACCGACGAAGGACTCTCGCTCGGCGGTCAGGAAGAAGTGTCGCCGGGGTTGTTTGTGGGGCTCGCGGCGTCATACGACGCAGGCAGCTCCACCTTCGGCAACGACTCCAAGGCGAACGGGACCAGGTATCAAGCCGGCGCTTCGCTGAAGGCACAGCTTGGTCAGGCCATGCTCGGCTTTTCCCTCAGCGGCGGGGCGGGCCGCTATGACACGATGCGGCAAATTACTTTTACCGGCTTCGGTGCCGAAGCCTCGGGCAAAGAAAATATGTCGTTCATCGCGACCCACGCCCGTGCGTCCTATGCCTTCGATCTCGGCGACTTCTATCTGACGCCGAAGTTCGATCTCGGGATGACGCGTTTGATGATCTCGCCGTACACCGAAACGGGCGGTTCACTTGCGGGTTTGGCAGTCGCCGGGCAGAACCACACCTTCGTGACGATGCAGCCGGGTTTGGAATTCGGCTGGCAGTTCACCTCCAGCGATAACACGGTGGTTCGTCCGTTTGGCAGCGTGGGCTTGCTGGCATCGACAGCGGGCGGCGCATCCGACGTCTCTGCGGCATTGGCGAACGCACCTGCCGCGGCCGGCACTTTCAAGGTCAGCGGCCGCATGACCGGACCGATGCTCGACAACACCATCGGGTTGGAAATCTTCAAGCCAAGCGGCTTGAACGTCCAACTGGGTGCGTCTTTGCAATCGTCGAGCGATAAGCGGGCATCGTCCTTCTGGGTAAAGTTGGCACTGCCGATGTGAGATCGCAAATCTGGGCTCGCTGTGTGGAACGCAGGTCCCACAGGCCGCGGAGCGTCAAAAGCCCGTGCAGGAAGAACTATTCACTCACCCTGTCGCTCAAACAATATCGACGGCAGAATAAGGATCTCGACGACACGGTTTGATCGCCAGTGTTATCGCTGTGGCAGCGTCCGCGTGGAGACCCATAACGCGCGTCTCAGCGGCAAGGTCGAGCGCTGGCCCCGTTCGGGTGTTTCGGGTTCAACATTCGCCCCAGAAATGGGTTCGTCCTGGTGCAGCACCGGTGGCACCCGATTCCAATGGCGCAAATCGTAGGCTACATAGGCGGGGTTCGTATCGAACTCACTCTCCACGATAGCCACCGGCGTTTCGGAAAGGTGTGCTCCATATGCGTCGTAATCTGCCTCATCGCCTTCTTGTAACATTTTGATGAGCGTCGCCGAAGGGCGTGCGTGCGGGACCGTGAGTTTTAAGATGTCCGCATAGATGGCAAAAAGTTCGGATGTTTGCTCTTCGATTCCCGATTTTTCGACATCGGTTATGAATGAGATGCCGTTCTCACGAGCTTCGGTGCGCCGAATGGACTGCCCATGATTACCGATACCGTAAAGCATGAAGTCCGCAATCCGGTCGTTCTGGCCTTGCGAAAGCTGCGGCCGCCTGGACGAAAGGAGTTTCATGACCTTGCGTCTATTCTCCTTCCATAGCCGGTAAAGCGCGCCGACCGCGGGAGCATCCATTCGAGACGTGAACCAATCCGGTATCTTCTCCCTTATTGCGCGTCCGCTAAGCCGTTGACTTCCTAGGAAGTCAAGAAAGCCCTGAAGGTCGCTGGCGCTCGCATGCCGCACCACGGCACCGCTGGGAAAATAAATCTGGGTATCGACCGGCCCCATGATACTGCCGGGCCCCATCACGATTTCGTCCGCACCCAAACTGATGGAGCTTCCGGCGCTGTATGCGACCGACGGTAAAATTACCCGGAAGCCTCCAGTCTTGAAATGCTCGCGTATCATTGCCACCACACCCCATGGTGCGACTGCAACGCCGCCATGCGTCACAAGGAACAAGTCAATATTGCGAGCGCCCATTTTGCGCGCAGCACGCACATGCGGTTCGATAACGAGCATGTCGTCGAAATCAATGTCGGAATTGTACACGCCCGGCCGCGCGCTTGTCAGATAGGCGATGACAGTCGAATTCCGTTTTGCGCCAATCTCCCCCAACAAGCTCAATCTCTTCGGCTCCGTTTCCCGAAGCGCGTCTCTGTGTTGTCCGTTGTTCATGGCATCCCCCCAGATGCTAATGGTGAAAATAGGCCCAACTTCGCCAATTGCCGTACTATGAGGCATTCGTCGCCTGTGTGCGACGGTCTCGCAGCAAGGCGAGACGCCATAACAGGCGGCAGCTCCTGCGGCGCATATTCGCGCCATACGGCGCAATGGTTTCAGCCACTTAGAGAAACCGGAGAATTGTGCCTCAGGGGGCCGTTCCAATTCTGCCCCTCTGACCGACCAATTCAAATCTATTACAAAGAAAGATTGTGTGGCATCGCGCAAAGCGCGTAGAGCCAGCGCACGCGCGATTTATTCGCTAGTGTATTGTGGGAAATGTGGAGGGGGCGAGATGGCGAGACCTGGCCAAGAGCAGCAAATTGCTCGCGCAATAGAGGCCATCAAAAAACTGGGCTTCATTGACGCAAAGTGGATCAAAGAGGACTTCACCAAATACCTAAAGAGTCGCTCGTTCCAACGCACGCGATTTCAGAAAACGTTCGGGCTCCGCGGCTATCCGACAGGCCTGCCGCAACGCCTATTCAAGATTCTGTACAAGCGGAAGATCAACCAACCCCACCAGATTCTACAAGCTGTCGCCGGGCTGCGTCTCAAGGACAAATATGCTGATGCAACAATTCAATATCTTTACAAGTCGCGTCTAACAGTTTGCTGAAAAACCCCTCGCTGTTGGCGATTTGACGTGATTCACTGGTCGCGAGGCTGTTGGATCGGCAAAAATGCGCGGGCGGTTTCAGGATCAAGGCGGGTTGTTTTCATATGTCTCGCCGGAGACGCGGGTTCCGGCGGCTCACCCTCTGCGGAAGATACGCGAGCTTGTGCGGGACGTTCTGAAGGAACTGAACCGAAGCTTTTCGCGGCTCTATGCGAAGGAAGGCCGCCCGTCGATCCCGCCGGAACAATTGCTGAGCGCCCTGCTGCTCCAGGCACTCTATGGCATCCGTTCGGAACGGCAATTGATGGAGCAACTGGACTACAACCTTCTGTACCGCTGGTTCGTGGGGCTCTCGCCGGACGATCCGGTGTGGGACCCGACGAGCTTCACCAAGAACCGCGACAGGCTGCTGGGCGGGGAAGCCTTCGAGAAGTTCATGATCAAGCTATTGAACCATCCCGAAGTGAAGCCGCTATTGTCGGACGAGCATTTTTCGGCGGACGGGACGCTGATCGAGGCTTGGGCTTCGCAGAAGAGCTTTCGCCCCAAGGACGGCAGCGATGACGGCGACGGCTCGAACTTCCACGGTCAGAAGCGCAAGAACGACACTCATGCCAGCGTCACCGACCCAAACAGCCGGCTCTACCGCAAGGCGTTGGGGCGAGAGGCGAAGCTCAGCTATATGGGCCATGCCATCATGGAGAACCGCCATGGCCTGGCAGTGGCCGGGATGGTGACGCAAGCCAATGGCACGGCCGAGCGGCGAGCGTCGGAAAAAATGTTTGCAGCTAAGAGCAAAGAGATGGCCCGCCGTATCACGGCGGGCGAGGACAAGGCCTATGACACCGCCGATCATGTGGCCAACCTTCGCGCCATCGCCGTCACGCCGCATGTGACGCAGAACGACGCCGTGACCAAAACCGGCAAGCGGCGCAAAAGCGCCATCGACGGGCGAACCGTCCGCCATATCGGCTACGCCATGTCGCAATCACGCCGGGCGATGATCGAGTGCATCTTCGGCTGGGGCAAGCAGCACGGCACCATGCGCAAAACCAAGCATCGCGGCATCCGCCGCGTCGCCGCCGACTTCCTGCTCAATCTCATCGCTTACAATCTCGTCCGTATCCCAAAATTGATCGCCGCTTGAGGACGAGCCTGCCCGCCAATCCCCAATAGCACCGTCAAAAACCAAATCCGCAGCACACCGTTCCGCCAGCCAAAGGCGCAGGAGCGTCAAATCCAGACTTTTTCAGCAAACTGCTAATGGATTTGGGATTCCCACTATATGAGATTAAAGATGTTGGCGATCTCTTTGCGGCGTCACTTTATCGGTTTGCATATGGCTATCGAGACGAAATTCAAGACGAAGAGTTTTGGAAGAATTTGGAATTTCAGGGAGCCTATAGAATATTTCTCAAGCGGGTAGGTCGACCGAACATTGAATGCCGTATCATAGTCTTCAGCATGCTCGCCCGATCTGTATTGGCGGTTGAAATCTCAAAAACCGACCAAGGAAAATGGCGCGTGAGATCCGGTCCAATCGCACCTGCATTCGATGTGCAGACCGTCGTTCTATCCGACCAACCAGAATTGACCATCGTCTCCCAGACAGTTGCAGAATACTACGATCCGGCGATACAGCCGAGCGATAAAGTGGATTTAGACTCTGTCTATCGCATCGCCGACGACGTTGTATTGCTTCAAGCCCAGGATCTTCAATTCTACGCATTGCGCAATTCTGCCAACTCGCTTGATGGCACATTTCTTTCGAAAGAAGACATCGGACTTCTGGCGGGCCGAAGGCTTCTGAAGATCACCGCTGACGACCTTCTGGCAGTTACCGCACCGGTCGCAGAAGGTAACCTCAGAGATCTCACGGACGCCGATAACGACCTTATTCAAAAGATCAAACGGTTTGCTGCAACGGCAAGTCTCGCCATGCAGACGACTGAAGGCCCGGTGGGGTCGAACGGCTTTGAAATGAATCCTGAACTGGTTGCAGAGCGAAATTAGGCTTGCCCTCGCTGAGCCTCGTGATTCAGACGACGACTGGATCGCTATCGTTCGAGAACTCGTCGCGGTCAAGAAGAGCACCTAAACGCCGGTCCGGTGTTGCCCAGGTGTTACCCCAGGTGGAATGACCATTATCTCCGTCCCATGCGACTTATAAATAATGTAGTAATTTCAATTATTTATATGGCGCACCCGACAGGATTCGAACCTGTGACCCCTGCCTTCGGAGGGCAGTACTCTATCCAGCTGAGCTACGGGTGCACGCCACTGAACCTATAGACCAAGCGACCGTTCGGGCGCAACGAATGGCCAGATCTAGCCCAGCGCGGCCAAAGCGGAGGTTACGCTTTCCTCTGCCGCCGCCCAGACTTTTCGCTTCCACTCCACCGTGTCGGGATAAAATGCGGCGCGAATTTCCAGCCTGATCGCCTCGGCCGCTTCATGCGTGGCCCCGGCAATCTGGTGCAGCCAATTGTCTTTGCGCAGCGCGGTAAAGACCTCGCGGGTCGGCAGGGTTCCCACCTCCAAAGCGGCGAAAGTCAATTCGGCGTTCGCCATTCGCATCGCCACCGCCTTGTCGATGGTGCCGGTCAGCGGGGCCGAGACCGATTCCCCGGCTTGGCTGGATTTGACGCGCGCTCCCCACATCTTTTTGGCGCGCAGATATGCCGCGCTGCCAGGCAGATCCTCGCTGATCATTTCGCCTTCGCCGTGAGCCCCCAAGCCGGTGTGAAAATCGATGACGATCAATCTTTGCACGCCGGAGAGCTCTTCGCGCAACACGTCGTCGACCATCTCGGCCGACCAACTCCTGCGCTGCCCGCCGAAATATAAACCGTCGGGATAAGCGTATTGGCCTTTGGAAATCGCCTCCTGCAAAGCAAAAGCGCCATGCGCTTCGGAATAGGCGCGCAACTGGGAATTGGCCGCCTTCATCGCGTCGCGGGAAATATCTCTTGGCGCTATGTACTCGGCGAGCGCGGCATAAGCGGCATTAATCGGCGGAGCGCAATGGTCGACGAAATTCCGGTTGACGTCGGCATTATCCTCATTGACCCGTCGATCCCATGAAAAACCGTAGGGATTAAGCGCGTGCAACAAGACGATCTTGGCGTCTTTGGGTGCCGACAATCCCTGGCGCAGCAATCCCGTCTGTACGCCGGATCCGAAATATCCTTCCACGCCATGTGTCCCGGAAATTAGCAGCAAGGCCGACTGCGCTTTGCGCTCTCCGACCGTCGCAGTATCGAGGAACAAAGGCTTGCCGTCGCGTCCCTGCGCCTTCGGATGCACGCGCGCCATCGTGCTGAGCCCGGCAACTTGGCATGCTTTCAAGAACGCGGTCCGCGCAGCGCGATAATCGGAGGGAAAATGCACTTCTGGATTCATGCTCATGTCCGCCAGTTTAACCGCTCTTGAGACGGTTTTGCCCATGGCGACATTCGGATCACTGGAAAAATTGCGAGAGCGTCCTACCCCCGACCAAACGGCGGCGCGCCGCCGCCGTTTGGACTTTCGCAACAGAATCCCGAGCGATGAAACAGCACCCGAATTCACCGAACCGCTCGTCGACCTGCGCAGTCTCGGCATCGCCGGCGAGAACTATTATTTCGGCACGCACAACCCGCCCGGTTGGCGGCGGGGCCATCTCCGATGTGCTTCTGCGGCGTTCCGCGATCCGTAAATTACTGTTTGTAAACAAAGCCTTATCAGAAAGCGGGCGCGAACTGCTTCTATCTGATGCTTGGTGGCCGCGCGGCGCAGCCGCTGCGCATTACGGATTGGCCTATTTCAGAATAGAGCGGAAGGCACCGTCCCAATCGGGGCTCGGCGGATTGTCCTCGAAATAGGCGATCCGCGCGAGGTGCAGGTCATAAAGCTTCTGGCTGGCGCCCGATAATTTCCGGCATTGATCGATCAGCTCGCGGGCCTTTTGCCATTGCTGGGCGCGCAGCGATTGGAAGATGTGATCGTGGAAAGTCGCCAGCGCCCGGAACTTCGGGCTGGCGCGCATCACCGGATTGCCCAGCATCGCGTAGAGCTTAACCGGATCGTCATTGCTGCCCAGAGCAATGTAGTCGACTTCCAAAAACGCAAAACCCCGTTCCGAGGATTTGCGCGTGTCCTCGCTGACGATAATGGCCGGTCCATATTGCGCGGAGGTCTGCTGGATACGTTGGGCCAGCATGGCGCAATCGCCGTTCACCGAATATGCCGTGCGTCCGTACGCTTTGAAGCCGCCGGCAATAGCGGGACCGGTGGAAATACCGATGCCGATCTCCACCGGCGATAGCGCCACGCCATCGATCCGCCGTTCGTGCGTGATGATCTCGTTGGTCTTGGCGATGGCATCCATCATGCCCGTCGCGGCTTCGCAGGCGTGGATGGAATGTTCGGGATCGTCCAGCGGTGCATTCCAAAATGCGGTGAAGCCTTCAATCGTCAGCTTGTCGATGGCGCCACCGTGGTTCAGGGCCTCGTTCATCAACGGCTCGAGGACGCGTTGCAGCAGCCGCGTGAAAGCCGCGGGATCGCCACGGAAAGAGGTTGCAAGCTCTGCGAAACCGCGCACGCCGCAGGCCATGAACGTCACTATGCGGCTCTCGCCTTCAAGTTTCATCAACTGCGGATTGCGGGCAATGATGTCGATCGTGCGCGCCGGCAGGGCATCCGCAAACGCATGCCTCAGCCGCGATCGCAGCCGCGATATCTCCCAAGTGCGCGCTCCGGCGCCGCCCAGCCATACGCAAGCCAGTCCGAGACTGAGGCCTAGCGCGTCGAACAACACATGCTCGGCAGCATAGAGCCGCCAGGAAACATAACCGATTGTACCGATCGCGCAGACAACAAACAGCCCTGCCCAACGCACGCCAAGCCGTGCGAAGATGAACACGCAACCAAGTCCAAACAGCGCCAGACAAAGAAGTTCGGCCTGTTCGGCCGATGCCGGTCGGCGCAATACCGTTCCCAGCAGCAAATCCTCAGTTGCTTCGGCATGCACCTCCGCAATGGGGCGCATCCCCGTCGGCGTGTCCACCAGGTCGTCCGGCGCGCCGATAAACACTATGGCATCGCGCAAGGCGCCCGAGGCTAGCGATTTGTCTGCCACCGCAGAGGCAGAGACATTGCGTTCGCTATGCGGCCCGGAATAGGCGATCCAGAATGCCCCGTCTGGGGCGGTTGCCAGCTCGCCATGCGTTGTTTCTACGGCAGCAATACCAGGCGCGCCGCCGAACAATCCGCTGTTGCCGTCATCGCTTTTCAGCGTGATCGCTGTTTTGCCTTCGGCCAAACGCAAAACTTCGCCATCGAGCGTGGGCACATTTTTGTCGCGCAGGCGGAAAACCAGCGGCATGCGCCGCACTTTGCCGTCGGAATCCAGCAACAGATTGAGGGCACCGACGCCGGCACTCGCGGCTTCAACGTCGGGCAATGACCCGGAAGCCTGATCAAAAGCATGCACGCGACGAAATGGATCATTGGTGCCAGACCAAGAAACATCGGCTTTCAACGTGAGCGTGCGGGCCGGGATCGCATCGCCGAGGACGAACCCCGTTACCGTTTTGCCGTCCCTGAGCGCCGAACCGAGGGCGGCATCGGGCGATGGCATGTGCTCAAGAGCCTCGCGCGCCGTGTCGAAAGATGGTCCCGGAGGCACCAAGCCCAACAGATTTCTCGGCGAGGCCGGATCGGGCTTGTCGAAGGTTGCCGCCAGAACGACGAGCGAAGCGCCTTGCGCTTTCAATCCGCTCACCAAATTCGCGATCGTCGCATGGGGCCATGGCCAAGGCCCGAAACGATCCATGCTGGCTGCGTCGATGTCCAGCACGCGCACCGAGAAACCGCTGCGCGCCTGGGTGTTTTCATAAGCGCGCGGGCGCGAAATTTGGTAGGCGTCGAACAGGCTTCCGCGCAGCTTGGCCGCCAAGCCACCCGCGTCGGTGCCCAGCACAAAGAGCGCCGCACCCAACATGACGAGGGGAAACGCCCAAACAGCAATCGGCCTGTCGCGAAGGCTCATGATCGTCTCAATCCGGCACTTTTCGCTGACGATTTCAACCTAGCATGCGCAGGAAGAAAAACAGAAAAAAGCTTTTGCGTCATACCGCCCTCCCGGGCGAACGAAGCATGCGAACTCATAGGGCTTCAGGAGGATTTTGCAAACATTCGCACCAGTTGTGCGGCAATGCTGGAGACGGCGAAAATCCCTCCGGCAGCGAGGACAATGCATGGCCCCGCCGGCGCATCGGTCAGATCCGCTGCGATTAGCCCGAACGGGGCGGCCAACGCGCCCGCCAAGGCGGCCATTGCCGCCATCGATTCCGGCGAGTGGGCAAAGGGCCTGGCGGCTGCGGGCGGGATAATCAGCAAAGCCACGATCAACAAGGCCCCCACCACCTTTAAGCCGAACGCCACCAAAAGGGCGACCAGCACCAAGAAAGCGGCTTGGGCGAGTCGTCCGTGATGGCCTTCCGCGGCGGAAATGTCGCCGCCGACGGCGGATCGCAGCAGCGGGCGCCACAACAGCGCGGTGACCGCCAGTGCCAGCACGCTAACGGCCGCCACCCCGTAGATATCGTTGGCCGAGAGGGCCAGAACGTCGCCAAACAAATAGCCGAGCAGATCGGCGCGGACATTCTCCATGGTCGCCAGAACGATGAAGCCCAGGGCCAACCCCATATGGCCGACAATGCCGACAAAAGTTCCCGCCGGAATGGCGCGGTCGGAGGCCCGTGCCATGATCAGCGCTGCGGCAACGGCCAAAGCCGCCGTGCCGATCAGTGCATTGACGCCGATCAACAAACCAAGGCCCGCTCCGAGCAGCCCCATATGGGCGACCGATTCTCCCAAATAGGCCATGCGCCGCCACAGGATAAAGCAGCCGACCGGTCCGCAGGCCGCCCCCAGAAGCGCCGAACCCAGAGCGGCACGCCATAGAAAATCATCCATGGGTTTGCACCGGCTCGCCCGACGGGCCATGAGCATGATCGTGGTGATGGGCATAAAGCGCCAACTCGCTTGCGGCGCGCGCCCCGAACAATTCTCGGAAAGCCGGATCGCGCATGACGGCTTCGGGGTGTCCCTCGCAGCAGATATGACAGTTGAGGCAAATAACGCGACTGGCCTGTGCCATGACGACGTGCAGATCGTGACTGACCAGCAAAACCCCACAGCCAAGCTCGTCACGAATTTCCGCAATCAGGTGATAGAGCGCCGCCTCGCCGGCGACATCGACCCCGGCCAGCGGTTCGTCCAGGACGAGCAGTTGCGGGGCACCTGCCAAGGCCCGCGCCAAAAGCACACGCGCGAGTTCGCCGCCCGACAGCGAAACCAGTTGGCGGTTCTTGGTATGCGCAATATCGACGCGTTCGAGCGCCGCCGCGCGCGCCTCGGATTTTGCAAACAAGCCGAGAAAACCATCCACAGTGATGGGAAGGCTCGGATCGCGCGCGAATTGCTGGGGCACATATCCGATCTTCAAGCCGCTGCGGCGAACCACCTTGCCCTCCGCGCGCACCAAACCGAGCAAGGCCTTCAGAAGGGTCGTCTTGCCCGAGCCATTGGGCCCGATCAGCACCACGATCTCGCGCGGATAGATGGCCAAGGACACATCGTCGATGATGTGCACGCCGCCGGCCCTCACGTTCAATCGGTCGGCCGCGATCAGGGGTTCGCTCATGGCGCCTAGTGTCCCGATTCCGAAATTCGTTGCATCTGATATCGGCCTTATTCGAATTTCGGAATTGAAAGGACACTAGCCAACCTATTGATGCTAGTGTCGTTTTGGTTTCGAAGTTCGCGAAAAACGCTGATATCGGTGACATCGCGAACTTCGAAACCACGACACTAGTTATAACATTGCGCTTTACAGAAACAGAGGCGTGGCCCTTGGGTCACCTTGCGCGCAACCTCAAATCTTAGGCTTGAGGAGGGGCAAAGCTCACCTCTACCCTGAGACCGTTGCAATCGGTGTGAGGAGAAGATGGACGGACGCGTCAACGGAAAAATCGCCCTTGTCACGGGCGCAGCGCAGGGATTGGGTGAGGCCATCGCGCGCATGCTGGCCCGTGAAGGCGCGCGCGTGGTCGTTACCGATATCAACGAAGCCGGGGCGGCAAAAATCGCCGCCGCCATCAACGCCGAGCGCTCCGGCGCAGCCATCGCCTTCGTGCATGACGTCACAAAGGAAGAGGATTGGATACGGGTCTTCGCCGAGACCGAGCGTGCATTCGGCGGGCTTCATGTCCTCGTCAACAATGCGGGCATCGGTCTGACCAAGGACCTCGAACAGATCACACTGGAAGAATGGCATCATGTGCATGCCATCGATCTCGACGGCGTATTTCTGGGCTGCAAGCACGCCATCGCGCCGATGGCGAAAACCGTGGCCAAGACAGGTCTTGGCGGCTCGATCGTCAATATTTCTTCGATCTCGGGTATCGTCGCGGGCCACAATATGGCGGCGTATAATTCGGCCAAGGCGGCGGTGCGTCACCTGTCGAAATCTGTAGCGCTTTATTGCGCCAAGAAGGGGCTGAACATCCGCTCGAATTCGGTGCATCCGGTGTTTATCGCCACGCCCATTCTTGATCCATTGGTGCTGCGCTTCGGCAAGCAAGAAGCTTACGCGAAACTGGCGCGGCAAATTCCTTTGGGCCATATCGGTGAACCCGACGATATCGCCTATGCCGTGCTTTATCTTGCCAGCGACGAATCCAAATTCGTCACCGGTGCGGAACTGAAAGTGGACGGCGGAATTTCTGCCATGTAACCATGGACGAGCGCGTTGCCGTGTTTCCGCCAAAGGGCTCTAGTCTCGGGCTTCATAGCTGGGCCTTGGAGATGGCGGCATTGGCACGCGTGAATCTCCACCCGCCCGATAACCCAAAAGAGTCGTTGCCCCGCGGCGATGGCCGCACAGTGCTTCTCATTCCGGGTTTTTTGTCGGGCGATTGGTCGATGACGCGATTGCGGGATTTTCTCGCCGGTCTGGGTTATCGCGTCGAGACAGCGCATGTATTTTTTAACCCCGGGCCAACCGCAAGTATGATCGCACAGCTCGATGCCACTCTGCTGCGCCTGGCGGCTGACGCTAAGATCGATATCGTCGGAATCAGTCTAGGCGGCGTTTTGGCACGTAGTCTTGCTCTGCATCACCCGCAATCCGTGCGCCGCATCGTGACGCTGTGCAGTCCGATCCGCTTCCCAGTGACCACACCGCTCGAGCCCTTTGCACAAATCTTGGGACGCTTTCACGATTCAAAATGGGTGGCGCGCCGCCATGACATTGCAAAGCCTCTGGCTGTGCCGGTGACGGCAATCTATTCGGTCGACGATGGAATTGTCGATTGGCGTCAATGCCTGCAGGACGAAGCACCGGGTTGCGCGAATATCGCCATTCGAGGTGCGCACACTACGATGGGCTCCAATCCGCAAGCGCAGAAGATCATCGCCTTTGCACTGGCACGCGAATAACCGCCCTAGCGCAAACTTGCCTACGGCACGGCAAGCCGTGCCGGGTTCTTCGCAAGCCTTGTCGGAATAACGATTCGCTAACCATCGTTTGCGCCACTCAGGGGAATGTGGCCCGAGGCACGGGCCATGCTTCACAGAAGGAGTGGTGGAGCAACACCCAGGAGAATATTTATGTCCATCAGCGCCATAGGGTCGTATGGAGCGGGCAATCCAAGCCAGCTTCTTGCGGCCCTTCTTAGCCAGCTAGACAGCACCTCGTCGGCGTCCAGTGCCGCCAATACCAGTTCTTCAACCTCAGCAACATCTTCAACAACTTCGTCTACTCCCGTCTCCTCAACGGATACGGACAATGACACGTCCCTGTTGGGAAGCGGCAAGGGCGATCTCAGTGCCCAGATCATGGGCCTGCTCATGATGATGCAGAACGATCCCGCCGCTTCCGCTTCTACCGCCTCAACCTCGACGGCTTCAACCTCTCCAACCTCGCAAAACGCGAGCAACACCTCGCAAGATCCGCTCTCGGAGCTTGTTTCGTCTATCGATACCAATGGTGACGGAACGATTTCGCAAAGCGAAATGGAAGCCTATATCGAGAGCAAGGGCGGCACGCAGGCCCAAGCCGACACGCTCTATTCATCGCTTGGCAAAAACAGCGAGGGCAATCTGACCCAAGCGCAATTGTCGACCGATCTCCAGCAAGCCGGTGCCAGTTCTGCGAGTAGACCCCATGGCCATCATCATCACCATCACAGCGGTGGATCGTCTTCCGCCAACGATGTCGCGTCCCAGCTGATGCAGGCAATGGACACCAACGGTGACGGCACCGTAAGCCAGTCGGAGTTCGAGAATTTCGTCACCGGTCTTGGCGGTACGACTTCGGAAGCGGACACGGACTTCTCCGCCCTGACGACGCAGAACAGCGGCGGGGTCACGGCCAACCAATTCAGCAATGCGATCACTGCATTCGAATCGGGCAACCAGCTACAGAGTCTTGCGGGTTTGAACACAAGCTCGCCGATTCTGACCCTGTTGGACGCTTTCGCGAAGCAGACTTCCACGGGAACGGCCACCAGTATCACGGCATAATAACATGCACTCGGGAAGGCCCGGAGAATCCGGGCCTTTAAAGCATGATCTTCGGGGCTATTTCGTAAGCCGCATCGCCACTTGCGCCAGCAAGATATGGGCGCCGGTTTTTCCCAGCGCGCGATCGGTAACATGCTGGAGCCGGTCGGCGATCTCGCCGACATCGGGCTGGCGCCAAGATCTGACCGAACTGGCGGTGAACGTCAGCAAGCTGCGAACATAGGCATCGCGCAAGAGCGGCATGGCCTGTTCGGCCTTGTCGCGAAGCTCCTTGTTGGGAACATCCAACCCGATCCCAACCATCAAAAGCCCGCTTGGTTTTTCGTCTTCTATGATGGCCGTGTAGATCGGATCGATCATCAAATAACTGGGCGATTGCGTGATTTTGTGAACCGCCGGCTTTTTCTTGTCGGCGGCGGCAGCCGGCAAAGCCAGTGCCAGAGCGACAACAAACGCAAGAAGATGGGCGCGGCGCATAGCCTGGGTTTAATCCCCTATGGTAAATCGTTGGTTAGCGGCGATAGGGCGACATCAGGAGAAGCGGTAAATGTCGGCAAAATCCGGATTTTTTGCGGTTCTGGCCCTCGTCGGTATTTGCGCCATAGCAGCGGACCATCCCGGACGCAGTTCAAGGTCAGCCCCACCGATCTTCCCGCGCCTTACGCGACGCCGGGTGTCGACAATTCTTCGAAAGTGATTGCCCGCCCGCCCGGCGCGTTGCCTGAAGTTCCCAAGGGGTTTTCGATCGACGCTTAGGTCACGGGTCTCGACAATCCGCGGTTCATGGCTCTGGCACCCAATGGCGATGTGTTCCTTGCCGAGCCGCAGCCCGCGAAGCGGGCGAAGGCTGGCTTGCCAAGTCGTAGCTGCGCGGACCGAGGATCAGCCCGTCTTCGCGCTAACGCGCTTCGACGCGGCAGTCTTCGCTGCTGCGCAGCGAAGACTGGTGGAGCTGAGCGGAATCGAACCGCTGGCCTCCTCATTGCGAACGAGGCGCTCTCCCAACTGAGCTACAGCCCCAAGCCGAGCTTGGACCCCGAGTTTGCTCTTTTGAAGCAAAAGCGGAGCGTGGGGGCGGTATCTAGGGAGCGCCACCCAAGCCTGTCAAGGCAGGTTTGGGGCAGGCTTTTTCGCGGAACCGAGTCTGTGGGAGCCAAGATTGGAGTCCGGCTGCTTGCGCAAGCCGCAAGGCGCTGGTTACAAGGGGCTGCGCAGTCCGCGCTGGCAAAACCCATAAGAACGGCGCCCGCTCATGCTTAACCCCATCGTCTGGCTGCTTCTCCAGCTGATCAACATCTATTTTTGGATCGTCGTTGCAGCGGTGATCGTGAGTTGGCTTACGGCCTTCGGCGTTATCAACGTCCACAATCAATATGCCCGCTCCGCGCTGCGCGTGTTGGACGCGCTCACCGAACCGGTGTTTCGGCCGCTGCGGCGCGTCATTCCGCCGATTGCCGGCCTCGATTTTTCGCCTTTGATCGTGCTTTTGGCGCTTCAGTTTATTACCTATCTGCTTGTCTATTATTTCTGAATCGTGCGCGACGCTTTTCGCATCGTTGACGGTATTTTGCGTTTTCACGTGCGCCTCACGCCCAAGGGCGGGCGCGATGCCATAGACGGCTGGACGCAGGGCGCCGATGGCGCCGTCTATCTCAAAGCCCGCGTTGCGGCGGTCGCCGAAGACGGCAAAGCCAATGCGGCGTTGATCGCTGTCTTGGCCAAGACCCTGGGCGTCGCCAAATCAAAGGTCACGATTGTTTCTGGCACGACGTCGCGCTTGAAAACGATCGATATCAGTGGCGATGCGCCCAAACTTGCGGCACAACTCGGAGCCTTGGGAGAGGCAAGATGACGGCACAGATCATCGACGGTAAGGCACATGCGGCACGGTTGCGCGAACATGTCAGCGCCGAAGCGGCGCGGCTGAAGGCGGAGCATGGATTGGTGCCGGGATTGGCCACGGTTCTGGTCGGCAACGATCCGGCGAGCGAAGTCTATGTCCGCAACAAGAACAAGATGGCGGAGGCTTTGGGGTTCAAGTCCGTCCATCGGCATTTACCGGCCAGTGCTCTGGAGAACGACGTCTTGGCGGAAGTGAAGGCGCTCAACGCCGACAAGTCCGTACACGGCATATTGGTACAAATGCCGTTGCCCAAACAGGTTCGCGAAGAGGCCGTGCTCGACACGCTTAATCCCGCCAAGGATGTGGATGCCTTGACGCCCACCAATGCGGGCTTGCTGCTGAGTGGGCGTGCCAAGCTTGTGTCTTGCACGCCGACAGGCGTGATGATTTTGCTTCGGGAAACATTGGGCGATATTGCCGGTCTCGATGTCTTGGTCATCGGCCGTTCGCTGTTGTTCGGCAAGCCGGCGGCGCAGCTTTTGCTGGCGGCCAATGCCACGGTGACCATGGCCCATTCCAAGACGCGCGATCTTCCCGCGCTGGCGCGCCGCGCCGACATCCTGGTCGCCGCCATCGGCAAGCCGCATTTCGTCAAGGGCGATTGGATCAAGCCAGGTGCAACGGTCATCGATGTCGGCATCAATCGCGTGGATGACGGCGCGGGTAAAACGAAAATCGTCGGCGATGTCGATTATGAGGCCGCGGCACAGATCGCGCGTTTCATAACGCCGGTCCCCGGCGGCGTTGGCGCCATGACGATTATCTGCCTGATGCGCAACACCTTGATCGCTGCCGCCGCGCAATCAGGGATAACCATACCGAACGTCTAAAAAGCTCAGAGTCGGCTCTTCAATGCGGCGGCGAGGGCATCGGCACCGATATTGGCATCGTAGTTTTCGATAAAGCTGCCGTCGGGGCCCATCAAATAGATGATGCTCGAATGATCCATTCCATAGCCGCCGCCCTGAAGCGGTTGTTTTTTGTAATAGACACGATAAGCCCGAGCTGCCGCCGCGATGGATTTTGCATCGCCCGTTAATCCTACAAACCGCGGACCGAAGGCCTTCAAATAGGCTTTCAAGACCTCGGACAAATCGCGTTCGGGATCGATGGTTACGAAGATCGGCACCACGCGATCGGGCTTATCGAGTTTGTCCACGGCGTCAGCCATAGCGGCCAGGGCGGTTGGGCAAACGTCAGGGCAATAGCTGTAGCCGAAAAACACCAACATGAACCGGCCGCGGAAATCCTCCGCATGGCGCGGGTTTCCGTTCTGATCGATCAGGGAAAATGGCCCCCCGACAGCTGCAATTCCTTGGCTGTGGACATTACCTAGGCGTGCCACATTCTCGCCTGCCTGCCACAGGATTCCCGCCATCAGCGCGGCGGCCGCCAAAAGGTAGGGGATAAGCGCTTGAGGGGTGCGGATCATTACGTATTGCGCTCAGTGTCGCAGATTGGGCTGGATAGAACCGGTTGATAATATTACGAACGCGGCCCGGTGAAACAAAAAAGGTCGCACGCCCACGGACCACCCATGCTGACGGCGAGCCCCAAAACGCAGACGACGCACAAGCAGCCTCTGCCGTCGGCACAGGTATCTGCGATACGCGGGCGCGTGCGTCTGCGCACCCTGTCCAATTTGCGCTGGATGGCGACCGCCGGTCAAACTGCGGCATTGTTCGTCGTCTATTTCGGCTTTCGCTATTCGCTGCCGCTCGCCCAATGCCTGGGGTGCGTGGCATTCAGCGCCGGGCTCAATGTGATTTTGGCACTGCGCTATCCGCCAAGTCACCGCCTGACCAATCGCGAAGCGACGATCTATCTCGCCTATGACGTTCTGCAATTGGCCATTCTTCTTTATCTGACTGGCGGAATTGCCAACCCCTTTGCATTGATGTTCATCGCCCCGGTGGTTATAGCGGCTTCGACGCTCAACCTTGGCAACATACTGATTCTGGGCGGGATCGCCCTGGCTTCAGCCTCCATCATATCCGTGGTGCACGACCCGCTGCCTTGGCCGCCGGCGGATTCTCTCGATCTGCCGCCGCTCTATCTAGCAGGCCTTTGGACATCACTGGTTCTGGGTATCGGCTTCACCTCGGTTTACGCTTGGCGAATCGCCAGCGAAGGTGCCCGTATGTCGGCAGGATTGGCGGCGACGCAGCTTGCGCTGGCACGCGAGCAACGCATGTCCGCCCTGGGCGCATTGGCCACCGCGGCGGCCCATGAATTGGGAACGCCGCTTGGGACCATCGCCGTGGTGGCGCATGAACTGGAGCGCGTGCTCGATCCCGATTCGCAGGAGGCCGAAGACGTGCGTCTGCTGCGCAGTCAGGCCGAGCGCTGCCGTATGATTCTGCTGCGGCTGGGGCGCCCCGAAGAAGTGATGTATGGCGCCACGGCGCGGCTGCCGATTTGCGCCTTGCTCGACGATATTTCCGGCGCCTATCGCGGCGTCGACGTAGACATCGAGATCACGCCCGCCGCATCCAATATGAACGAGCCTCAGCCGCAGGTGTGGCGGGCGCCCGAACTGCTCCACGGCCTGGGCAACATCATCGAGAATGCGGCCGATTTTGCACGCGAAAGCGTGCGCATCGAAGCGAGTTGGAATCCGGACATGCTGCGCGTCACGGTTGAGGACGACGGCCCGGGTTTTTCCCCCGATATTCTCGAGCGCATCGGCGAACCCTACATCACCTCACGCCCGGGCGATTACGCCGTGGGAGAATCCGATCTGGGCCCGTCCAATGCCCCCACAGGCAAACACGAAGGACTGGGCCTAGGGTTTTTCATCGCCAAAACCTTGCTGGAGCAGACCGGGGCGACTGTGAAGGCTGTTAACCCTGTAGAGGGCGGCGCTCGGGTCAGCGTGACCTGGCCTCGCGGACAAATCGACGGAGAAACACTTCCACCACGGACGCAAGAGGATTGACCTCTCAGGTGCCCGGGCCTAATTGCGGCTCACCAAGGAAAAGACGCCATGACATTGCAAGAAGACAAGACACTTCTCATTGTGGAAGACGATCGCCCGCTGCGCGAACGCTTGGCACGCGCCATGGAAGCGCGCGGCTTTGCGGTGACCATCGCCGAAGGTGTCGCCGAGGGAAAATCGCGCACCAAGGAAGCGCCGCCGGCTTTTGCCGTTGTCGATCTCAAGCTTGAAGACGGCAATGGTCTGGAAGTGGTCGAAACCCTCCACACCGTGCGTCCCGATAGCCGCGTGGTTGTGCTCACCGGGTTCGGCAATATCGCCACCGCAGTTGCCGCCGTAAAATACGGCGCCATCGATTACCTGCCCAAGCCGGCCGATGCGGACGATATCCTCGCCGCCTTGATGGCGCCTCCGGGTTCCAAGCCGAAACCGCCGGAAAATCCCATGTCGGCCGACCGCGTGCGCTGGGAACATATCCAGCGGGTCTACGAATTGTGCGGCCACAACGTTTCGGAAACGGCGCGCCGGCTCAATATGCATCGCCGCACGCTGCAACGCATTCTGGCCAAGCGCAGCCCGCGCTAACGCCTTTTCTTGGTGGCTGATTTCTTGGATGGGGCGTTCGCTTCGCGGACGCCCTCTTTTTGAAGTTTCTTCGGCGCGATTGTCGACCAACGCCGCTCCAGCATCCCGCGCAATGTCTCCTCGCCGATCTTGGCGATGCGCACCAGCACGTCGGGATAATTCTTATAATGATCGGTAATGTGAAAGATCGACGGATCGGATTCGAGCAGCATGTCCCGCTCGTCGATGGAACCTACGATCATCACGAGCGAATCGTCTTCCTCGCGCAACCGTGTGAAGAATTTGCCCCCCACCTTATAGGACGGATAACCGTAAGAGGTCCCTTCTTCCGCGCCGGGAAACGACAAGGCAATCTTTTTCACTTGCGCCTTAGACACCATCGGTTGTCTCCAAGATGCGCGACAATCGTTCTGCTGCCACCTTGGCGAAACTCAGCGTCACCGCTTTGCGCCGGCTGGCATGCAAAACCGTTCGCGGCGAGGGGCGCACAATCGCCCCCCCATAGCGGTCGGCGACGATCAGCCCGGTGCCGGCAGGCACATGCTCATCGGGGAAATCCGGTGGAATGGCGAAGTAGAAAAGCTCGCAGAACTCTAGATATTCCGGCCATTTCGCATCGCCTTTGAGATCGGCGACCGAGACCTTGATTTCGACGCCCAGCATGGTGCCGTCGGCTCCGAGCGCGGCTATGTCCAGCCGCCGCCCATTGGCCAGTGTGAATTCCAGGATCGGGCTGAAGCCTTCCTGGATCAAAAGGCGGCTGGTGCCGCGGGCAACGTCGATGGCGGTGGCAGGCATGGGCCGAGCATAACAAAAAACGGGCGGCGCCGAAGCATCGCCCGCTCTCAAATTTCTCGGCTGGATGTTTACTCTGCCGCCAGAAGCGATTTGCTCTTGGCCGCGTCGCCGAAATTGATCGCCTGTAGGTAGCGAATGCCTTCTTCGGCGATGTCGTCGCCGACCATGCGCGTGCCCTCATTCTTCAGCTCGTTCATGTCGACATACATGGCATAGAAGCTGCGCGTGCGGTCGGTGATGATGCCGGCGTTCAACAAGGTCTTGATGAGCACGCGGAAAATATTGGCGCCTTGTTTCATCTGTTCGCGGCGCTCGTCGTCGCCAAAGGCTTCCATGATCGCGGCTTGGGCCTCTTCCCAATCGACGCCCACCGCTTCGTAGACGGGCTTCATCTGTTCGGGATTGATCAGATTGAACAGCAAGGTTTGGAAACACTGCACCGCCCAATCTTCCACCAGGGCATGCTCGTCCTGGGATAATTTCGGAATCGTGCGGTCGGCCCAGATCTTGCCGAATTTGTGATGGAAGGCCTCGTCGGTCATCACCAGCTGGCACAGCTTGACCATCAACGGGTCGGCCGAGCGCTGATAGAGGGTGGCGAAGGCGCCCATGGCGAGCCCTTCCACCAGCATCTGCATACCGACGATCTTTTTGTAGACCTCCGGCGCCAGCACCATTTCCGTCAAAAGATTGGCCAGCGTCGGGCCGACGGGCAGGGGGCTGCCCCAGCGCGCTTTGATATAGGCCGAAAACGCGGTGACGTGACGGGCTTCCTCGCGCGTCTGATTGGCGGCGTATTCCTGCGCGCCCGGGTCTTTCAGCACATGACAGAGCGAAGCAGAGAGCGCCAGCGCCCCCTGTTCGCCATGCAGGATCGAGGATATCGACCAGCGCGCCGATTGATTGGCGTACAGAATGCGCTGCTTGGGCGTCAAACGGTCGGCGAGTTTCGTCAGCAGGAACGGGAACATATCGTCCGGCAACATCTGCACGTTTTCCGTGTCGAAGGCCTGGTCGAAATCGATGTATTTTTTGTCCAGCGGATCCCAGAAATGATCGTGGGTGGCCGAGATGATCTTGTCGAACGCGGTCGAACGCCGCCCATAGCGTTCCACCTCCATCATGGCGGGGAAATCTTCAGGCCTGACTGCGTCATAGGCATCGTCTTTGGTGATCTGGACCATGGCGACTCCCCGTCTTCTCCGGATCGAAGAAGCGATTGTGCGTTTAGTTGGTGGAATAATTATGAGAAGCGGTCGCGCGAAGTCAACAAAAATGACGCCCGTGTCATTATCATGACGCAGCGTCAGTATGACGACTTTGGCTAGAGTTTAGACCTTCTCGCCCAGTACGCCTTTTGTGGAAGCCACGGCGCCTTCGAGGCGCTCGTCGGGCGTCATGGCTTGGCGCAAGGCGCGCGCCAAGCCTTTGAAGCACGTCTCAACGATATGGTGGCTGTTCGTGCCATACATGTTCTCGACATGCAGGCAGATACCGGCATTCTGAGCAAAGGCTTGGAACCATTCCTTGAACAACTCGGTGTCCATTTCGCCCAATTTGGGCTGCGGAATCTCGACCCGCCACACCAGATAGGGGCGGTTGGAAACATCGACGGCGACACGGGTGAACGCCTCATCCATGGGTATGGCGGCAGCGCCGAAGCGCGTAATCCCCGAAAAATCGCCAAGCGCCTTTTTCACCGCCTGGCCGATGACGATGGCCGAATCCTCGGTGGTGTGGTGAAAATCGACATGCAGATCGCCTTGGGCCCGGACTTTCAGGTCGATCATGGAATGCCGGGCGAAGCTCTCCAGCATATGGTCGAGAAAGCCTATACCGGTATCGATATCGCAATCGCCCGACCCGTCCAGGTCCAGCGAAACGGCGATTTCCGTTTCCCGTGTCTTGCGTTCGACTGTGGCAGTGCGCATGGGCCCTCCGAAGCAATGCCCGCGCGTTGATAGCAAGTGCTGGGATCGAGTGAAAGCGGCTTACCCAAGCTTGGCTAATCGGAAAACTTCAGTGACCGGTGCTAGGCCCGCAGTACCCATGACCGCAAGCGATCCGTCGGTCACATTGGCAGTTAGGACCAATCTGCTGTTGACGTTGGCGATGGGCGGGGCGAACCACGAAAAGTCCGATGCCTCGGCGCCAAGATCGCGAGCGCAGGCAATACGGCCATAGCTATCGATAGGACGCGCCCGCCAGCCCAGATGCGGCGCCTGCGAGGGCGACTCAAAATGGTTTGCGGCGCAGACGCGCCCGGCCTGCATCTCGCGAACCGAAAACGAAGCCTCGACGCGCTCGATGACACAGCCCTCCTCGGCGCGTGTGCCGGAAAGAATGAAAATCGCAGGGACGGCGACCGGCGTGGTGCACAGCTTGCCTTTGGCTTCGGCGTAATCGTGCGCGGTTTCGAATACCTGACGCAGCAGATGCACAGGCGGCAAAGCGCGCTTGCGTCTTACGGCGATGCGTCCCAAAGCCCAGTCGCCGGCGAAGCCTGCACCGTGCCGCCGCATGGGCGCTTGATTGATCGCGGCTGCGAAGCGTCCGGGCGCCATCGCCTGAAGCACACCGCTGAAGCCGGGCCATGTGACGTTCAGAAACGCACCGGCGGGCCCGGTTTGACGAGCCACGACCACACTTTCGCCGAGAGTCCGAAAGGGCCAATCGAGCACGCGCCGCAGCTCCGCTCCGCTACTCGTGTTCCAGACCCCGGCGGTACATCCCCACTCAAAGCAAATGTTCAACGTGTACGCACCAGCTACGCGAACCGTTTCCGCGATTTGCGCAATCTCGCTAAGATAGGGGTTGCGAGAATCCGCCAGCCAACGGCGCGAGATGCGGTCCATCGCGGGCAGCAGCGCCGCGCTCGCCAGATGCGAAAGGGGCCCGAAGGTTCCTCTGGCGGCATTCACCAGCCTGCGCGCGCATTGCGGATCGCGGCGCAACAGCGCAACAGGATCTCCAATGTCAACATATGGTATCTTGGCGAGAAGCGGCATCGGGTCTATGGCGGATGGCGAATGGCTACCTATATTGAGCATACCATGACAGATCAAAAGTGGCGCTCCACCACCATCCTCTCCGTCCGCAAAGGCGGCTTCGTGATCGTAGCCGGGGACGGCCAGGTCACCTTGGGCAACACCGTGATGAAAGCCAACGCCAAGAAAGTGCGCCGGCTCGGCAAAGGCGATGTCATTGCCGGCTTTGCCGGCGCTACCGCCGATGCTTTCGCACTGTTCGAACGGCTGGAGTCCAAACTCGAACAGCATCCGGGCAATCTGGCGCGCGCCTGCGTGGAATTGGCGAAGGATTGGCGCACCGACCGTTATCTTCGCCGTCTCGAAGCGATGATGGCCGTGGCCGATGGGAAGACGTCGCTGATCCTGTCGGGCACCGGCGATGTGGTCGAGCCGGAAGACGGTCTGATCGGCATCGGCTCGGGTGGGCCCTACGCCTTGGCAGCGGCGCGTGCGCTGATGGGGTTCGATCTTTCGGCCGAAGAAATCGCGCGCCGCGCGATGAAGATTGCCGCCGATATCTGCATCTACACCAATGAAAACGTCGTGATCGAAAGTCTCTCCGTCTGATGAGTTCCGCATTCACCCCCCGCGAGATCGTTTCCGAACTGGACCGCTATATCGTCGGTCAGGATGACGCCAAACGCGCCGTCGCCATTGCGTTGCGCAATCGCTGGCGTCGCCAGCAATTGGCGCCTGCGCTGCGCGAAGAGGTGTTGCCGAAGAACATTTTGATGATCGGCCCCACTGGTGTCGGCAAGACCGAAATTTCGCGCCGTCTCGCCAAATTGGCGCAAGCGCCGTTTCTCAAAGTGGAAGCGACCAAATTTACCGAAGTGGGTTATGTGGGGCGCGACGTCGAGCAGATCGTCCGAGATCTTTTGGAAATCGCCATCGCCCAGGTGCGCGACAGGAAACGTCGCGACGTCGAAGCGCAAGCCGAAGCGCGGGCCGAAGAACGTGTGCTCGATGCCTTGGCGGGAAGCTCGGGTATGCGGGAATCTTTCCGCAAGCAATTGCGCGCCGGCGAACTCGACGGCAAAGAGATCGAGCTCGAAATGAAAGATGCCGGCGGCATGCCAGCCTTTGAAATCCCCGGCATGCCCAATGCCCAGATTTCCATGGTCAATCTCGGCGACATCTTCGGCAAAGCATTCGGCGGGCGCGCCAAGACGCGGCGCATCAAGGTGGCCGAGGCGCATGCGCCCTTGCTCGCCGAAGAAGCCGATAAACTGCTAGATCAAGACGCAATCCTGCGCGAAGCGATCGATACGGTGGAAAACAACGGCATCGTTTTTCTCGACGAAATCGACAAGATTTGCGCGCGTTCCGAATTCCGCGGCGGCGGCGATGTCAGCCGCGAAGGCGTGCAACGCGATCTCTTGCCGCTGATCGAAGGCACCACGGTCGCCACCAAACACGGCCAAGTGAAGACGGACCACATCCTGTTCATCGCGTCGGGCGCCTTCCATACCGCCAAGCCGTCCGATCTGTTGCCCGAACTGCAGGGACGATTGCCGATCCGCGTCGAACTCAAGGCTCTGACACGCGACGATCTTCAACGCATCCTCACCGAACCCGAGGCGAGCCTCATCAAGCAATATGTGGCGCTGCTGGCGACCGAAGGCGTGAAATTGGATTTCACACCGGACGGCATTGCCGCGATCGCCGACATCGCGGCCCAAGTGAACGCCTCGCTCGAAAATATCGGCGCGCGCCGCTTGCAAACCATCATGGAACGCGTGCTGGATGAGATCAGTTTTGCGGCTGCCGAGCGGCCGGGCGAAACGCTTATGATCGACGCGAATTATGTGCGCTCGAGGGTCGAGGATCTCGCCAAGGATCAGGATTTGTCCAGATTCATCCTGTGAATTTGCGCTCCCAAGCGCGGTATGACGCACGCCCTCCGGACCAATCATATGTCAAAATCTGCATATGGTGGTTGACCCGGGGGCCATTCCCTGCAAGGAGTCCCCGCCCTTCATGCAGAGGATTTGGGTAATGGCGCGACAGGACTACCTATTTACCAGCGAGAGCGTTTCGGAAGGTCATCCCGATAAGGTCTGCGACCGCATCTCCGACGAAGTGGTCGACCTGTTTTTCCGCGAAGGCCCCAAACACGGTTTCGATCCTTGGCAGCTTCGCGTCGCCTGCGAAACGCTTTGCACCACCAACCGCATTGTTATTGCGGGCGAGACCCGCGGTCCCGCCGCCATCACATTTGCCATGGTCGAAGACGTCGCTCGCAAGGCGGTACGCGACATCGGCTATGAGCAAGAAGGCTTCCATTGGAACAAGGCGAAGGTTGAAGTGCTGCTGCACGCCCAGTCGCCGCACATCGCGCAGGGCGTCGATGCCGCCGGCAACAAGGATGAAGGCGCGGGCGATCAGGGCATCATGTTCGGTTATGCCTGCCGCGAAACGCCGGTGTTGATGCCGGCGCCGCTCTATTACAGCCACAAAATCCTCGAATTGCTCGCCCATGCTCGCAAGAGCGGTAAGGAACCCAAGCTCGGCCCCGATGCCAAAAGCCAGGTCACGGTGCATTACGAGAACGGCAAGCCGACCGGGGTAACGCAGATCGTGCTCTCCACGCAGCATCTCGACGAGAACATGACGTCGAACGATGTGCGCGCAATCGTCGAACCCTATATCCGTCAAGCGCTGCCGGCCGGCTGGGTCACGGACAAAACCGCCTGGCACGTCAATCCAACCGGCGCCTTTGTGGTCGGGGGACCGGACGGCGATTGCGGTCTAACGGGCCGCAAGATCATCGTCGATACTTACGGCGGCGCGGCCCCTCATGGCGGCGGCGCCTTCTCCGGTAAGGACTCGACCAAGGTGGATCGCTCGGCGGCTTATGCGGCGCGTTATCTGGCGAAAAACGTTGTGGCGGCGGGCCTTGCCGATCGCTGCACCATCCAAATCGCTTATGCCATCGGCGTTTCCGAGCCTTTGTCGGTCTATGTCGATCTGCATGGCACGGGTCACGTCGACGAAGCGAAGCTTGAAAAAGTCCTTCCCGAGCTGATGAGCCTGAAGCCGCGCAACATTCGCGAACATCTGGGCCTCAACCGGCCGATCTATGCCAGGACATCCGCTTACGGCCATTTCGGGCGCGAACCCGATAAGGACGGTGGTTTCTCTTGGGAGAAGACCGATCTTGCCGATGGGCTTAAGCGCGCGTTCTAGTTTGGTCTCGTTTGGGCAGTCGCGTGGCTGAACCGCATCCCGAACGGACGCGTCGGCGTCTTTATGGACGGCGCAAGGGCCATAAGCTTTCGGCGCATCGCGAAGGCTTGCGCGAAGCGCTGCTGCCGAAACTCGAGCTTCGTCTGAAAACGGGTGTTGACCCGCGCTCCTACTTTTTGCCTCCCCCTTGTGGGGAGGTCGACGAACACAGTGAGCCGGGTGGGGGGCGTGCGTCGAAAGCGGCCTCCCACCCGATGCCGTTTGCTTCGCTCACGCCATCGACCTCCCCACAAGGAGGAGGTGATTACTGCGTCGAAGAGATTTGGTTGGAAGTCGGGTTCGGCGGCGGCGAACATCTGCTGGAACTGGCGCGTGCCAATCCGCGGATCGGTCTGATCGGCGCGGAGCCCTACGAAACGGGTGTGGCGAAACTGCTGGCTTCCATCGCAGACACGGCCATCTCCAACATCCGCATCCATGAAGGCGATGCGCGCGAGATTATCGACGCGCTGCCCGATGCCTGCCTGGGCGGTGTGTTCATCCTGTTTCCCGATCCCTGGCCCAAGACGCGCCACCACAAGCGCCGTTTCGTCCAGATGGAATTGCTCGACGCCTTGGCGCGCGTCATGAAGCTTGGGGCGGAGCTGCGCTTTGCCAGTGACGATGCGGGGTATCTGGCATGGACGCTGGAACGGCTGATGGCGCATCCTGCTTTCGTCTGGACCGCAGAGCGCGCCACGGACTGGAAAACCCGCCCGCAAAGCTGGCCACAGACCCGTTATGAGGCCAAGGCGCTGCACGGCCCGCCGGCCTATCTCCTCTTCCTGAGAAGGGCTAAAATGGCGCCATGATCCATGACCAAGACGACGAAAAACCACCACGGATGCATGTGGGCGATATGCTCTCCATCGGCGTTGCCGGGGCCTGTGTGCTGGCCTTTCTCTACTTGATGTTTGGGCCATCGCCTTTTCAGCCGCTCATCGATAAAGCCAAGCACGACGCGGCCCAGCCCGTGGAAGTTCCCGTCACGTTGCCAGAAAAGCCCAAGAAATAGGGCTCCCGGGCCGCGCCCCCGGCTTGATATTCGGCGGTCCGAAGCGTACATAGCCGGCCATCCCAGACAACAGAATGCTGTTGTGTGACGGTCTAAGGAGACCGCCGCGGGAAAAGGGTTTTTGTCGTTTTGCCTCCCCACGAGGGGAGGTGAACGTGGAGAGTTGGTCATTCTTACGGCGTTGTCGCATTTGGAGCCGATCATTGCCCCAGCCGTGGAAGCTGCGGGCTTCCGGCTCGTTCGTCTCCGGTTGATGGGAGGCAAGCAAAAGACGCTGCAAGTGATGGCCGAACGCAAAGACGGCACGATGAGTGTCGAAGACTGCGCAGAGCTAAGCCGTTCCCTGGCGGATTTTCTCGAACGGGAAGATCCGATCGAAGGCGATTATCTGCTGGAAGTCTCCTCGCCCGGCATCGACCGGCCGTTGACGCGTCTCACCGACTTCGCGCGCTGGTCGGGACATGAGGCCAAGATCGAATTGGTGGCGCCGCTCGATGGGCGCAAGCGCTTGCGCGCCACGCTGCTGGGCCTCGACGGCAACGACGTCGAAGTCGAGGCACAAGGCACGCGCCTCAAATTTCCCTTCCGCGCCATCGCGGAGGCCAAACTCGTGCTCACCGACAAACTCATCGAACAGGATTTGAAAGCGCGCAAACATCCCGCGCAGTAAGAGCGTCGCCGGAGCGACCAACCAGGAGAGAGTGAAATGGCAGCGATTGCCGCAAACAGGACCGAACTCTTGCAGATCGCCGACGCCGTCGCGCGTGATAAGTCGATCGACAAGGCCGTCGTTCTGGGTGCCATGGAAGAAGCGATGCAGCGCGCGGCCAAAGCGCGTTACGGCAGCGAAAACGAAATTCGCGTCGAGATCGATCCCAAGACCGGCGAAACGCACGTCTCGCGCTATCTGCATGTCGTCGAATTGGTCGACAACGACAAGGTCGAGATTTCTTTAGACGATGCTCGTGCCCGCAATCCGGCCGCACAAGTGGGCGATATCATCGCCGAGACCCTGCCCCCGGTCGACTTCTCGCGCATCGCCGCACAAGCCGCCAAACAGGTCATCGTCCAGAAGGTGCGCGACGCCGAACGCGAGCGCCAATATGAGGAATACAAGGACCGCATCGGCGAAATCGTTCACGGTATCGTCAAGCGTTCCGAATTCGGCTCCGTGGTTGTCGATCTGGGCCGCGCCGAAGGCGTGGTGCGCCGCGACGAGATGATCCCGCGCGAGAATTTCCGCACCGGCGACCGCATTCGCGCCTATATCTACGACGTGCGCCGCGAAGCGCGCGGGCCGCAGATTTTTCTTTCCCGTTCGCATCCCCAATTCATGGTGCGTCTGTTCGCCCAAGAAGTGCCCGAGATCTATGACGGCATCATCGAGATCCGCGCCGTGGCGCGCGATCCGGGCAGCCGCGCCAAAATTGCGGTGATCTCCAAGGATTCCTCGATCGATCCGGTCGGCGCTTGCGTCGGTATGCGCGGCGTGCGCGTGCAGGCGGTGGTGCAGGAACTGCAAGGCGAACGTATCGACATTATTCCATGGTCCGGCGAAGCGGCGACGTTTATCGTCAACGCGCTGGCGCCCGCCGAAGTGTCGAAGGTCGTGCTCGACGAAGACACCCACCGTGTCGAAGTTGTCGTGCCGGACGAGCAACTTTCTCTGGCTATCGGCCGGCGCGGACAGAATGTGCGTCTGGCCTCTCAGCTCACCGGCTGGCAGATCGATATCCTGACGGAAGCCGAGGAATCCGAGCGCCGGCAAAAGGAATTTGCCGAACGCACGAAATTATTCATGGAATCCCTCGACGTCGACGAAACGGTCGCCCAATTGCTGGCCTCCGAAGGCTTCGCCGAAATCGAAGACGTCGCCTATGTGCCGTTGCCCGAACTGGCATCGGTGGAAGGCTTCGACGACGAGACGGCGCAAGAACTGCAGAGCCGCGCTTTGGAACATATCGAAGCGCGCAACAAGGAAATGGACGACAAGCGCCGTGCCTTGGGCGTCACCGACGAGGTTCTGGAAATCGAAGGTGTCACGCAGTCCATGGCCGTGGCGCTGGGCGAGCACGACGTTAAGACGCTCGAAGATCTCGCCGGTTGCGCCACCGACGATCTGCTCGGCTATTACGAGGTCAAAGACAAGGAACGCATACGAACGCCCGGCGCTCTGGACGGCTTCGAACTCACGGCCGATGACGTCAACTCCATCATCATGAAGGCGCGCGTCAAAGCGGGCTGGATCGAGGAATTGCCGGAGCCGGCTACTGAGGACGCCGATGGCGAGGAAAGCGAAGAAGTGACGGAGGAAGGCGCGGCGTGACGGCTCTGGCGGCAAAGAAGGACGACGAGGCGATGCGCGAAAGGCGCTGCATCGCAACGGGCGAAGTCTGCCCGGATCGTGCGCTCGTCCGCTTTGTCGTGGGGCCTGACGGCGATGTCGTTCCCGATATTTCGGCCAAACTTCCCGGCCGAGGGATGTGGGTGAGCGCAAACCGCGCCGCCCTGAAAAAAGCGATGGCCAAGAACGACTTTGCCAAAGCTGCGAAGGCGTCCGTCACAGTTCCGCCCGATCTCGATCAGCGTGTCGAACTGCTTCTTGCGAGCCGTATGCAATCCGATCTGGGCATGGCCCGCCGCGCGGGCCAGCTTGTTTTCGGGTTCGATAACGTCTTGCGCGCGTTGGACGAGAAGGTCCCGCCGCGCGTCCTGATCGAGGCGCAGGATGGCGCTGCGGATGGCCGAAGGAAGCTTTCCGGCTCGGCTTATGCGCGCGGTTTGTCTGTGGAAACAATCGATTGCCTCTCGCGCGCCGAATTGAGCTTGGCGCTGGGACGCGAGAATGTGATACATGCCGCCGTTAAACCCGGCCCCCTGGCAGAGCGTCTGATCGTCAATTCCGCCAGGCTTCTGGGGTTCCGCGCAAGACCGGTGGCGGATGGAACGGCAGGTTCGAGCCCTGCCCGCAACGAAAGAGACGTATGAGCGACACCAATGACACGACGCGCCGTTCGGGCTCCGGGCCCGCAAAGACGCTGTCGCTGAAGAAGACGGAGACTTCCACCGTCAAGCAGAGCTTCAGCCATGGCCGCACCAAGGCGGTTGTGGTGGAGAAGAAGCGCACGCGCGTCGAAACCACCGGCAAATCGGCCGAAAAAGCACCAACCAAGGAAGCGAAAGCCGCTCCCGCAACGGCTGCTGCCCCTACAACGCCCGCCCAGGCTGCGCGCGATGCCACGCCGCGCGCCGGCGTCGTTCTGCGCCAGCTGACCGACGAGGAAAAAGCGCGCCGGGGCGCCGCGTTGGCCGACGCCCGCGTCCACGAAGTGGAAGCGCGCAAACGCGCGGAAGAAGATGCCCGCTCGCGCGCCGTCGAAGAAGAGCGCCTCAAGAAAGAGCGCGATGCGGCCGCCAAGCGCAAGGCGGAAGAGGATGCCCGCAAGGCCGCAGACGAATTGGCCCGCAAGCACGCCGAAGAGGAAGCGACGCGCCGGCTGGAAAAGAAGGAAGAACCGGCAAGCACCGTCGCTCCGGCCGCCGTCAAGGCTCCGGTCGAAGCACCGCGTCGTGGCCGTCTTGTCGCGGAAGAGGAAGAAGAGCCCGTCAAGAAGGGCGCCAAAACACCGGTTAAGACGCCTGCCGTCAAAAAGGGCGAAGACAACCGCCGCCGCGGCAAACTGACCGTCGCCAAGGCGCTGTCCGATGACGACGAACGCATGCGTTCGATCGCCTCTTATCGCCGGCATTTGCAGCGTGTGAACAAAGGTCAGCAGGCCCAGCCTGCCGGTCCCGTCGGTCCGCGCGAAGTCATTATTCCGGAAACCATCACCGTCGCCGAGCTGGCCAATCGCATGGCGCGGCGTTCGGTCGACGTCATCAAAGTGCTGATGAAGAACGGCATGATGGCGACGGTCAACGACACGATCGATGCCGACACGGCGGAACTCGTCGCCGCCGAATACGGCCACACCGTCAAGCGCGTCGCGGAATCCGACGTGCTGGAAGGCCTCAAAGGCAAGCTCGACGAAGATACCAATTTGAAATCGCGTCCGCCGGTGGTCACCGTCATGGGCCATGTCGACCACGGTAAGACCTCGCTGCTCGATGCTTTGCGCAAGACCGACGTGGTTGCCGGCGAGGCTGGCGGCATTACCCAGCATATCGGCGCCTATCAGGTGACAATGAAGGGCGGCCAGAAGATCACCTTCCTCGATACGCCCGGCCATGCGGCCTTCACGGCAATGCGCGCCCGCGGCGCCAAGGTCACCGATTTGGTGATCCTTGTGGTGGCGGCGGATGACGGCGTCATGCCGCAAACCGTCGAAGCCATCGCCCATGCCAAGGCGGCAGGCGTTCCGATCATCGTGGCGATCAACAAGATCGACATGGGTGGCGCGGACCCGATGAAGGTCAAGACGGAACTGCTGCAGCACGAAATACAAGTGGAAGATTTGGGCGGCGAGACCATTGCCGTCGAAGTCTCCGCCAAGAAGGGCACCGGCCTCGACAAGCTGCAGGATATGATCCTGTTGCAAGCCGAACTGCTGGATTTGAAAGCCAATCCCGATCGTACTGCGGAAGGCGCGATTATCGAGGCCAAGCTCGATCGTGGCCGCGGTCCGGTGGCGACGGCGCTGGTATCGCGCGGGACGCTGAAAGTCGGCGACATTATGGTGGCCGGTTCCGAATGGGGCCGCGTCCGCTTGCTGCAAAACGACCACGGCGAGACGGTAGAAAGTGCCGGTCCCGCCATGCCTGTGGAAGTTCTGGGTCTTTCCGGCGCGCCGGAAGCGGGCGATGAATTCGTGGTTGTCGAATCGGAAGCGCGGGCTCGCGAAGTCACGGAATACCGCGATCGCAAACGCCGCGAAGCGCGCCATGCCACGGTCGCACGCCAGACGCTCGATCAATTGCTCAAGACGCGCGCCGCCGGCGAAAAACGCCTGTTGCCGCTGGTGATCAAGGCCGACGTGCAGGGATCCTCGGAAGCCATTCAGGGCGCACTGACCAAGCTCGGCACCGAGGAAGTGGGCGTGCAGGTTCTGCAGTCCGGCGTCGGCGGCATCACCGAAAGCGATGTGATCTTGGCGCATGCCTCGGGCGCAGCCGTGATCGGCTTCAATGTGCGCGCCGACAAACAGGCGCGCGAGCGTGCCAAACGCGACGGCGTCGAACTGCGTTATTACAACATCATCTACAACGTGGTGGACGACGTGAAAGCGGCACTATCGGGATTGTTGGCGCCCGAGACGCGCGAAAAATTCCTCGGCAATGCCGAGATCCTGGAAGTGTTCACGATTTCCAAGGTCGGCAAAGTCGCGGGCTGCCGCGTCACCGAAGGCGTGGTGCGCCGCGGTGCCAAGGTGCGTTTGATCCGCGATCATGTGGTGATCCACGAAGGCGAGCTTTCCACACTCAAGCGCTTCAAGGACGAAGTGCGCGAAGTGCAGACCGGCCAGGAATGCGGCATGGCCTTCACGAATTACCAGGACATGCAGAAGGGCGATGTGATCGAAGCCTTCGAGGTCGAAACCATCCAGCGCGCGCTATAACATCTGTATCCCCGGCGAGCGTGAACGAATGTTCGCGCGAGGAAAGGGGACACAGTTGGTTGATTTTTTGCCAGGTTCGATGCCTGGGTTCCCTTTCCCTCACAGCGTATCGCGCTGCTCGGCCGGGAATGACAAAGGTAGATAGAATGCCCCGCAATCGCCCCCGTCCCGCAAACCTCGGACCATCGCAACGCCAATTGCGCGTCGGCGAGTTGCTGCGCCACGCTTTGTCGGAGGTGCTGATCCGCGGCGATATCCGCGATCCCGATCTGGCGGGCGTCTCGGTGACGATCACCCAGGTCAAACCGTCCGGCGACATGCGCCATGCCACGGTGTTTTGCGAACCCTTGGGCGGCAAGAACGCCGATAAGATCATCGCCGCACTGAACCGCAGCAAAGCCTATCTGCGCGGACAGATCGGACACATGATCGAACTCAAATTCACACCCGAATTGCGCTTTCTGGAGGACAAGTCGTTCGCGGAAGCCGAGAAGATCGAGACCATCCTCAAATCCCCCTTGGTGCAGCGCGACCTGAAGGCGACGCCGGACGACGACGATGGGTCGTAAGAAGAAGGGCACGCCGGTTCACGGCTGGGTCGTGATCGACAAGCCGCAAGGCGTCACTTCCACGCAAGTCGTGGCCATCGTCAAACGCGTCTTTGACGCCCAGAAGGCTGGGCATGCCGGAACCCTCGACCCGATGGCAACGGGCGTGCTGGCTGTGGCGCTCGGCGAAGCGACCAAAACCGTGGCTTTCGCCATGGATTCCGAAAAAACCTATTGCTTCACCGCTTGCTGGGGCGAGGCGCGCGATTCCGACGACGCGGAGGGGGCCGTCACGGCGACCTCCGCCCATCGCCCGTCGCGGGAGGAGATCGAAAGGGCCATCCCAAGCTTCACGGGCATGATCGAACAGACCCCTCCGTCCTACTCGGCCATCAAGGTAGAGGGCGAGCGGGCCTATGACCTGGCCCGGGACGGCGAGGTTGTCAGCCTCGAATCTCGCACGGTGCTCATCAAGTCCGTCCGTCTTTTGGAGACCCCCGACGCGGACCATGCCGTGTTCGAAATGCATTGTGGTAAAGGGACTTACGTCCGCGCCTGGGTCCGCGATCTGGCCCTGGCGCTGGGCACGGTGGGGCATGTGTCGCAGCTTCGCCGCACCCAGGTCGGCGGCTTTTCGGCCGATTCCGCAATTGGGCTAGAAACCCTCAAGGGTTTTATGCATAGTCCCGCCGCTTTTGAGCACTTGAGGCCTATTTCGACCGCGCTGGACGGCATCCCGGCGTTGGCCGTCACGGGCCCGGATGCGGTTCGCCTGAGAAGCGGCAATCCGATTTTGATCCGAGCGACGCAATTCGCACGGATCGCGGAGGCCACTATTTCCGGTGACGATCTTCAGGGGCTCACGGTCTTTTGCTCTACGGGCGAAGGCGAACCGGTCGCGTTGACCGCGCTGCAAGCCGGAGAACTTAGGCCGTTTCGTGTTTTCAACTTTGGAACTGGATGACCGTATGACGATCACGACCGAACGTAAGAAAGAAGTTATCGGCGAATACCAAAAAAGCCCGAACGATACGGGTTCGCCTGAAGTTCAGGTGGCGGTGCTCTCCGAACGCATTACGAACCTGACCGAGCACTTCAAATCGCATGTGAAGGACAACCACTCGCGCCGCGGCCTCATCAAGATGGTGTCGCAGCGCCGGCGTCTGCTCGATTACATCAAATCTTCCGACGAAAAGCGCTATGAGGCGCTGATCAGCAGGTTGGGACTGCGTCGCTGAAAGCGCGTCTCGCCTTACGGAAAATCTTTGCGCAAGAGTTCGCGGATGGTCGCGGGCTCGCGTATATCTATTCTTGAGCTGACTCAAGGAGACCCCGCCGGCAATCCGGCCTGCGGGAACGAAGGAAAGTAGAAAAAATGTTCAAAATAATCCGCGAGGAAATCGAATGGGGCGGGCGCAAGCTCGTTCTCGAAACCGGCCGTGTGGCGCGTCAGGCTGACGGCGCCGTTCTCGCCACCTATGGCGAGACTGTTGTGCTAGCCACGGTTGTTGGCGCCAAGTCACCCAAACCCGGAGTTGATTTCTTCCCGCTCACCGTCAACTATCAGGAAAAATTCTTCGCCGCCGGCAAGATCCCGGGCGGCTATTTCAAACGCGAAGGCCGCCCGACGGAGCGCGAGACGCTGACTTCCCGCCTGATCGATCGTCCAATCCGTCCGCTCTTCGCAGACGGCTACAGGAATGAAACACAAGTCGTCGTCACCGTGCTGAGCCACGATCTTGAGAACGATCCCGACATCCTCGGCTTGGTCGCGGCCTCCGCGGCGTTGACCATTTCCGGCATTCCCTTCATGGGTCCGATCGGTGCGGCGCGCGTCGGCTTCATCGAAGGCGCTTATGTCCTCAATCCCCCGATCGAGACGATGCCCAATTCCAAGCTCGATCTCGTCGTCGCCGGCACAGCCGACGCGGTGCTGATGGTGGAATCCGAAGCGCAAGAACTGTCCGAATCCGAAATGCTGGGTGCGGTGATGTTCGGCCATCGCGAGATGCAGGCCGTCATCCAACTCATCATCAAACTGGCAGAAAATGCCGCCAAGGAACCGCGGGATATCCCGGTCAATGATACGAAGGCGATCTCCGATCGCATCAAATTGTTCGTTGGTGCCGACCTCGCGGCGGCTTTCCAAATTCCCGAAAAGCATGTCCGCGGCGATCGCATCAAAGAAATTCGCGCCAAAGCGGCGGGTGAATTTGTCGGCGAAGGCAAGCTGGACGAGAGCAAGCTCGCCGGCCTGATGCACGATCTCGAAGCCCATGTGATGCGCAATGCCGTGCTCGACACCAAGAAGCGCATCGACGGACGCGATCTGGTCACCGTGCGCCCCATCCTGGCGGAAGTGGGCGTTTTGCCCCGTACCCATGGTTCGGCGCTGTTCACCCGTGGCGAAACCCAAGCACTGGTCGTGACCACGCTCGGCACCGGGGAGGACGAGCAATTCGTCGACAGCTTAGAGGGCACCTACAAGCAGAACTTCATGCTGCACTACAACTTCCCTCCCTATTCGGTGGGCGAGACGGGCCGCATGTCGGGCCCCGGACGCCGCGAAATCGGCCATGGCAAACTGGCATGGCGCGCCATTCACCCGATGCTGCCGAAGAAGGAAGAGTTTCCCTATACGCTGCGAGTGGTTTCCGAGATCACCGAATCCAACGGTTCGTCCTCGATGGCGACGGTCTGCGGCACGTCGCTCGCACTGATGGATGCCGGCGTGCCGCTGACGCGGCCGGTCGCCGGTATCGCCATGGGTCTGATCCTGGAGGGCAGCCGTTTTGCGGTTCTCTCCGATATTCTGGGCGATGAGGATCATCTCGGCGATATGGACTTCAAGGTGGCGGGCACCGAAGCGGGAGTCACCTCGCTGCAGATGGACATCAAGATTGCCGGGATCACCGAAGAAATCATGCGCGTCGCCCTCGATCAGGCGAAAGCCGGGCGGCTGCATATTCTGGGCGAAATGGGCAAGGCTCTCACGCGCGCCCGCGATCAGCTCGGCGAACACGCACCGCGCATCGAAACGATCAAAATTCCGACAGACAAGATCCGCGAAGTGATCGGTTCGGGCGGCAAGGTGATCCGCGAAATCGTGGAAAAGACTGGTGCCAAGATCAACATCGAAGACGACGGTACGGTGATGATCGCGTCAGCCGACGGTGAATCGATCAAGGCCGCTCTCAAATGGATCAAGTCGATCGTGGCCGAACCCGAAATCGGCGAGATCTATGACGGCAAGGTCGTCAAGGTAATGGATTTCGGCGCCTTCGTGAACTTCTTCGGTCCGAAGGACGGCTTGGTCCACATCTCCGAATTGGCCGCCAAGCGCGTCGCCAAGACCAGCGATGTCGTGCAGGAAGGCCAAGCCGTGAAAGTGAAGCTGCTCGGCTTCGACGACCGCGGCAAGGTGCGTCTGTCGATGAAAGTGGTCGATCAGACGACTGGCGAAGACCTCTCCAAAAAGCAAGCGGCGGAAGGTGCTGCCCCTGGCACAGAAAGCCAGCCGAACACCTAAGCAAGACGGTCTCTTTCAGATCAGCCGCCCGCGGAACGCATAGGTTCTGCGGGCGGTTTTGTTTTATGCTGTGTGAAGAGAGGAATACTTATGCCCAAAATCGATCTGAAATCCGTGTCCGAACGCAAAGGGTCTAGCTACCCCGCGCCGTTTCACGAGAAGGCTGCCACGCGCATCAAACAAGCGCTCGGCGATGCGGGCGGGCTCACCCAGTTTGGTGTCAATCTCGTGCAACTGCCGCCGGGCAGCTGGTCCAGTCAGCGCCATTGGCACACGACCGAAGACGAATTCGTCTATGTCTTGTCCGGCGAAGTCGTGCTTGTCACCGATGCGGGCGAGGAAGTCCTGGGGCCCGGCGATTGTGCGGCATTTGCGAAGAATGTCGCCAACGGTCATCACATGATCAACAAATCGGCCGGCATGGCGGTCTATCTGGAAGTCGGCACACGGACCGAGGAGGATTTTTGCTCTTATCCCGATATAGACCTGCAGATCGACAGCAAAGTCGGTTGGTTTGCCCATAAGGATGGGACGCCCTATCCGCCCAAATGATTATTTCGGCTTCATCCTTGACGCGGAACTGGGCAAAGCCCACCGCGGCGCGCGGCGGAAAAGCGACAACGCATCGTGACGCAGCAGGAATATTGGTTAACGCGTGCTTCATATTCTTGTCAGGTTCGACTGCTCTGGTTAGCTTCCTGACGGGCTAGTCCGCGCGGAACGATCAGTGGGGGAGCGAACAACATGTTCGTCTTTATGCGTCTCATCAGTCTTATCTTGGTCGTCGCGGCATTGATGCTGATGGGCGCCGACCTTGTGACCTCGCTCGAGAAGGGCGGCCATATCACGGCGCGTTCTCTGGCGGTGGTTTGGGATCTATTCGAGAAAGGCGGCGCCGAAGGCTTCGAGGCTTGGGCTTCGATCCACCTGCCGGGATTTCTCGCCATTGCCGTCGCCTGGTGCCTCGGCTTGTGGAGCTGGGCCGTCACCGGCGTGATCGGCGTAATCCTGGCGTTCATCTTCGGCCGCAAACACGAAGCGGTCTGATCAGCGATTGGCGCCGGGTTTCCAAAGGACGTCGCGCGCGCCTTTGGCATTGGCGTAGCGGCTGGCGACGAAAAGATGGTCCGATAGCCGGTTGATGTAGCGCAAGGCGGGCGCCCCCACCTTTTCGACTTTTGCCAGTTCGACCATCAGCCGTTCGGCGCGCCGCACAATGGCGCGCGCCAGATGCAGATGGGCCGACGCCGTGCTGCCGCCCGGCAGGACGAAGGATTCGAGCGGCTTCAATTCCTTGTTCATGGCGTCGATTTCGTGCTCGAGCCGGACGACCTGCGTATCGGCGATGCGCAGCCGCGATTTTGCCGTCTTGGTTGTCTCAGGCACACACAGATCGGCGCCCAAATCGAACAGATCGTTCTGGATGCGCGCCAGCATGCCATCGAGCTTGCCCTTGGTCGCGAGTCGCGCCACGCCGATCGCCGCGTTGGCCTCATCGACCGTGCCGAAGGCGTCCACGCGGAGCGCATCTTTGGCCACGCGCGTGCCATCGCCGAGCGAGGTCTCGCCCTTGTCGCCGGTCTTGGTATAGATGCGGGTCAGCCGGACCATGGGCTAACTTATCTCCTGACTACGGCGGCGCAAAGGTTGAAGTCGTAGCCGCGCCGGTTATCATCCGCCCTGCCCGCAAACGCCCCGCTCACAAACGAAAGTGACGTCATGGCAGTCGAAGCCCCCGAGATCATCGAAGTGGAAACCACACGCGTCTCCTGCGATGGAGGCGGCGGGGCCTTGGGTCATCCCAAGGTTTATCTGGAAATGGGCGACGAAGGCTATGTGGAATGCCCCTATTGCGATCGCCGCTTCGTCCTCAAGAAAGAGGCGCAGGAGCATTGATCGCTCTTGTCGCCCGGCCGCTCAAGAAAGGCGATCACCTCTATCTGATCGACGGTTCGGGCTATCTTTTTCGCGCCTATCACGCTTTGCCGCCCCTGTCGCGCAAGTCCGACGGGCTGCCCACCGGCGCTGTTTCGGGCTACTGCAATATGTTGTGGAAGCTCTTGGAAGACATGAAGGACGGCGATAAGCCGACCCATCTGGCGGTGATTTTCGATGCCGGCAAAAAAACCTTTCGCAACGAAATCTATGCGCAATACAAGGCCAATCGCCCCGATCCGCCGGAAGATTTGATCCCGCAATTCCCCTTGGTGCGCGATGCGACGCGCGCCTTTGGCGTGGCTTGTGTGGAAGAGCCGGGATTCGAGGCGGATGACCTCATCGCCACCTATGCACGAATGGGGCGCGAAGCAGGCGCGCTCGTCACCATCGTCTCGTCCGACAAAGATTTGATGCAGCTGGTGGAAGACGGCAAAGTCCAACTGCTCGACACGATGAAGAACAAGAAAATCGGCTCTGCCGAAGTGATCGAGCGCTTCGGCGTACCGCCGTCGAAAGTCGTTGAGGTCCAAGCACTGGCGGGTGACTCCACCGACAATGTGCCGGGGGTGCCGGGCATTGGCGTGAAGACGGCTGCCGAACTGATCAACACCTATGGCGACCTCGAAACACTGCTTAAACGCGCTGGCGAGATCAAACAGCCCAAGCGCCGCGAAACATTGTTGGCCAATGCCGACAATGCGCGGATGTCCTTCAAGCTCGTACTGCTCGATGATCGTGCGACGTTACGCCAGACGCCCGAAGTGTTCGCGGTGCATGAACCCGATCCGGCGCAATTGCTCGCCTTTATGAAGGCGATGGAATTTAGCAGCCTCTCCAAACGCGTCGCCGGCCATTACGGCATTGAGGATGTCGACGGCGTGGCGGCCGCAACTATCCCTCCCCTGAAAGGGGAGGGAAGAATCGCCGTAGGTGATTCAGGGAGGGGTCCGACCCCCCCCCGTCCGGCTTCGCCGGCCGACCTCCCCCTTTCAGGGGGAGGAACTCTCGGCGTCGTCGCCAATCGCCAGGCGATCCTGAAAGTCATCGATCATGGCGCCTATGAGACGGTAACGACGCTGGAGCGCCTCGATCATTGGATCGCCCGTGCGCGCGAAACGGGCTTTGTCTGCGTCGATACCGAAACGACATCGCTGGACGCCATGCAGGCCGGACTGTGCGGTGTCTCCTTGGCGGTGGCGCCGAATGAAGCGTGTTATGTGCCTTGCGGCCATGTCGCCGGCGGCGGTTTGTCCTTCGATGGCGGGGAGAAGATCGCACAATTGCCGGAAGCCGATGTGCTGAAACGCCTGAAGCCGTTGCTGGAAGATCTCTCTATCCTCAAAATCGGCCAGAATCTGAAATACGATTTCCTGATCTTCGCGCGGCGCGGCATTCGCGTGTCGCCCTTCGACGACACGATGCTGATGTCTTATGTGCTCGATGCCGGCGCGCAAGGCCATGGCATGGACGAGCTTTCGGAAAAATACCTCAACCACAAACCGATTTCGTTCGCCGATGTCGCCGGCAAGGGCAAAGAAAAAATCACGTTCGACTGCGTCCCCATCGCCGAGGCCACGCGATATTCCGCCGAGGACGCCGACGTGACGTTGCGTTTGTGGATGCTGCTCAAGCCGCGTCTGGCCGTCGAAGGCAAGCGCACCGTTTACGAAACACTGGAACGGCCCTTAATGCCGGTGCTGGCCGATATGGAACGCGCCGGCATCGCCATCGATCCGGATCTGCTGCGTAAACTGTCCAACGATTTCGCGCAAATCCAAGCCGCTCTGGAGACGGAGATCCACAAACTCGCCGGCGAGAATTTCAACGTCGGTTCGCCCAAGCAGCTCGGCGATATTCTATTCGGGAAATTTTCCCTGCCCGGCGGCAAAAAGACCAAGACGGGTGCCTGGTCCACCGATGTGGACGTGCTGGAGGATTTGGCGGCGCAAGGCCACGATCTGCCCAAGAAGGTTCTCGAATGGCGTCAATTGGCCAAGCTGCGCGGCACCTATACGGACGCCTTGCCTACCTACATCAATCCGGAAACGGGGCGCGTGCACACTTCTTTTGCGATGGCCGCGGCGGCGACGGGGCGGTTGGCTTCCACCGATCCCAATGTGCAGAACATTCCGATCCGAACCCAAGAAGGCCGCCGCATTCGCCAGGCCTTTATCGCGCCGAAGGGCTCCAAGCTGATCAGTGCCGATTACAGCCAGATCGAATTGCGTTTGCTGGCGCATATTGCCGACATCCCGCAGCTGAAAAAGGCCTTCATCGACGGCATCGACATTCACGCGCTGACCGCTTCGGAAATTTTCGGGGTACCGGTGAAAGGGATGCCCGCGGAAGTGCGGCGACGCGCCAAGGCAATCAATTTCGGGATCGTTTACGGAATTTCCGGCTTCGGTTTGGCCAATCAATTGGGCATCGCAAGGAGCGAAGCCGACGACTACATCAAAAAATATTTCCAGCGCTTTCCCGGCATCCGCGACTATATGGAAGAGACCAAGGCGTACGCACGCGAGCACGGCTATGTCGAAACCTTGTTCGGCCGGCGCATCCATATCCGCGAGATCAATTCCAAGGTTCAGGGATTCCGCGGTGGAGCGGAGCGCGCCGCGATCAATGCCCCGATCCAAGGGGCCGCGGCCGACGTCATTCGGCGCGCCATGATCCGCATGCCGGCCGCCTTGGCCTCGGCGAAGCTGAAGGCAAAGATGTTGCTGCAGGTGCATGACGAATTGGTGTTCGAAGCGCTGGACGCTGAAGTCGAGAAGACATCCGCCGTCGCGGTCTCGGTCATGGAGAAAGCGTCGCTACCGGCAATCCAGCTCAGCGTTAAACTGACGGTGGAGGCGCGCGCCGCCCAGAACTGGGACGCCGCGCATTAGATAATCGGGCACGAGGCGCAAGCCGCAAGGGCGTTAAGGCTTGTTTCGCCTGGAATGCCGATCTTCTGCAATCGCTCCACCAGTTCGGCGGTTGCGGCCTCGGTATCGAGCGCGCTGTATCCGGCCTTGGATCGCATATCGATATAACCGGTCAGAAAGCCCGGCTGCGACAGATATCCCATCATAGCGTCACGTGCTTTGGCCGAAAGACGGCCCTCGGTAAACGTTCCCGCTGCGAACAATTGCAGGATCGTCATCACCTTCTCGGCAGAGCTTTCCGATTTGGCATCCATGATTTCAAACAGATTGGCGTGCAAAGCCACGACCCATGCAATGGCATCCAGGATGTCGGCAATCTCCCGCTTTGGACTCTCGTGAAAGCCGCAATGGCGCGCGCGTGCGTTCAGAAATGCCAGACGTTGCAGGCGTTTCGACATGGCAATGCGCGGTGAGCGGAACGGCTCTTTGAATTCGGTCGAGGTGACGATGCGTATGGCGGCATCGGCAAGGACCTGCTTGTTCTGCTCGCCGACAATGCATTCGTCGGCAAAGAACAGCCAATCGAGCTTCTCGTCCGGCAGGACGGTATTCGACAAACATTCGTTCAGGCATTCTGGAGCGACGAATCGCTTCGAGCGCAGCTCGAGCGCGGCCGTCAAATCTTCACCGGGCAACATGTCGCCGATGCCTGGGGTCGCGAGAGCGACGATCCGGCGCAGCATTTTCAACTCGTTGTCGTAGGAATCGGTGCGAAGCCGCTTAAGGCTGAGAATTTCCGCGATAATCCGTTCGCCAACGCTGTGGCGCGAAAGGGGCAGTTTGCCGGCAAAAAAATAGCGGGCCAAAAGCGCCAGGCCTTGCTCCTTGCCGTATTGACCAGCTTGCTCCGCGCCGAGAAAGAGATTGATGAGGGCGATCACCGCTTCGCCGAAATTCTCCCTTGGACCGATGATGTCCTGGACCGCAGCCCCGGTGTGGAGAATCTCGGCAATGATCGTGTCGCCGGCACCAGCAAGCAGCTCTCCGCCAGGGCTTTCCGGCTGGGTCGTATCCATAAGGCGAATCAGGCGAACGACTTTTTCGTCCCAGCTTCTGGCATCGCGCAAATGTTTGGCGATGGCGCCGTTGAGCACGTAAAGCCCGTTGTCTCGCGCCGCGAGTTTGGATGCCAGTGCGGCGAATTTTTCCGCCTTGACCTCGGGAAAAACATTATCGCGCTTATCTTGAAAAGCTCGGTCGTAAACGTCCGAGACAACATCATTGAGGACCTTGATGATCTCTTGGACCGGTATTTTTTCCGCGGCGGCGCGCGCTATGGCGGTTTGCTGGACCGCATACTGCAGAAGCGTGCCGGTGGCTTCCAGCTTCTTCAGCATGTCGGAGCGATGGAGGAGCTCGGTGGGTGTGAGCTTGTTCTGGGTCAGAAAGTCCGAAAGGAGCCGGCCGATCGTCCTTTTGGCTTGGCGAGAATAAATATCTTCGGCTTTGGTACACGGCGGATCGCGCGCGGAACCGGCGTCCTCTTCTTTGTGCAGCCTGGTGCCCATGCCCGCCCTGCGGCGTTGGCCATAATCTTCTTCCCCACAATGCGGCCATAGGAACTAAACCGCTCTTAAGGTCAGTTGTGCGATTTACTTGACTTTGACAAGCATATATATGACAATGTCAACAATGCTCGATCAATCCGTTGAAAAAATAGATGAATTCTCTGAACGCGTTGAAGCTATTCGGCGCTTTAATCGGCTTTACACGCGCCGGATCGGTCTTCTGGGAGAAGGGCATCTCGACAGTCCCTATTCCTTGACGGAAGCCAGAATCCTCTACGAGCTTGCCCATAAGCCTGCCATCACAGCCCGGGCGCTTTGCGATGCGCTCGGCCTCGACCAAGGTTATGTCAGCCGCATTTTGGCGCGCTTCGCCAAACAAGGCCTCGTGGAAAAGCATCTTTCGCCAGACGACGGCCGTGCACAGCATCTCGTCCTGACCAAAGCGGGCAAAAAGGCGTTTGCGGCGCTCGATATGCGGGCGCATGCCGAGATCGCCGCATTGCTGCGCACCAAACCAGAAACGGCGCAGCGCAGAATGGTGCAATCTACCCGGACGCTGGAAGGAATTCTGGATGAGCCGCAGCGATCGTCCATCTTCATTCGGTCGCCGAAAGCCGGCGATCTCGGCTGGATCGTGTATCGCCATGGCGTGCTCTACGCGGATGAATATGGCTGGGGCGCGCGTTTCGAAGCGCTGGTTGCCCAGATCGTCGCCGACTTCGGAAAGAATGCGGATCCACTGCGCGAGCGATGCTGGGTTGCCGAGCGAGATGGAGATATTGTCGGTGCCGTGTTTCTGGCAAGAGACGACGATCGAACGGCACGCTTGCGTCTGCTCTATGTCGAGCCGGAAGCGCGCGGCGAAGGGCTGGGGCGCCGGCTCGTTGATCTGTGCATCGGTTTTGCGCGCGATAACGGCTATCGCAAACTGGTTCTATGGACGCATGACGTGCTCTTATCCGCACGGAAGATCTATCAAGCTGCCGGATTCCGCCATATCGACAGCGATGCGCATCGCGCCTTCGGCAAAGACGTCGTCAGCGAAAACTGGGAATTGGACTTAGCAGTCCCCTAGCAAATCCTTCGCGTGTTTGATGGCGGATTCGCGGTCATCCTTGACGTCGACGAGCTTCCAGCCGCCTTTGGCGCCCCGGCGCGAAAAGATCTCGAAATGAACCTGCGGTCCCAAATACGTCTCGAGGCCCGATGCGAATGATTTGCAATTATGCAAAGCGGGTTTTAAGACGCGGTTAAACTTATCGATGAGGCGCTGAAAGACTGAGGATTTTTGGGCTGGGACCGCACAACGGGCAGGCCGGATCGGGATGCACTTTAACGTCGCGAAAACGGGTTTCCAACGCTTCATAGATCAACAAGCGGCCCGCCATGCTTATACCGCAGCCCGTGATTTCCTTAATAATCTCGAGCGCTTGCAATGTTCCCATGACACCCGCGGCAGCGCCCAACACGCCGGCTTCCGAACAGGACGGAACCGTGCCTGCCGGCGGCGGTTCCGGAAATAAGCAGCGATAACAAGGCTGGCCCGCGAGCTGCGGCTTGAAGGTGGAAAGCTGGCCGGAGAATTCACTGACCGCGGCGCTAACCAATGTCTTCTTGGCAAAGAAACAGGCATCGGCCACCAGAAACCGCGTGGCAAAATTATCGGAACCGTCGGCCATGATGTCGTAATGCGCGATGAGGCTCAAGGCATTGTCGGGCGTCAGCCGGATGGGATGGTTTTCGATCTTCACATGCGGGTTGATGGCGCGAACAGCTTCGCCGGCCGAATCCGTTTTCAACTGGCCGATAGCGGCAGTGCGATGGGCAATCTGGCGCTGCAGATTGGACAAACTAACGGTGTCGAAATCCACGATCCCGATGGTGCCCACGCCGGCAGCGGCGAGATACATGATCACCGGACTGCCAAGTCCGCCCGCACCGATCACCAACACGCGCGCGGCACGCAGCTTCGCCTGACCCGCGCCGCCGATTTCGCGTAGCACGATATGGCGCGCATAGCGTTCCAGTTCTTCGTCCGAAAGGCTCATGGAGAACAACTACCTCAAACTCGACGATAGACCCAGACCCGCGCTGGCGGCAGATTGCGGAGAACAAGGCGCGCCCACGCCATCGTATATTGGTCGGTTGCCGGGACAGGCGGCCAAAAGCTGTAACTGAACTGTACGAAGGGCGCGCCGGGAAGCAGCCGTGCGAAAACGCTCTCCACCAGGCGATGCCGCGAGGATTCGGGAAAATTCACTAGCGGAAGTCCCGACACTGCCGCAAGGAACGGGCCTTGATGCGGCAGAACGTGTTCCAGGTCGAAGGCATCGCCCTGGACGACGTGCACGCCGGGGCAGCGCCGCCGCACGAGCGCCGCAAACTCGGCTTCATATTCGATCGCGACGATGCGCTCGGGCGCAAAGCCCCGGTCGATCAACGCTGCGGTGATCGCGCCTGTTCCCGGTCCAAGCTCCAGGATGAAACCCGGCCGCACAGGATCGACTTCGGCCGCCATTGCGCGCGCTAGAGCCGCGCCGGAAGGGGCGATCGCGCCGATGCGTCGGGGATTGGCTGCGAGCCGCGCGAGAAAACGCAGATGGTCGCCGAGCGACATCAGGTTTTTGCATTCCAGAATTCTTTCACTTTGGCGAAAAAATTCTCGGAATGCGGATGGGTGCCTGCGGGGCTCGCGCCTTCAAACTCGCGAAGCAGTTCTTTCTGTTTTTTGGAGAGCTTTACCGGCGTTTCCACGGCAATTTCGACATAGAGATCGCCGCACATGCCGCCACCGCGCAGCACCGGCATGCCTTTGCCGCGCAAGCGGATCTGGCGGCCCGATTGTGTGCCATCGGGAATGGTGACTTTGGAGCGTCCGCCATCCAGCGTGGGAACTTCCACCGCGCCGCCCAGCGCTGCGGTCACGAACGATACAGGCACCTGGCAATGCAAATCGTGACCGTCACGCTGGAAAATCTCGTGCTGCGCGACGGAGACGAAAATATAGAGATCGCCCGCAGGACCGCCATTGAACCCCGCCTGGCCTTCGCCGGACAGACGAATACGGGTGCCTTCTTCGACGCCGCCCGGTATGTCGACGGCGAGCGTGCGTTCTTTCTGCACATGACCGCTGCCGCCGCAGGGCCGGCAGGGGCTTTTCACGACACGCCCTTGGCCTTGGCAGGAAGGGCAGGTCCGTTCGATGGTAAAGAAACCTTGCGTCGCGCGCACTTTGCCGTGACCGCCGCAAGTTGGACATTGTTCCGCTTGTGTGCCGGGCTCTGCGCCTGTGCCGCCGCAGATCTCGCAAGCGACAGCCGAGGGGACTTTGATTTCGGCGCGGCGCCCCTTAAACGCTTCTTCCAATGTGACGGAGAGATTGTAGCGCAGATCGCCGCCGCGGTTCTGACGGCGGCGCTGACGACCGCCCATGAACTCGCCGAACAGATCGTCGAATACATCGGTGAAGGACGATGCAAAATCGAAGGGATTGCCGCCGCCGTTGCGCCCGCCGCCATTCTCGAACGCGGCATGCCCGAAACGGTCGTAAGCGGCGCGCCTCTGATCGTCCTTCAGAACGTCATAGGCTTCGTTGATTTCTTTGAATTTGATCTCGGAAGTGTGGTCGCCCGGATTGCGGTCGGGATGCAGTTCCATCGCAAGCTTGCGATAGGCCGCCTTGATCTCGGTGGCAGGCGCGCCCTTTTTGCAGCCCAAAACGTCGTAATAGCAACGCTTACTCATGCTCGCCCCAAGGGCTGAAACCCGGAAGCCGAAAACCTGATGAATATTCAATCTTCATCGATTCCCGGCCTCCGATTCCAATGATTTCAGATTACGCTGAGCCCTTTTTCTTATCTTCGTCGACTTCCGAGAACTCGGCATCGACGACATTGTCGTCCTTGGGCGCATCGGCCTTAGGCGCGCCTTCGGCGTTCGCTTCGGCTTGGCTGGCCTTGTACATCGCTTCGCCAAGCTTCATGGAGGCCTGCGCCAAGGCCTGCGTCTTCTGCTGGATCGCTTCGGTGTCGTCGCTCTTGACGATTTCCTTCACGGCCGCCATTGCGTCTTCAATGGCCGTGCGTTCGGCCACATCGACCTTGTTGCCGTGTTCGGCCAAAGCTTTCTCGGTCGAATGGACCAGCGCATCGGCTTGGTTGCGGGCCTCGGCCAAGGCGCGGGTTTTCTTGTCTTCCGCGGCATGGGCTTCGGCTTCCTGCACCATCTTCTTGATATCGGCATCCGAAAGGCCGCCCGACGCTTGAATGCGAATTTGCTGTTCTTTGTTGGTGGCCTTGTCCTTCGCCGTGACCGAAACGATGCCATTGGCGTCGATATCGAAGGTCACTTCCACTTGCGGTACGCCGCGCGGGGCGGGAGGCAGGCCCATCAAATCGAACTGGCCGAGCAGCTTGTTGTGCTGTGCCATTTCGCGTTCGCCTTGGAAGACGCGGATGGTCACGGCGGTCTGATTGTCTTCCGCCGTCGAGAAGATCTGCGACTTTTTCGTGGGGATCGTGGTGTTGCGGTCGATCAGACGGGTGAACACGCCGCCCAGCGTTTCGATGCCGAGCGACAGCGGCGTGACGTCCAGAAGCAGCACGTCCTTCACTTCGCCCTTCAGCACGCCGCCCTGAATGGCTGCGCCGATGGCAACAACTTCGTCCGGGTTGACGCCTTTGTGCGGCTCGCGCCCGAACACTTGTTTGACGGCTTCTTGCACCTTGGGCATGCGCGTCATGCCGCCGACCAGGATGACTTCGTCGATCTGGTTGGCGCTGACGCCCGCATCCTTGAGGGCTTGCTTGACCGGGCCGACCGTCTTCTGAATCAGATCGTCGACCAAAGCTTCAAGCTTGGCGCGTGTGATCTTGATCGTCAGATGCTTGGGGCCCGCGGCATCGGCGGTGATGAAGGGAAGGTTCACTTCCGTTTGCATCGCGCTCGACAATTCGATCTTTGCCTTTTCGGCGGCGTCCTTCAGACGTTGCAAGGCAAGACGATCGGTCCTCAGATCGATACCGTTTTCCTTCTTGAATTCGTCGGCCAGGTAATTGACGACGCGCTGATCGAAATCCTCGCCGCCCAAGAAGGTGTCGCCGTTGGTGGACTTCACTTCGAAGACACCGTCGCCGATTTCCAGCACGGAAATATCGAAGGTGCCGCCGCCAAGGTCATAGACCGCGATCGTGCCGGCAGTCTTTTTGTCGAGGCCATAAGCCAGCGCAGCCGCTGTCGGTTCGTTGATAATGCGCAGGACTTCCAGCCCGGAGATCTTGCCCGCGTCTTTGGTCGCTTGGCGCTGGGCGTCGTTGAAATAAGCCGGAACCGTGATGACCGCTTGGGTCACCTTTTCGCCGAGATGGGCTTCGGCGGTTTCCTTCATTTTTTGCAGAATGAAGGCCGAGATTTCACTCGGCGCGTATTTCTTGCCGTCGCGACCGCCGACCCAGGCATCGCCGTTGTCGGCTTTGACGATCTTGTAGGGAACCATGCCCATGTCTTTTTGGGTCATGGGATCGTCGAAGCGCCGCCCGATCAGACGCTTAATCGCGAAAAATGTATATTCCGGGTTGGTCACGCCTTGCCGCTTGGCAGGCTGTCCGATCAACCGTTCGTCGTCCGCGGTGAACGCGACGATCGAGGGGGTGGTACGTGCACCCTCTGCATTTTCGATAACTTTGGGGGCCGAGCCCTCCATGACCGCGACGCACGAATTGGTCGTGCCGAGGTCGATGCCAATCACTTTAGCCATGTCAGTTCCTTCCTTCCGGGCAGCAGGACTCAGGCCTTCTCAGAAAGCGCCGCTATGCCTGCCCCCAACCAATAAGAATGGCGGTAAATAGCCTCAAAAAGGCCCTTACCGCAGCTGAGGGGTATATAGGGGCGAGGTATCGCCCCCGCAAGGCCGCAGAATCACGCCAAGGCCCGTAAATGCGCGGTAAATATGTAGAACGAAAGGCGAAATTGCCCCGCTCCTTCAGCTGTTCAGGTGCCAGACCGCGGCATTGAGCGCTCCAGCGAAACTCACCCAGGCGAGATAGGGAACGAACAACCAGCCAGCCACAGGGTCGTGGCGACGAAAAGCCAGCAGTGTCGCCAGCACGGCCAGCCACAGGCAAACAAGTTCGGCCAGCGCGACGCCCAGAAAGTGCCCGCCGAAAAAGAGGAAGGACCAGGCGAGATTGAGGCCGAGTTGGACCACATAAAGCCCCATCGGTCGGCTTATCAATCCGGTCTTGCGCCATACACGCCAGGCGGCGACTGCCATCATCAGATAGAGCACCGTCCAGACTGGTCCGAAAACGAAATTGGGCGGGCTGAACGACGGCTTGTGCAAACCGCCATACCATGCCGCAATATTCGGAAGGGTCACTGCGCTGCCAGCAAAAGCCACCGCGAATGTCACCGCGAGAAAAGCGAGCAACGCCGCGTAGTCTGCAATCCGCTTGCTCATGATCTATTTTGACGCCTTCGCATGATCCGCCAGCACATTCGCGATACAGGCCGTGATGCGTTTGGCCATCGGGATATGCAGGAATTCGTTGGGCCCATGGGCATTGGAATTCGGACCCAAGACACCCGTCACCACGAATTGGGTCTGGGGAAATTTTTCGCCCAGCATCGCCATGAACGGGATCGAGCCGCCCTCGCCCATGAAGGCCACCGGCTTGCCGAAATGCGTCTCAGACGCTGCTTTAAGCGAGGCGTCGAGCCAAGGCGCCAAGCTCGGCGCGTTCCATCCGGTCTGCCCGGCTTCTGTTTCGAATGAGACTTCGGCGTTGTAGGGTGGATCGCGTTCGAGGGCTCGTTTTAATGCCGCCACAGCGGCGGGCGCATCGCAGGTGGGCGGCGTGCGCAAGGAAAGCTTGGCGGTGCTGAACGGCAGCAGCACATTGCCCGCTTGCGCCGGTTGCGGATAGCCATCCATGCCGATGACCGCGAGCTGGGGCTTCCAGGTCCGGTTCAGCACCATTTCGACCGGCGTCGCCGCCATCGGTTTGGTGTGCCCGGCGAAGGGCAGCTTGGTGAATACTTCATCGCCCAGGATGGCCGCTGCGGCGCGGGCTTGTTCCAACCGGTCGTCCGGCACCGTCACGAAGAACTCGGAAAGTTTCAGCGTCCCGCTGGTTTCGTCTTCGATGCGCGACAGAAGCGATCGCAGGATACGGAACGACGACGGCACGATGCCGCTGGCATCGCCCGAATGCACGCCTTCCGTCAGCACGCGCACCGTGAGTACGCCCGCAGCGATGCCGCGCAGGCTGGTGGTCAGCCAGAGCTGATCGTAATTGCCGCATCCCGAATCCAAACAGACGACGAGATCGGGCAAGCCGATGCGCTTTGCCAGATGTTCGATGTAGACGGGAAGGTCGGGCGATCCCAATTCTTCGCCGGCTTCGATAGCGATGACGCAGCGCGCGTGATCTATGTTTTGTTCGGCGAGCGCCAAGATCGCCGTGATGGAAGCGAACATCGCGTAACCGTCGTCGGCCCCGCCGCGGCCGTACAATCTGTTGTCCTTAAGCACAGGCGTCCACGGCCCGAAGCCATCGGCCCAGCCCTTCATCTCCGGTTGCTTGTCGAGATGGCCATAAAGCAGCACCGTGCCCTCAGCCTTTCCCGGGACTTCGATCAAGATCAGCGGCGTGCGGCCGGGCAGGCGCACGACTTCCAAGGTGGCGCCGGGCAGTTTGGCGATCTTGCCCTTTCCCCAGGCCTCGAACAACGCAACGGCTTTGTCCATATGGCCGTGCTCGACCCATTCGGGATCGAACATCGGCGATTTGTTCGGGATGGTGATGTAATTAATCAGCGCGGGAACGAGGTCGCGATCCCAAATGCGATCGATAAAGGATGCAAGCTTCGGGTTGTCCATGGTGTCTCTCTAGATTAAGCACGAAACCACATAATGCCCCGATGCCTTTACCGCAAATAGGCGTCGAAGCGCGCCGAACCGTCCTTACAGCGATGCGACCAACGCCGCGTTGTAGATTTCACTCATTTTGGCGCCTAAGGAGACGATCTGCACGGATTTTTCGAGTCCGACCAGGAACGGTCCCAGCATGCTGACGCCGCCGACCTCTTGTAACAACTTGGTTGCGATGGCGGCGGAATGCACGGCCGGCATGACGAGGACATTCGCCGTGTCGGTCAGGCGGCAGAACGGGTAAAGCTTCATTTTCTCGCGGTCGAGCGCGACTTCGACGGACATTTCGCCGTCATATTCGAAATCGACTTGGCGCTTGTCGAGAATCTGCACCGCTTCCACGACGCGTTCGCTGCGTTCGCTGCGCGGAAAACCGAAGGTGGAAGATGCCAGCATCGCCACGCGCGGCGTGAAACCGAAACGCCGCGTGACGCGTGCGGCCTGCTCGGCGATATCCGCAAGCTGCTCGGAGTTCGGCAATTCGTGCACGCTGGTGTCGGCGGTGAAAATCACGCGCCCCTTAGCGAAGATGACCAGCACGCCGATCGGCCGCTGTCCGGCCGGAACGTCGAGCACTCGGCGCACGTCATGAAGGACGGCGGAATAGTTGCGCGTCACACCCGTCACCATGGCGTCGGCATCGCCCGCCGAGAGCATCGATGCGGCATAGACATTGCGGTCGTTGGTGACCAAGCGCACGCAATCGCGATACAACCCGCCGCGACGCTGCAATCGCTGGTACAACGCATCGATGTAGGGCGTTGCTTCCGCCGCCGAATGGGGCACGCGAATTTCCAGCGGAATGTCGTTTTCGAATCCGCACTTTTTGATTCCCGCCTTGATGACATCGGCACGGCCGACGAGCAACGCTTTGCCCAAGCCGGCATGCTGGAACGCCGCCGCAGCGCGGATGACGCATTCTTCTTCGCCTTCCGCAAACACCACACGCTTGGGTTGGGCACGCACGCTGGTGGTGATCTGATGAAACAGTGTGGCGGAAGGATCGAGCCGTGCCGACAATTCGTAGCGGTAATGATCGATATCTTTGATCTCACGTCGTGCCACGCCCGATTTGATCGCTGCTTCGGCGACTGCGGAAGAGACACGACTGATCAAACGCGGGTCGAACGGCGAGGGAATGATGTAATCGGCGCCATAGCTGGGGCGCGATCCGCGATAGGCCGTCGCCACTTCGTCGGGAACGTCTTCGCGGGCCAGCGCGGCGAGCGCTTCCACCGCCGCGATCTTCATGGCTTCATTGATCTGCTTGGCGCGCACATCGAGCGCTCCGCGGAAGATATAAGGAAAGCCCAACACATTGTTCACTTGGTTGGGATAGTCGCTGCGCCCGGTGGCGATGATCGCATCGGAGCGGACCGCTTTGACTTCTTCGGGCGTGATTTCGGGATCGGGATTGGCCATGGCGAAAATGATCGGCGCCTTGGCCATCGACTTGACCATCGCTTGGGTGATGGCGCCCTTTACCGAAAGTCCGAGCACGACATCGCAGCCGACCAACGCGTCGGCCAGTGTGCGCGCTTTGGTTTCCACGGCATGCGCACTCTTCCACTGGTTCATGCCTTGGGTGCGGCCGCGATAGACCACGCCCTTGGTATCGCACAGGATCGCATTGGCGTTGGGCACGCCCATGGATTTGAGGAGCTCAAGACACGCGATGCCGGCGGCACCGGCCCCGTTCACCACCACTTTGACGTCGGAGATTTTACGTCCCGTCAGATGCAGAGCATTGACCACGCCCGCGGCCGAGATGATCGCGGTGCCGTGCTGATCATCGTGGAAGACGGGAATATCCATCAGCTCACGCAGTTTTTCTTCGATGATGAAGCAATCCGGCGCCTTGATGTCTTCCAGATTGATGCCGCCGAAGGTCGGCCCCAGATAACGCACGCAATTGATAAAGGCATCCACATCCGTCGTATCGACCTCGATGTCGATCGCATCGACATCGGCGAAGCGTTTGAAGAGTACGGCCTTGCCTTCCATCACGGGTTTGGAGGCGAGCGCGCCCAGATCGCCAAGACCGAGGATCGCTGTACCGTTCGAAATCACCGCAACAAGATTGCCTTTTGCTGTGTAATCATAGGCAGCATCGGGGTTGTCCGCGATAACGCGGACCGGGACGGCCACGCCCGGGGAATAGGCAAGCGAAAGATCGCGCTGCGTCGCCATGGGCTTGGTCGGCGTGATCTCGATTTTTCCGGGCTTGCCGCTGGCGTGAAAAGCGAGCGCTTCTTCGTCAGTGTGGGATGGGCGGTCGGCGTCGGACATGAGCGGTTTTCCGGATTTGGGCTTTTCCACAGATTATCAGGTCATTTGGCCTTTGCACTTGCCGAGTATGCAACGCCAGTCTGCTTAAGGGTCTGATATGCTCGGGAGATGAACGACCAGCTTGCCGCCACGCCCGTGATGGAGGGCTCGACACCCCTCATGGCGCAATACCATGAAATCAAGGCGGCCAATCCGGGATATCTTCTGTTCTATCGGATGGGGGATTTCTACGAATTGTTTTTCGAGGATGCCGCGAGGGCAGCCGAAGCGCTCGACATCGCCTTGACCAAGCGCGGCAAGCATCTGGGCGAGGATATCCCAATGTGCGGCGTGCCGGTGCATGCCGCCGAGCAGTATTTGGAGCGGCTCATTCGCAAGGGGTTTCGGGTCGCGATCTGCGAACAGGTGGAAGACCCTGCGGAAGCCAAGAAGCGCGGTGCCAAATCCGTTGTGCGGCGCGAGGTCATCCGTTTGGTGACGCCGGGGACGTTAACGGAAGATTCCTTGCTGGAGCCTTCCCGCGCCAACACGCTGGCAAGCCTGGGGCGCGCCGGCGGCGAGTTCGCCATTGCCAGTGCGGATATGTCGGCGGGAACCTTTCGCGTCGCATCGGTTGCCGCGGGGGATCTGATGGTGGAAATCGCCCGGCTTGCGCCCAGTGAGCTGCTCGCAGCGGACAGTCTGCTTGCGGATGAAGCCGTCGCTCCGTTGTTGCGCAGTTTGGGCGATGCGCTGACCGCGCTTCCTGCGATGAAATTCGATTCCAATGCGGGCGAAAGGGCTCTCAAAACACATTACGCCGTCGCCGAGCTGGCGGGCTTCGGCGCGTTCTCTCGCGCGGAATTATCTGCTGCCGGTGCTTTGATCGCCTATCTTGAGCTGACCCAGAAAGGAAAACTTCCCGCCCTGCAGCCTTTGATGCGCCAGGCGACGCAATCCTTCATGGCCATCGACGGCGCCACACGGCGCAATCTCGAATTGGTCGAGACATTGGCGGGTGAACGGCGCGGCAGTTTCCTGTCGGTCATCGATCGCACCGTCACGGCCGCCGGTGCGCGGCTTCTGGCGGCGCGGCTTGCGGCTCCGCTGACGGATGTGAAGACGATTGTCCATCGGCAAAATGCGGTGGCGCATTTTGTCGAAGACGGCGACATCCGAATTGATCTGCGCGAGAAACTGCGTGGCGCGCCCGACATCGCGCGCGCCGTGGCGCGGCTGTCCGTGTCGCGGGCCGGCCCGCGCGATCTGGCGGCATTGCGCGATGGTATCGTCTGCGCGCGTGCGCTACGCGATCTGCTGCAGTTGAACGGCAATGCCGGTGAAGCGGGGGAAGCGGTTTGCGATCTCGTCGCCGCGATTGCCGAGGTCTCAACGCTGATCGGCAAGCTGTCGCATCTTCTGGTGACGGAGCCGCCATTTTATGCCCGGGACGGCGGCTTCATACGCGCCGGTGCGCACGAACCGCTCGACGAAGTGCGCAGCTTGCGCGACGAATCGCGCCGCGTCATCGCCACGCTTGAAGCGCGCTATCGCGACGACAGCGCGACGCCGCTCAAGATCAAACACAATGGCGTGCTCGGCTATTTTATCGAAGTAACCACACAGCATGCCGACAAATTGATGACCAACAGCGCTTATCGTCATCGCCAGACCATGGGCGGAGCGGTGCGCTTCTCGACGGATGAATTGTCCAGCTTAGCCAATCGCATTTCGCAGGCCGGCGATCAGGCGCTCGCCATCGAGCGCGAATTGTTCGACGATATGGCGCGCAAAGCCCTGGCCGTGGCACAGCCTTTGTCGCGCATTGCCGAAGCGCTTGCCATGCTCGATGTCGCGGCTGCCCTCGCTGAGCTTGCGGTCAGCCGCCGTCATGTGCGCCCGAAGGTCGATGAGAGCTGCGCCTTTGCGATTTCCCACGGCCGTCATCCGGTGGTGGAAGCGGCTCTGGAAACCACGCACGCCAATTTCGTGCCCAATGATTGCGATCTGTCGAAAGAGCGCCGGCTATGGCTGGTGACCGGCCCGAACATGGCGGGTAAGTCGACCTTTCTACGTCAAAACGCGCTGATCGCGATCCTGGCGCAGATGGGCGCGTTTGTGCCCGCCGATGGCGCGCATATCGGCATTGTCGACCGCTTGTTCAGCCGCGTCGGCGCCGGCGACGATCTGGCCGCCGGACGATCGACGTTTATGGTCGAGATGGTCGAGACGGCCGTGATCCTCAATCAAGCCACCGAACGAAGCTTGGTGATCCTCGACGAAATCGGCCGCGGCACGGCAACCTTCGACGGCTTGGCGATTGCGTGGGCGACGGCCGAGCATCTCTGCGTCAAAAACAAGTCGCGGGCGCTTTTTGCCACCCATTATCACGAAATGACGGCGCTGGCCGAGCGCCTGCCGGGCTTTGCTTGCGTCACCATGCGGGTCAAAGAATGGAACGATACCATCGTCTTCCTGCATGAAGTCACGCCCGGTATTGCCGATCGCTCTTACGGCATCCATGTCGCCAAACTGGCCGGACTTCCGGCGCCGGTCGTGGCGCGCGCCAAGGAAGTGCTGCAGGCGCTGGAGGACGGCCGCGAAGGCCACAAACCGCTGGCGCGCATCGACGATCTGCCGTTGTTCAATGTCTCGATGCCCGAGCCCAAGCCGAAAAGCGCGGTAGAAGCGATGCTCCGCGAAACCTCACCCGACTCGCTTTCACCAAAGGAGGCGCTGGAGCTGTTGTATAAACTCAAATCCGCGCTGGCTCCTAAGGACTAAGTGGATCAGCACAATCACGGCAATGACAGCAGCCAGCCCTTTTGCTGTTATCCCGTCTGGGCCGATTCGCAACTGACAACGCTCAATCAGGCTTATTAAAAGATCGCGCATCTGCGCCTCGCTGATTTAACTTATGCGGAGCGGTCGGAGCGATCGGTATATTGATGGCGAGTTCGATCCGGATATGGCCGGAGAATCAAACCAGCTTCGGAAGAGCACGACAATTCACTTAGAGAGGGCAAGCGAATTGAAGGGTGACCAATGCGTGAACTGTGGAAGCAGATTATCTTCGTCGACACAATATTATTGTTAGCGTCGTTTCTCATCGGAGAAGACATGAAGCGATAGCAAGTAACACCTGCGGGTACTCCGTCGTTCTGAACCGCTTCACATGTCACGCGACTTGGTGCGTTGCCGGTAGTGGCTGCTTTGAAATGAATTAGATGCTGTCAGCTTCGAAGCAGGAGTGAATCACATGAATTACCGAAATGAGTCGCCCCTGTTTTTTCCTCCCCCGTTTACGGGGGAGGTGGACCGACGACGCGCAAGCGGCGGCGGGACGGAGGGGGGGCAACAGGCGTTTGCCCCTCCGCTTCGCTCGCAAGAGCTCGCTCAGCACCGCCCCCGTAAACGGGGGAGGAAAGTGAGAGTAACTTTCATCCCGCCAATACGACTCTTGCCGCAAGGCCTCCGATGAGACAGGCTTAGTGCATGAATGGTTCGGTTCCACCTCGCCCGCGCAAATTCCTAGTCGTCGTCGACAAGACGCCGGAATGCCGCGTAGCATTGCGTTTTGCCGCGCGACGGGCGCAGCACACAGGCGGCCGCGTCTCGCTTCTCTGCATTGCCCAACAAGCCGATTTCCAGCAATGGAAGGGCGTGGAGGAGATCATGAAAGACGAGGCGCATCGCGACGCCGAGAGCTTGATCTACGAAGCTGCAAAAACGGTTGGCGAGTTGGCTGGGATTACGCCCGAGCTGTTGATCGAGCATGGCTCGCCCGCCGATTGCCTGTTCGACCTCATCAAGCGCGACAAGGATATCTCCATTCTGGTGCTGGCATCGGCGACCGCCAAAGAGGGCCCCGGCCCATTGGTCAGCATGTTCGCGACGACGATCCAAGCCATTCCCGTTACCATCGTCCCGGGTAATTTGAGCGACGAAACCGTCGACGAACTCGCCTGACAGAAGCGAATTTTGCTCGGGACGCTGCCAGCCTGGCCTTGCGCGATTCGGCAAGTCGGCGTGATAGTCGCAGCGCACCGCGCCGAGGATTTGGTATGGCTGGAAAAATTGTCATTCTGGCAGCACTGGCTGTCGTTGCCCTTGTTTTGCTGGCGGGAATCGTCGTGATGGCGATCGGCGGCAAAACCGACGCGCGCTGGTCCAATGTCCTGATGCGCTACCGTATCGTGGCGCAGGCGGTGGCCCTTTTGATCATCGGCTTAGTGGTTTATTTCGCCAACGCCCATTGAACGAACAATGCTCTTGCGCGAGGCGGCCTGCTGGTGTTTTTAGCCGGCCTGAAGGACCGAAGAGCCTGTTTCGATAGTCCCCGTGGCCGCGACGCTGGCAATTTTGCCCGTTTCCGGCAGGAGCCGCGCGCAGCGCGATGCGGGGACATCGGGCAAGCGCGGCGACGAACCGGACGGGCAAGATTGCCGTGCCCCGGAGGGTTTCGGCGAAAATCGCCGACTGGCTTCGTCGAAGCGTTCGACCGTACTTCCGGTAGGCTCTTCACGCTTCTCCTGCCATTCGGGCGATTTTCGCTCGAAACGCGGCTCATGTGGACTATCGAAACAGGCTCTGAAGATGGGCAAGACGCTCTACGACAAGATCTGGGACGCACATCTGGTGCATGAGGCGGCAGGCGAATCCTCCGTCCTCTATATCGACCGCCATCTGGTGCATGAGGTCACAAGCCCTCAGGCTTTCGAAGGGCTGCGCAAAGCTGGCCGCAAACCGCGCCGCCCGGAACTTGCGCTTGCTGTTGCCGATCACAATGTGCCGACCAAGGACCGCGCCAAAGGCATCGCCGATCCCGAATTTGCCGAGCAGATCGCCACGCTGGAAAACAATGCGCGCGAATTCGGCATCGAATATCTGAAGATGGACGATATCCGCCAAGGCATCGTGCATATCGTTGGACCGGAACAAGGCTGGACTTTGCCGGGCACCACCATCGTTTGCGGCGATTCCCATACCTCCACGCATGGCGCGTTCGGGGCACTGGCCTTCGGCATCGGCACTTCCGAAGTCGAGCATGTGCTGGCGACCCAGACTTTGCTGATTCCCAAGTCGAAGAACATGCGCGTCACGGTGAATGGCAAGCTGCCGCTCGGCGTCACCGCCAAAGATATCGCGCTTGCGGTCATCGCCAAGATCGGTACGGCAGGCGGTACCGGTTATGTCATCGAGTATGCGGGGGAAGCGGTGCGCGCGCTGTCGATGGAAGGGCGCATGACGCTCTGCAATATGACCATCGAAGGCGGTGCCCGCGCCGGCTTGATCGCGCCCGACGAAACCACCTTCGCTTATGTGGCCGGACGTCCGCGCGCACCCAAAGCCGGGGCGTTTGAATCCGCCTTGCAATATTGGAAAACGCTGAACTCCGACAACGATGCGAAGTTCGATGTCGAAATCGCCTTGGACGCGCGTGACATCGTGCCGATGGTGACCTGGGGCACCTCGCCCGAACAAGCGTTGCCGGTGACCGGTGTCGTTCCCGATCCGGCCCAGATTGCGGATGACAACACCCGTGCCGGTGTGGAACGCGCGCTGGCTTATATGGATTTGAAGCCCGGTACGGTGCTGAGCGATGTGAAGATCGACCGTGTCTTTATCGGCTCCTGCACCAACGGGCGGATCGAAGATTTGCGTGAAGCGGCCGCCATCGCCAAAGGCAAGAAGGTCGCATCGCATGTCGGCGCCATGGTGGTCCCCGGATCGGGCTTGGTGAAGCATCAGGCCGAAGAAGAAGGTTTGGACCAGATTTTCATCGCCGCGGGTTTTGACTGGCGCGAACCGGGCTGCTCGATGTGTCTGGCGATGAACGCCGACAAGCTGGCGCCGGGCGAGCGCTGTGCCTCGACCTCCAACCGCAATTTCGAAGGCCGTCAGGGCCGCGGCGGGCGCACCCATCTGATGTCGCCTGCCATGGCCGCCGCTGCCGCGATCGCCGGGCATCTGGTGGATGTGCGAAAGATTCGCTCCTGATTAGGGTGTTCAGGAGCGCCAACGCTCGGGCGTAATGCTAGAGTTATGTGAGTCTTGGAAAAGGCGTTGCTATGAACACTCGGGTGATCGCGGCGATTTTCGCCGGCCTCTTGCTCTGCGGTTGCAGCACTTGGAACGGTGCGCTGACCTATGTCGGATTGCGCGACAGCAATGACGCCGCGCCGCCGCCCGCAGTTCCCGTCGAGACGGCTCCGATACCGGCGCCAGCGCCGGCATCGGCTCCGATTGGCCGGGATTCCACACCTGAGGATTGGTGCCGGCAAACTGCCAAGGCGGCCGGCGAAGAGGCCGCGGGCGAAGGGTTCGATGCGGCAACCCAGCAGAAAAGGGCCGTAGCCGTCTATCAGCAATGCATGGCGCCCGCCGGATCGCATTAGGGTTCGACTGACGTTCCAGAAATGTGGCAATGTAGCCTCTCCTCTTGTGTTTATTGAATAATTTCAATATGTTGGACATTTCTACCATTTTATGGTAGATTTCTACCATTGGGAGGTAGAAATGGGTCTGAATATCAAAAACCCTGGCACAGAAGCCAATATCCGCAAACTCGCGGCCCGGACGGGCGAAAGCTTGACCGATGCCATCGACCGCGCGGTCGTCGAGCGTTTGGAAAGGCTCGATGCGGAAAGTGCGGACATCAAGCCTGCCGAGACGGCGGAGGAATTGCTCGAGAAACTTCGGCCCCTTCAGGAAGCCATCGCCGCTGAGCGTAAGGCACGTGGCGACACCCGCACCATGCAGGAAATGATGGACGAGTTGTATGACGAGAACGGGTTGCCGGTTTGATCGTCATCGACACCTCCGCAGCCGTTGCACTGACAACCGGGGAACCCGAGTGCACCGTGCTAGCAAAGAAGCTGGCAGTGCATCCGGATCGGAGCATGTCTCCTGTGTCCTATACCGAATTGGTGATGGTGCTCTCGCGCAGCTATAGCCAACCCAAGGCTGCCGCAGATAAGTTCATCGCGGACATGCGCATCATCGTTTTGAGTGTGGATCAAGATCAATCGCAACAAGCAGTTTATGCATTCTTGACTTATGGCAAAGGCCGACATCCGGCGAAACTGAATCTTGGCGATTGCTTTTCCTATGCAGCGGCGAAAGTGCTGAATGCGCCATTGCTATATGTCGGCGGGGATTTTGCGAAAACTGACATCAAGGCGGCTTAATGGACGCTGCCGTAATGGCGGGATATCTGGAGGATATCCGTAGTAGGCGCAATCCTGCCGACTGACCTATGACCGCTCTCGGGCGGCAAGCGGAAATTCACTCAAGTTCGCAATTGCGCCAAGAACGGTCATACGATTACCGCGATAAGTAGAGCATCGAGCGGGGATCGAACGTGAGCGTTCTTTTAATCCCACGTTGCTGATCGCCGGACGTGACGCGCAGGATGCGTGGTGAGTCGTTTGGGGTCGTGTATCATATATGGTCGACATTAGTGACGACACGAAGCCGGTTCGGCGGCATGTCGAGGTAACTGGCGTTGTCCGCCGGCGCCGCTGGACGGACGAAGAGAAGGGGCGGATCGTTGCGGAGGCGGTGGCGCCGGGGGCGGTGATTGCGGAGGTGGCGCGGCAGCACGATCTGATGCCGCAGCATCTGTCGAACTGGATCAGAGCAGCCAAGGATGGGCATTTTGCGTTGCAGGCAGACGATGTGCCGGCATTTGTGCCGGTGGTGTCGGTCGAGCCGGAGCGCAGGCGCAGACCGGCAGGGCGGGAACGGACTGCATCCATCGAGATCACGATCGGCTCTGTGAGGGTGAAGGTGCCGGGCGGTGTTGACGCGCGCGCCATCGAGGCAGTGCTGCGGGCGGTCAAGCGGGTGTCGGCATGAGCGGCGGAATGTTGATTCCGCCGGGGCCGGTCCGGGTGGTGATGGCGACGAAGCCTGTGGACTTCCGCAAAGGGATACTCGGCCTTGCGGCGCTGGCGAAGGAACAGCTGCGGATTGATCCCTTCTCGGGTGTGATCGTCTGCTTCCGTTCTCGCCGTGCTGACAGAGTGAAACTGATTTTTTGGGACGGCACAGGTCTCTGCCTTTTTGCCAAGCGGTTGGAGGGCAAGTTCGTGTGGCCCCGCATCGAAGACGGCGTGATGCGTCTGTCGGCGGCGCAGCTTTCTGCGCTGATTGAAGGTCTCGATTGGATGCGCGTACATGTTCGCCGCGTTCCGGCGCCGGAAGCTGTGCAGTGACCTGCGGTGAAGTGAATCGGATGCAAGAAAGCGCGCTACAATCGGCGTATTTTGTGCTTCCCTTCGGGCATGGCATCGCTTGCCGATTCACTTCCTGACGATATTGACGCGCTGCGTGCGTTTGCGCTGGCGGCGGTTGCGGAACGCGATGCCGTGGTCGCCGAGCGCGACAAGCTGGTGGAAATCAACGACCGTCTGCGCCGCCTGTTGCGCAAGGCGCAGGGGTTCGAGGCCAAGAGCGAGCGGCTGGCGAAATTGCCGCCCGATCAGCTGCAGTTGGCGCTGGAGGACATCGAGCAGGCGATTGCCAGGAATGAGGCCATCGAAGAGAAGAAGGCTCCCACCAGTGACCATCGCCGGAAGATCAATCGCGGGGCGCTGCCGGCCCATCTGCCGCACATCCATGAGACGGCCCTGCCCGACAACACGAACTGTCCGTGCTGCGGCAAGCCGATGCATGTCATCGGTGAAGAGACCTCGGAGCGGCTCGACGTTGTCCCGGCACTGTACCGGGTGATCGTCACGCACCGGCCGAAACTGGCCTGCCGTGCCTGCGAAACTATTGTTGAGGCTCCGGCGCCCGAGCACTTGATCAAATCCGGCATTCCGACCGAGAGTCTGGTCGTGTCCGTGCTGGTGGCCAAATACGGCTGGCACTTGCCGCTCTACCGCCAAGCCAAAATGCTGTTGTCCCAGGGTATCGAGCTTGATCGCTCGACGCTGGCGTTCTGGGTGGGGTACGCAGCGACGGAGCTTGAGCCGCTTTACGAGCGGCTGAAACAGAACCTTCTGACATCGGCCAAGCTGGCGGTCGACGAAACGCCGGTACCGGTGCTCGATCCCGGCCGCGGCAAAACCAAACAAGGCTGGTTCTGGGTCATGGCCCGCGACGACAGACCATGGAACGGACCCGATCCACCCGCTGTCTTCTATAGCTACGCACCCGGCCGCGGCGGCCAATACCTCAAAGATCTGCTCGAAAACTACCGCGGCATCGTGCAATGCGACGGTTATGCGCCGTACAAGAACTTGCCGGCCGACCGGATCATGATCGCCTTTTGCTGGAGCCACCTTAGGAGGGACTTCTTCGAAATCGCCGAGCGCGGCGATGCGCCGGTTGCCACCGAAGCCGTTGCGTGGATTGCCCAGCTTTATGGGATCGAGGCAAGGATCAGAGGCCGCTGCGCCGATGAACGCCGCGTCGTCCGGCAAGCGGAAACCGCCCCGCGTGTCGCAGAGTTCAGGACCTGGCTTGAGCAACAGCACACACGTCTGCCGGGCCAATCGGACACGGCAAAGATTATCCGCTATGCCTTCCATCATTGGGACGGGCTCATCCGCTTCCTCGACGACGGGCGCATCGAGATGGACACCAACATCGTCGAGCGGAGCATGCGGCCCCAATCTTTGACGAAAAAGAATGCGCTCTTCGCGGGCAACGACGACGGGGGCCGTAGTTGGGCGATCCTGGCTTCGCTGATTGAGTGCTGCAAGTTGGGCGGCATCGATCCTCAAGCCTACCTTGCCGATGTTCTCGCCCGGCTCGTCAATCTGTGGCCCAACGCCCGTCTTGACGAGCTTCTGCCATGGACCTGGGCCGAAAACCTCCGCCCGCAACAACGCGCCGCGTGAATCAACGCAGATCAATCTTCCTGCCAAAGTCAACATCGCCGTCAAAGGGTGCCGGCAAATCGCTCACGATCGAACGTGAAAACGACCTTCTTCCACATTGAGTACTGCGCCGCCGGTAGCTTGTACGGTGCGCAGGTGTAAACCGCTCGCGTTGCGGCGTTGATCGCTTCGCTAACACCCGGAATGCTGACATCCGGCTTGTCCACTAGCGTCGGCGTTCCGATGATCTGACCATCCGTATTCAGATCGACTTGAAGCCGTATAACGATGCTTTGGCTTCCGCTCTGCGGCCTCGGTGGGCTCCAGCAGCGTGCAACCTGCTGAAATAAAGACAACGCAAGCGCCTGCCCGGTGGCTTGTGTGGTGTCGGCAGCATTTGCGTCGTTCGTGGCACTCAGCACGAACGCGACCGCAGTAATTAGTCTAGTGACGTGATGCATTTTGGTCCCCCAACACCGCCACATTAGTCGCCGAGAGCCTCTCCGGCATATGCGACACCAACGTAAAATCCCACCAAACTTTTGCCTATTCGAATGGCGGTTGTTGGCGCAAGGTCGCCGTCGCTCGAACGGCAAGTTTCGACCCTAAACTCGCCGGTGCGACAATGTCACATACCGAACCCAAATCGAACGGCAGGTTTGCGGCTCAAACTTGCCTTTGAGACAAGGTCGCAAATGCGCCAGCTGCGGACGTGCAAACTAGTGAAATGAGGTTTGAAAATTTGGCCTTAGTCCATATTCGTTGGGGATGATCTGAAGGTGCCGGGCCAAAGGGAGGCGTGGATCGCGAGATATTGGTGCAGGGATGGCGACGTTTCTACAGGTGACATGGCAAGAACCGCCTTCGACGCTGAAATTGAACGGCGTCAGCCAGAATCCAAGATGCTGCAGAACATCGTCTGGTGGTTGCCCTCTCAGAACTAATTTGGACAGACGCGGCATTTCCTTGTGGAATCGCTTCGGGCTAAAGAATTGCTGACGCATCAGCAACCCACTTTGGATGAGCACTGCTCGGTATCCAAATTGCCCGAACATTGCGAGGTAAGCCATACATAGCAGCGCAATCAGGTGCTGGTCGGTGAACCGCTTTTGAATGCGTCCGTTAAGGGCCTCTCTAATCGGCGTATCAAAGAACCTGCCCTTCCAGCTATTGCAGCCATTACGATAAATGGTTGCCCCCCAGACTCTGAGCGGTTCTTTGCAAAGGAGAATGGTGCCGCTTCGTATGGCCTTCGTTGCAATCGGGTTTGACTTTATCTCTGGCGGATCGTCGAGGAGCGCCTGCTGCGGAATTATGTGCTCAATATCGAACTTGTCTTGAGGAAGAAATCGCCCACACGCACAGCACATCAGAGTGCCATTGCCCACGATTTGAGGAGCGTAGGTCACTAAGTCGGCTCTCGCCTTGTGCCACAGCCTCTCCTTCAGCGATGGTTCCACCAGCTGCATTATTGGAGCCGTGTACCAGCGAACTGGTAGCCCTTTGATTGCATGCACAGCCGTCGTGCTTGTGTTTGTCTTGCTTCGTTCACAACGGCATCCCCTAGCACCGATGCAAGTTGTGAATATGGATTTGGTGTCACCGTAGTGGTGCTCGTGTTGCCAATCGTGGTCGTTGTTGCGTTATAGGAAGTAACCGGCGTTTGCTGTTGAGGGAGGTTCATCGCGTACATTTGACATGCCGCGTAGTCCTGATCGAGCCCCGCCTGGGTGAGCCCAGGGCAATTCCAAAGCTCCACTTCTGTTTGAGTGGCGCAGCCACACAAAATGGTGCAGCACAGAAAAACGAGAGCACCTGCTTTCATTGTCCCCTCCCCCGGGAATGGAAAGTCGCAATAAACTACCACTTGGGGATTGCGGAGTCTCTAAGTCGCTGATCGGGACGGCGAGAGTTGGCGCATCTTTGCCGTTCTGACGCTGTGCGGTAAGTCCGCTATTGGATCATGTCCTGCCGTTGTTGCCGAGCATCGGGCGCCCCACATAAGCAGTCCACCTAGAATATAATTCTCATCTGCTCCCTCCGCTCAGCTTGTGTGGTCAAAAAAAGGTAAAGTCTGTACGACTTAGCAACACCCCCCGCATTCGCGGGCCATGACAAGTTGGGAGTAAGCGACCCTAGAAAAAACTCATCGGGTCGACATCCACGGTGACGCGCACCGATTTGACGATCTTCACCGCCGCCAGCCAAGAGCGCAGATAAGCCTGAACATCCACCATCTTTTCCGCCTGCACCAGCAAGCGTTCGCGCGTCTGGCCGCGCAGCAGTGAATAAAATGCCGGTGTGGGTCCCCACACTTTGACCCCGCGTGCCGCCGGTGCGGCTTTGGCGAGTTCGCGCCCCGCGCCGCGCACCGCATCGCCGTCATGGCCTGATAAAATAATAGCCGCGAGCCGTCCGAAGGGCGGAGCATGCATACGTTCCCGCGCGATCCGCTCTTGTTCGTAGAACGCATCGCGATCGGCCGAGGCCAAAGCTTTCATCACCGTGTCGGCGGGATTGCGGGTCTGCATCAACACCAGTCCCGGCTTCTCCGCCCGCCCCGCCCGTCCCGAAACTTGATGCAGCATCTGGAAGGTGCGTTCGCGGGCGCGCAGATCGCCGTCGCTGCCGCCAAGGTCCGCGTCGACCACGCCGACCAGCGTCAATTGCGGGAAATGATGACCCTTCGCCACAATCTGCGTGCCGATCAGAACATCCGTTTCGCGCTTCGCCATGGCGCGGATCGCCGCCTGGGTTTCCAACGGTCCGTGCATGGTGTCGGATGATGCGATCGCCACGCGCGCCTCGGGGAAAATCGTTTTGAACTCTTCCGCCACGCGCTCCACGCCCGGCCCGCAAGCCGTTAGCGTTCCCGGCTCGTGACATTGCGGGCAGGCCGGCGGGGTTGTGGTCTCGAAGCCGCAATGATGACAGACGAGGCGCCTTCGATAACGATGCTCCACCAGCCAGGCCGAACAATGCGGACAGGTCATCTTGTGGCCGCAAGCGGCGCACAATATCAGCGGCGCATAGCCGCGCCGGTTGAGGAACAGCATCGCTTGTTCGCCGGCGCCCAGGGTTATCGCCAGCGCCTCGCGCAGTTGCGGCGATATGAAGGTCCCCGGCTCGCCGCGTTCCTCGCGCATGTCGATCAACCGCACGACCGGCATCACTGCTTCGCCGTGGCGTTTGTGCAAACGCAAATGCGCATAACGTCCGGCCGTGGCGTTGACATAACTTTCCAAAGACGGCGTCGCGCTGGCCAGCACGACGGGGCAATTCTCGATCCGCCCGCGTACCACGGCCATATCGCGGGCGTGATAGATGGCGCCGTCTTCCTGCTTGTACGCCTGCTCATGCTCTTCATCGACGATGATGAGGCCGAGCGTCTGGAACGGCAGAAACAGCGCGGAGCGCGCGCCCACCACCGCCCGCGCTTCACCTTTCATAACGGCGCGCCATGTCCGGCGGCGTTCCTTCTGCGACAAGTCGGAGTGCCACTCGGCGGGACGCACGCCGAAGCGCTCCGCAAACCGGTCGAGGAACTGCACCGTCAACGCGATCTCGGGCAACAGAATCAGCGTCTGCTTATTCTGCCGCAGCGCCTCGGCCACCGCTTCGAAATAGGTCTCGGTCTTGCCCGAACCCGTCACACCGTCCAGCAGGCTGACGGCGAAGCGATGGGCGGCCACGCCGGAGCGCAACAAATGCGCCGATAAATCCTGTTCGGTGTTCAGCGTGGTGCGCGCGAAATCGGGATCGGGGGCAGGAAACGGCGCGAATTCGGGGAGTTCCACTTCCACCAGCGCGTCCGCATCGATCAGCCCGCGCACCACGGCGGGCGTCACATTCGCCTCTTCGGCAAATTGCGGCACGCCGCGGGCCAGTCCATCCGCGGCGATTGCGAGCACGCGCGTTCGCGCCGGGGTCATGCGCGCGGGAACAATTTCACCCTTTCCATAAGCAATTCGGGGAACCTCGGCCTCGAAAGCTTGGCGCGAACGCAATGCCATGGCCAGCACCAAGCCAGGCGGCGTCAACGTGTACGCCGCCACCCAATCGACGAAATCGCAAAGTCCGGCAGGCAGAACGGGATTTCCCTCGAGCGGCACCGCCTCTTTCAGGCGATTATCGCCGACCCCGCCTTCCGCATTTCCCCACACCACGCCTAGGCTTTCGCGCGGACCCAGTGGGGCCGCAACCACCAAGCCCCGCCTCGCGGTCACGCTTGGCGGCAATTTGTAGTCGTACGGCGGCAGCGGCAGCGGCAACAACACGCCGGCGCGCTCGCCGGGGGCAAGTGTGAATGCGGGCTTTAGTGCTGCGTCCTTCATGCGTTACACTTTGAATCGCGATTCTCTTTGGTCAAAGACTATACCGCATGCGCGAGACCGCACCCTCTCTGGAACCGGCCCTGGCCGCCGCCGACGCGGTAAAGGCCTATATCCGCTTGAACCGTGCCCAACTGGCCAGCGACGGAGAATTACTCGCGCTGCTTTTGCCCGAACGCTTTGCCACAAGCGAGGTGCGCGATCTGCAGCGCTTCGCCATCGAACGCTTGGCGGCCGAGAACCAGGCACTGAAATTAGAACGCGATGCGCTGAAAAGCACACAGGATAAGAGCGCGCGGTTGAGCGACGGCGTACGCCGCTTTGTGCTCGATCTGATCGACGCCAGAAATTTGGAAGATGTGATTGCGGTCGCCACCTCTGCGGCGCCCGCTTTCGATGCGGATTTGGCGGTATTCTGCGTCGAGCGCGACGACACCATAGCGCCGGTCGGCACCAAAAGCCTGCGTCTGATCGCGCCGGGAACGGTGACGGCGGTGGTCGGCCCCGAAGGCATGGGCGCGATTCTCTCGGGCTGCGGGGAATTGCTGCTCGGCCGGCCTGGCGCGCAATGTAAAAGTCTCGCCGCCTTCCGCTTGCGCCTCGGGCCCGATGCGCCGCCCGCGCTGTATGTGTTGGGCGGCTTGGCCGAAGGAAAATTCGAAGGGCGCAAGGTGGAGGCCGATTTGGGTTATTTCACGCGCGCGCTGGAACGGGCGATCCGCGCATGGCTCGATCTGCCGAAAGTCTGAAGCAAGCTTGGCTTGCATCTCTGGCCCATGAACGGCGTGCCAGTGCGCACACTTTGCGTGCTTATGGCGACGACGTGGCCCGCTTTCTGGTCTTTCTCAACGAACACAAAGGCCGCGTTCCCGAAGAGCGCATGCTGGGCAAACTCGTGCCCGCCGACATCCGCGCCTTCATCACCTTGCGCCGCAACGAAGGATTGGGCGCACGCAGCGTGCAGCGGGCACTCGCTTCGGTGCGCAGTTTCTTTCGCTATTTGGCGCGCGAAGAAATTCTCGAGAACGCCGCGCCGCGCGCCGTACGTACGCCGCGTATTCCGCGCAGTCTGCCGCGCCCGCTGAGCGAGGACGATGCGGCGCGCACGCTGGAAGAGGCGGGCGAACAAGATATCGAATGGCTCGCGGCGCGCGACACGGCTTTGCTCACGCTGCTTTATGGCGCGGGGTTGCGTATTTCCGAAGCGTTGAGTCTGAAGCGCGGCGATGTTCCATTCGGCACTTCGCTGAGTGTGATGGGCAAGGGCCGCAAAGAACGCAATGTGCCGGTTCTCCCCGTCGTGCGCGAAGCGATTGAGCATTATGCGGCGTTGCTTCCGTTCACCGGTGCACGCGATGGTGCCCTTTTTCTGTCGCGCCGCGGCAAACCGATGAGTGCGCGCGAAGCGCAAGCCCTGATGCAGCGTTTGCGCGGACGCTTGGGGCTTTCCGAGCGCGCCACGCCCCACGCACTACGCCATTCTTTCGCAACACATCTGCTTGCGAATGGGGGCGAATTGCGTGCAGTGCAGGAACTTCTCGGTCACGCGTCCCTATCCACCACCCAAACCTATACGGAAATCGACGTGCGCAAGATGATGGAGGTCTATGCCAACGCGCACCCGCGCGGCAAGACTGTTTAGTCTCGCGCGTATCGTGCGTTTGATGTCGCGCAAAAGAAATAAATCAATACAAGTACCGAGCCCTGATGTTCTTTGCTTGCGCAACGAATGACGCACTCCCCATGCCGCCAAAGCCGTGACAGACTAAAAGAGCGGCATCCAGAAAAAGAGACTCGCATGAGCACCGTCCGCAGCAATATCGAAATCGCCCGCGATGCGAAAATGAAACCAATCGCCGAGATCGGGCAGGCCCTCGACATTCCTCCCGACGCGTTAATTCCTTTCGGCCACACCAAAGCCAAGCTGTCTTTCGATTTCATCAATAGCTTGAAGAGCCGCCCGAACGGCAAGCTTGTTCTCGTCACGGCGATCACGCCGACGACGGCGGGCGAAGGAAAAACGACGACGACCGTCGGCCTCACCGATGCCCTAAACCGTTTGGGCAAGCGCGCGATGGCGTGTTTGCGCGAACCTTCTCTCGGCCCTTGCTTCGGCATGAAGGGCGGCGCGGCCGGCGGCGGCTTTGCGCAGGTCGTGCCGATGGAAGATATCAATTTGCATTTCACGGGCGACCTTCACGCCGTCACCGCAGCCAACAATCTGCTCGCCGCAATGATCGACAACCACATGTATTGGGGCAATACGCTGGGACTCGATTTGCGCCGCATCGAATGGCGCCGCGTCGTCGATTTGAACGATCGCGCGTTGCGCTCGATCATAAACTCGCTCGGCGGTGTGGCCAACGGCTTCCCGCGCGAAGATGGTTTCGACATTACGGTCGCGTCCACCGTGATGGCGGTACTCTGCCTGGCGACCGATTTGAAGGATCTCGACCGTCGTCTCGGCAATATCATTCTTGGCCGGACGCGCGATCGCCGATTGGCCAGGGCGCAGGAAATCCATGCGGCGGGCGCCATGGCGGTGTTGCTGCGCGACGCCTTGATGCCCAATCTCGTCCAGACGCTGGAGAACAATCCGGTGTTCGTCCATGGCGGTCCGTTCGCCAACATCGCGCATGGCTGCAATTCCGTCGTCGCTACGACCACGGCGCTCAAGCTGTGCGACTATGTGATTACCGAAGCGGGATTCGGCGCCGATCTCGGCGCGGAGAAATTCTTCGACATCAAATGCCGCAAAGCCGGACTGAAGCCGTCCGCCGCCGTGCTGGTTGCAACGGTGCGCGCCTTGAAGATGCATGGCGGCATTGGACAGGGCGACCTCAAAAAAGAGGATGTCGCCGCGGTAACCGCCGGCTGCTCCAATCTGGTGCGCCACATCGACAATTTGCGCAAATTCAACGTGCCGGTGATCGTCGCGGTCAATCACTTTACTGGCGACACAGAGGCAGAAATCACGGCGATCCGCAGGGCCGCGGAGGAACGCGGCTGCAAGGCTATTCTTTGCACCCATTGGGCCAATGGCGGCCAAGGGGCCGAGGATCTGGGGCGCGAGATCACCAAGGTATGCGAAGCGGGAGAGGCGGACTTCAAACCGCTTTATCCCGACTCCCTGCCGTTGTGGGACAAGATCCGCACCGTCGCGTCGGAAATCTACGGCGCCGGCGATGTCACGGCCGAAAAATCGGTGCGCCAGAACATCGATGAGTTTCAGCAGGAGGGCTTTGGTCATTATCCGGTCTGTGTCGCCAAGACGCAGTACTCGTTCTCGACCGATCCCACTCTCAAAGGCGCGCCCAGCGGCCACACGCTGCATGTTCGCGAAGCGCGCCTGTCGGCCGGCGCGGAGTTCGTCGTGGTGATCGCGGGAGACATTATGACTATGCCGGGTCTGCCGCGCGTCCCGGCCGCCAACGCGATCCATCTCAACGACAAGGGCGAGGTGGAAGGTCTCTTCTAGACCGTATCGGCGTGCTCTTCGTGACCGCTGGCGAGAATGCGTTCGCCGTGCCAATGGCGCGCCAGCAGCAGGGCAAAGCCGGTTGCGACGACACCCATCGCGGCCATCAGCAGATAAGCGCGTCCGCCATAGGTCGCATAGAGATTGCCCGAGGCATAGGTCGCGACGCCCATCAACAATCCGGCCGAACAGACGAAATAGAGACTCTGGGCGGTTGCAGCCAATCGCGAGGGCACCGCCCGTAGGATGAAATACATGGCGCCCAGATGCGCCAAAGCGAAGGTCGCGCCGTGCAGAAACTGGGCGGGCACGACCAGCCACATGGGCGGGTCGAAAGCGAGAATCGTCCAGCGCAAGGCGCAGCCGAGCGCGCCGAATAACAAAAGACGGGTCGGCCCTACAACGCGCAACACGCGCAGCGATTGGGAAAACAACGCAATCTCGGCGAACACGCCGAGCGGCCAGAGAATCCCGATCAGCGCACCGGAATAGCCCAAGGCGCGCCAATGCAGCCCGCCATAACCGTAATAGAAAGCATGACTTGCCTGGTCGAAGCTGGCGGCGGCCAGGAAAAGCAAAAACACGCCGGAACGCAGCAATTCCCGCGTTTCGCCGAATGTGGCGCGCAAACGCACTACAAGATCGCCGCGCGGGTGATCGGGTGGCGGGGCGGGGAGAAGCAAGGTGGTCAGAACGCACAACCCTGCACCCGCGGCAAGCCAAGGAGCGACGATCCGAATGCCGAGCCATGTGACAAGGACGCCGCCCAGGATGTTCGCCGCAACGAACGCCGACGATGCCCATAACCGCACGCGTCCGTAATTGAAACCGTAACGCTCCGAAAGCCGTACGCTCACGCTCTCGAGAAGGGGGGTCGCCGATCCGAACGCCACGGTTGCAGATACGCCCGCCACAAAAACGGCAAGTGGCGCTTTCACGAAATTGAGTGCGCCATAACCGACCAGCATGGCCCAATAGAGGACGATCATCACGGTGCGCCGGTCGTTGCGTGCGTCCGCCATGATGCCGCTCGCCGGCCCCAGCAAAGCGCGCAGCAACAAACCGGCCGACAGAACGGCGCCGATCTGACTGGGTGAAAGTCCGCGCCAGGCGAGCCAAGCAGCGAAAAACGGTGTGAAGACACCGCTCACCAAGCCCGACGCTGCTTGGCTGAAGCCAAGACGGCTGGCGATCGCTTTCACAAGAGGTCTTTCCAGAGAATCGAAGGATGCGCTGACATACCCTTCAGCATACCAGAAACAAACGGCCTTCTATGCCACAGCGGCCAGCGCCGCCGCGTGATCGCGGATGACGCCCAGCGTCGACTGGTCGGTATCGTATACCGAGTTGGCGCCCTGCGGCTCCTGCGGTGGGTCGCCGACAAAGGATGTGTCACCGGGGTGCATGCGATAATCGTCATGCTCGGCGCGTCCCAATCCGCCCCAGGTCCAAAAATTCGTGCCGGTCAAAGGACCACCGCTTTTGGCAGACCCCAAAACCTCCGTGAACATCATGTTGTAAAAACTGTCGCGAAAACCGGTCGGCGAGCCCGGCGCAAAACCGTCGTCGCGCGGAAATCCGAATTCTTCCGCCACCAGCGGCTTGTTCAGCTTTTGAGCAATCGCGATGTGCTGGCGGATATGGTCGCGGCCTTTGACCTCGGCCGCCGCATGGGTTCCGGGAAGATCCTTCAGGTCGATCCAGCTCCAATTCAGCGGCCAGAGATGAAATGTCATGTAATCGATTTCCGGAATGGCATGCGCCTTTTCGGTGATGTCGGCGCGGTCCAGGCAGCCGCGCAATCCTTCGCTGCCGGTGGTGACCAAATGATGGGGATCGCGGGATTTGATGAATCGCGCGCTGTGCGAAATCCAAGCATAAAACGCCGGCAAATGCGGCGTGACGAAGGCTTCGCTGCCGCCGACGCGCGGCTCGTTGGCCAGCTCCCATGCCATGATCGTGGGGTCATTGCGATAGAGAAGACCGGAGACGGTATTCTTCCGGGCGATCAATGCACCGACATATTGCAAATAGAGCGCGATGGCTTTGGGGCTGCCATAGAACTGCGCCGAGAAATCGGCGAATTGCGGCCAGGGATGAGCCGGATCGCCCAGATCCATGTATTGGCCGCCATTGGTCCAATATTGATAGGTGACCATGCCGCCCGACCATTCCCAGAAATTGTTGAGAGTGACCACGGCTTTCATGTCGCGCTTGGCCATTTCGGCGAGCAGGAAATCAAGGCCGGCAAGCAGCTCTTGGTTGGTGGTCGTCTTGGTACGAAACGTAATGGTGAGAGAATTCTTGAGCGGCGATAGTTCCGACGCCCCCATAACCCGCAGATTGGTTATGCCCAGAGACGCCAGCTTATCGAGCTCTTTGCACAACCGGTCTCGATTGCCGTATGCGGCGAGCGCGCCCAGATAAGCGCCGTACCACATATTCGTTCCCACGAAGCGGTAGGTCTTGTCCTTCAGGACAAAGCGCTGGTTCTGCACCTGGACGAATCTGCTGCCGGCCGCGCCAAAGGCGGGCCCGAACCCGCCAAGAAGCCCGCCGGTGAGTGCTGCGCCTGCAAGAACCGCAGTCCGTCTGCTAATCATGAAATACTCCCCAAATGGGCGTTCACTCGAATCCGCAATTCCGCGCCGTGGCATATCCGTGAGATCTTAGGCCTTTTTGGGTCATAATAGGCGAGCTGCGACAGAGCATCGCGAAGTGATCAGCCGGCCATCACGATAATACCGATGGCAATCAGAACCGGCAGCGCCGCTAGTGTCGTGGTTTCGAAGTTCGCGATATCAGTGATATCAACATCTATCGCGAACTTCGAAACCAAAACGACACTAGCATCGAAAACGCCGATGGCATGTCACGAGTTCGGCAAAAGGTGCTGTGAGCCACTTACTGGCCGGATGCCGGGCGCCCAGGATGCTTGGACGTTGGTTCTCGGTGTGAAATCAAGGCCTTCGGCGCGATGCCGTGCCTCTGCCGGCCTCATTCGGCGTGGTTTCCAAGGCCAAAAAGGCCGTTTTACCCCTGGGTCATATCCGCTGTTGCATGATGGGCCCGAGCCTGCGTATTTTCCGCCCGCTTTGGAAGCCGCCTTAGCTCAGCCGGTAGAGCACCGCATTCGTAATGCGGGGGTCGCGTGTTCGAGTCACGCAGGCGGCACCAGTCAGTACCCCCCCCCCGCAAAAACTTAACAGCCGCGCCCTATTCTTCTTTGCCGTTCGCGTGCGGCAGAGGCGGTTCAAACGCCCCCAATTCGCTTGGTGGGAGTGCGGCCGAATATCCGATCCGCATGAGTTCATGAAGCAGCGGACCGGCATCTTCCAACTGACCGAGTTCGACAAAATCCAAATGGAGCTTGTTCAGCGTTTCCAACACGCGTTGTCGTATGCTCTCCTGCTTCCTCGGCAGTCCCGCATCACGCTGTTTGCCCATCGCTCGAACCGTTCCCCGCATAGCTATTGTCCTGATCTTTAGCCTTTCGAGAATCGCACTTATTCGAAGCGAGCGGCCCCCTCCGATCAGGAGGATGCAGCACAGGATCGAAGTGGCAATAATTCCCCACAGCCCATGCGCTGTGGAGGAATGGCATAGTCATCCATTTCAATAACGAGGATTTGCCCGAGGCGTTCCACGACGCAATACGTAGTTATCCAAACCCGCTTTTCGCGCACCCACTGCAACATGCCGTCGCGATTGGCACCGGCCCGCAAAATCGAGATTTCCCCGCGGAAGTCTCCGCTTTGCGGGTGCGTTACGCCAAGGCAAAGGCGGTAAGACGCGTGGCCCGCTATTCCAACAACTGCGACATCACGTCGCGCTGCAATTTCTTTTGTGAAGGTTGCTATTATTCCTAGGTAGCCGAGCCGATTTCATCGGCTGGCTGGACATCTGCAAGCGACGTGGACGTACCCTAAGCCCATCGGCCCTTAGTCTATTCGTCTTCCTCTGCGATGACCCGCATCAAGCGAAGAAGTGCTTTTTTCGTGGCGGGGCTGCGCACGCGGGAAAAAGCGCGACACAGATCGATCGCCTGATCACTCGCCATGAACGCAGTGAGGTCGCGCGTTTCGGTCGCGTTTCGGCTGGCGGGGACGTGTGACGGGTTTTTCCCCGATGAATCGATGTTCTCGTAGAAATAGAAAACCGGAACGTCCAATTCGGTCGCGATTTTGTAAAGCCGGCCGGCTCCGATCCGATTGAGGCCTTTTTCGTATTTTTGGATCTGCTGAAACGTTACGCCGATTTTCTGCGCGAGTTCCTGCTGGGTCAAATCAAGCGTGAGCCGCCGCCTTCGCAGTTTGGCGCCAACAAACTGGTCCGTCGCATCGGCGGCTTTCGTGCGTCGTACCATCAGCAAGTGCCCCAACGTTGCCCGATTCGTGTACTCAGACAAACAAGTGTGTTCGTGGCACGCCGCCTCGCAAGACCCTGCAACTTAGAGGAATTGGGAAGACGGCAAAATTCCCGCAAAATACGCGAAATAATCATCTGCGGTTGCATTGGCGCTTCTCTGCCCGCGCATCGGATGAACTCTGCGCGGGACGCATCTTTGGATTTTTGAGAAGCGGCTATTCAGAACTTCGGCGGACGCTTTTCGCGGAACGCTCGAATGCCTTCGTGATAGTCGGGGCCGAAATAAACATTCCGCCGCAAACCATGAAGGTATTCGTAGGTATCGGGATTGATCGCGACGGAGTTGCTCAACACCCGGATCGCTTCCTTGTAGGCCGCAATGGCGGCGCGCGAGCGGCGCGCTATCGTCTTAGCCATCGCCAAGGTTCGCGCCTCAAGCTCGGCTGCCGGAACGATCATATTGACGATGCCGACGCGTTCGGCCCGTTCGGCTGAAATCGGATCGGCGGTAAAGAACATCTCCTTGACGATGGTCAGCGGCAACCGGCTGATGAAGTTCAAAAAGCCCGCGGCGTTGTAGGGCAGACCAAGCTTCGCCGGCGTGATCGCGAAGGCGCTGCTCTCGTCGGCCAGAACGATGTCGCACGCCATGACCAGCTCGCAGGCGCCACCCCAAACCGAGCCCTGCACCATGGCCATCACCGGCGCCGGAAAGGTTTTGACGGCGCGGAGAAGCTGTTCGAGCGGATCGCTATAGGGCAGCGGATCGATGTCCGCTTTGGGCAGTTCATCCACATCATGGCCTGCCGACCATACCTTTTGTGCCGTGGCGGAGCGCAGGATGACGGCGCGTGCGGCCTCCGCCTTGAAGCGATCCAATGCGACCAACACCTCGACAATGAGAGCGCGGCTCAGCGCGTTGCGTTTGGCATAATTGTCGAAGGCGATCGTGCCGATACCGTCGGAGAATTCGGTCCGAACAAGGGACATGTCGACCTCTCTTGATTGCAGAGCCTTCGCTGCGCCTCTGCTGCGGCCCGACTTGTAAGGCTTCCGCCAATTCGCCGCTCCGCTACAAGGTAGCGCAGTTGCCACGTCTCAACAGAAAGAAGCTGCTATCGCCGCATTGTATGGGGTTCTCCCGGCCGGTAATCCGCTTCGATATGTCCTTTCAGTTCGTCTTCCGTGAACCACACCGGCTTGAGCTGCATCCTGACGAACAGCGGCGATTGATCGGCATAATGGGGCGAGCGTTCGTCCAGCGTCGCCGAACCGAACTGATGAATGCTCTGAGACGACAATTTGCCGTTCTTGTCCCAAGTGACGAACATGATGAAAGTGTCGCCGTCGACCGCCGTAAGCGTACCGTCGTCTTGTTGCGTGCCATAGACCGCGCCGTAGATATCGGGTCCACCGTCGATCGGCAGATCGACTTTGCCGCGCCGGAACCGGTTGAGCTGACCCCATTCCGGATCGAGCCGTCCAAAATGGGTTTTGAGAAGCACGATGGCTTCCTTCAGCGCATCGAGCGGCTTTTTCCGCCACGGTCCATCGGGCTCCTCGGAAGCGGTGCGCACGGCCATGAGTACCGCCAGCGCCGTACCGCGGTTATGGATATCGGTCCGGCGATCCCAGTTCTTAAGAATCTGCTGCGCTTGTTTGAGGTCCGGATCGTTGCCCGGATCGGCTTTCAAGACCTCTGCAATCATTCGCATGACATCGGAGTGCGCACTGTAGGTGATATCGAATTTGTAGCGGCGAAACGCATCGGCGGTGATGGATGTGTCGGCGCCGAAAGTTTCGAGCGCGCGCATTCCCCGATTGGTCATATTGGTTTGGATGCCGAGCGTCGGCGAGAAATCCGACGGCTTCAGATCGTCTTGCGGCGCCGTCGCCTGGAACGGTGTGTTGTTCGAATTGAAGACAAAATCGGATCGCGGGTTCCACAATTGCGGAATTTCATCGAACGGCACATAGCTATGCCAGATCAAGTCCGAGCGATCTCCGGGGATAAATCCTTTCCAGTCGATACCTTCATTGCGAACCGGAAATTCGCCGTTATAGACATAACCGATATTTCCTTTCTCGTCGGCATATATGTAGTTAATGCTGGGCAGCGCTTGCAGCCGCATCGCCGCTTTCCATTCGTCAAGATCGCGGGCTTTGTTGAGGCGGAAATATTGCGTCAACTGACGCACTTCGTTCATCCCGGCGTAACGGATGGCGAAGACGCCGTGGTCGGTTTTGAACACCGGTCCTTGCGCCGCAAACAGGACATCGCGGTGAAAGGTCCAAAACAAGGGACCAAACAGCTTGACGCGAATCGCAGCGGCGCTCTTATCGAAATCGTGCCAACGTCCGTCGAGCAGATATTGATTGTCGTTTTTGGGATTGATGGTGAGCCGGTAAATGTCGACGAGATCGGGCCGGTTGACCGTGTTGGCCCAGCCCAGATGTTCGTTATGGCCATGCAGCATGATCGGCGAACCGGGAAATATTCCGCCCGCCACATGCCAGCCTTCGCCGGATTGCAGAACGACCTCGTACCAGGAAACCGGCCCGGCATAAGGCTGATGCGAATTCACCAGCAGCCGCGTCGCACCGTCGGCGGAGCGGCGCGGACCGACCGCCAAGCCGTTCGAGCCGATTTCCGGCATCGGCTTGCCGCCGGTATCCGCGGTCAATTTGCGCAAGGTGGAATCGAGGCCATAGAAGAATGGCGTCTTGAACACGAATCCGGCGACGACATCTTTGCCGGTGAGCGGCAGAAGTCCGGGCTTCACCTTTTCGGGATGAAGCGCTGCATAATAGTTCACGCCGTCGGCATAGGCTTCGGCGATACGGCGCACGTCCGGCGGCAAGTCTTTTTCATAACGCGCATTCACCGTTTCCCAGACGCGGAACAGATGAACGAGATAGTCCGTCACGACCCCTTTGGGACCGACGCTCGCCGCGAGCGTGCCGCGCGTGGCTAGCGCCACATCCTGGATCGTTGCGAAGTCGTCTTCGCTATGGGCGAAAGCAAGGCCGAACGCAGTGTCGGCATCGGTCTTGCCGAGAATGTGGGGAACGCCCCAACTATCGCGGCGGATGCGCACATCGTACCGCGCCGCTTTGGCGATGAACGCGGTCGGATCGGGCGGCGAGGGCTGCACCGCCCAATCGGCAAGGATCACAATGGCAAGGCTCACAACGATAAGCGCCGCAAGCGCCAACGCGCCACGTTTGACAACGCGCATAATCCCTCCCAACTCTTTTCTCAGTAGGCGGCAATCCTGCGATTGCCTCGCGCCTGCAGTTTGAAGGAGAGGGTGACGACAATCTAACGTATTGACCAGACGGCATAACTTGCCGTTTCGGAAGCATCGGATCCAAAATTCAGATCGATCACCAGACGCTGCGCAACCAGTCCAGATAGCGCGCAAAATCCTCGCGCTTCACCTGAAGATCTCGCCAGACCGGCTGGTCGCCGGCGTCCAGCGTGTCGGCGTCGGCATTGAGGTGCAGCTTGCTCTGCGGCTCGATCTTCTCGGGGATGCCTTGGTCGGCACGCCGGCCAAAGACCGATACCGTGTCGAGGATGCTTCGGGCATACCAGGTGTCGGCAGGGCCGGACTGGAGGTCTCGCGCCGCGGTGCGGCTAATCGGCAGATGCTCGCCCTCGGCAAGGGCCCGCGCCATGGCGGCGGCTTCGTGCAACGCTCGCGCCTTATTGTCCCGCCATCCCTTCACTGAGCGGCTCGCCTTGAGATGGCTGGATAATCCTGTAAAGAACATGGCTGCGATGCCTACGGGAGGGCATTCCTCCGATTGTTCGTTGCCTCGGCCCAATTCGGGGCCGGATTTGTGATATATGAAGCGTAATTAGTGATGGCAACGATCATATAAAGAATGCCTGCCATGTGGTAGACGCAGCCTGGAGTCTTACAAAGAATGGTTAATCCATGATCACGGCGGCCCAGCTTAGAGCGGCGCGCGCGCTTCTCGGTATCGATCAGCGCCAGCTCGCTGAAACGGCCAGCCTGTCCGTGCCGACGATTCAGCGCATGGAGGCCAGTGAAGGCGTGATCCGCGGCAATGTGGATTCGCTGATGAAACTGATCTCGGCACTCGAAGCTGCGGGCATTGTGCTGATCGGGGAAGGAACCGTCAGTCCCGAAGGTGGCCGTGGAGTCCGCCTGAAAAAATAGAAACGTCAGCCTCGATCAGCCCGGCTGCCGAGCGGCCACAACTCCATGACGCCGAATAATGCCGTGACGTTCGTGCCGTCATCCGACAAGGGCAACACCACAATTTCCGTTTCCCAGTGCTCTTTGCCGGGATAGTTGGAACGCACAGGCCCCACAGCCACAGCCGATTTCTTTTCCAAACTATGCAACAGTGTGCGCCGCATCCGTTCATAAAATGGATTCGCAGGAAGCTCCGAGAAAGCGGCCCCGCAATGACCGCCGCCCAAAAACTGTACGATGCGATCGCCCGCCAAGCGGAACCGAAAATCCGCGCCCTCATCGAGAACATCGATGATCCACATCCATGGCGACAACAAGCGCACTTGCGTGAGAGTAATCTCTTTGCGCTCCGGCGCGAGACGGGAACCTTTTAATTTTTCCCAGATCGCATAGATGGCACGCACTTTGTCGCCGACCAGCGCGTCGGCAGGCTTGAAGGTACTGTTCATCCTACTCCCAACACTTCGCACGCGCGCGTGAAACGCCAATGACCTTGGCAAAACGTAGTTTCGCAGTTTGGTGCGAGGGGCGCGCAATAGAAGCTGATTGTGGCCAGAATTGGGGTGCAGTGTGAGCAAGCCAAGGCAGCGTGTCGCCAGATGTCGCAGACCGATGGGAACTTTTTCGAAAGGGCACGCGCATACGCCGCAGCCGGATTGAAGATGTTAACGGCCGTTCTGCGCCAAACAGCCTCCCGATTGGCGGTTTTTATCCCACCATGCTACGCCCCGCCCCAACGTCAAGCACAAGGTAGAAACCCATTCATCCCAACATCCGCGTCAAACCCAAAGAAGGCCGGCGCATGCGCGCCGGAGCGCCTTGGCTGTTCTCCAACGAAATCGAGATGAGCAAGGTTGCCAAGACTTTACCTCCCGGCGCCATCGTCAATGTGCTGGGCGATGACGGCCGCGTTTTCGGGACCGGCTATTTCAACGGCAAAAGCCTGATTTCGGTGCGCCTGCTCGATCCCGCCGCGGATCTCGCCATCGACGCGGCCTTCTTCGCCGAGAAAATCAAACGGGCGTTAAAGCTCCGCGAGGCGCTCTACGATGCGCCGTACTACCGTCTGATCAATGCCGAGGGCGACGCTTTGCCCGGTTTGGTGATCGATCGTTTCGCCGAGACTTGCGTCGTGCAAATCACCACCGCGGGCATGGAAACGCAACTCGACGCCTTGCTCGTTGCGCTCGGCGATGTGTTGCGGCCAAAGAATGTCGTTCTTCGCGCGGACGCACCGGCGCGGCTGCTGGAAGGACTCGAGCTTTATGTCCGTGCCGCGAAGGGCGAGGCGGGCCGCGTCGCGGTGGAAGAAAATGGCGTTCGTTACTTCGCCGATCTGACCGGTGGCCAGAAGACCGGCTGGTATTACGACCAACGCGACAACCGCGCCTTTATCGCGTCGCTGGCGCGGGGCAAATCGGTTCTCGATGCTTATTGTTATATCGGCGGCTTCGCTCTGGCCGCGGCACATGGCGGCGCACGCGAAGTGGCCGGGCTTGATAGTTCGGCGCCCGCGCTTGCTCTGGCTGAAAATGCCGCGGCTGCGAATTCTCTGTCCTGCAATTTCATCAAGGCGGACGTGTTCGAGGAATTGGAACGGCTGTGGTCGTCGAAGGAAAACTTCGATGTAGTATTGGCCGATCCGCCGCCTTTTGTGAAAGCGAAAAAGGATCTGGAGGTGGGCGCCAAAGCCTATCGCAAGCTGGCGCGGCTGGCGGCAAATGTCACGGCGCCGAGCGGGCTGCTCATGCTGGCCTCGTGTTCGCACAACATCGCGCCCGAGCGATTTGCCGCAGAATGCGCCGCGGGAATTGCGCGCGCCGGGCGTAGCGCAAGGCTGATCCGCCAAGCCGGCGCGGCACCGGATCATCCGCTACACCCTATGCTGCCCGAAAGCGCCTATTTGAAATCATTGGTCTACGCACTCGATTAATCGGGCGGCGCCAGTCCCGTGCGCGCACTCCATTGTGCCAGGCCAACGGCGATCTCGGACTTGCGAAAATCCGAGCGTGCGGCAAACCCGTTATTGTCGACCACCAGCGTGACGTGGCCGGGTTCGAAGTGCGGCCATTCGGTCAGCCCCATGCCATTCGGATTGCCGGTCTTGGCGAAATTCGTCCAATAGGTTTGAACCTTAGCGATGATCTTGTCGTCGGCCGGCGAGATGCCGCCGGTTAGCGCCGTCACATAAAATGGCAAATCCAATCCGCGGGTTCCGAAGACATAGGGAATCTCGCCCGCATGGTCGACACCTTTGAAAGTGGTGCGGAAGTTCTCCGCAACATAAGCGAAGTGATAGACGTAGGATGGCTGGCCGGTCGCCGCGACAAATCCGGCAAGACCTTGCGCGCCCGCTCCGAACACGTCGTCGTCGAACAGCAAAGCTGCGAAATCGTCATCGCCGAGCTTGCCGCCTGTTTCATAAAGCGCCCAAATCTCGGCTGCCTTGTCGCCCAATTGGCCGATGACCGATCGTGTGGTGTCGCCCAGCGAAGACATCAAGCTGGCCTCGTTGCTGTTCCAGCCGGTGAGATAGGGGACTTTGGCGATCTCGCCTTTGGCGAACAGAACGCAGACTTGATCGGGAAGGATTGCGCCGTCGACATTGGGCCCCACATCGTGTCCGACGCCGCCGCGCTCTTCGTCTTGCAAGATGCTCTTCACGGACAGAGCGCGCAATGTTGCGAGCGCAGTGACGCCCTCGGCCTTGTGATGTACGGCAAAGGCATTCGCCGCAGTCGCAGCATCTGCTTTTGATTTTGTGATCAAAAGGCCCAAGCCCAATTCCGAAATCGCTTTGGCGAACAAGCCGCGCGCCGCCGGCGACGCCACCAGATCGTTGACACTGACGGCGCCGGCGGATTCGCCGAAAATCGTGACATTGGCCGGATCGCCGCCGAACGCTGCGATATTTTCCCGCACCCATTTCAGGGCCGCGATCTGATCCAGCAACCCGAAATTGGCACTGGGCTCGCCCGGAATATTCTGCCCCAGTGCTGACAGATCGAGAAAGCCTAACGGCCCCAAGCGGTAATTCAAGCTGACGACGATCACACCGCGCTTGGCGAGATCTGTGCCGTCATAAATATGCATGGCCGAGCCGCCGGTGCGGAAGGACCCGCCATAAATCCACACTATCACCGGCAATCGCGCGCCGCCTTGCGGCGTCCACACATTCAGCGTCAGGCAGTCTTCGCTTTGTTTCAGGCCTGCCGTGCGCGGCGTTGGGAGTTGCGGGCAGATGGGACCGAAATTCTTTGCGCCGCGCGTTCCCGTCCAAACAGGTGCCGGCTGCGGTGCCCGCCAGCGCAAGTCACCCACTGGCGGCGCGGCAAAAGGAATACCGCGAAAGACGGCGATGCCATCCTCCACATCACCCAAGAGCGCGCCTTGGACGGTTTGCGCGGCGGGCGCGGCCGCCAGAGCAGGCGCGGCGAACAACATTGCGGCAAACGCCAAGACGAAGCGGCGCATAAGCGGGATCTCTCAATTGCGGGACAAAATGTCATGAGCTTGCGTTCAACGGTCAAGGCCCGGCTTTCCTGCGGCTGACCTACAGGAAGCCTAAATTGTGACTTGTGTGCCAAGCTCAACCACCCGGTTGGGCGGGAGATGATAAAATCGGGCGGGCGATAACGCATTGGCGGCAAGCTGGATGTAGAGCCAGGTACGCCAGGTGCCGAGCGCCGGGTTTTCCGACAGCACCAAGGTTTCGCGGCCGATGAAGAAGGTCGTGGTTTCCGGATCGACGGCCAGCCCGAAATGGCGCGCGTCTTTCAGGGCGAGCGGCACGTCGGGTGTTTCGAAGAAACCGTGATAAATCCGCACGGCAAAAAAACCTTTGCCGAGCTTCTCGACATCGATGCGTTTCTCGGGAGGCACGAAAGGCGTATCGTCCACCGCGACATTTGCCAAGATCACGCGCTCGTGCAGCACCTTGTTATGTTTCAGATTGTGCAACAACGCGCCGGGGACGATATCGGAGCGCGCGGTCAGGAACACGGCCGTCCCCGCGACGCGAACGGGCGTCTTGTCGGCGCGCTCCAAGAACAGGTTCAGCGGCAGCGAATCGTTGCGGATGCGGTCCAGATGGGCGCGCCGTCCCAGCCGCCATGTTTCCATGACGACGTAAACGCAGGCAGCGATCAACAGGGGCAGCCAGCCGCCCTCGGCGATCTTAAGGGCATTGGAGGAAAGGAAGGCCAGGTCGACCAGCGCCAGGAATCCGAACACCGGAACCACGAGACGCCATGACCAATGCCACCGCTTGACCGCGACGATCCCCACCAAAATCGTACTCAAAAACATGACGCCGGTGACCGCGATTCCATAGGCGGCAGCCAGCGCATTCGAATTCTTGAAGATCAGAACGATCAGCACAACGCCGGCGCAGAGATAGGCGTTCATGCGCGGCACATAAATCTGGCCGTAATCCGTCGCCGAGGTGTGGCGGATCTCCATGCGCGGCAGCATACCCAGCTGGACGGCTTGGCGTGTGATCGAATAGACGCCCGAGATGACCGCTTGCGATGCAATCACCGTGGCGATCGTCGCCAGCAGTACCAGCGGGTAATGCGCCCAATGTGGACCGAGCGCATAGAACGCGAAGGACGATTTGCTGGGTGACAACAGGAGTGCAGCGCCCTGGCCGAAATAGTTGAGCAGCAGCGCGGGCAAGACAATCGCCAGCCAAGCAAAACGGATGGGGAATTTTCCGAAATGTCCCATATCGGCATAGAGCGCTTCGCAGCCGGTTACGGCCAAAACGACGGAGCCCAATGAGACGAACGCCGTCCACGGTTCGCGCACGAACAGCGCCAAGCCGTAGGTGGGGCTCACCGCTTTCAAGATTTCAGGCGCCTGAATGATGGCGCTGATGCCCAGGACGCCGATCACCACGAACCACACGACCATCACCGGACCGAACAACCGGCCCATATGCGCCGTGCCGCGCGACTGGATGGCGAAAAGTCCGATTAGGATTATCAGCGTGAGAGGAAGTATCAGTTTGTTGAAGGCGTCGCTTTCGGCGCCCAGGCCTTCGACGGCGCTCAGCACCGATATGGCCGGTGTCAGCATGCCGTCGCCGATGAACAGCGCCAGACCGAAGATCGCCGCGGTTCCGATGGCGAATTTGGTTTTCCGCCCCAGCCCGTTCGAACGGTGGGCCATCGAAGCCAAAGCCAAAACGCCGCCTTCGCCGTCATTGTCGGCGCGCATGATCAGGAGGACATATTTCAGTGTCACCACGACGATGAGCGACCACACGATCAACGATACGACGCCCATGATGGCCGTATGCACCGGGACATGGCGGCCGGCGGCGAGTGCCGATTCGCGGACGGCGTAGATCGGACTCGTTCCGATGTCGCCGAAAACCACGCCGAGCGCGGCGAGTGTCAGCGTCGTCTTGCGGTTCAGGCTGTCATCATGAACGGCGTTATGCGGCGCGCCGGTTATTTCCGGCGATGCCTCGAGAGGATCGTTGGCCGCACTGGCGGGAGTGTCGATGTTGTTCACGGCCGGTGGAAGCTTTTCCGTCGACGGGCTCTGGGACTGGTCACTTGATCAAAAAACGCGGCTTGCCATCGAGGGGTTCCCGCGAGGCGGCGGACCATAGTCCTGCTTGCGCCAGGCACAAGAGGGGCGAGGCACATTGGCACAGTTTTTTTGCAACTTCCTGAAATCGCTTACTTATCGTCGTCAATAAGGTCCGCGATCGGGTCATTGTCGCGGCGTTGGTCGCTATCGGACTCCGGCGCTTTGGGCGCTGATGATTGCGCCAAACGCAGAGGCTCATCATCTGCGCCGCCCGGCCCGATGAAACCTTGCACCGGATAGATGCGCGAACCCCAGGCGCCGGCCTTGAGATTATAGACCCGCACCTGCGTCCAATCATTGTCGGCGCTCACGTCACGGACGGGATCGTCCTCATAGATCGCCCCATCGTCGAGCCAATTGGCATGATCGACGCGGATGTCGCGGGCCCCGACGATTTCACGCACCACGGCCAGATGGGCGCGATTGGGACCGGCATAACCATAAAGTACCATTACAGAGCCTTCGCTGGGGGCGGCGTTGCGGGCGTAGCGCCCTGCCGCTTGGTCCCACCAAGTGTAGGCGTCGCCACGAAGCGCAATTTGGGAACGGCTGCGCGCATAAGGCACGCATTGCAGCGGCGTATCCGGTGTGGCGACGCTGCCGCCCTCGAACGATCTATCGCGGTCGGACGATCCGACGCATCCGGCAAGGAAGGTGGAAAAAGCAGCTGCCGCCGCGAACCTGACGAAAGACCCCACCATTACCCAAGCCCCACGTTCTTCGCTCAAACGGCGGCAGCCGCTGACTATAACTCTAGAACGGCAGGCTTCAAAGCGGGGTTAGAGAATTATTTCGGATTCGATTGATTAAAACTTTAGCGATCGCGCGGCAGGATGCGTTTGGCCGCGATCTCGCTTGGGCGCGCGCCGCCGGAAAATCCCATGGCCCCGATCGACACCAGTCCTGCCACCGCGATGGCGAAGAAAGGCGCGCTCCATGCTTGTTCGGCAAAGGCGAAAGCGGGCAGAAACAATCCGGCAATCAATTCCGGTGTGCCGCGCCAGCCGCCGGCATAGCGTTCTCCCGAGCGCAACGTACGCTGGAAGTGCATTTGCGTGCTGAAGAACGCCTCGTAGGTTGCCCGCGTATTGGCAAGAATAAGACCGCTGGGAAACACTATGGCGAGCAACAGCGAACGGTGCAGCCCGATCATGCGCTCGCGGCCCAGCAGATTCTGTCCGAGATAGATATAACCCAAGCTGGCGGAGAGTCCGAAAATGGTGACGCCGATGCCGAGCATGCCCACGCTCTGGATATAGGTCACGTCCATATACATGAGCGTCAAGCTGATCGCGGCGCTAACGAAAGCCAGGGTGTAGAACGCGAATTGACACATCTGCAGGCTCATTGCCGCTTTGCGCCACAATTCCATGTCGCTTTGCCAGATCACCGGCAGAAGTTTGCGCGCGCATTGCGCGTGACCTTTGGTCCAACGGGCCTGCTGTGCCCGCCAGGCCGCGGCGGTTTCCGGCAATTCGCTGGGCACTTCGACATCGTGAAGGAATACGGTGCGCCAACCCTTCATCACGCAACGCATCGACAGATCGAGGTCTTCCGTCAGCGTGTCGCCCGTCCAGCCGCCGCCATCCTCGATGGCTTCGCGGCGCCACACGCCCGCCGTTCCGTTGAACGACAAGGGCAGGCCGGCGCGGAAGCGGGCTTCCTGCTCCACCGCGAAGTGGGCGTCGAGCAGAAGCCCTTGAACCCGTGTCAGCCAATTCAGCGCGCGGTTGGCATGGACCCAACGCGTCTGCACGAAAGCCACGCCGGAATCGGCAATCAGCGCCGGCACGGTGCGGCGGAGGAAATTGCGCGGCGGCACAAAATCGGCATCGAAGATCGCAACATAAGGCGCTTCGGAATGTTTCAGTCCGAAAGCGAGATTGCCCGCTTTGAAACCGACCCGTTCGCCGCGCCGCAAGATGGAGACATTCACGCCCTCAGGGACCGCACGCATGACCGCACGGGCCAAGGCCTCGTGGTTTTCCGGGCGCCCATCATCGAGTACTTGGATTTCGAGCTTATCGGCGGGCCAATCAAGTCGGGCCGCGGCTTCGGCCACGCGTACCGCCAGCGCGCCTTCGTCACAGACGGGCAATTGCACCAGGACATGGGGTAGCGCTTCGTCGGGCAGGAGCGGCATGCGCACACGGGGCGCGGACCGGGTGAGACGGAAAAAGCCCAGCATCACCAATTGGGCCGACAAGACTGCGAGCAGAAGCAGAACGGCCGCGAGGCCATACTGCAGGATCGGCGACAATTCAGTCATGCGGACCGCTCGGCCCCCCATACCATTCCGGAAACGATGCCGCCTGGCCGGCGGACTGGCCGAAATCCCAAAGACCGGTGTGTACCGTATCCTTAAGACAAGGTGAATTTGTTTTGCAGTCTATTCTTTCGTTGGGGAGGGGTACCAGCCTTCCCGGCATGTTTCAGCCAAAATAAACTGCCCAAGCGGCCATTAGTTCCGCTTTGCCTGCCTTTCTGCGGCGATCCGCTGCAGGCGAAGGGTAATGGCATCAATCCAAGGTTTTGCGGAAGCGCATCGCGGCGATCGATCCGGCGACGAACAAAAAGAAAATCATCGGCCACAGAATCCGGCCATATCTCGGGAAATCCGCTGCCTTTGAGCAGGATTCCGCGCACGATGCGCAGGAAATGGGTCACCGGCAGCACCTCGCCGATCCACTGAGCCCAGACCGGCATGCCGTGGAAGGGAAAGGCAAATCCCGACAAAAGAATGGAAGGCAGAAAGAAGAACACTGTCATCTGCATGGCTTGCATCTGGTTCTGGGCCATGGTCGAGAAGGTGTAACCCACCGCCAACAAGGCACCGATATAAAACACCGCACAAAAGCCCAAAAGCTCGAGCGAGCCGATCATCGGCACGCCGAAGATGAATTTGGCGACGGTGAGAATAAGCGCGCCCTGCACCGCGCCGACAAAGATGTTCGGCGTGATCTTGCCGATCATGATTTCGACAGGATTAAGCGGCATCGCCAGAAGATTTTCGTAAGTCCCTCGCTCGCGCTCGCGGGTCAGCGCGATGGAGGTCACCATCACCATCGTCATAGTAAGGATGATCGCCAGCAAGCCCGGGACGATGTTGAACTGCGTATTGGCTTCGGGATTGTAAAGATTATGCACGATCACGCTGTAGGCCGGTACGGCCGGAGCACGTGCCGCCAACGGTCCCGTTAGATCATCGCGCAGCCCAGCATCGACAAGGCCCGACAACGCGGCGATGGCATAGGAGCCCGATGCGGGATCGGTCGCATCGGCTTCCACCAGCAGTGCGGGATTGGCCCCACGAACCAGATCGCGCGAAAAATTCACCGGAATTTCGATCGCGAAGGTGGCCCGTCCATCGGCCAACATGCGCCGGGCCAATTTCGGCGAATTGGTCGCTGCGACAATGTCGAAATAGTCGGAGTTCTTAAGAGCAGCGACAATGGAATCGGAAAAAACGCCGGGATCGTCGATCGAGATCACGGTGGTCAAATGTTTGGGCACCATGTTGATGGCGTAGCCGAATACAAAGAGCTGCATCAGCGGAATACCGATCAGCATTGCCAGCGTCATGCGGTCCCGCCGCATTTGGACGAATTCTTTGCGCAGCATGGCGGCAATGCGGGCCAGCGAGAAACGACTGTTCATCTTGCGCCCTCGCCATTGTTTTCCTGTAGCTGGATGAAGACGTCTTCGAGGCTGGGCGGGGCCTCGGTAATTTTCAAATTGGGATCGCCCCGGTAGGGCGCCAGCGCCGTTTCCAACTGTGTGCGGTCGTAACCGCTGACGTGAAGCACGGCACCGAAAAACGCGACGAAGATCACGCCGGGAAGTCCCTTCAGCCGGGCCACAAGTTGTCGGGCGTTTTCGCCTTCGATGAGGTAGGTGAAAAGACCGGAATGGGCGATGATCTCCGCAACCGTGCCGCGCGCGATGATATTGCCGATATTGATATAGACGATGCGGTCGCAGCGTTCGGCTTCGTCCATGTAATGAGTACTGACAAGCACGGTGATACCGGTGCTCGACAGAGTATGAATCTCGTCCCAAAAATCGCGCCGTGCCTTGGGATCGACACCCGCCGTCGGTTCGTCCAGCAGCAGCAATTTGGGCGAATGCAAGGTGCACGCGGCCAGGGCCAGACGCTGCTTCCAGCCGCCGGAAAGCGAGCCGGCCAATTGCGCTTGGCGTTGCTCGAGACCGAGCTTAGCGATGGTGTCATCGACGATCTTGCGCCGATTGGGGAGTTCGTAGACGCGGGCCACGAATTCCAGATTTTCGCGGATCGTGAGATCCTCCCAGAAGCTGAACTTCTGGGTCATGTAGCCGGTTTCGCGTTTTATCTCTTCGGATTGCGTGCGGAAATCATAGCCCAGGCATGTGCCTTCGCCTCCATCGGCGTTGAGCAAGCCGCACAGCATACGGATCGTGGTGGTCTTTCCCGACCCGTTCGGTCCCAAAAATCCCCATACCTCGCCTTGCGGCACGGCGATATCGATCGCGTTGACCGCAACCTTCTTGCCGAAGCGTTTGGTCAAGCCGCGAACGTCTATGGCGAAGGGGTGATCGTTCACAGCGGGCGCACGTCGACAGGTTGGCCGGGATTGAGCTTGAGGCCGCCCGGCGCGCGCGCTTCGATCTTGAAGACGAGTTTGTCGCGACTATCGATCGAGAAGATCACCGGCGGTGTAAATTCTTCTTGAGCGGCGATGAAGGAGACGGTGGCCACGATGTTGTCGGCGCAGCCGTCGCAGCTAATCTTCACCTTGTCGCCCAGATGGATCTTGGAGAATTCGCTCTCCGGCACAAAGAAGCGCACATAAACATTCTGCGGCGGCAGCACCGATACCACCGGCGTCATGGCGGGCGCGTATTCACCGGCGCGGAAATAAACCTCTTGCACGCGGCCGGAGGTCAGCGACACGACTTGCCGTTGGGAAAGCTGATAGGCGGCATTTGCCAGTGTCGCGCGCGCCTGGTTTTCCGTCGCTTCGATGAGGGCGACTTGACCAACGGCGGTGTCGTAGGCGGACTTCGCTTGATCGTAGAGCTGCTTGGATGTGGCGCTGGCGTGCATCAGCCCTTCTTGCCGATCCAGTTCCTTCTTGGCGAGATCGATGTTCGCTTGCGCTTGCGTCATCTGGCCTTGAGCCTGTGCGATTGTCGCCTCGGCGGAAGCGCGCGCAGCGGTCTGGCTGGGATCGTCCAACGAAAAAAGCAGTTCGCCGTTCTTCACCCAATCGCCGCGATTGACCGTAACATTCGTAATCCATCCCGCTTGCGGCGCCGCGATAAAGGCATAATCGCCCTCCGCATAACCCAGCCAACGGTTTTGATTGTCTTGTCCGCAGCCCGCGAGCAGGATGACAAGTGCGAGGCCTAGCCGCTTCATCATGAGGTTCCTTCGGGCGCCAGCCCTTTCAACAAGACATCGATATGGGTTTTGAACAGACCTTCATAATCGGCCGGCACGACATCAAATGATGCGAATGTCGTGCGCCAAATGATGCTCAGAATAAGCGGAGCGATGCACAGCCGTGCGACATGCTCCGGCGGCAGATCGCGCAATTCGCCCCGCGCGACGCCTTTGGCGATCACGCCGGACAACATTGCCATCGACTTGTCGATGACTTCTGTGCGCCAGAAACGCGCCAGTTCGGGGAAATTGCCGCTTTCCGCGATGATGATTTTGGGCAGCACGAAGCGGTCGCTGTGCTGAATCATGTCCGCCACGATCGTCAGGAACATGGTCAAGAATTCGCGGACCGAGCCCTCGAATTTGCTGGCTTGCAAGGCCGCGTTGCTGATGGTCGCGCCGACGGATTCACGCGCCAGCGATTTGAAGACTTCTTCCTTGCTGGGAAAGTAGAGATAGATCGTGCCCTTGGTGACCCCGGCACGCGCCGCAATGTCGTCCATGCGCGCCGCGGCAAAGCCTTTTTCGGCAAAAACCCGCAAAGCCGCATCGAGGATCTCCCCGGGACGGGCTTGCTTACGCCTTGTCCAGCCTTTGCTCGACTTCGTGGTTTGATGAGCCTGTTCCATATCGCCATGTTACTAACTGACCAGTTATTTATCAATAGGTAATTTCAGCGCCGCAAGTGCTTGGAAAATGGGAACAATCTGGGCACGTTTGGGTTAGGCTGGAAGAGCCGATAGGAGGCACGCCCGATGCTTAAGGACGCTCGATACTCCGTGGTTCCGACTCTTGCGGCCCTCTTGGTGGTAGCAGGGTGCGAAACGGTGCCGGTCTACCATCCGAGCGAATCGGTGGGCTCTCCCGGATATTCCGACGAGCAGCTAGTACCCGCTTTTCATAGAATGTGATTCGTGATTCAAAGTTGGGATGATTGCCGAAGCAAGAGAAGTCCGCGTTTCGCGGAAGGAGCGGCAAGAGCTGGAGAGGCGTTGCCGCTCGCCCCGGACGTTGCAGCGTGATTTGAAGCGCGCGCGGATCGTGTTGTTGGCGGCGGCGGGACGCAGCACCCGCTCGATAGCCAAAGAGGTTGGCGTAGAGCCGCGGATTGCCAGCCGGTGGCGCAATCGCTTTGCCGATGAGGGGCTTGCGGGTTTGGATGACAAGCCGCGCCCCGGCAAGAAGCCGCTCTACACGAAGGCGACAGACAAGCGGATACTGGCACTGCTGGACAAGCCGCCGCCTGCAGGATTTGCACGGTGGACGGGCCCCTTGCTGGCCAAGGCGCTGGACGGCGTCGATGTTCAATACGTCTGGCGCTTCCTGCGCGAGCACAAGATCGATCTGGCGGCTCGCAAATCCTGGTGCGAGAGCAACGATCCCGCCTTTGCCGCTAAAGCCCCCGACGTCGTGGGCCTCTACGTCGATCCTCCCGCCAAGGCCATCGTGCTGTGCGTCGACGAGAAGCCGTCGATTCAGGCGTTGGAACGGGCCCAAGGCTATCTGAAGCTGCCGAACGGACGCGCTTTGACCGGCCAGAGTCACGACTACAAGCGGCATGGCACGACGACGCTGTTTGCCGCTCTGGAGGTCGCCACCGGCAAGGTCATCGGCGAACACTCAAAACAGCGCCGCCGCGTCGAGTTTCTCGGCTTCATGAACCGCGTCGTCGCGGCATATCCAAATCGTGAGCTTCACGTCATCCTCGACAATCTCAACACCCACAAGAAGAATGAGACTTGGCTCAAGAAGCACCCTTTGGTGCGGTTCCATTTCACGCCGACGCGGGCATCCTGGCTCAATCAGGTCGAGAGGTGGTTCTCTATCCTGCAAGGCCAGTCGCTAACCGGCGCCTCGTTCACCGCAGTCAGCCAGCTACAGGAGCACATCGATGCCTTCATCCGTGCCTACAACGAGGCCGCGCAACCGTTCGCTTGGACCAAGAAAAAAGTCCGCCAACGGCGCTTCAAAGGCCGCCGTATCACTCAACTCTGATTCCGGGTACTAGTGTCCCGATTCCGAAATTCGTTGCATCCGATATCGACCTGATTCGAATTTCGGGATCGAAAGGACACTAGCCAACCTATTGATGCTAGTGTCGTTTTGGTTTCGAAGTTCGCATAAGACGCTGATATCGGTAATATCGCGAACTTCGAAACCACGACACTAGTGGCCAATCGCTACCGCGTGACATTCACCGGCACCTCGAGCACGCGGCGCGAAGTGGTGGAGAACTACCTGTTGCTGCGCTCGGCCGAGGTAACGCTCAAAGCGGGCTATCACTATTTCACCTTCGACACGCGCGACACCAAGGCGAACACCACCTATCACAGCTATGAGAGCGAATTCATGGGCTGGCCCGGCCGCGGCTGGTATCGGCACAACTGGGCGTTCGGCCCCGAGCCCGTCGCGACCATCACCTCGACGCGGTACGAAGCTTACGCCGAAATTATTTTGTTGACCGACGAGCAAGCCAAGAACGATCCCCATGCGCTGGGCGCGCAAGACGTTCTCAATCACATTGGTCCCGCACCGAAATCTTGAGCGTTACGGCTTGCGTAGCACCATGCGCGCAATGTTTCCGTCGCGGCTGACACGAATTATCTCGAAGTTCTCCTCACGGCACATATGCGGCACGTCGATCGGCGCCAAAGGATCGTCGGTCTCGATCTCGATCTGCGTTCCCTGCGGCGCGCGTTGCAATGCGCGTTTGGTGAACAGCGCCGGCAGCGGGCACTTCAATCCTTTCAAATCAAGCGTATCCTTCGCCTTGACGCTCATCTTTGCCAACCTATTCTCGCTCCTAGTGGAGCGGATTTGACATTCGCTACACTATTTGGCGCAGGCACCGAAAGCGAATGTAGAATCCAAAGCTCCACTAGCAGTTTGCTGAAAAAGTCTGGATTTGACGCTCCTGCGCCTTTGGCTGGCGGAACGGTGTGCTGCGGATTTGGTTTTTGACGGTGCTATTGGGGATTGGCGGGCAGGCTCGTCCTCAAGCGGCGATCAATTTTGGGATACGGACGAGATTGTAAGCGATGAGATTGAGCAGGAAGTCGGCGGCGACGCGGCGGATGCCGCGATGCTTGGTTTTGCGCATGGTGCCGTGCTGCTTGCCCCAGCCGAAGATGCACTCGATCATCGCCCGGCGTGATTGCGACATGGCGTAGCCGATATGGCGGACGGTTCGCCCGTCGATGGCGCTTTTGCGCCGCTTGCCGGTTTTGGTCACGGCGTCGTTCTGCGTCACATGCGGCGTGACGGCGATGGCGCGAAGGTTGGCCACATGATCGGCGGTGTCATAGGCCTTGTCCTCGCCCGCCGTGATACGGCGGGCCATCTCTTTGCTCTTAGCTGCAAACATTTTTTCCGACGCTCGCCGCTCGGCCGTGCCATTGGCTTGCGTCACCATCCCGGCCACTGCCAGGCCATGGCGGTTCTCCATGATGGCATGGCCCATATAGCTGAGCTTCGCCTCTCGCCCCAACGCCTTGCGGTAGAGCCGGCTGTTTGGGTCGGTGACGCTGGCATGAGTGTCGTTCTTGCGCTTCTGACCGTGGAAGTTCGAGCCGTCGCCGTCATCGCTGCCGTCCTTGGGGCGAAAGCTCTTCTGCGAAGCCCAAGCCTCGATCAGCGTCCCGTCCGCCGAAAAATGCTCGTCCGACAATAGCGGCTTCACTTCGGGATGGTTCAATAGCTTGATCATGAACTTCTCGAAGGCTTCCCCGCCCAGCAGCCTGTCGCGGTTCTTGGTGAAGCTCGTCGGGTCCCACACCGGATCGTCCGGCGAGAGCCCCACGAACCAGCGGTACAGAAGGTTGTAGTCCAGTTGCTCCATCAATTGCCGTTCCGAACGGATGCCATAGAGTGCCTGGAGCAGCAGGGCGCTCAGCAATTGTTCCGGCGGGATCGACGGGCGGCCTTCCTTCGCATAGAGCCGCGAAAAGCTTCGGTTCAGTTCCTTCAGAACGTCCCGCACAAGCTCGCGTATCTTCCGCAGAGGGTGAGCCGCCGGAACCCGCGTCTCCGGCGAGACATATGAAAACAACCCGCCTTGATCCTGAAACCGCCCGCGCATTTTTGCCGATCCAACAGCCTCGCGACCAGTGAATCACGTCAAATCGCCAACAGCGAGGGGTTTTTCAGCAAACTGCTAGTGTCCCGATTCCGAAATTCGTTGTATCTGATATCGGCCTCATTCGAATTTCGGAATTGAAAGGACAGTAGCCAACCTATTGATGCTAGTGTCGTTTTGGTTTCGAAGTTCGCGAAAGATGCCCATATCGGTGATATTGCGAACTTCGAAACCACGACACTAGAATTGTATAGTTGCTAGTGGTCCTTTGATTCCAACATTCGCAAGAGTGCCTGGCGCAGATGCGATGCGAATGTTGGAATCGGACCACTAGCTGGGAGAGCCAAATCGACAATGGGACTGTTTGCAAGCATCCGGCGCGAATATTGCTATATTAGTTGCATCGGGCGAACCATGTTTCGCCTGCGCCGCATCAAGCCGGACGGCACGCGCATCCTCGTCGACATCGTCGAAGAACATGCTGCCCGCACGCCCACAGCCGCCGCCATCTATTATCACGACAGAACTGTTTCCTATCGCGCGCTCGACGAGGGCGCCAATCGCATCGCGCGCTGGGCGATGGGTCAAGGCATCAAGCGAGGCGATGTCGTCGCGCTCTATTTGGAGAATTGTCCCGAATATTTGATGACCTGGCTCGGTCTACATAAGCTCGGTGCGGTTGTCGCTCTCATCAATACCAATCTCAAAGGCGCGCCCTTGGCGCACTGCATTTCCATTTGTGGCTCTAAGCTGGTCATCGTCGGTGCCGATCTGGGCGACAATTACGCCGAAGCGGCTTCACAAATGTCCGCGGTGCCTGCCGTCTGGGTCTCGGGCGGAAGAGTCGCCGGCGCCGGTAATCTGGATGCGGCGCTCGCCGCCGTAACGACCGACGCGATCGACAAGAGCGTGCGCGCCGGTCATACCGCCAAAGACAACGCCCTTTATATTTATACCTCCGGCACCACAGGTCTGCCCAAAGCGGCGAATTTCAGCCATATGCGCATGATGTTCATGATGTACGGCTTTGCCGGAGCCTTGAACACGACCTCGCGCGATCGCACCTATTGCGCCTTGCCGCTCTATCACGCGACGGGCGGCATCTGTGCGGTAGGCATGGCGCTGACCGCCGGTGGTGCCATCATCCTGCGCCGCAAATTCTCCGCCAGCGAATTCTGGGACGACTGCCGCAAATACCGCGCGACTCTCTTTCAATATATCGGCGAGTTGTGCCGCTATCTGGTGAATGTGCCGCCCGACGCGCGCGACGGCCAGCACGCGCTGCGCGGTATGGCCGGCAACGGGCTGCGACCGGAAATCTGGCCTATATTCAAGCGACGGTTCGCCATTCCGCGCATCGTCGAATTCTACGGAGCCACCGAAGGCAATGTGGCGATGTTGAATTACGACGGCAAAGTGGGCGCGGTGGGCCGCGTGCCGCGCTACATCCGCTGGTTCATGCAAATCCGATTGGTGCGTTTCGATATCGCCCAGGAATCCCCGATTCGCGGCCCCGACGGATTCTGCACCGAATGCGCGCCGGGCGAAGTGGGCGAAGCTGTCGGCATGATCACCACGCGGCCGGGACATAATTTCGAAGGTTATACGCGCGCCGCCGATACGCAGAAGAAGGTCCTGCATGACGCGTTTGCCAAGGGCGACGCATGGTTTCGCACCGGCGATCTGATGCGCCGCGACGAGCATGAATATTTCTTCTTCGTCGATCGCATCGGCGACACCTTCCGCTGGAAGGGCGAAAACGTGGCGACCAGCGAAGTGGCCGAAGCGCTCGGCGTCGTTGACGGCATCAAGGAAGTGAATGTCTATGGCGTGACCGTTCCGGGCGCCGAAGGCCGCGCCGGCATGGCGGCGCTGGTGGCGAACAGAGACTTCGATCCCTCGACATTGGCGGGAAAGCTCGCCGGCAATCTGGCCTCATTCGCGCGGCCCGTGTTTCTGCGCCTGCGGCCGGAAATGGAAATCACCGGTACGTTCAAACTCAAGAAAGTCGATCTGGTGAAGGATGGGTTCGACCCTGAGCGGATCAACGATCCGCTTTATTGGTACAACCAAGCCTGCGGATGTTATGAGGCGCTCAGCCAAAAGGCTTATGCCGATATCATCGCCGGGCGGGTGAAGCTCTAGAGTTCGCACCGAAACAAGGCATTGCGGCCACGCGCAGCGCCGAAAAATGTCGCGTCCTGATTTGCGAGCGATATGCAACTGGTATGACAACCTGCCGCAGCTCAATGTTTACTGATTTTGAAGCGCAGAAACATACGTTATCGCCACCATGGTCATTCCTCGCGCGGATTCTTTCAACGATTGGGCCCAAGAGCAGGGCTGGCCAGCGCTGTGCGATCCCGACTTGGATTTCGAATCGCCGGCACTGCGGGACATCTTGGCGATCTGGTACGAACAAGCCGGAGCCAACGCCTTTCCCCATCGCAACAAGATGACGGCACGTGTGCTCAAAGCCCATCTCGGCAATATCTGCATTCTCGAACGTGTGATAGCCGAACCGCCGCTTTGGCGAGTGCGTCTGTTGGGCACGCGCCTGGCCCAAGTGCTGGGCGAAATGCAGGGCAAACATCTGCACGAAGTGATTGCAGCGGACGTTGTCCCGCATTGGCATGCAAGGCTGGACGTGACCTTGGCGGAAGGCCGGCCCATGCGCTTTGTCAGCCGGGTCGACATGAAGCACTTGTATTTTTTGCGCTCCGAATCGTTTTGGGCGCCGTTGGGAAACGAAAGCGGACAGCCGGACAGTGAGCGTTCTTTTAATCCCACGTTGCTGATCGCCGGACGTGACGTGCAGGATGCGTGGTGAGTCGTTTGGGGTCGTGTATCATATATGGTCGACATTAGTGACGACACGAAGCCGGTTCGGCGGCATGTCGAGGTAACTGGCGTTGTCCGCCGGCGCCGCTGGACGGACGAAGAGAAGGGGCGGATCGTTGCGGAGGCGGTGGCGCCGGGGGCGGTGATTGCGGAGGTGGCGCGGCAGCACGATCTGATGCCGCAGCATCTGTCGAACTGGATCAGAGCAGCCAAGGATGGGCATTTTGCGTTGCAGGCAGACGATGTGCCGGCATTTGTGCCGGTGGTGTCGGTCGAGCCGGAGCGCAGGCGCAGACCGGCAGGGCGGGAACGGACTGCATCCATCGAGATCACGATCGGCTCTGTGAGGGTGAAGGTGCCGGGCGGTGTTGACGCGCGCGCCATCGAGGCAGTGCTGCGGGCGGTCAAGCGGGTGTCGGCATGAGCGGCGGAATGTTGATTCCGCCGGGGCCGGTCCGGGTGGTGATGGCGACGAAGCCTGTGGACTTCCGCAAAGGGATACTCGGCCTTGCGGCGCTGGCGAAGGAACAGCTGCGGATTGATCCCAGGGCTGTTCAGTTCTCTTGACATAGGCGGAGAGCGGCCAGCGATTTGAGGCCGCCGAGGGCTGCGGCGTAGCGGGTTTGGGCGAAGGAGCCTGCGAGATTGAAGCGCAGGATGTTGTAGGCGAAGGATCGGATGGTGGCGAAGATGGCGGGGTTCTTGCGGATTTGGGAAGCGTCTTCGCGCAAGGTCACGTCGCGAACGTAATGCAACCTGTTTTCGATGTCCCAGTGTCCGCGGATGACGCGAGCGGCGTCGGCGGCCTTGATAGGGTGGCTGGAGAGATAGAGAGCGACCTCCTGCGATCTTTTCCAAAGTCCGGTGGCGGGCTGGAAGCTCAGCACGATGCGCTCGACCTTGATGATCGCCGCGACGTATGGCTGAGGCCACGGGCGGGCGGCGCAGCCGCGGCCGGGTCTCGCGATTTTCCATGAAGTCTTTGACTTGACGGCACAATCGCGCCGTGCACCCTTGCGCGCGTTCAGGGGCGCGAGCGACATCATGAAGGGCGGGACTTTGACGCGGGCGGACCTCTGCGAGGCCGTGCACGAGGAAGTGGGCCTGACCCGCCAGGACTGCGCGGCCCTGGTCGAACGCACACTCGATCTTGTGGTCGAAGCGCTGGAGCGCGGCCAGACGGTCAAGCTCTCGGGGTTCGGCGTCTTCCAGGTGCGCGCCAAGCGCGAGCGCATGGGCCGCAACCCCAAGACCGGCGAGCCGGCCGCGATCGATCCTCGGCGGGTGATCGCGTTTCGCGCCTCGCAGGTGATGAAGGCGCGGGTGGATCGCGCCATGGCCAAGTAGGCGAAGGTGGCGAAAGGCCCGGAGGCGTTCCGCAGCATCTCCGAGGCTGCCGAGGCGCTGGGCGTGCCCCAGCACGTGCTGCGGTTCTGGGAGACCCGGTTCTCCTTCATCCGCCCGATGAAGCGCGCCGGCGGGCGGCGCTTCTACCGCCCCTACGACATCGCCGTGCTGGCCGAGGTGCGCCGGCTGCTGCACCAGGAGGGCTACACCATCAAGGGGGTGCAGAAGCTGCACCGGGAGCTGGGCGCCAAGCGCTTCCTCGCCCGCGACTACGATCCGGCGCCGCCGTCCGACGCCGCGCCGCCCCCCGGCAGCCTCTCCGACGACGCCCGCCGCCGCCTCATCGTCGCCCTCGAGGCGCTGGACTGCGCCAAGACCCACCTCGACGGCCTGCTGGGCGGTGCGCCTGACCCCACCCAGGCCGCGCCGCAGGCCGTCGCTGCGCGAACAAGCCGGACAGGCCGTCCCCGGAGTATTCGAGCCGGCCATCGTCCATCGAGACGGCAAAGGACATATTGCTGGCTTGAGTGGGAATTTGGAGATGCTTGAAAAGCGCCGTCAGGTTCGGGTAGGTCCGCTCGTTATAGACGATAAAGCCGGTGTCGACCGCCGTTCCCATCCAGTCGACGGTGTGACTGTGCCCCCCGAGCCGCTCGTGCTCTTCGAATAGACTAACTGCGTGACGCCCGGATAGCAGCCACGCGGCGCTTAATCCCGAAATCCCGCTGCCAATGACGGCGATTTTGAGTCGGTTGCCGGGCGGCTCGGGCGGGAGGTACATTCTTACTCCGGGGTCTCGAAAAAAGCAGAGAACCTTATGTTACGCGTCCTCCCTGAATTCGGATCATAGCAAGTGATCCAGGGCCTAGCGAAGCGCGTATTCCGGACTGAAATGGTATTGCAGGAGGCGTCAAACCGTTTTTCCAAGTGCGCACGATCTCCGAAATGGGGCCGGCGGCTGTGAGCGCGAATTCGTCGACGGCTTTGGCTTCACCTGACGAGCTAAGACACTTGCTGAATGCGCTGGCCAACAATCGGGACAAGGACGCTTTCGCGAGACTTTTTAATCACTTCGCACCGAAATTGATCACGTTTTTCTCTCGCTCGGGGTGTGGCGCGCGAGACAGCGGAGGAAATAGCGCAGGAAACCATGATCGCGGTCTGGAACAAGGCAAGCCTCTATGACCCCGCCCAAGCCGGCGTTGCCACCTGGGTTTTCACGATCGCGAGGAATTTGCGAGTGGATCGCGCGCGGCGCGAGGGCCGCCGATCGAGAACGGAGTTCGACGCAATCGAGGAGCCGGTCGCCGCGGCTTCGGGAGAAGATTACCTGCTGGCGGACGAGCGGGACGCGAGGGTGCGCCTGGCCGTGGACGCTTTGCCGGTCGAACAGGCCACGGTCGTTCGATTGTCGTTTTACGGGCAAAAACCGCACGCGGAAATCGCACGGGAGCTTGGCATACCTCTGGGCACCGTAAAATCGCGCCTTCGGCTAGCCATGGCCAAGATCCGCGACGCCTTGGAGAGAGACCCTTGACGATCAATCATCATCCGTTTCTCGATACCCTTGCTTCCTTAGCCGCGGGCACACTGGCCCCCGGCCCGCGCCTCGTGGTGGCAACGCATCTGGCGGGGTGCGGGATCTGTCGCGAACGCGTCCGCGGCTTTGAAGCGGTCGGAGGCGCCTTCTTGGACGCTGTGCCGCCAAGTCCGCTACCTTCAGGGCTCCTTCAGCGCGCGATGGCGTCGCTCGACGAGGAAGGCGCCATGCCGCGAGGGCACGCACCCTTCTCGGTCCCGCCCGGCCTTCGTGATTTGCCCGCTCCCCTGCGCGGCTATCCGATCGGCCCCTGGATGCCAATTCAGCCGGGGCTGCGAGTAAGCCGGGTTTCCATTCCCGAGGACCGCAACGCTAATGTGATTCTCTTGAAAGTTGCGGCAGGCCGACGGTTACCACGGCATGGGCACGAGGGAACGGAGTACACCCAGGTGCTGTCGGGCTCCTTTTCCGACGCTATGGGGCAGTATCGACCGGGCGATTGTATCGAGGCGGACGAGGACATCGATCACCAGCCGGTTGTCGATAAGGATAAAGAGTGCATCTGCTTAGCTGCGGTCGACGGTCGGCTCCGTCTGCATTCCTTTCTGGCGCGGGCGCTTCAGCCGTTTCTGAGACTGTAGCGGGAACAGCGTTTCTCCCGGCGGAGGGCGTTTAGGTTCGGCCTACGGTCCAGGTCACCACAAAATAGGCGATCGTGGCCGACGCCGCGGTCAGGACCGTGCCCCAACCGATGTCGATGGCGCTGAGCGAGGTCGACCAATTCTTTAACGTGGCTTGATTGGTGAGATCATAGGTGGCGTAGGCGCAGAGGCCGAAGATTGCCCCTCTGAGCGCCGCCGTGCTTGCGCCGCCGCCCGCGAGCGCCGGCACAACCGCAAAATACACAACTCCGAAAACGTAAATTAAGTAGAAGAGGACCCCTGGCCCGATCCGGAACCCCGCCAAAGCCATATCGCCCATTATCGGGCGGTAAATAGCGTCCCCCATTCGACTGAGCCATAGGAAATCAATTCCGACCATCGCGAAAAGAGTGACCACATAGGCGAGGAGATAAGTCTTCACTGTCGATCTCTCCAAATTCTGCGTCGTTAAAAGATACGTCTGGGTCTCGCGTGCGGATCATTCTCCCGGCGGCGGGCCTTTTGATCTATGTCAAGTCAACCTGACAGTGCTGATGTCAAGTTAGGATGACACATTTGTTGTCACCTCGCGTGGGGGGCTCTGTGCGCATTCTTCTCATCCATCCAAACTACCATTCCGGAGGGGCTGAAATCGCGGGCAATTGGCCGCCCGCGTGGGCCGCCTATCTCACCGGGTCGTTGAAGGCCGCAGGCTACGAAGACGTCCGCTTCATCGACGCTATGACGAACAATTTAACGGACGAAGCCCTCGCAGCGCTTGTCGCCCAAGAAAAGCCGGACATCGTCGGGGCCACCGCAATCACGCCCTCGATCTATAAAGCCGAGCGCGCACTTGCAAATCGCCAAAGCGGCTCATCCCAACGCCGTGGCGCTTTTGGGCGGCGTGCACGCGACCTTTATGTATCAGCAAGTTTTGACCGAGGCTCCATGGATCGATGCGATCGTGCGCGGGGAAGGGGAAGAAATCCTCATCGAAGTCGTGCGCGCTGTGGCATCAGGGGATTGGGCGCAGGCCCGACGAAATATTCGCGGTCTCGCGTTTGTCGACAACAGCCCGAAAGGCCTCAAGATCGTCGCGACCGAAGCTGCAGCCACTGTCAAGAACGTTGACGCGATCAACCCGGACTGGAGCATTCTGGAGTGGGATAAATACAAATACATTCCCCTCAATTGCCGTGTTGCAATTCCCAACATGGCGCGCGGATGTCCCTTTACATGTTCGTTCTGCTCGCAATGGAAGTTCTGGCGGGACTATCGCGTTCGCGATCCCAAGAAAGTCGTGGATGAGATCCAGACTCTGTACGAACGGTATGACGTGAAGTTCTTTATCCTCGCTGATGAGGAACCAACGATAAACCGCAAGAAATTCGTTCAGTTCTGCGAAGAGCTGATCGCGCGCGATCTCCCCGAAAAGGTGCAGTGGGGAATCAATACCCGCGTAACCGATATTCTCCGGGATGAGAAGCTGCTCCCGCTCTATCGAAAGGCCGGTTTGATCCATGTCTCCCTCGGCACCGAAGCCGCTGCGCAGCTGAAGCTGGACCGCTTTAACAAGGAGACCAAGGTCGCCGACAACAAAAAGGCCATTCAGCTGCTGCGGGATGCGGGCATTGTCGTCGAGGCGCAATTCATCGTCGGCCTGGAAAACGAGACCGCCGAGACCCTCGAAGAAACCTATCGCATGGCGATGGATTGGAAACCCGACCTCGCAAACTGGTCGATGTACACACCTTGGCCGTTCACGCAGCTCTTCAAGGAGATGAGCGACAAAGTCGAGATTTTCGACTTTGAGAAATACAACTTTGTCACTCCGATCATTAAGCCCGAGGCGATGGATCGCGCCGAATTGCTCGATAGGGTGATGAACAACTACCGGCGTTTCTATATGAGAAAGGCGCTCTTCTCCTATCCGTGGGCCGGCACAGGACAGCGACGGCGCTATCTCCTAGGATGTCTGAAAGCGTTCTTGAAATCCGGCTTCGAAAGGAAGTTCTACGATCTCGGCAAAGTCGGCTATTGGGGCCCTCAATCCAAGAAGAACGTGGATTTCCACTTCGATCGGAGCCGCCGCATCGAGCCTGTTCAGACGAGCGACTGGAAAGCAAATGCGGAGCGCTCGCGGAAGGCGCAGGCGCAAATCGAGCCAGTAATGGCCTGTGGCGGCGGAACGGAGCAAATGGCCGAATCGGACGATTCGCAGGCGTAAGTTAGTGGTCGTCGACAATGCGTCCCGGACAAAGGCTCGTTGGTCCCAATGCGGTGATCCAGCTCGCCGTTGCGCTTAGACGTGCAGGGTTAGGTCACGTTGCCAGCGATATTTTCGCGGAGGCTGACGCGCAGGAATGGCTTGAGCGCCCACCGACGGCCATGATCGATGAGAGTCGCGTAGCGCGAATCCATGGCGCCGTGCGCGACAAACTGTCCTGCGCGCAAGCGAAAGCCGTTCTAACCACAGCCGGAGAACTTACGGCGGATTATTTGCTCGCCAATCGCATTCCGAACGCCTTTCGAAGACTGCTGTTGTGGATGCCGCGTCGTATTGGCGAGCCGCTTTTCCTCGGGGCCATTCGCCGACATGCCTGGACGTTCGTCGGTTCTGGGCAATTCTTTGCGCATACAGGAGCGCCGACCATCCTCGAAATCAAGGGCAACCCGTTCTGCGAGCGTGAGCGGCGAACCGTCCCCGCTTGCGATTGGCACGCGGCTGTATTTCAGCGCCTCTTCGCCGAGCTTATTTCGCCGTCTGCGCAAGTGCAGGAGATCGCCTGCGAGGCGCAGGGGAGCGCCTGTTGCCGCTTCGCGCTCCGGTGGGGCCGCCAACAACCACCGATCGAAGTCAGTTCCGCTCGTGGCGTTGTTCGCAGCGCAATCTAGATCTGTTGGGCGCAAAATCGGTCGCGCGAGCCCGCGATACGCATCTTTAGATTGGTCCTAGACCCTCCTCGGCGTTCTAGCTGGAAACTCTTGCATGCCTGCGGGCCACTGAGGCGAGGTTTTCGCAGCAGGGGAGAAACCACCGACCAAAATCAAAGGAGACTTAGGACTATACCCGAGTGAGGGAGTACTATATGCTCGTAATGCGCGGACTTGGTATTCTTAACGGCGCATCTTTGGCTTGTTGGCGGCTCTCAGTCGGCGCAGGGTTTGGTCCATTGGGTGACCTCACGGCGGTCACGTTTTGAGGCGCGGGCGGCTGAGCTAATTTGGCAGGCGGGCTCGGACGAAGGAAAAGCGCTATGAGCGAGAGGCCCTTAACTAAGCCCGATATCACAATCACTATCGACAGCGAAGGTGTGATCCGGAGCGCCGTGTCTGGGCAGGCGCTTGAGGACGAGCGCCTTGAGGATTGGCGAGGGCGCGCCTGGGAAGATACGGTCGAACCCGCTATCGACGGCGAGATCGTGAAGATGATCGAGGGTGTTCGGCGCAGCGGAGACTCCTCCTGTTTTCGCGTCCGGCAACGGTTCCCAAGCGGCCGTGAACTTCCCATCGAGTATACCACTGTTAGCCTGGGCGGGCGGGATGGCTTCGTCGCGGTCGGCCGCAATCTGGAGACCATCGCCGAACTTCAGGCGCGTCTCTTGTCTGCTCAGCAGGCCCGAGAACAAGACTATTGGAAGCTGCGCGAAATCGAGACGAGGTATCGGCTTGTTTTCGATGCCTCGAGCGAGGCGGTGGCGCTGGTGCGAACGGCCAACCTGCGGGTTGTCGAGGCTAACCTTGCCGCGATGAAGCGCCTAGGTTTGGTGCCGGGACAGGAATTCATGCCTGATCTTTCACCACCGGATCGCAAGGCCTTCGAAATGGCGTTGCAACGCGTTCGAGAGCAAGGGCGCGCGCCGGGCATCGTTCTGCACCCCATCGGCTTTCCGGCCCCTTTCAGCGTCAGGACCTCATTGGTGACGACGCAGTCGGACAAGTATTATCTTTTTCAAATCTCGGCGATGGCCGGCCACTTGACGGAGACGGTAGCCGGCCCTTGCGTCGAAGACATCGTTCAGCGTCTTCCCGACGGCTTTGTGGTGGTAGATCGCACCGGCGCGGTGCGGCTCGCCAACCATACCTTTCTGGACCTTGCGCAGGTTGGCTCGGAAAGCGCGGTCATGGGTCAAAGGATGAACCGATGGCTATCGCGTCCGGGCCCGATATCGCGGTGATTATGGGAATGGTGCAAAAGCGCAGCAGAGTGAAAATGATGACAACCGTCATCGAAGGTGAATTGGGGTTGCTGACCGAGGTTGAAGTGTCGGCCGTGGGCGATACCAGCGAAGCCCCCAATTTTGTAGGCATCGTGCTGCGGGACGTGACCACGCGAACGCGAGGCGATGCATCCTTTTCAGCCGCGGGTTCGGGCCGGATGCGCCGGCCATTTCGTTGGAGGCGCTGGTAAAAAGGTCGACCGAAGCGGTTGAACGCAGTGCGATTTCTTCCGCACTCGAACGATTTCATGGGCACCGCACCGCGGCGGCCAAATACCTCGGGTTGAGCCGGCAGAGTTTGCACGCCAAATTGAAAAAATACGATTTCGACCAGAAGTAATGGCCCGGCATCGCGGGGAGCGGTCAAGTTGTCATTGATCCAGGCGCCGCCGCCGGCCTTCGGAGCGGCCACGCTTTCCAACTGTGAACGCGAGCAGATTCATCTGGCTGCGTCGATTCAGCCTCACGGAGCGCTCCTTTTGGCGAGCGAACCTGACGGCGAGATCCTGCAGGCAAGCGCGAACGCGGCCGAGTTCCTTGGCGTCCTCGGCGATTTGCAGGGCACGACGCTGCGAAATCTCGGTGGGAACTTGTGGGAGCGGATACAGCCGCATTTGCGCGATAGCTTGGAAACAATACCCGTGGCGGTCCGATGCCATCTAGGCGATCGGTCTCGGATCTTGAATGTACTCTTGCACCGCGCGGCCGGCGGGGGGCTTGTCGCGGAGCTGGAGAGCGGCGGGCAGCCGGTGGATTTTACAGCGACCGTTGAGGGCGCGCTGCAAATGGCGCTCTCCGCGTCTTCGGTCCAAGTTTTGTGCGACGAGAGCGCACGGCTTTTCAAGAGCCTGACGGGCTACGACCGCGTCATGATTTACCGCTTCGACGAAGAGGGACACGGAGAGGTATTATCGGAAACGAAAAAACCAGATCTCGAGGCCTTTTTGGGCAATCGCTACCCCGCATCGGATATACCGCAAATCGCGAGGCGTCTCTACCAACGCAATCGCGTGCGCCTGCTCGCCGACATCAACTACGAACCAGTTCCATTGGTGCCGCGGTTTTCTCCCTTGACGGGGGAGGACCTGGATATGTCGCTGTGCTTTTTGCGGAGCGTATCGCCGATCCACGTGCAGTATTTGAGAAACATGGGCGTCGCGGCCACTCTGGTTGTTTCTATTATGGTCGGCGGACGTTTGTGGGGACTGGTTTCTTGTCACCATTATTCCCCGCGGTCCCTCCACTTCGAGATGCGCGCGGTGTGCGAACTTCTGGCCGAGGTGATCGCTACGCGAATTGCCGCTCTGGAAAGTTTCGTCGCAAGGCCAGGGGAGCTTTCCGTCAGGCGGCTCGAGCAGCGAATGATCGAGCGGATCTCGCGCGAGGGCGATTGGCGAGGCGCGCTGTTTGACGGCTCGCGTTCCTTGCTGGCGCCGCTCAATGCAACCGGCGCCGCTTTGCTCTTCGAGGACCAAGACCTCGTTACAGGAGACGCGCCGGGGACAGAAGAAATTCGACGCATCGCCAAATGGCTCGAGGGCCGGCGCTTCGAAAGGGTCTTTGCAACTTCGAGCCTGAGCGCGGATGAACAGGAATTTACGCTCTCTGGCGGGCGTCGCAAGCGGCGTTGTGGCGGCGCGGATTTCCGGCGAGCCGGGCGAAATGTTGCTGTGGTTTCGCAAAGAGCGCGTGAGGACGGTCACTTGGGGCGGAAATCCGTTTAAACCGCCCTCCTCGGGAGATGATCCGAGCGAACTCTCGCCGCGCCGCTCGTTTGCCCAATGGCATCAGGTCGTCGAAAAGACTTCGGATCCGTGGACGCACGGCGGACCTGGCCACCGCGCGGATGATAGGCGCCAGCGTGACCGATATCGTCGTCCAATTTCGCTCGGTGCGAATACTTATCGCCCAAAATCAACTCGATCAGGTCTTGCGTCAAGTCGGGTCGTCAGATCAACAAGTCATCGTTGCTGATGCGGAGGGACGGTATCGGAAATGACAGAGGCATTCACGGCTGCACTCGGCAATCCTGGCCGCATGCCCGAGCGCCTCGATGAATTGGCCGACTACTTCGTGGACCCCGACGACGTGGCTCGCAAGCTTCGGGATATGCGCGGCAACAGACAGGCTTGGCGTGGCGAGGTCCACTTTCGCGGGGCAACCAGCGGGAACAGGCCATTGCTAGTGCGCGCCGACGCCTGCTTATCGACGCCGATCGCGTGCTGGGGTTCGTGCTGTTGTTTACCGATCTCACGGTCGCAAGGCCGCAGAGGGTGCCCGCCGCCACTTTCAGGAGGGGATCCTGCAAAGTTATCGTCACGGGCCGGGCGAGTGAACTCCAAATCCGACCTGAAGTTCCAGAACCTCATGTCGAACGTCGTCGAAAACGCGCAGCTCGCCGCGCTCGAAATCACCGATGGCGTTGACCTCTCGGCGATGCCCTCGATGCTGGAAAGCTTACTGCGCTCGGTGTCGAGAACGGCGGAGGTGATGGATCAGATCTCCTTCTCCCTGAAGAGATAGCGGCGAAATCGCACAGACCCGACAGGTCATGATGTCAATTCCATCAGCGCGCGATGCCGGAACCGCCAAGGGAAACCCGACCCCCTATGTAAGGACCCGGCTTCGTCTGGTTACGGCGTCCGCGCACGAACGGATGCATGCGCAGACTGGCTTTGCTGCGGCCGCCGCGGGCACAATTTCACTGTCGGATTATCGCCTACTGCTGTCGAGGCTGTACGGGTTTCACAGAGCCTTCGAAACCGTACTCACGGATGCTCGCTTCGTTTTCGGGAAGGATCGCGCCCGCTCGCATCTTATCGCCGCTGATCTTGAGAGCTTAGCGCTAGATGCAAGCGAGATTTCGCAGCTACCGCTCTGCCGCTCATTGCAAGCCCCTGCCAACGAGGCCGAACAGCTCGGCGGCCTCTACGTCCTGGAGGGATCGACGCTCGGCGGGGTTCACATCGCCCGCGCGCTTCAAACCGATCGTTCCTGGTGCGGGCAGTCGCGGCCGTCGTTTCTTTCTCGGCTACGGCGCTCGTCACAGCGCGATGTGGCGAGCGCTCGTCGAGCGTCTCGAAGGGCTCGCGGCGGCGCCTGGCGCCGTTGGCGACGCCGAGAGAGCCGCGGTTAAAACATTCGACGAATTCGAGCATTGGATGAGCGGCTGGAAAGCTCTAGGTTCGACTTCGATGGAAGCGCTTTTTGATCTGACGCCGTGAAGCGTCCAAAGCTCCGATGAAGACGAAATGAAATTGATTTCCCTCAAGATAGGCACCCGTGGCTCGCCTCTGGCGCTGGCGCAAGCGCATGAAGCGCGTCGTCTTTTGGCCCGCGCGCATGGGGGCGGTGAGGAGCGATTTGAAATTGTCGTTATCCGAACCAGTGGCGATATAATTCAAGGACCGTGCACTTGCCCAGGCAGGCGGAAAGGGTCTTTTCACGAAGGAAATCGATGAAGCGATGCTCAGGGGCGAGATCGACGTCGCCGTGCATTCGTCGAAAGACCTGCCGACCGTCCCTGCCCGATGGGATCGAGATCGCCGGCTATCTGCCACGCGAGGACGTGCGCGACGCGCTCATTTCCGCGAGCGCCGACTCGATTGCGGGATTGCCGCGCGGCGGCGCTTTCGGCACGGCATCGCTGCGGCGACAGGCCCAGGTGAAGCGGATCCGGCCCGATTTGCATGTTGGACTGCTGCGCGGCAACGTCGAGACGCGCCTGAGCAAGGTCGAGCGCGGCGAGATCGACGCCACGCTCTTGGCTTTCGCGGGGTTGAAACGTCCCATCTCTCTCTCTCTCTCTCTCTCTCTCTTTTTTTTTTTTTTTTTTTTTTTTTTTTTAAGAGGGTGCCGTGGCCCTTGTGCCTG
>CAVXZV010000012.1:0-158756 GCA_963766355.1 uncultured Alphaproteobacteria bacterium
GAAAATAAAGCTCTTCCTCAAGGGCGAGCGCTGCCTCTCGAAAAAGTGCGCCGTCGAGCGCCGCGGGACCGCGCCCGGCCAGAAGAGACGCAGGGCAAGCCGAGCCGCCAGAAGATCTCCGAATACGGCCGCCAGCTGCGCGAGAAGCAGAAGATGCGCCGCTACTACGGCGTGATCGAGACGCAGTTCGAGCCGGACTTTGGAAAAGATCGCAGGAGGTCGCTCTCTATCTCTCCAGCCACCCTATCAAGGCCGCCGACGCCGCTCGCGTCATCCGCGGACACTGGGACATCGAAAACAGGTTGCATTACGTTCGCGACGTGACCTTGCGCGAAGACGCTTCCCAATCCGCAAGAACCCCGCCATCTTCGCCACCATCCGATCCTTCGCCTACAACATCCTGCGCTTCAATCTCGCAGGCTCCTTCGCCCAAACCCGCTACGCCGCAGCCCTCGGCGGCCTCAAATCGCTGGCCGCTCTCCGCCTATGTCAAGAGAACTGAACAGCCCTGATACGAAATCGTGTTGATCCTGCTCCTTTGGTAGCTCCTAAGTTTTTTTGAGATAAACAGGCACGCCCTGTTGTAGAGCACTGCGTTTTGTAAATTATTCGTTCGCGCAATTTGCTGATCGGGGTTTAGCTGCGCGACTGGTAATTCTTTAATGAACTATCGATTTTCATAAAATCTGACTTCCGAACCGCGGGGAATATCTTGGTATATGCTTGGAAAACCGCAGACGGCTTAAAGGCCTTTGTGAATGCACTTACATAAATTGTTCCAAAATCAGCAACACGATCATGGTCGAGCTAAGCAATTCGTATTTTTCATTGAACTGAGTAATGAGCAGTGCACAGATGAGAAATACCGTCCCTATCACAAAGTCGCGCTTGAATGAGCGCACGAAAGAAATGACCGCGTTAATAACCGCAAACGCCAAAAGCCAACTCTGCTGATTCCAAATGAAACGAGGGACTTTCCAGAATAGGATAACGAAGGGGTAGAACGCGATGTATATAACAGCAAGACCGAGGCTTAGACTACGGGTGGTCACCATGGCCACCGCGACACACGTGAGAATTATCGGCAACTTGTAATCTAAAATCCATACGAGGCCTGGACTCAGAAACGAAACTGCCCACACGTCGATATCAAAAACAAACAGTTTGGTGATGGCATATAGCCAGAAAACAATCGCGATCGTTTCAATGAACCATTTGGCCCACTTGCTCCAAATCAGTTTGGAAACAATCGTGGGAGATCCGGTCGTGACAGTAGTCGAAGGCAAATCAGTCATGCACAGAGCCTATCACGCTCGCCGGTGCAAGGGCACTATGTCAAAGTCCTGGCTTTGACACCCGGTCAATTATTCCCATCTACGCGCGTAAACCGTCGTATGCCATTCTGCGAGCATGACTGACCAGTCTCTCAACCAGATTTCATATTTCGGCCGCACGAATTTCCGCAATCGCGGTACGCCCTTTGGCGTCAAACAATCAGATCGTCTCTCGCACCTGTACATCATCGGCAAGACCGGCGTTGGTAAGTCAACGCTCATCGAAACTCTAGCGCGCCAAGACCTGGAAGCAGGGCGCGGATTCGCGCTTATCGATCCTCATGGCGACCTTGTGGAAAGAGTCGCTAAAGGCGCGGCAGCCGGAGGGCAGGGCCGCGTCGTGTATCTGAACGCGCCAGATGGCGCTCAAAGGTTCGGATACAATCCCCTTCGCCGGGTGCGAGATGACAAGATACCGCTTGCTGTTTCGGGCTTCTTGGAAACGCTGCGGAAATTGTGGCCGGACGCCTGGGGTGTCCGAATGGAACACGTTCTCCGCAACAGTTTATATGCACTTCTTGAACGTGACGATGCAACGTTGCCGGACATTCTTCGTCTTTACACGGATGAAAGTTACCGAAAGAGTGTAGCCTCCACCATTCGAAACGAAACAGTCCGAAACTTTTGGCTATATGAATTTGAGCACTATCCGCCGCGCCTGCGGGCCGAAGCGTGTGCCCCGATCCAAAACAAGCTCGGGGCGCTCCTGTCCGATCCCACTCTCTATCGCATCCTCGTCGAGCCGCAAGTCGATGTACGCTTTCGTAGCCTGATGGACGAGGGGAAAGCATTACTCGTCAACGTCTCGAAAGGACGCTTGGGTGAAGATTTGTCCTTCGTTCTTGGTGGTCTCGTTCTCTCAACGCTGGCGCTGGCGGCGTTAAGCCGGGCCGACACGTCAGAACGTCGCCCCTTCCATATCTACGTGGACGAATTTCAGAACTTTACGACGCTCATGCTGGCAAACATGCTCCCTGAATTGCGAAAGTACGGAGTTGGGATAACGCTCGCGAACCAGCATCTTACACAGATAGAACCTGAAATAAGGTCGGCGGTCTTGGGGAATGCCGGGACGCTCATATCGTTTCGGGTCGGGGCGGAAGACGCCCCATATCTTGCACGGGAGTTCCAACCCAAGTTCGGTGTCGAAGACCTGCTCAATCTGCCGAACTACACGATCTATCTGAAGCTCATGATTGACGGAACGCCAAGCAAGCCGTTCAGCGCCAGCGCCATTTCAAAAAACGATGCTATCCACGGCGACCACGAGACGGCTGCGGCTGTGCGCGCAGATCAGCCTTCGTCCACGGACGCCAAGCTACTGCGTCGGGCACATGCATCAGCGTCTCAGGATCAGCAATATACCAATAGTCATCTTTGAGAATGTACGCCCCGGCACTCTCATAATGTCCGGCCATGCCGCCTTTGAGAAGCAGCTGAATTGGCTTGCCCTCAGGTGCCGAGCTAATGGGCATCCAGCCCTCTTTTGTCAGAGAAGCAGAAAACGACTTTGGCTCGCGAGATTTTTCGAGTTCACGATCCCATCGTTGCCACCGTTGTGGCGACAATTGATGCTTTTCCGGCGCAGTTTTAAAACCCATATTTGCATTCCGCATTCTCGTTGGCGCAGTCTGTATAGGCCGCGAGCTACGATTTTCGCGAGACTATGGCAAGGCCTATGCACCAATCATGCACCAAAATAAATTCGTCAAAATACTTCACTAGGATCAATGGCTTGTGAAGCGTCTACTTCTCGAAGCGCTGATCCGGTTCAGTTTATTCAACAAATAACGGTGGCCTACAGAAATGTGGGCCACTGTTTTGTTTTCCGCCAATCCTTCCCCACAACTTGTCTGACGCCGGGCTTCCCGTTAGCGTCTTGCACCAATCGTTCACCGAAATGCGGAGAGGCCGGCGAGCGGAGGAGCCAAAGCATGAAGACCGAAGAAGAGAAAATGCTCGCCGGCGAGCATTACGATGCACACGGTCCTGAAATGATCGCCATCCGCATGCGGACCAAGAAGATCCTGCATCGGCTCAACGTGACGGAATGCTATACCGACACCTATCAGAGCGTCATCAACGAACTGTGCCCGAACGCGGCAAAGGACCTGTATCTCGAACCGCCGTTCCACTGCGATTATGGCGTCCATATTCATGCCGCCGAGAAGGTCTTCATCAACTTCGGCGCTGTCATTTTGGACGGCGGTACGGTGACGATCGGCGCCCATACGCTGCTCGCTCCGGGTGTGCATATCTACACCGCCCGTCACCCGGTCGATGTCGCGGACCGAATAGTGTGGGAGGATTGCCGCCCGGTGGTGATCGGCGAGCGATGCTGGATCGGCGGGCACGTCACGATCTGCCCGGGCGTTACCATTGGCGATCGCAGCGTCATCGGTGCGGGTGCTGTCGTGGTGCGGGACATCCCTGCGGATTGTCTGGCCGTCGGCAACCCGGCGACCGTTATCCGCAAGCTCAATCTTGCCAAGGATGGCGCGGACCCGGATCGCTGATCCCGTGTAAGGTCTGTTTTGTCGCTGGCCCCGTGCATGGAAGGGCGTCTTGCATTTGTCGGGGAAAATTCCTAACATTAATTGTCAGACAATAGGTCGGCACTGGGGGGTAGCGAACGTACAATCCGAACGATCGACAGAAACGACCTTGTCGCCGGGGTTCGATTGAGCCCGGAAATTATGCCTGCGAAGATCAATGACGACAGTTTACTGTCGAGGCTGCCTCCGCGAGTTTGCGCGGGCAGAAGCGATCACGGTCTCAAGCGAAGGCTGAACTTGCTATGGTTAAACTACTTCGCATTCTTCTATCCGCGGCGGTTCTCTGCACAATCGCCGGAGGAAGACTGCTCGCGAATCCTTTGAACCAGGTGGATGTCCATGACCCCGCCATGGCCAAAGAGGGCGACACTTACTACCTTTACAGCACCGGGCCGGGAGTGACCTTCTACAGTTCCAAAGACAGGAAAAAGTGGGTGCCACGGGGGCGCGTCTTTCCCGCCGAGCCGGCCTGGGCGCGCAGCGTCGCGAGCAACTTCAGCGGCCATATCTGGGCGCCCGATGTCGCCTTTCACGACGGTAAGTATTACCTCTACTATTCCGTGTCGGGGTTTGGGAAAAACAATTCCGCCATCGGCGTGACCGTCAACCAGACGCTCGATCCCGCGTCCGCCGACTACAAGTGGGAGGACCGCGGAATTGTCCTCCGCTCGGTTGCGGGCCGCGACTTGTGGAATGCAATCAACTCCAATGTCGTTGTCGATGGAAACGGCACGCCCTGGATGACATTCGGGTCCTTCTGGTCCGGCATAAAACTCGTCAAACTGAACGCGAGTTGGACAGGTCTTGCGGAACCGGAAGAGTGGTTTTCGATCGCCAAACGCGAGCGCTCTGCGTTGCTGGACGATAAGTCGGCCGGGCCGGCCGAAATCGAGGGGCCGTTCCTGTTCAAGAAGGGGGACTATTATTATCTGTTCGTCTCCACGGGATTGTGTTGCCGAGGCAAGAACAGCACCTACCGGATCATGGTCGGCAGGTCGAAGGACGTTACCGGGCCTTATCTTGACAGAGATGAGCGCGACATGGCCGCGGGCGGTGGCAGTCCGCTGATGGCGGAAAACAACAAGTGGGCCGGTTGGGGCGGGAACAGTGTGTACACATTCGACGGCAATGACTACATCGTCTGTCACGCCTACGAAGCGGCCGACAATAATTTTCACCGATTGAAAATCGTGAAAATCACCTGGGATGCGATGCAATGGCCCACCGTGGACGGCAAGGCTTTTGATGACTACCGTAGCATCCTGGTCAAGTGATCGGAGACGAGCAAAGACAATTTCTTCTTGATTGAAGAAGCGAAGAGTTTCGGGGCCATGTAGGCCTCGGTTCCCTCAACCACCAGCTGGCCAGCCATACTATGAAAAATTCCAAACTGAGCGTTATCGAGAAGATCGGATTCGGTAGTGGCGACGCTGCCGTGAATATCGTCTGGTCGGCGCTGGCGATCATCATAACCTTCTTCTACACCGACGTTTACAAACTGAACGTCGCCCACATCGCGCTGTTGGGCCTGCTTCCCCGCTTGATCGACGCCTTTGCCGACGTCATCATGGGTATGTACACCGACAGCCGCACCACGCGCTGGGGACGGTATCGTCCCTATCTGTTTATTTTTGCGGTTCCGTTCGGGCTTTCGATCATGCTGGTGTTCACCACGCCGGAGCTGCCCTATGTGGGCAAGTTGATCTGGGCCTACGCAACCTACACACTGATGATGCTGGTATTCACATGCATCACGATCCCATACATCTCGTTGCCCGGAGTGCTGACGGCCGATCCGCAGCAGCGTCTTTCCGCCAACGGCTACCGGCTGTTCTTCGCCAAGGGTGCCTCGCTGCTGGTCAACACCTTCGTCCCGATCTTCGCCGCGCGCTGGGGGCAGGAACACCTTGCCCACGGATACCAGGTTTCGATGGCCATCATGGCCGTTTTGGCGACGCTGCTGTTCTTCTTCTGCTTCTTTACCACCAAAGAGCGCGTCGTACACAAAACCGAGCCGAAGCCCCTGGGTGAGCAGCTCGGCTTGCTTTTTCACAACAGCCAGTGGCTCATTCTGGCCGGCTCCTGCGTAATCGGGACCATCGGCTATATCGTCCGTGGTTCCGTCGGCTTGTATTACGCCAAATATTATCTCAACGGAGCCGCCGCCGTTAAGACGTTCGCCATCACCATCGGCCATTACACGTATCACCCCAGCGGCATCGCCGAATTTCTGGCGGCCTTCATTACCGTCGGCATCATCGGCAACATTCTCTCGATGGTAGCCTCCACCTGGCTCACCAAGTTCTTTTGCAAGGTACAGGTCTTCCGCTGGTCGCAGCTGATTACATTCGCACTCAGCATCGCGATGTATCTGACGGTGAAGCCCAACGACATCATGCTGGCCTTCATCATGTACTTCCTGATCAACTTCATCGTCGATTTGCAGGGCCCGGTGTTCTGGTCGGCGATTTCGGAAGCGGTGGACTACGGTCAGGTTAAGCGGGGCAAGCGTGCGGCCGGTATCGCCTTCGGCGGCATCTCGTTCTGCCAGAAAATGGGCATGAGCCTGGGAGCCGGTATCGTCGGCGTGTTGCTGACCTACTACCACTATCAACCCGACGTGGTGCAAAGCGCCTTCACGCTGAACGGCATTGCCTTGATGCTGACGGTCATTCCGGGCGTGTTCCATCTCGGCATGGGGCTTTTGATGTACGGTTATTTCATCACGGACAAATACTACAACGAAAAGATCCGCCCGAAGGTAATCCAAGAGACGCCATGACATCCATCCACGTGCACGCCGACAAGAAAGGCGCCAAAATCAACCCCGCGATGTGGGGAATATTCTTCGAGGACATCAATTTCGGGGCCGACGGGGGACTTTACGCCGAGCTCGTCAAGAACCGCGGCTTTGAATTCCCTGATGCGCTGACGGGGTGGCACAAGCTTAGCCCAAGCAAAGCGCGCGGGCAGATCTCCATCCGCAGCGACGATCCATACAACCGCGTGAACCCGCATTACCTGCGCATCGAATCCCAAGGCACTGATGTATTCGGCGTTGCCAACGAGGGTTTTCGCGGCATCGGCGTGAAACGCGGCGAAGCCTATAACTTGTCCATCCAGATCCGGAACGTCCTTGGTGCGCCGGCTTTGCGCGTCGAACTCTACTCGGGTGATGGCGCTTTGCTGTCCTCGGTGCGGCTGGAGGTGTTCTCCGCTGGCTGGGAAAAGCGCACGGCGGTGCTGCGCCCATCCGCCACCGATGCCAAGGCGAAACTCTATCTGCTGCTGGACGGGCCGGGCGCGGTGGAGATCGATTTCGTCTCGCTGTTTCCCGAAAACACGTGGAAGAAGCGCCCCGGCGGTTTGCGTGCGGACATGGTGCAGGCGCTGGCCGACTTGCGTCCGGGTTTCCTGCGCTTTCCCGGCGGCTGCATTGTCGAAGGCAGCGAATTGGACAAGCGCTACCAATGGAAGAAGACCATAGGGCCGATCGAGGGGCGCCCGCTTCTTATCAACCGCTGGAATTATGAGTTTCTGCACCGTCCGGCGCCGGACTATTTCCAAACGTTCGGGCTGGGGTTCTTCGAGTACTTTCAGTTGTGCGAAGACATCGGAGCTGAGCCGCTGCCGATTCTGAACTGCGGCATGGCCTGCCAGTTCAACTCCGGAGAACTCGTGCCGCTCGAGGAGCTGGATCCGTTCATCCAGGATGCGCTCGACCTGATCGAATTTGCCAACGGTCCGGTAACGACGGAATGGGGCGCCAAACGCGCTGCGCTGGGCCACGTCGAGCCGTTCAACATGAAAATGCTCGGCATCGGGAACGAACAGTGGGGGCCGCAATATATCGAACGGCTGCAACAGTTCATCAAGGCGATAAAGGCGAAGCATCCGCAAATCCAGCTTATCGCGTCCTGCGGGCCGCTTCCGGACGACGAGCGTTTCCATTACCTGTGGCCGAAGTTCCGCGAATTGAAAGTCGACATCGTCGACGAACATTGTTACGCCAGACCGTCCTGGTTCTTCGAAAACACTTACCGCTACGATAATTATGACCGGAGCGGCCCGAAGGTGTTTTTCGGCGAATACGCCGCCCAGAGTGACAAGATGGTGAGCGTCGAGAACGTCAACAACCTCGAATGCGCCTTGGCCGAGGCCGCGTTCATGCTCGGGATGGAGCGCAACGCCGACGTGGTGTGCATGGCGTCCTACGCGCCATTGTTCTCGCACGCGGAAGCGTGGCAGTGGACACCGGATCTGATCTGGGTGGATAATCTCAAGGTGGTACGGACGCCGAACTACTATGTTCAGCAGCTGTTCAGCCATCATCGCGGCGACGAAACTGTGCCGACGGAGGTGTCCGGCGCATCGCAGCCGATCTTTGCCGGCGCCGTGCGCGACCATCAGAATGAAGAAATTATCCTGAAGGTGGTCAATCCGAGCGACGAAGCCGTGGACGCGCAAATTCGTTTGCCAGGCAAAGTGCAACCGGATGCAAAGGAAATCGTCCTGGCAGCCTCGAAGCTGACGGAGAAAAATTCCTTCGGCCGGCCAAATCAGGTCCAACCGGTGGAATCGGCAGTCACGGTGACCGGGGATCCCTTCGCCAGAAGTTTTCGGCCGCATTCGCTGACAGTTCTGCGTGTCAAGGTTTTGTAATAAAGAATCGCGCCGGCGACGTTACCGCTCTTGCCTGTTGAGCAGCGGCTTAGCGCGGATGGCCTAGTCGCGGCGAAATCGACGCGGCAAGGTTGTCATCGAGGATGCGAGAAGCACTGCAGAGTTACGGAGTGTGGGAGCCGAAGGTCACGATTGGGAAGGTCTCGCTACGTGGGCGCACGGCGGCCGGCAAGTTGAAGCAATTCCTCCCGCTGACGCAATGAGGATCGTCGAAAACAAATTCACAAATCATGTACAAAAATGAATCGTTCAAAATAACGCATCTAGTTCAGTTAGTTACGAAGTATCCAGTTCTCGAAACGCTAACGGCGTCTGCGAATTATTATTCCCTAAACAGCTGCTTGGTGAAAACCAGGCCGCTGTTTGCGCGAACCGCAATCGCGAGGTTGGCGCAAGCGCAACTCCCGGTTACAATAGACCGATTAAGAGGGCGGGGTTTGAGCGCCGATAATCGACGCATTTGTCGAGCAGGCGGTATCGACTTTCATTTCGCGCGAAGCAAACGCCTGACGGGGTGGGATCGGATTTCGTCGACCAAGCGCATGCGACCAAATTCCGCCGCGAGCGTTGGGAATGCAGGGGAGTCGGATTTTGGCCGAAGCGAATGTTGAACAAATGCGTGCGGCACATTACGCGTTTCTCGCCAGCCAAATGCCGGAACTCATCAGCCGATTGTCGTGGTCGCGCGAGCAGATCGATGCTCACCGAACACGCGCGTTTCGCGATCTCCTGCGGCACGTCCAAGCGAACTCACCTTGGTACGCGCGACGCGTCGGCCATCTCGATCCATCTACGGCGACTTTGGCCGATATTGTCCGTCTGCCGACCATGACGAAGAACGACTTGATGGAGAATTGGGACGAGATCGTGACCGTTCCCGGCGCCAATCGCCGTGATGCCGAAGAGGCTCTGCGGAACATGACGGACCAATTCTACATCTGGGGCGACAATGTGCTGTTGGCCTCGGGAGGCTCGGGTGGGCGGCCCGGCCTGTTTCTTTGCGATTGGTCTGCATTGGCGACGACATGGGGAGGGATGAGCAGGGGGATGAGCCGATATCTCGCTTCCCTGGCCATGCGCGGAATTGGTGAGCCCCAACAGTTGCGGACCGCAGCCATTGGGGCCGAAAAGTCCGCACACGGCTCTTATGTATTGGGCCGGGTTTTTTCCAACCCACTCAACCCCACACATCGCCTTTCCGGATGGAGATACTCCGACGACCTCATCCGGCAATTGAATGCGATACAACCCCAACTTCTTTCCTGTTATCCGAGCGTTCTTCCTGTGCTGGCGAGCGCGGCGCAAGCCAAAGAGCTGATGATCGAGCCACAGCTCCTTTACTTTGGCGGCGAACACCTTCCGGCTGCCAGTCATCGGCTCGCTCATCAACTTTGGCCACAAGCCGATATCGTAACATGCTGGGGAACAAGCGAAGGCGGCGGAACATTTCCCTGCTCCTGTGGCGACGGATTTCACGTGAGCGAAGACCTTGTCGTCATCGAGCCGGTCGATAGCGCCGGTGCCGCAGTTTTGCCGGGGCAGCGATCATCCGGCATTTATTTCACCAATCTTTTCAACAAAGCGCTTCCGATCATTCGCTATTTCATCGACGATATTTTCGAAATGGAAGACAAGCCTTGTATTTGCGGCTCGTCATATCAAAAAGTTCGCCAAGTCCATGGCCGCCACTTTGACGCATTTCATTACGGAACTATTGTCGTGCATCCCGTCACGTTGGAACTCGCGGTCTTGGAACAGCCCGTCATTTTCGAATACCAGATTCGCCAGATGCCGCACGGCGCGCATTTGGTTTATCGCAGCAAAGGCGATGCCGACGAGGCAAGGCTATACGACAAGATGCGTGAGGCGCTTGTCAGCTATGGATTGCAGGACTCGCAAATTACGATCGAAAAGGTCGCGCATGTCGAACGCACGGCGGCCGGCAAATTGAAGCGCTTCGTGCCTTTGTCACATTGAGTGTCGGGCGCGTGCCGCGCCGGCGTTATTTGGTGCGGCTATCATGGAGTTGCGGCAGCGCCGGCAATTGCGCTGCGGGGATAAATGCGCTGTTGTGTTGAAGCAGCTTGCAGCCGTCCGCCGTGCAAAGCTCTACCTCGCCGGTGAAACGGTCGACCACGAAAACGGACTGTCCCTGGGAGGGGTAGGTGGCCACACGACCGGCAATGATGAAAGTGATCGCGACAGCGAACACGCCGACGATCAGCGCGACCCAGACCTCTACCGTGACGGACTCGATGATGGCACCGGCCCCCAAAAGAACGGCGGCTGCGATGATCCAGGGCAAAGCTTGGCCGATTGTGCCGCCCATCGAACCGGCGAATTTCCAAGCGACAAAAGCCCCGGCCAGCAGCACGATCCCTGTGAAGCCGAACAGCAGTTTAACGCTCCAGGGTGTTGAAGAGCTGGAAACCGTTTCGATGCGTTCAACGGTTTCGAGTTTGCCGGATGCTTCTTGGCCGTGATCGTCGCTCATAATTCCGCCTTTTCCTCGCCGCGGCTGACGCGGCCTGTGTAAATCTCGCAGTACATTAACGTTACAACATGACAGAAACGTGCCCGTTCGGCATCAAGGCGGCTCTACCCCAGAAGATCATGCTCTGGCCCGCCAAACGGCCATCGGCGCCATGCAATGCAGAATCGCCGTCGTCGCAGGACTTCCATGGCGCTCCAAGCGAAATTTGGGCAATCCAAGTATACGTCGGACACATCCGCGTTCGCCCGGCTCCTGCAAGGAGGCAAGTTGTGGTTCACCACCACCCAATTCCGCAATAGCGAAGGCCGGCAAAGGCGCGTAATGATCGGGCATAGAGACATTCTGTTTTTCCGTTTCGAGCCCAACCAATAGAAAAGCCAAAACAATGGCGCCGTTCGACAAATCGCAGAAATCGCTCAACCGCTCGCCACTGGACGATCCGCGCATTTTAAGCGGTCCGTTCTGGGGCGAGCTGCGGGTTTTTTTGGCTGTTGCGAAGGCAAAATCATTCAATCGCGCCGCCGAAGAGCTGAATATGAGCCAGTCGACCGTTAGCCGCCATGTGAAGCGCCTGCAGGACGTCATGGGTTCGCAACTCGTCGTCCCGACCCAAAGTGGTATCGAACTGACAACCCGTGGGAGGGAACTGGCGCAATCGTTGCTGGCGCTAGACGAACAGCTATTCGAGATCTCGAATGATTTGCAGTCCGAAACGCGAGAGGCCGAAGGGCTCGTGCGGGTTAGCGTTACGGAGGCGTTGGCTGGCCTGTTTATTGCCCCAAACCTGGTTCAATTCAGCGAGCAATATCCGAAGATTCGCTTGCACCTGCGCAACCCGAACAATCTGATCGGCTTTCGCGAGAACCAAACCGACGTGATGATTGGGTATTCGCCCGCAAACCAAGCGGGCGTCGAGTTGCAAGCGCTGGGTTATGTTCATCTCATTCCCGTGGTCACCAACGCCTATATCAAGCGCTTCGGAATCCCGACCAGAAAAAACCTCGAATCGCACTTCTTCATTGATACGGAATACTACATGGCCCAGAACGGTATTTGGCAGGGCTGGCGGTCTGCCGTATCGCGCGGCGTGATAGCGCACCTTTGCGACAACTCGTTCGCCTACGGATTATTGGTTAAATCCGGTTTGGGGATTGGGTTGCTCGGCAACTACACGCTGGCCGACCCGGCAGCCATTCCTCTCGACCTAGATGTTCACGTCAAGCTCCCGATTTACACGCTCGCGCTAACGGAGCGACTGCAAGTGCGCCCAGTTCGCTTGGTTTTTGATTGGCTGTCTAGCGTCTTTGGCCCTGCCAATCCGTGGTTCGCTCAGGACCTTAACCTGCGAGCCCTTCCTCGAGACGCGCTGTCGGAGACGATGGCTCAGTTAATAGCAGGGCCTCCGGACAATTCTGGCCTATCTCCTGCGAAAAAAGACGCGAGCGGATCTCCTCCGAAATATTCAGGTAAACGTTCGCGACGTCCTCGAAAAGCTCCATGAGCTGAAGCGGACTTGTTTCGTTGTTATCGACAAGGCGGCGCACGGTCTCGTTGTGAATAGCGGTCACGCGCTTCACATATTCATAATATTCTTCCATATCCGATACTCCTGTATGTACGCATTACTAGTGGTGAGCTTCGTATTTCGATGCCAAGTCCCAGGCGCCCTCCGTTCTGAACAGGACGGCAGGATCGGTCGCCAGCGAAATTGCATTCTCCGGAACCTCGAGTTCTTTGATCAGTTCCACAAAGGGTTCGTCATGACCGGCATAGAATGCCGGCGGCTTCTCCGTGACTTCTTTAAATCCAAGCAGGCTGCGCCAAAGACGGGCATAGAGCGGCGAGGCGTGCGTGATGACGCGGCTATAGCCTTTGCGCGCGATGTGCTTGAAGACGAACTCCGCCGCGATTTTTAGATGACGCGGATGACGATAGGCCTTGCGGAATGCCGAACGCTCTATTTTAGCGAAATCCTTAAACCAGCGAATGCGCAACGCACCGACCGGCTCTTCTCCGCTATAGATAATGACATGGGTGGCCTGAAGGTCATTTCCGTCGAAAGCATGCCCTGCAACCAGACCGGTATCCTCCATAAAGCATATCGCCCGGATTGCATAAGCGTGCTGCAGTTGCTCCATTGTGGTTACGATCTCGACTCGAATAGAATTATGGCCGGTCGACGCTTGGCGGTCGGTTCCATTCATGGCGGCGGTGCCTTCCCTAAGTTAGTGCTAATTTATCTCAGCGATAGCGAACCAGCGGTAGATGGGTTTAACTTGAGCTGTTCTTCAAAAATGATGAGCCGTATCATGAACAAACAGCTCTCTTTGGCACTGCAGATCGAGGAATGGACGCGCGAGGCGGTCGTGCAATGCGGAGACGATTGGGAGAGAATTGCTGCTCACATACGATCCCGTTTTGCCAATGTCGGCGACGCCGATCGCGCGCGCTTAACGTCCGAAGCATCGCTGACGCTGCGCGATCCAGTCGGCACGAAACCGGATAATTCCGTAAATTGACGGATACGGCTTTGGCATCCACCGGCTGCACGCAACCCGCTAAACAGCGATAGGCTCCAGTGGCTTGCGCCGACGTCCGGCGCGCCAAAATTCGAGGGGGACGACACTGTCATCGTGAAGTTTGCAAACCTGACGCGCTGCGCCGGTTGAGCCGGCCTCGATGCAATTACGCGCATTGCTCGCTGGCGCCGACCTGCAGAAGACGACAAGCCCACAGGTTCTGAACGTACCGTTATGTCGATGCCTGGCGCCGGCGAAAAAGGCGTGATCTTGTCTCCATTTGGCACGCTAACGTGTGACGACCTACTCGAGACGCTGGCAAAACTTGCCGTCGCACACTAAAGAGCACACTCGGCAAAATTCCGGCCGGCGAATGCGCCCTTTCAGGTCGGCTCCGTGCCGTTGCGGCGAAACACCTCGATGACAGCGTTCCGATCCAAGAGGTAGCTCCCTATTGCAATGCCAGTATGCATCGACCGGTGCGGCTGCAAGGTGAACCGCAAGCGAAGTAGAGGTAAGAATGCCCCGAACGCCTATCGATTTGGTTTGCTTGAAAAGATATTGGTTTGATCAATGAACGGTGGATGATGTGAGTACGAATATCTTTATCGACGGCGCGGCGGGCACGACCGGCCTGGAAATCCGCGAGCGGCTGGCGGGGCGCCGCGAGCTTTCGTTCCTGCAGCTTGGTGAGGCAGAGCGCAAAGATCCGCGCGCGCGGGCCAGGGCGCTGAACGAGGCGGATATCGTCATTCTGTGCCTGCCGGACGAGGCGGCGCGTGAGGCCGTTGCGCTAATCGAAAACCCCAATGTGCGTGTGATCGATGCCTCTACGGCGCACCGCACAGCACCGGGCTGGGTTTATGGATTTGCCGAATTGGAATCCGATCAGCGCGCGAAGATCGCCGGCGCCAAGCGTGTGAGCAATCCCGGATGCTACCCGACGGGCTTTCTCGCATTGGTGCGGCCACTGACGCGCGCGGGGATTATCCCTGCGGATTTCCCGCTGACGGTGAACGCGGTGTCCGGCTATTCGGGCGGCGGCAAATCGATGATTGCGGAATTTGAAGACAAAGCTTCGTCCGCTTATGTCGAGACGGTTATGCGCACCTACGGTTTGACGCTGGCGCACAAACATGTGCCGGAAATGCAAATACACGCCAGGCTCGCGCATCCCCCGGTCTTTGCACCGAGCGTTGGACGTTTCTATCGCGGCATGTTGGTCGAAGTGCCGCTGCAGCTTTGGGCATTGCCAGGCAAGCCGACGACTGTGAATGTGCATGAGGTGATCGCCGCGGCCTATGAAGGCCAAAAGCTTGTCGAAGTTGCCAGTCTTCGCGACGCAGTGTCGGTTCAGAAACTCGATGCCGAGGCTTTGAAACTCACCAATGCGATGAAGCTTTATGTTTTCGGCAACGACAAACATGGTCAGGCGCGGCTTGTGGCTTTGCTTGACAATCTGGGCAAGGGCGCGGGCGGTGCGGCAGTGCAAAACCTCAACATCATGCTGGGTCTGCCGGAGACGACGGGGCTGGTCTGATGCACCGGCCGAAGGCATTTGCGGTTGACGATGTGGCTGCGCTGCACCGATTCATCCGCGAGCAACCTTTTGCGACGATCGCGGTCGCATTGGATGGCGCAGTGGTGTTCGCTTATGCACCGGTCGTGCTCGATGCGGGAAATGCACTCGGATCTGTCCGCTTTCACCTCGCCGCTATCAATCCTGTAGCAGGCGTCCAGGAAGGCACGCGGATGCATTTCTCGTTCGCCGGACCCAATGCCTATGTTTCTCCCGATTGGTACGCCAGCCATGGCTTGGTACCGACCTGGAACTACATCGCTGTCGAAGGCGAAGGATATGCGCGCTTTCTTGCCGCTGAAGAATTGCGCGCCTTGCTGACAGGTCTTTCCGCCGAACAGGAGGCAAAACTTTTTCCCAAGACGCCTTGGACCGTCGATAAAGTTTCGCCGGACCGGCTCGCGGCGCTCACATCGGCCATTGTCGGGATTTCGGTGACCTTCGAGACGCTCGAAGGCAAGTTCAAGCTTTCCCAGGACAAGAAGCCCGAGGATATTGCCGGTGTGATGGCCGGGCTTGAGGGCTGCGGCGGTGCAGCCGATGTGGCAGTGGCCAAGGCGATGCGAGAGGTTGGGGACGATTAACAGCGACGATCTGGTGTTCATCGACCACGAACACAATACGGTCGCGGTCATGCGCTGGATCGATGACAAACAAAAAGAGGACTTGGTGGGGCTGCTGGAAGCATCGCTTACGTCGACTTAATCCTCACATATGTTCCTGGCGCGTCGCACAGCGCTTTGAGTTTTCCGCTGCCCGGTTTACGCGCCGGAACTTTCTTGCCGGAAAGTTTGCAAAGCCATTTGTCCCAATCGGGCCACCAAGAGCCGGGATGCTCCTTCGCGCCGGCTTGCCATTCCTCGACGGTCGGAGGGAGTTTATCGTTTGTCCAATAATTGTATTTCCCGGCTGCCGGCGGATTGACAACTCCCGCAATATGGCCCGATCCGGCCATCATGAAGCGCACCGGTCCCTTGAACAGCTTGGTGGCTTTGTAGACCGAACGGAACGGCGCGACGTGGTCTTCTTTCGCCGATTGCAGATAGACCGGCACTTTCACTTTTGTCAGGTCGAGCGCCACGTCGCCAAATTTCATCTTGCCGAGTGCCAAAGCATTGTCGCGATAGCATTCGCGCAAATAATACAGATGCATCTTTTTCGGCATGCGCGTGGTGTCGGAATTCCAGAACAAAAGATCGAACGGAGCAGGTGTTTTGCCGAGCAAATAATTGCTCACTACGAACGACCAGATCAGATCGTTGGCGCGCAGCATGTTGAAGGTGGTCGCCATCTTGCGCCCTTCGAGCACGCCGCCAGCTTCATCCATTTGCTGCTTCAAGGCATCGAGCTGTGCGTCGTCGATGAAGATTTTGAGATCGCCCGCCTCGCTGAAGTCGACTTGCGCGGCCCAGAACGTCGCCGAATGAATGCGGTCATCCTTCTTCTTGGCCATGTAGGCGAGGGTAGCCCCGAGCAGCGTTCCGCCGATGCAATAGCCCACGACGTTGGGATCGCGCACGCCGGTTGCTTTTTCTACGGCATCGAGCGCAGCAAAAATGCCCTCATGCATGTAATCCTCGAAGGATTTCTGGGCCATCTTCTTGTCCGGATTGATCCACGACGCGACGAAGACAGTGTAACCCTGGCCGACCAGCCATTTGATGAGGGAATTTTCGGGGCGCAGATCCAGGATGTAGAATTTGTTGATCCAAGGCGGAAAGATCAGCAGCGGCCGCTCATAAACCTGTTCGGTGGTCGGCGCGTATTGCAAGAGCTCGAGAAACTCGTTGCGAAACACGACTTTGCCCGGCGTCAGGGCGACGTTCTCGCCGACGACAAAGCTGTCGGCCGACTGGCGGATCGCCAGCTCGCCATGACCGCGGTCCAAATCGGCGAGCAGATTGTCGAGACCGCGCACCAAGTTTTCGCCGTTCGATTGCAGCGTTGTGCGCAGAACTTCCGGGTTGGTCAGCACGAAATTGGTTGGCGCGATCGCATCGGCAAGCTGCTTGATGTAGAATTCCGCGCGCTTTTGCGTTGCCGGATCGAGCCCTTCGACCTGGGCGACGGTGTTCTGCATCCAATTCGCCGTCAGCAGATAGGACTGCTTGATGAAGTCGAAGATCTGGTTTTCCTGCCAATCCTTGTCGCGGAATCGTTTGTCGCCGGGGTTTGGTGCAACGACCGCAGCGGGCGATCCGCCTAGCATGCGCTGCGCGATCGTCTCCCAGAGGCCCATATAGCCGCGCCAAAGCTGGAACTGCGCCTCGACCATGGCAGAGGGATGGGCGGCCATACTGCTCAACAACGCCATGAATGTATGGGTCAGGTTCAGCGGATCGCGGGGACGACTGCCTGCTTCGGTCTGGCGCTTGACGAAGTCCCCCAACAGCTTCTGGGACTGCAAGCCAACTCGCGTCATATTGCGGAGGAACTCTACGCCGTCTCCGATCGCATAGGGGTTGCCGGGGACTTCCTGCTCCTTGCGCGGAGGTGTAGTTTCAAAAGAGGCGGTTTTGCTCGATTTCGGTGCCGTCTTATGCATCGGGTCGGCTCACTGCCTCAATGGTTCTTGGCCGCGCGGGTGTGCGCTGCGGCAATGTAGTTGTGTAACGTGAGATTGCGCAAGTTTGTCACAAGATTTCATGTGGTTGCGCTTCGTGAAATGCTTGGCCCGCGCCAAATGCACCTGTATATGAGTTAATCGGGCCAGCGCTTCGCAGGCGCGACGGAGGAACTTTCCATGATCCGGGGCATGCACGCCATGAAGAAGGTATTCTTGCGAATTACCGCCCTATCAGCGGTGGTGTTGAGCGCAAGCGCCTGTTCCAGCTTGCCTGACATGCCGTCCGTGCCCGATTGGGTCGATCCGACAACGTGGTTTGGCGACGATTCGCCTGCTGCCGCACCTACGAGCGATAATGGGCAGGCACCTGATATCGCAGCGCTTCCGGACAAGCCGAATCCGCAGACAACGTCGGACGAGCAGCAACAAACGACGGAATTGTTGGCCGCCGACCGCAGCCATGCCCAATACAGCGCGGATGCCCTGCGTGGCGGGACGGAAGCCGCGGCGGCGCCGCCGCCCAATGAACCTGCCGGTGCTATGGCAGCCATGCCCAGCATGGATTCTGCGTCGACCAAGAGCAGCAATACGGGAAGGCCAGCACCGGCACCCACGCCGACCCGCGTGGCACAAGCAGATACGTCCGTTGCGACCGAACCCACCGGCGCTTCCATTCCAGGCGCTTTGCCCGCTCCAGCGGCGGGCTCGAGGGCGCCGACCACGCAAGTAGCGACTTTGGCGCCCGTGACACCTGCGCGCGAGGCGGCCGTTCCTGTCGCGGCACCTGAGCCGGGGGCCACACCGACTGCTACGCCGACCGGGGCGCAACCTGCCGTTCCGCCCCGTCCTGCCGTTCCGCAGCGGATGTCAAATGTTACGCCCTCCGATGCAGCGCTTGGATTTAAGCCCTCGAACGCGCCCCCGTTGGACTCATCGCTGTCCCAATTCGTACCGATGCCGATCATCGCCCATTATCAGGAGACGGCCTCGAACGCCGGGATCGGCTCCGCCGCCCCAACGCGCGTCGCATCAACAAGCCCATCCAAATTGCGCAAACCGCGTGTGTCCGACAGGGGCGAGGGCGGTCCGGAAACGATGACCGGCGCGGTTGTGGCCAATCTGGATGCGCTCCAGCAGTCGCCAACGTCCACCGCGTCGCCCAGCGTTTATGCCAGCGCGCAAGGTCTCCCGGCGACGGCGGTCGTCTTCTTCCCCGGCGATACGACATTTTTGAGCGCCGAAGGCCGTGCGCAGGTTCAGGCAGCCTTGCAGCAATACAAGGAGCATGGCGGACAGGGCTACATTCGCGTCGTCGGCCATTCCTCCAGCCGCACGCCAAACATGTCCGTCGAACAGCATCTGCAGATTATCTTCGAGAAGTCTCAGCAGCGTGCCAACGCCGTCGCCCAGGAGCTCATTCGCCAAGGCGTCCCCGCCGACAAAGTGTTGGTGGAAGCGGTCGGGGACAGCCAGCCCGTCTATTACGAATTGATGCCGAAGGGTGAAGACGGCAACCGCCGGGCCGAGATATTCCTTCAGGGCTGATGCGAGCGTCACGCTGACGCGGTTTGCGGCTTAGGCCTCCAGACGTGGCAAGAACGGTCGGAAAGCCGTTGACGCGGCGGGCAAATTGCCCCGATGCTGCGCCGCCAGAAAAGGTGAATTTGTCCCGAACACGCTGAAAGTCCCCGGCCATGCAAACCGATTTCCACCGCATCAAGCGGCTGCCGCCATACATTTTCGAGGAAGTGAACCGCCTCAAGGCGCAGGCGCGAGCGGCGGGCGACGACATCATCGATTTCGGCATGGGCAACCCGGACATGCCCACCCCCAAGCATATCGTCGACAAATTGTGCGAAACCGCGCGCGATCCGAAATCGAACCGCTATTCGGCTTCGCGGGGCATCAAAGGTTTGCGCAAAGCGATGGCGGCCTATTACGCGCGGCGCTTCGGCGTGACGCTAAACCCCGACACCGAGGTGATTGCGGCTTTAGGCTCCAAAGAAGGTTTTGCCAATCTGGCGGCGGCGATTACCGCACCGGGCGATGTGGTGCTGGTCCCTAATCCGGCATATCCCATCCATGCTTTCGGATTTATTTTGGCGGGCGCGGCTATCCGGCATGTGAATGCGACCTCACCCGAGGCCTATTTGAGCGCCATCGGGCATGCGACGCGTCACTCGATCCCGTCGCCGGTGGCTCTGGTGGTCAATTATCCGTCCAATCCCACCGCACAGATCGCCGACCTCGATTTCTACAAAGAGGTCATCGCATTCGCCAAGAAGCATGAGATTTGGGTGCTGTCCGATCTGGCTTATGCCGACATTTATTTCGGCGACGAGCCCCCGCCTTCGATTCTTCAGGTCGACGGCGCAAAGGACATTGCGATCGAATTTCAGTCCTTGTCGAAGACCTATGCGATGCCGGGTTGGCGCATGGGATTTGCGGCCGGGAATGAGCATCTGATCGGTGCGTTGGCGCGGATCAAATCCTATCTCGATTACGGCGCCTACACGCCGATCCAGGTGGCTGCCGCGACGGCCTTAAACGGTCCGCAAGATTGTATCGAAGAAATTCGTGCGATCTACAAATCGCGCCGCGATGTGCTGGTGGACAGCTTTGCCCGCGCCGGGTGGAACATACCTTCGCCGCCGGCTTCGATGTTCGCTTGGGCGCCGGTGCCCGAACAGTATCGGGAGCGCGGTTCGATGGAGTTTGCCAAGCAGCTTCTGATCCACGCCAAAGTCGCCGTTTCGCCGGGCATCGGCTTTGGCGAGTATGGCGAAGGCTATGTTCGTGTCGCGTTGGTCGAGAACGAACACCGGATCCGCCAGGCTGCGCGCAACGTCAAAAAATTCCTTTTAACGCGGATCAACGAGCCGGCTACCCTGGAATTGGCGAAATGAACAATCCGCTCAAAATCGCGATTGCAGGGTTGGGCACGGTTGGCGGCGGCGTGGTCACTGCGCTGCAGGCGCATGGCAAGGCGCTGAGCAATCGAGCGGGCCGCCGGCTGGACATCGCTGCGGCGTGCGAGCGCGACGAAACCAAGAAGCTCAGCTTCGATATCAAGACTTGGCTGAGCGACATACATGCCGTCGCACAATCCGACACCGACGTCGTGGTCGAATTGATCGGCGGCGAGAATGGGCCCGCGCTGACGCTGGTTGAGGAAGCCCTCAAGGCGGGGAAGCATGTTGTAACGGCCAACAAGGCGATGATGGCCCGTCACGGCGCACGCCTTGCCGCGCTCGCGGAAGAGAAGAACCTCGCCCTCAAATTCGAGGCGGCCGTCGCCGGCGGTATCCCGATCGTCAAATCGCTGCGCGAAAGCCTGATGGTCTACGGCGTAATCGCCGTGCGGGGCATTCTCAACGGCACTTGCAACTACATCCTGACGCAAATGGAATCTACGGGACGACCTTTCGACGACGTTCTCAAGGATGCGCAGGCGCTGGGCTATGCCGAGGCGGATCCCACATTGGACGTCGGGGGAGGGGATACGGCCCACAAGCTTGCGCTGCTGGCGGGACTGGCCTTCGGCGTGGCGCCCGATCTCGACTCCATGCCGGTTCAGGGCATTGTCCATATCACGCCCGACGATATCGCGTTTGCGCGCGAGTTCGGATTTCGCATCAAACTTCTCGGCATCGCCAAGAAGACGCCGCAAGGAATCGATCAGCGCGTCCAGCCTGCCATGGTGCGCGCCGGCACGCCGCTCGGCGATGTCGACGGCGTATTCAACGGGGTGACAGCGGACACAGGTTTGGCGGGTCCATTCTTTTTCGAGGGCCGCGGCGCGGGTGCGGCCCCGACTGCCAACGCTGTCATTGCCGATTTGGTCGATATTGCGCGCGGTAACATGGGGCCGGCCTTCGGAATTCCCGCGCAATCGTTGATAGCGCTAACACCTGCGCCTGCCGGTAGCGCGTCCTCCGCTTTTTATCTACGCTTCCAAGTGCTGGATGTGCCGGGTGTGCTGGCGGAAATCGCCGGCCATTTGGCCAAATGGCAAGTCTCGATCGAGAGCATGCTCCAACGCGGACGCGCTCCCGGAGAAGCCGTATCGATTGTTATGATCACGCACGAAACAACACATGCTGCGGTGGATAGCGCGCTAAAAACGATCGCCTTGTCCGACAAGGTGATTGCACCACCCTGCATGATCCCCATGGAAGCCGGCTAAACGCCGCTTCGACAGATCAGGAGCATTCATGGCAGGCAGTCCCTTAGACCGCGCATTCGCGCTGGAAGCGGTGCGCGTTACGGAAGCGGCTGCCATCGCAGCGGCCGAGTTCATCGGCCGGGGCGACGAACATGCAGCCGACCATGCGGCGGTGGAATCGATGCGCAAGACGTTCAACTTCTTGCCCATCGACGGAACGGTGGTGATCGGTGAAGGCGAGCGCGACGAAGCGCCGATGCTGTATATCGGCGAGAAGGTCGGCACCGGCGGCGTTGCTGTCGATATCGCGCTCGATCCGCTGGAAGGCACGACGCTAACCGCCAAGGCGCTGCCGAACGCGCTGGCGGTGATGGCGCTCGCGGAGCCCGGCACTTTGTTGAATGCGCCGGACACCTATATGGACAAGGTGGCGATCGGCGGTGGATTTCCCGAAGGCACGATCAATATCGACGCCACGCCGGAAGAGAACGTGCGCATGCTGGCGAAGGCCAAAGGCGTGCATCCGCGCGAAATTACCGCCTGCATTCTCGATCGTCCGCGCCATGAAGCCATCATCGAAGCGGTACGCGGCGTCGGTGCTTCCGTCCGGTTGATCACCGATGGCGATGTCGCTGGCGTGATCGCGACAACAGACCCGGCAACCGGCATCGATATCTATATCGGCCGCGGCGGCGCCCCGGAGGGCGTGCTGGCGGCGGCGGCTTTGCGCTGCGTCGGCGGGCAATTCCAAGCGCGGTTGTACTTCCGGTCGGACGAGGAAAAAAGGCGCGCAGTCAAGTTGGGGATTACGGATTTCGAGCGCAGATATACGTTGAAGGACTTGGCATCCGGTGATGTGATCTTTGCCGCATCCGGCGTGACGAATGGATCGATGTTGCAGGGCGTGCACCGCACAAACGAATGGATCTTTACGCACAGCGTGATGATGCGATCGAGCTCGGGAACCGTGCGCTGGATCAAGGCACGTCACCGCCGAAACAGGTATGACCGCTAAAGCGCAGACCATTGTGCAACCGAGTGACGCGCTCAGCGTTGCGCGCTCTTTTTCGGGCCGAGCATGGCGTTTCACCGACAGCGACGAAAATGCGGCGCGCGCGCTTGGCCTGAAGAACGGCATACCATTCGCGTTGGCGCGGTTGCTGTTGGCACGCGGTGTCGCGAGTGATGCCGTAGCCGATTATCTCAATCCGACTTTGAAAACCTTGTTGCCCGAGCCTCTGACGGTTAAGGACATGGATAAGGCCGTTGCGCGCATGCAGGTGGCTTTGGAGCGTGGCGAGCACATCGCCGTGTTCGGCGATTATGATGTGGACGGGTCGTGCTCGGCGGCGTTGCTGCACGATTATCTGTCCGCGGTCGGAACGCCTCCACGAATCTACATTCCCGATCGGATGACGGAGGGCTATGGTCCGTCGGCACTTGCGATGCACCAGCTAAAGGAAGAGGGCGCGAGTCTTGTGGTTACGGTCGATTGCGGCGCTGCCGCGATCGATGCCCTCGCGGCCGCCCGCGATGCCGGGCTGGACGTTATCGTGCTCGATCATCACGCGGTCGAACGTGAGCCGCCCGCCTTCGCGCATGTCAATCCCAATCAACCGGGCGATTCATCGGGGCAGGGGCATGTCTGCGCGGCCGGTGTCGTATTTTTGTTTTTGGTCGCTTTGAACCGCGCCTTGCGCAACGCCGGTGCGTTTGCGACTAAACCCGAACCGGATCTGCGTAAATATCTCGATCTCGTGGGGCTGGCGACCGTCTGCGATGTCGTGCCGCTTGTTGGGGTCAACCGTGCTTTCGTGCAGCTTGGTCTATCCAAATTGTCGAAGCTGGAAAGGGCAGGTTTCGCCGCCTTGGCACGCGTGGCCGCAACAGTGCCGCCCTTTACGCCTTATCATCTGGGATTTGTTTTCGGGCCGCGGATCAATGCCGGCGGGCGCGTCGGGCGGTGCAGTCTCGGTGTCGATCTTCTGACGACCACGGACACCTTGGCTGCCGAGGAATTTGCGGCGGCTCTCGATAGCCATAACCGCGAACGCCAGGCGATTGAAAAGCTTATTCTCGACGAAGCCATCGCGACGGCGGCGTCGCATGACAATCTGCCGTTCATCTTCGTGTCCGGCGAAGGGTGGCATCCCGGCGTTGTCGGTATTGTTGCCGGGCGGTTGAAGGAACGGTTTAGCAAACCTGCTTTTGTCGCCGGCTTCGAGGGCGGACTGGGGCGCGGTTCGGCGCGATCCGTTCCCGGCATCGATATCGGCAGCGTCGTCCGCGAAGCGCATTTGGCCGGTGTGCTCGATGCCGGCGGCGGACACGCCATGGCGGCTGGGTTCTCGTTGCGTCCGGATCAGTCCGACCCGTTTCACGCCTTTCTAGCGGACCGTTTTTCCCGGGCGGACAGCAGCTCGGGCGTCTCAGCGCTGATGCTGGAAGGGCTCATCTCGCCCGCGGGGGCAACCGCCGCTTTGGTGCACGATATCGCCCGCGCCGGACCCTTTGGTGCAGGCAATCCCGAGCCCATCCTGGCCGTTCCGGATGTACAGGTTGTTTTCGCGGATGTGGTCGGTAAAGACCATGTGCGGCTGCGCTTGGCCGGCGGCGACGGGGCGCGTTTGGATGCCATCGCATTCCGCAGCGCGGACACGGATTTGGGGCGCGGATTGCTGGGCGCGAGGGGCGCGCGGATCCACGCCGCAGGCCGCTTGCGCGCCGAAGAATGGAACGGCCGTGTGCGGGTTCAACTCCACCTGGAGGACGCCGCTCGGGCCGGTATTTGAGCGCTTGCCAAGGCCGCTTTCGGGCCTTATAGCCGCGTCCTCCCGGGGGGTGCGCAGGCACCTTGCGGGGGCCCTTCGTCTATCGGTTAGGACTCAAGATTTTCAATCTTGCAAGACGGGTTCGACTCCCGTAGGGCCCACCAGTCTAACGGTATGTTGGCGCAAAGGGAAAAGAAAATAGCGCCAGCAGCCCCTAAATTCCGGGCATGGGCGAGACATTCGTCATTTCTGGCTTACGCGAGAAGCGGTCGGCGGTAGCCGGTCGCATCGTCGATCTGCGGCGCGAGATTAAGGGCCTCCAAGAGAACTTGGAGCACATTGACGCGGTTCTGCGGTTATACGGGCTTGAGCCAGCGGAAATCCCGAACAAGGGCCGTATGCCGGTGCGCTCGACCTATTTCGGCCGGAACGAACTAAGCCAGCGCTGCCGGGACATGTTGCGCGAGGTCGGGCTTATCAGGTCGGACGCGGTAGCCGTCCAGGCAATGCGGGACAAGGGCCTAGACCCCGACAAAGACCGCAAGATCAGAACCGATTTCAACAAGCGGGTTTTGGTCACGCTGCATGACATGCGGAAGGCGGGAATGATCGAGAAGATCGGCCATGGCGCCGGTGTGCGCTGGCAGGCTATCAAGCCAAACGACAGCGAGCAGGTCAGTTAATCTGAGGATCGTCTGGGGGCTTAGGTTTCTTAGGAAATACCCAGTCAGTTGGGGCGCATTTTGCCATATCCGTTATGAGCTTGAGAAACGCCCATTGATCGCAAACGCCGTCTTCGTCGCACGGAACCGTGAAAGGCTGCCCCCACGGATATTGCCACCATTCCGCTGTATTTAGCGGGCCTAACCCTTCAAGCGGCTTGCAGTGATACGAGCGCAATTCCGCTTCCCATGTCTCGCGTGACATGAGGCGGACGGGGGCCATCGGTCGGAATTAATTCGAAATGTGCGTCACGTATTCGCGCGTGACGGAGGAAAGGCTTGCGAGCGGCGGCATATCGTCCATCACGCCCGCTTCACAAAGTTCGGTGCGCAGATGGCCGAGCGGCTCCACTTCAACGCGGGCTTTGAGCAAATGTGAAAGAATGCCCTCAAGCGCCGGTTTCACGTCCGATAAGACAGAGTCTGCATTGGCGTGCGACAGAACAAAGCCGGGCACATCTTCGCTAGACGCACGCAAGCCGCCATCGGGGCGCCGCTCGAATCGAACGAGCACCTTGGCATATCGGAATGATGGTAGGCGGGCGTTTGTAGGCATCTCGCGGCTATCCTACACCACAACCACAGCGTTTCATGCAACTATTAAACGAGGGTTAAGGCATTCTGTTCCTGGTAAGCCTCTCAGTGTCAATAGAATCAAGGCTTTTCTAGGCCTATCTATCTATCCGCCCCTAAGGGCAGTCTGCGACGCCTTAACCACGTGCCGCTGATAGTAGCCGCCAAAATCCACCGACGGCCCGCGCTTCAAGGCCAGTTCCGTCACGCGGCGGACTTGGGCGCCGTTATCGACGCGGCGGGCATCTTCCCGCCATGCGCTTTCCTGGGCATAGCGGAGCAAATATGGCCCGCTCACGTGATGGAAGTGACCCATCTCGCCGCGGCGCAACCGTGAAAAATAAAACTCAGCCCAATTCGTGCAGGCCTCGCCGTCGCTGTAGGCTTCTTGGTGATTAATCCGCTTCATTTCGTACTTTGACGCAAGATCATTCCAGCCAGAGGCTTCATCGGCATTCACGACCGTACCGCGATTGATCTTGGATTTGATCCAAGACAGGGCCGCATTCTCGGAACGGAATACGGCAGGAAGCGATTGGCCGTTACGTTCGCGAACGATGACAACCGATTGGCGCTTGCCGTTCTGGTTCTGCCACAAGCGGCGGTCACGGCGATTTTCTTTGAAGTTTGCGGGGCGGATGTATCCGCCGAAGTATGCACCGTCCGTTTCCGCAATCTTGCCTTCCCCGCCGATCTTCCGGCCACGAAATTCTTCTGCCATCGCTTCGCGGACCTTGTGAAGCAACACCCAGCAAGCCTTGTGCGACATGCCGAGATCGCGGGAAAGAGCCAAGGCGTTTTTGCCTTTGACTTCGTTCATGAACACCGCGATAGCGGCCAAGTAGGCGCGCAGTGGGGCTTTGTGAGAGGCAAATAACGTGCCCGACGTGATAGAGAAGTTCTTGCCGCAAGCCTTGCAGCGAAAACGTAGAAGGCCCGTGGGGCGGCGATATTCGTAAGGCTCTGCTCCACCACAATCCGGGCACATAGCCGCGCCGTCCGTGTCCTGCCAGCGGATTTTGCGGAACGCTGTTTCTGCTTCCCCTTCCGTCATGCGGAAGACCTGAGCGAGGCTCAGGGTCCGTGCCGCCTTTGATTGGAGGAAGTGGATAGCCACCGAAATCTACCGTTTTCGTTACCTAACGAATATGGGAGATTTGGGGCGGCTTGTCAACAGCAATCTAACGAATATAATAGGTCACAGAATTGTTAGGAATATGAACCATGGCATACGCCAAAACAGAGGAAGAATGGGGGGCAAGAGCTGCAGCCCATCTCAAAGCCGAAATGAAAAAAGCCGGGGTCACCTATGCGGACATGATAAAACGGCTGAAAAAGCACGGCTTTAAGGAAACAGAGGCGTCTCTGACTATGAAGCTAAAACGGGGGGCATTTGCAGCCTCGTTCTTTCTGGCCTGCCTAGCAGCCTTGGAACTGGAAGGAGTGCACCTGGAAGATATTTAGTGCGTCTTAGGCTGCGTTGGATTTGCGGCTGGTGGTGGTGCAGTCACTGGCGCTTTCTGCAGTTGCTCCTCCCTGACGACCGATTGAACAACGTCGTGAACGTTCATTCCGCGCCCAAATAATGCATCTCCATATGTCCATAACGCAACAACAAGGACGGCCACTGTTAACGCCGAACCAATGACCGTGGCTATGACTATCAAGCGCAAATCCCTGGTCTCATCACGGGAACGGCCAATTTCGTTTGATAGAGAGTCCAGTTTTACAGATAGCGTTGCCGCCATCGTATCCAGCTTACCTTCCAGACGCACAATCTTCGTATCTGTCTCGGCGGCTACGCGACCGAGCTTCGCGTCGAACTCATCGCGGGTTGGGCCATCGCTCATTTTTCCACCTTGCGGCAATAGTGGATAAGAAATGTTGAAGCTTGTCCCAGTGATATCAAGGGGTTGGGAAAACCCAGAACCAGAATACGTGGTTGGGGCAGCGCCTTGGCTGGCGAGGGGTTGAATTTGGGCACTAGATAACGCGCCAAATGGATTGAAGCTGGCGCCAGCAGGTATCGGCGGCAGATCGAGCGGCGCCATATCACTCTTCCGTGCGCTTTGGTGGAGGCTTTCTGAGAGTTTGTTCTATGTCGGCCGGTAAAAAACCCGCCGCAATGAATTCTTTCAGTTGATCTTGGAAAAAAATTGCTGTGGCGGCAAAACATTGCAGGGGCAGTACGAGCTGAAGGACTGGAGTCACTTTTGGTTTTAGTGGATCCATTGGGCGCCCAAATATTTCGGGCTCTAGTCGTCCGAATGAGACTTTTACTAGTCCTCCGACATTGAACAACGACAGAATAAGATCGGCTGATATTACCGGCAAATCGTGATCCGCATATGTTTCTGGAATATGCGCAAACTGATCGACTTTCACTGCATCTTTGTTGGTCACAATCGCGCCCCTTAAATGCCCTGGCGCGGTTAAACCACGCTCTTTTGCAGGAGTCACCTGCATGTTGCGGCGATGTTCCCGTGACAGATTGTGCTAAATCATGATTTTTCAACATGTTACACAGCCGTCTTCTCATATGGAGATTGCGCCATGCCATTCCCACAACGTCTGAGGGGCCCGAGAAGGGCCAAAATGAGAGAAGCGGCGGGGTTTGTCCCTTTGCGCCAACATAGCGCAGTCTAAGCCGCGCAGCGGCGGAGACAGCCGCGTCGAAGCGCGTCAGCGCGAAGACGGGCTGGACCTTGGTCTGGCGCGGCTACGACTTGGCAAGCCATCTTCTCCCGCGGTCGCGGTTCCTGAAGATTCATGAGCGGCGGAACTGGTGTCTCTCTGCTGACCGCCTATATGATGGGTCAATAGGTGAGTTTTGGCTGCTCGAAGCGGCCTATTTGGACCTTCCCGTTAACGTGCTTTAAGCACATGGACGCCAAGCTCGGCTTGGCTAATATGCCCTTGGATTCTCCCCAGATTCGCCCTTCGACAGGAGCACGCATGACCCGCCTCGACGATGAAGACGACGACGACAAGCAGAAAATCGAACTGCCCGAACAGCAATCCTCACCGGTGCAGAAGGCGCTGTTCAAGTCGCGCACCGTTCTGATTTTCGGCGATGTCGATATGAAGATGGCCGAGCGGGTCAGCGGACAATTGCTCGCCTATGCGGCGGAAGGCGACGGCGATATCCGGGTTATCGTCAATTCGCCGGGCGGGCATGTGGAATCCGGCGACACGATCCACGATATGATCAAATTCGTCGGCCCACGCGTGAAGATGATCGGCACCGGCTGGGTGGCGAGTGCGGGGGCGCATATCTATCTGGGGGCCGCGAAGGAAAACCGCTATTGCCTGCCGAACACCCGCTTCCTGCTGCATCAGCCTTTGGGCGGAGTGCGCGGCCAAGCCTCGGACATCTCCATCGAAGCCGAGGAAATCATCAAGATGCGCGAACGGTTGAACCGCATTATCGCGCGCGAAACCGGCCAGACCTATGAAAAGATTCTCGCCGATACGGAGCGCAATTTCTGGATCGGCGCGGAAGACGCCGTTACATATGGCCTCGTCTCGAAGGTCATCGCACATTTAAACGAGGTATGACGTGACGATACCCTGGTGGCGCGGGGCCGTCGTTTATCAGGTCTATATCCGCAGCTTTTGCGACGGCAATGGCGACGGGCAGGGCGATTTCGCCGGCCTGATCTCCAAGCTTGGCTACATTGCCAGTCTCGGCGTGGATGCGATTTGGCTGTCGCCGATCCATCCCTCGCCCAATCGCGACTGGGGCTACGACGTTTCGGACTACGAAGATGTTCATCCAGATTACGGCACGTTGGCCGATTTCGACGCACTGCTGGCGACGGCTCATGCGCATGGACTGAAAATCATCATCGACGAAGTTCTTTGCCATACCTCGGATGAACATGTCTGGTTTGCGGATAGCCGCGGCAAAGGCGCCAAATCCGACTGGTATGTCTGGGCAGACCCCAAGCCCGATGGAACGGCGCCCAACAATTGGCTTTCGGCCTTCGGCGGACCGGCTTGGTCCTATCAGGCCGCGCGGCGCCAGCACTACCACCACAAATTCCTGCGCCAGCAACCCAAGTTGAATTGGCGCAATGCGGACGCGAAGGAGGCCGCGCTGGACGTTTTGGACTTCTGGCTGAAGCGCGGCGCGGACGGCTATAGGCTCGACGTGGCGAATGCTTATCTTCACGACGATACGCTCGCCGACAACCCGCCGGTTCCGATGGAAAATCGGACGCCGGAAATCTGGTCGCATGCCGCCAATCTGCAAGGCCATCGCCACGACTGCAATCTGCCGGAAAATGTCGCCTGTCTGGCGGAAATCCGCCACACGGTCGAGCGCTACGCGGACCGCTTCGTGTTTGGAGAATTCTCGGAAGGTTACGAACGCTCGGGCGCCTATGCCGCGCCGGATGAAGGGCTGCATGCCGGCTATACATTTTTCATGTTGCGCGCCGAAAAGCTCTCGCCCGATTTTGTCAAAGACAATTGCGCGTTGTTCGACAACCATCCGCGCCACTGGCCCTGCGTATCCTTCAGCAACCACGATATCATTCGCACGGTGACGCGGTTCGGAGGCGGGAGCGAAGGCGATACGGCATTGGCGAAATTGCTGATGGCCTTGCTGCTTTCGATCAAAGGTACTGTGTTGATGTATCAAGGCGAAGAGCTTGGCCTACCGGAGGTCGATCTGCGGCGCGACCAGCTTAGGGATCCCGTCGGCGATCTCTATTATCCGCTCTTCAAAGGTCGCGACGGCTGCCGCACACCGATGCCGTGGGATGCAGAAGCGCCCAATCTGGGATTTTCGTCGGGGACGCCGTGGCTGCCGCTTGGTCCGGCACATCGCAACCTTGCGGTCTCGGAACAGGAAGGCGACAGCCAATCGGCACTCAACTTCGCGCGGTCCGCCTTGAAGGCGCGCAAAGAAAACAAGGCATTGCGCCTTGGCGAGATCGAATTTCTTGATGTTGCGGCGCCAATCCTGGCTTTCATGCGCAACTATGAAAACGAGCGCGTTGTCTGCGTATTCAATATGAGCCGCGAACAGGTGATGTTCCAAGATGCACGGATTTCTCCAGCTACAACGCTCGACATAACGTGTGGAGACGTTGTCGACGCGAACGGAGAACTTGCTCTAGGTCCGCTGTCAGCGTGGCTCGGACGCCTGTGAAGTTTCGAACGCCTTGATCGCGGCATCGAGAGGCAGCAGCACGCAGCGATGGCGGCTGGGAAATCCAGCCACTTCGGTCAGCGCGCCGTATCCATCGAACGGCTCGTTGGGCGATGCCCCTCCTTTCAGCATATCCACGATTTGTGCACGAAGACCCAACAGGTCGGCGAGCGTCGATCCGTGCAGGTGGCTGCCAAGAATGGAGGCTGAGGCCTGAGCCAGCACGCAGGCCTTGGTGTCGTGTGCCATGGCCGTGATGCGACCGTTCGCAATCTGCAGATCGACAATTGTCCGATCTCCGCAAGTCGGATTGTGCTCCAGGTACGAGCCGTCCGGATGGGGCAGGCGCCCGGCCCCGGTGGCATCGGCGGCTAGCCTCAGGACGTCTTTGGCATACAACAGATCGCTCATCGGCTCTTTAGATCATAGATCAGCGGTACCGGCGAACTACTTGAAATTCTGACAATATTGGACTCTTTGTGGCGTCGTTCTGACACTGTGTTTTCACTGGCAACACATCTTTGCCCGGGATCACTCTTTTGCTCTGGCGCGCGGCAGACGAAGTCGCGCACGCAAGCCGCCTTCGGGCCGGTCCTCCAGAGTGATGCTACCTCCATGGCCCTCCGCGATTCCCTTCACCAACGTCAATCCAAGGCCTGATCCGCCGGTATCCGCATTGCGCGATCCCTCGAGGCGCACGAACGGTTCAAAGACCCGGCCGCGATCCGCCTCCGGAATGCCTGGGCCTTCGTCGTCCACCACGACCTCATAAGCGTCCTGATAGTCGTCCAGCGCGACCGTCGCCTTGTTGCCATAAGTGACGGCGTTTTCCACCAGATTGCGGACCGCGCGGAGCACTTCGTTGGAACGGCAACAGATCGGCGCGGGATCATGGCCCTTCCAGTCTACCGCCTCGCCCAGATCGTCGAGATCGGCGCAGACGCTGTCGACAAGCGCCGCCAGATCGATCTGGCGTTTCATTTCGCCGCCCGTGCCGCGTGCTGCCGAAAGCACGGCTTCCGTCAGCGCCTGCAATTCGTCGAGATTCTTCTGTAGGCCTTCACGCAGTTCGGTATCTTCGACGAATTCGAGATTGATCCGCATGGCCGTGATTGGCGTGCGCAGGTCATGGCCTACCGCCGACAGCAGCTGACGCTGGCTTTCCAGCGTTCGCGTGACCTGATCGTTCATCGCATTAAAGGCTTGAGCCGCATTGCGGACATCATCGGGGCCGACTTCGGGCACGTGAGGCGCCGCACCGCCCCGTGCCGCGACCTGGGCGGCCTCCGCCAATTTCGAGAGAGGGCGGGCCACACGCCGCGCAATATAAGCCGCAGCGGCCGATGCCACGACGATGGCCACGAACGCAGCAATCACAATCTCAGCGGGCCATGGCGGCGGCGGCGGCCGGAAGAAAGTCGCAACAAGCTGTGTGTTCCGCACGACGGGCATGGTCATTTCGACAACGCCGCCATGTTCCGGCCCGTGATGCCTATGCTCCACTTGGTCGCTCGGGAGGACATCGCGAAAGTGCACAGAGACTGGCAGTTTCCCGATCTTTGGCGGAAGCATTTCCCTCAAGCGCCCGGCAAGTTTAATTTCTTCGGGCGTCATGGGCGCCAAAGCTTCTTTGCCGGTCCGGATTTCGAAGTGCCAAGAATTGCTGGTAAGGGCGCGTCCCGCAGCTTCGCGCGCTTTGGGAGGAATCGAACTCATCAAGGTTGCAATGGAAGCGGCGCGGTCGAGAATGCGTTCGGTTAGGGCGGTTTCGTTGAACCGCTCGCTGCCCAATTCAAACCAGACGGCCACGGCCACATTCGACAAAAACACCGCCACGGCCGTGACGATGATGAGCTGCATACCCAGCGTGCGTGGCCACGCCTTTATCTTCATTCCGTCACCGGATCCACGGCGAAAATGTAACCTCCGCCCCAAACGGTTTTTATATAGCGCGGATTCTTCGGATCCGGTTCGATCTTTTTGCGCAGCCGGCTGACATGGTTATCGATCGAGCGGTCGAACAAATCGGCATCGCGTCCTTTTGTGAGATCGAGAAGCTGGTTGCGCGTCAGTGCGATCTTCGGCCGTTCGAGCAGCGCGGTCAGGAGGCGGAATTCCCCGCTCGACAGCGGCATCGCAACGCCATCCTGGCCGATCAATTCGCGCTGGCCGGTATCCAGTGTCCAATCGCCAAAGCGGATATGCGCGACGGAGGGCGGCTTTTGGCGCGGCGGCAGCGCTTGGGTGCGCCGCAGGACGGCGGCCACCCGCGCAATCAGTTCGCGCGGACTGAAAGGTTTTGGAATGTAATCGTCGGCACCCATTTCGAGGCCGATGATGCGATCGACTTCCTCGCCGCGCGCCGTCAACAGGATCACCGGGGTCTGCGATGTTTCGCGGATCGAGCGGCAGAGACTTAGCCCGTCTTCGCCGGGCATCATGATATCGAGCACAATCAGATCGATGGCGGAGGCTTTCATCACCTTGCGCGCGTTGCCTGCATCGGCCGCCGTGGTTGCCCTGTAGCCATGCTCGCGGAAATATCGGGCAAGCGGCTCGCGAATGTCGCGCGCATCCTCCACCAGCAGGATGTGGGGCTTTGATTCGTCTTTGGTCATCGCGGGGAATTCTAGCATGCCCCAGTCTGCGGCGGGCGCAATTGCCTCGCAAACCCTCTTTTGCTGCAAAGTGTGTCGGGCGGAATAGCCCTGGGAAACTTTGCGAAAACTCTTTTTTGTTCTGGTAAAGTTCTGCGACGGTCAGACGCGCAACTTATTCGGGCAGATTGGAGGAGTTACTATGAGAACGAGTGTGAAGATCAGCCTGTTTTTGGGAGCCATGACGATTGTCGCGTGCACTGGCCTTGCCTCTGCGCAATTGGAAGGACCGATGCCGCCCGATGGGCCTATGCAAGGTCTCATGCGGGGCCATAGCCGTTTGGCCGACCGTTTGCTGGAAAGCTTCGACAAAAACCATACCGGAAAGGTCACGCATGACGCGATGAACCGCGCGATCTATGCGCAGTTTGTCGCAGTTACGCATGGTGCGCAGACGATGACGCAGGACCAATTCATCGCGATGCATATGGCCGAGTTCCGTCAGCATGCCAGCGAGATGTTCAAGCGCATCGATTGGCACGGCACCGGTAAACTTACGCTGGAAGATTATGCGGCACCGCAACGCGTGCGATTCATGATGATGGACAAAGACGGAAGCGGTTCGGTGTCATGTGCTTCGTCCAACAATTCGAGGCCAGCGCAGGACTACGGCGATAACGACAATGCCGATCGGCAAGACAGACCGCGCGGAAAAGGGCGCAGCTCTGGGCGCGGCAGCTCCGGTCGCAGCAACTCCGGTCGCGGCGGATTTGGGCTTGGCGCGTTCTGCGCCGAGAATGACCAGAACCGGGACGGCAAGGTTACGCGCGCGGAGTTGGATAGCGCGATCAATGCACATTTTGCCGCCGCCACGCATGGCGCAAAGGTGATGACCTTCGACCAATACATGGCAGAAGAAGAGCAGCGCTTTCGCGACGCCAATGTGCGCACCTTCGACCGCTTGGATCAAAACGGAGATGGCAAACTCACTTTGGCTGAGTTTGCTTCGTCCGAATTAAGATTGTTCCAGCGCTTGGACAAGAACCAAGACGGAGTCCTGACGCAGGATGAAATGAGGCCGCAATTCAACGGCAAAGAAAGCCGAAGCGGAGGCGGAAATCGTCGAGCCAGGGGACAATCCAAATCGACATAGAGCAGCTGTCAGATGCGAGAAGTGGGCTGCGGACGAACCGAGATAGAATGAACTTCGCTCGGGGCAATCCGCGGCCCATTGGTCCATGTCATTTGCGTCGAATTTGGGCATTTTGTTGTCGAGATGCCGTCATCATTTACGGCATCTCTTACGCAAAAGATGAGAAAACTGCCGTAACCCATTGGAAAGTATTTGGAAATTTGACTCAGCAAAATACAACTACTAGTCGAGTAATTACGACAAATCTGAGACGAACTGACTTCACTACAAGGCGCAACTGTGTTAACCTTATTTTTACCATCATGAGTACGGGGAAGGGGATGGATACAAGCGTATTGGCGTCTTCGCTAGGAGACGCAGCACATGAAGTTGTCGGCCAAATCAAGTGGTTCGACACCGCAAAGGGATATGGGTTCATCAAACCCGCGAGTGGCGAGCAGGGCGACATACTGTTGCATCAAACCTGTGTCCGCCAATCGGGCTTTAAAGCCGCCTATGAAGGTGCGCGTGTCGTATGCGAGGCGGTTCAAGGTCCGAAAGGGCTCCAGGCTCGTAGGCTGATTTCGCTGGACAACTCGACAGCGCAGGCTGGTGAGCCCGCGCCGCCACGCACGCCTCGCTATGCGGCTGAACCGCGGGGTCCGGCATTCGATGCCATCGTAAAGTGGTTCAATCGCGGCAAGGGCTATGGATTTGTCTCGCGCGGACCCGATACGCCCGACGTCTTTGTCCATATGGAGACGCTCCGCCGGAGCGGCATCCGCGAATTGAGGCAGGGCCAAAGGGTTCGCGTTCGGGCCGGCGACGGTCCGAAGGGCGAGTTGGCGGCGGAAGTTACGGTCCTCGACGCTTAGCGGGTCGCAAATGCCCAGGAAACCGCGTTAGAATAGCCTATGCGGTTGTCCATAGCTGTTGTTCTCGCCTGCGCGTTTTTGGCTGCCTCCTCCCCGGAGCAGCCCAATAGCACTTTGCCGATGGCGCGTGTCGTCATCGATACGCAAAAGGGGCCCGTGGCGTTCAATGTCGAAGTCGCCAGTGACAGAGCCTCGCAAGAAAAAGGCCTGATGTTTCGCACTGAATTGGCCGCAGACGCGGGCATGTTGTTCGATTTTGGACAACCAAGCCAACAAGTGTTCTGGATGAAGAACACGCCGCTCTCTTTGGACCTGCTTTTTATCCGGGCCGACGGTACGGTTTCGACGATCGCTGCGAATGCCATCCCCTATTCGGAGGATCGCATACCTTCCAGCGAGCCGGTCCGCGCGGTTCTGGAAATCAACGGTGGACGCGCCTATGTCCTCGGCATTCAGCCAGGCGACAAGGTCCATGCGGCTATATTCGGCGATGGACCTGGCGAGGGCGGGTTGAAGCCGCCATAGGCTTTCGTGTACCTCTCTGGCGGTCATTCGAGAGGCTTGGAACGGCTCTCGCGGGGCGTAGCGCAGCCTGGTAGCGCATCTGCTTTGGGAGCAGAGGGTCGCGTGTTCGAATCACGCCGCCCCGACCATTTGTTCCGGCTAGTGTCCCGATTCCGAAATTCGTTGTATCAGATATCGGCCTCTTTCGAATTTCGGAATCGAAAGGACACTAGCCAACCAATTGATGCTAGTGTCGTTTTGGTTTCGAAGTTCGCGAAGGATGCTGATATCGGTAATATCGCGAACTTCGAAACCACGACACTAGAAGGAGATAGCATTGCGCGCGCGAATTTACCGGCCGGCCAAGACGGCGATGCAGTCGGGCAAAGCCCGCACCAAGGCTTGGCTGCTGGAATATGAGCCTGCCATGCCACGCCGCATCGATCCTTTGATGGGGTGGACAAGCTCGGCCGACATGCTGTCGCAGATTCAGCTCGACTTCGATACCAAGGAAGAAGCCGTTGCCTATGCCGAAAAAAATGGCATCTCGTTCGACCTTTTCGAGCCCCATAGACCCATACCCAAGCCCAAGGCTTATGCCGACAATTTCCGCTACGACAGAAAGGTACCTTGGTCGCATTGAGGCCGGAGATTCAGGAGTCTGAAAGCGTCCGGGATGTTATTTTGGCGGCCGGATCCGCCATCGCAGGACCCCGTAGCTCAACCGGATAGAGCACTTGCCTTCTAAGCAAGGAGTTGCGTGTTCGAAGTCACGCCGGGGTCGCCAATCCGCTTATCCAAATCCGCGATCAATGCAAGATTGACGTGAACGGCCAAGGCTGCTCAAAACCGCGGCCCTAGAGCATGGCCCAAGGACGGCAGACATGAAGATCGTCGGCGGCAGATGGTCGAACTGGTCAGGCGGCGTAACCTGCAGACCGCGCATGATCGCCGCCCCACGCGATGAAGTCGAACTTGCCGCAACGGTACGCAAAGCCGAAACCCATGTGCGGGTTCCGGGGACGGGACATTCCTTCACACCGGTTGACGCAACCGATGGAACGCTGATCGACCTTTCGGCGTTCACAGGCCTTCACGGATGCGATCCCGAACGCCAAGTGGCGACGATCGCAGCCGGCACGCCGTTATGGGGAATAGGATCGCTTTTGCATCCCATGGGCTTTGCCCTCAAAAACATGGGCGATATCGACCGGCAAACTTTGGGCGGCGTGGTGGGCACCGGCACGCATGGCACGGGAATAACGCTCGGTAGTTTCTCCGCCGAAGTCGCCGGCTTTCGCATGGTGCTGGCGAGCGGCGAGTTGGTTCACTGTTCTCCGACCGAGAATGCCGACATCTATGCCGGAGGCCGCACATCGATGGGTGCGCTCGGCGTGATGACCGAAATCGATATGAAGGTGCGCCCCATCTACAAGCTGGCGGAAAAGCATTTTGTGCATCCGGTTGAGGAACTCTTTCGGCAGCTGGATGGGCTTGTCGCGGCAAACCGCCATTTCGAGTTTTTCTGGTTTCCCTATGCCGACACCGCGGTGTGCAAGTCTCTCAACGAAACGGATGCCGATGCACCGATACGCCATAGTGCCAAGACGCTTTATGCGCGCGGCGAGCGTAGGACCCCCGACGAATATGCTTTTGCCGCGATCAACGAAGTCTTGCCATATGCGCCGTTCCTGCTGAAGCCGACGCATCGCCTGTTCTCCAGCCTAATGCCGGGACAGGAGCGTGTGCGTTGGAGCCACGAAATATTTCCCAGCCCGCGCACCGTGCGTTTCAATGAGATGGAATACGCGGTCCCCTATGCAAAAGGCCCGGATACGATCCGCGAAATCGTCGAAACGATTCGCAAAAAACGCATAAATACCGGATTTCCCATCGAATATCGCACCGTCGCGGCGGACGATGTCTGGTTGAGCCCGTTCTATCGCCGCGAAAGTGCCACGATTGCAGTGCATCAATACCACCGGGTCGATACAACCGAGTTGTTCGACGCGTGCGAAGCGATTTTTCGCCGTAACGAAGGGCGGCCTCATTGGGGAAAGCGCCATACGCAAACGGCGTCCGAGTTGGCGCAGCTTTATCCCCAGTATGAGGCGTTCCGAACGTTGCGTGCGAAGCTCGATCCGCGGGGTACGTTCTTGAACGATCATTTACGGGCTATGTTCAGCTAGCATCCTTGGGGAGTGCCGGACATGCATCGCGCGAAGATTTTTATCGCCGCCACAATCGCTGGTGCGATATCTTTTGCCGTCTTATCGGAGACCAACATCGTGCTCGCTTTCGTCATTGGAGCGGGCTTTGGCGCGGGAACGACGTTATTTTTCTTCGTTTACCCGAAGCATCTGGGTTATGCCGAGCATAAGTCGCTTCGCGACCGGTAGAAATTAGCCTAACTTTCGGAAAAAGCAGGCCGGCGCCCCGGTGTGGCAGGCGGCCCCGATCTGGTCGACTTTGAGCAGCAGCGCATCGCCGTCGCAGTCGATCCAAGCTTCCACCAGGTGTTGGGTATGACCGGAGGTGGCGCCCTTGCGCCAAACCTCGCCGCGCGAGCGCGACCAATAGGTGACTTGGCCGCTGGACAGCGTTTCCTCCAGCGTCTGACGGTTCATCCAGGCGAGCATCAAAACTGCTCCACTGGAATGACTTTGCGCGATGACGGGAACCAGCCCATCGTCGTTGAACTTAACGGCGCTCAAAAACGCTTTGCGCGAGATAGGATCGGTCATGACGCGTTCATCCGATCGAAGCCTTCCTCAAGGTCGGCCACGAGATCGCCGGCATCTTCGAGGCCGGCATGAATGCGGATGACCGGGCCCTCAGCCTCGAATTTGCTGGCGGTGCGCCGGAACTCGGACGGAATAATCAGACTCTCATAACCGCCCCAGGAATAGCCGATCCCGAAATGCCGCAAGCCGTCGATCATGGCCGCCACGGCCGCTTGGTCGACCGGTTTCAGCACGACGCCGAACAATCCGCAGGCGCCGAGAAAGTCGCGTTTCCAAAGGGCGTGACCGGGGTCGCTTTCCAGCGCCGGATACAAGACGCGCGACACTTCGGGACGCGCCGCCAGCCAGCGCGCCAGGACCAGTGCCGTCTCCTGATGACGCTTGAGCCGGACAGGCAGGGTGCGTACGCCCCGGAGCGCCAGGAAGCAATCGTCCCCGCTGGCATATAGTCCCATATTTCCCGCCATATTGGATAACCGCATGGCGTGAGTTTCGTTGGCGCTGACATAGCCCATCATCACATCGGCATGGCCGCCGATATATTTCGTGGCCGCTTGGATCGAGAGATCCACGCCGCGCGCCAACGCCGGAAAAAAGATCGGCGTGCCCCACGTGTTGTCCATCAGCACGGACGCGTCGCACGCATGTGCCGCGGCGGCAATTGCCGGAACGTCCTGGACCTCGAAGGTGAGCGAACCGGGGCTTTCGCAAAACACGGCTTTGGTGTTCGGGCGAAACAGTTTGGCAATATCCGCACCGATCAACGGATCGTAATAGCTCGTTTCGACGCCGAACCGTTTCAGCGTGGTATCGCAGAAATGGCGGGTGGGGCCGTAACAGGTGTCCGCCACCAGCAAATGGTCCCCCGAACTGCAGACCGTGAGCAATGCTGTCGCGATGGCATTGAGACCCGACGGCAGGCTGACGGTGCGCGCCGCGCCTTCCAAAGCGCTGATGGCGTTTTCGAAGCTGCGCGTGGTCGGCGTGCCTCGCCGGCCATAGGTGTAGGGCGTCTTCTCAGCTTTCAGCGACGCGGTGTCGGGATGCAGGATCGTCGAGGTGCGGTACACCGGCGTGTTGACGGTGCCGAAATGCTCCTCGCTCATCCGCCCCGCGGAAACGGCGATGGTCTCGGGTTTATCACGTTTGTCCGTCACTTCGGCACCACTGCGTTATTCCGCCTTATCAGACGCGCGAAGAACAATGACAAGGGTGCCCTAGGCAAATCAGCTATCCACCATTGGCGCGGTCACCTGCGATCTGTCCGCCAAGATCTTCTTCAGCGGGAAATTGAACAACCAGAACACTACGCCTGCAAAAGCTCCGATAGCGGCGCACATCAGGAAGAACTCGTCCTTTGGCATTCTCGTGAAATAGCTTCCGATGATGCCTTGTAGCTGGTTGCCGGTGAAACTAGTCATCAACCAGACCCCCATCATCATCGAGACAATCTGCGGTGGGGCTGCGCGCGCGGTCAGCGCTAAGCCAATAGGCGAGAAGTACAGTTCGCCCATCGTGATAACCGCAAAGAAGAGAAGCAACCATAACCAACTCACTTGGCCATTTGGTCCAGTAAAATGCACGGCCGCAATCATCACGAGATACGAGGCACCCATCATGATATTGCCAAGTGCCATCTTAGTTAGGACGCTTGGCTCGGTCTTTCGTTTGGCTTGCCAAGACCATAAAAAGATCACCACCGGTGTGAAGATCAGGATGAAAAATGGATTGAATGATTGAAAGCCTGCCGCGGGAATTTGCCAGTCGATCAGACCTGGAATAAGGCGGCGATCAGTCAGGTCCTGCGCGAAGAGAGCAATAGTGTTGCCTTGTTGCTCATAGGCTGCCCAGAACAAGCTTCCGGGAATAAACAATAGAAAGAGAGCGATGGTCGCCTTCCAGTCCTCAGCAGTCATCGGCTTCTTTTCTTCGGTATGTGTCTTGAGGCGCGAGGCCCTATCTGGAGGCAACGTACGCAGTGCAAACAGATAGACAACAAGACCAATTACCATGCCAACACCGGCGGCGAAGTAGCCCCAATGATATCCGTACTTATCGCTCAATCCGCCACAAACCCATGGTGAGAAAAAAGCACCAAGATTAATGCCGAGATAGAAGATGGAAAATGCGCGGTCGATGCGGCTGTCGCCAGCCTTATAAAGATTGCCGACCTGTGTAGAGATATTGGGCTTGAAGAAGCCGTTGCCAATGATGAGCAATAGGAGCCCGAGGAAGAAAAGATGCGGCGACATCAGCGTGAATTCGCCGATGGCCATGATGATCGCTCCGACAATTACGCTCTTGCGTTGACCGAGCCAGCGGTCCGCAACTAGTCCGCCGAGTATCGGCGTTAAGTAGACGAACGACGTATAATTTCCGTAGATCAGTGAAGAAAATGGTTGAACGCCGAGGTCATGAATTATGAGTTGGGTAGGTGCAACAGCCGCTTTGACTCCAATCCAACCGAGCAGCGCCAAAAGTAATGTCAAACCACCAAACAGCCCGACAAGCGCAAACGATACGATTGACAAACGGCGTTGCAGCAACAGTCCGATCACTACCGAACACAACACAATAACTGCGAGTGCAATTACGAGCGTCGTCGGATTTGTCAGCGACCCGCAGGCCGTCGAAGCCAAATGCCAAAAATATTCACCTACGTACGTAAATGCTGCGCCCAGCCATTCAAAGGTAAACTTGGCTGTGTGATAGCCAATAACACTGTCTGCCGTGGGCTTCAGGAGGAGATAGTTGACGAGAGAATAGATCAGTATGGCGCGCATACCATAATAGGAGAAACGCTCTGCTGCCTCGGTGAAGAACAGGTGCGTTAATCCAATAGGATGCCCTAAAAGCGTTCGTTCCTTGACTACGCCGTCTGTCGTTCCGCCCGCCATCCTGATACCCCCGTTTGTTCTCGAAGGCGGAGTGTTGCGCACAATCTGGTCTCAAGGCAACTCGACGCTGCGCTCCTCGCGGGAATAAGGCGTGAAACCGACGCGCTGGTAGAGCGGCAAGGCGCGCGGATGGTCCAGCGTGCAAGTGTTGACGAGCAATGTCGTGATCGGTTTGGTCCAGGCATTCGCCACGGCATGGTAAAGAAAGAAATATCCGAGTCGTTTGCCGATAAATTCCGGCATTAATCCGAAATAGGCGATCAGTCCGATTCTGGCGTCGCGGAAGTCGAGTTCGGCCATGCCGGCCGGGCAACCCTCCGCGTAGAGAACATACAGTTCGACCAGCGGATCGGAGATGATGGCACTTAGCGACACATCGTCCATCTTGCGCCGATCAACCCAGTAATAGGGCTCGCCGATGGTGTCATAGAGATAGCGGTAGAAATGAACGGGTGGATTTTCGGCCCGCAGAAGCGCGACTCTGCCCCGAGGCTGCGGCGGCGGCAATATTGCCGGCTTGGCGCGCATCTCCAGAAACGTCACCGTCATTGGGATGGTTTTGAGATTGTCCGCCCTGGGCATTGTGCCTAGTCCGTCTCCACTGGCGCTTCGGGATGCGCGCCCCATTCCGACCAAGAGCCGTCGTACAAAGCAACATCTTTCGCGCCGGCCAATTCGAGCGCCAACATCGCAATGGCAGCCGTTACGCCGGAACCGCAGGTGGTAACGATCGGGGCGGACAAATCGACGCGTGCCTCGGCGAATATCGAACGCAACTCCACCGGCGGTTTCAATGTGCCGTCGCCGGCGACAAGTTGAGAATAGGGAACGTTCAAACTTCCGGGAATATGTCCGCCGCGAAGTCCGGGGCGCGGTTCAGGCTCCTGCGCTGTAAACCTCGGGCGCCCGCGCGCATCGACAATTTGGGCGGCATGCGTTTTCAGATTCTCCATCATCTGAGAAAACGCGCGGATGATGGTTGGATCGGGTCGCGGCGTGAAGTTAACCGCTTGAGGCCGCACGGGAAGGTCATCGACCGGATGCCCTTCGCGGCGCCATTTCGACATACCGCCATCGAGCACCGCAATATCAGGGTGTCCCATGGCGCGCAACATCCACCAGGCACGCGCACTCGAGAAAATCCCGGCGCCGTCATAGACGACAATCGAATGGCCATCGCCCAGCCCGAGATTGCTCATGCGGTCCGCGAATTTGGCAGCCGGCGCCAGCATGTGGGGCAGGGAGGTGGTTTCGTCCGAGAGGTCGTCGATGTCGAAAAAAACCGCGCCCGGAATATGCCCACCGGCATATTCCGCTTTCGCATTGCGCCCCGCTTGCGGCATGTACCAGGAAGCGTCGGCGATGCGGATATTCGGATCGTGCATCCTTTCCGCCAGCCAGTCGGTGGAAACCAGCGGCGTCATGGCGTCGATCTCACATAGGGCACGTTGAGTGGCGGCCGGTTTTCGGCAAGCCAGCGTGGGACGGGCAGTCCTTTGGATTGCAGAAATTGCGGATTGAACAATTTGCTCTGATAGCGTGTGCCGTAGTCGCAAAGGATCGTCACGATGGTGTGCCCAGGGCCCATGTCTTTCGCCATGCGGATCGCGCCGGCGACATTGATGCCCGTCGATCCGCCCATGCAGAGCCCTTCGTGCTCGAGAAGATTGAAAACCAGGGGCAACATCTCTTCGTCGGAAATCTCATAAGCATCGTCGATGGGCGCGCCTTCCAAATTGGCAGTGACGCGGTTCTGTCCGATGCCTTCGGTGATCGAGGAGCCATGCGATTTTAGTTCGCCCGTCTTGATCCAGGAATAAATCGCCGCCCCCAGGGGATCGGCGGCAGCGGTACGGATCGATGCTCTGCGTTCCTTGAGCGCGATGGCCGTTCCCGCCAATGTGCCGCCGGTGCCGACGGAGCAGACAAAGCCGTCGATTCGTCCGTTCGTCTGTTGCCAAATCTCCGGGCCGGTGCCCTCGATATGCGCCTGACGATTGGCCACATTGTCGAATTGATTGGCCCATAGCGCGCCGCCGGTTTCGCTTTGCGCAAGCTGTTCGACGAGCCGTCCGGAAATCCTCACATAGTTGTTGGGGTCCTTATAGGGAACTGCGGGAACTTCGATCAGCTCGGCGCCCAACAGCCGCAAGGCGTCCTTCTTTTCCTGGCTTTGCGTTTCCGGAATGACGATCACCGTACGAAAACCCATTACATTGGCCACCACGGCCAGACCAATGCCGGTGTTTCCCGCGGTTCCTTCCACGATGACACCTCCCGGTTTTAAGGTGCCTCTCGCGACGGCGTCCTTGATGATGAAGAGCGCGGCACGGTCCTTGACCGATTGACCGGGGTTCATGAACTCGGCCTTGCCTAGGATTTCACAGCCCGTCGCTTCCGATGCCCGTTTGAGGCGGATCAGCGGCGTATTGCCGATGGCGGCGAGAGCATCCTGTTTGATGGACATGGGGAATCGGCAACCGGGCACTCGGGACCACGACCCCGAACCTAATGGCCGGACATCGGACCATCAAGCCAAGGGCACAATGGCTCTCATCGCGGACGCCATTATGCGCTCTACCATATCCTTAGCTGGGCCGCGTAACTGGCTGACAAAAAAGATATATCGCGCTTCGTTCGGTTGCTGTGAGTGATCGATAAAAGGAACAAACGGTAGTCCAGAAGATGGGATCGCCCACGCCGATCTGCCGCTGCGCTGAGTCCGCGTTATTGATTAAAGGGCTCGGCGGGCAGGTGTTTGCCAACCAGGAAAATATCCGCCAGGAGTTGGAAGGGTTTTTTGTCGACGTCGGATTCGCGCCGATGGACCAAATCGGCAAAACGGCGGTACAGCGATTGGTATTCCCCCTCCGACGTTCCGGCCGCGATCTTCCTTCCTTCGATGGAAAGCGTACTTCCGTAAGCCGACAGGCATAGCGCGCCGCGATCCGTCGCGATGTCGATGTCCCAAGTGGGCGTACCGGTATGTCGAAAGTCGAACGCCGCATCGATTTCTGCGCCCATGTCCGTTGCGAAGGTCACATTTGCGGCCACAGGTGAGTCACAATTGGTCGGGAAGAAGAGGTCGGCTGCTTTCACGAAGATCGGAGCCGGCAAGATTTTTGTAAGAATCGACAAGGCGTTAATGCCTGCATCGAAGACGCCAAACCCACCGGCCTTCCAGATCCAATTCTGTCCAGGATGCCATTGGCGGACGTCTTCTTTCCAAATGACCCTGCCGTTGTGGACCGCGCATGTCTCGAGCCAAGATTGTGCCGCATCGACGGCAGCCCCGTTTTGCGCATGCCAGGTCTGGAAAAGCGTGCAACCCGATCGCCGCGCTTGGCGGGCCAAGGTGTCCAACTGTGTCGTCGTTTCACAGGGGGGCTTTTCCAAAAAAACATGCTTACCGCGCTGCAGGGCGAGCCGTGCGGCTTCGTAATGGGCCTGAGGCGGCGTGCAGATTGCGACGGCGTCGATCTGTGGGCAGGCGTCGAGCATCGTTTCGAGATCGGGGAAATTGGCGATTCCCTCGATGGGTGTGCGCAGACTGACACAAGCGATAAGCTCGAATGCCAAATCGGCACGTAACGCAGGGATGTGTTGATCTCTCGCGATCTTGCCGGAACCGACGATTCCCACAACTATGCGCGTCACGCACTTCTCCTTCGGTATTGGGTCCATCGGGCGGATAAGTGCCAATTATTTCAATGCCGTTTGCATCCACACGAAAGCAACCTTCCGGGCTGACCCGCGTGAGCCGTATCGTATACAAAAACGCCTCCGGTACCAATCGCAGGTCTTAGCACTGGGCCATCGAGCTGTCCCCCCGTCGCGCCGCGGCCGGCCGTGCAAATCGCTGCCCTAGTCTAGGAAACTCTTCTAGATCGCGCCGCGCTGTACTATTGTCAGACAAAATAACCGCTCGGGGATGACAATGGGACATTATTCTCGCCGCTCTCTGTTGCAGTTCGGCGGTACGGCGATCGGGCTCAGCGCTATTGCCGGTGGAATTTCCACGCGCGCCTATGGGCAGCCCGCCGGCCTTGCGTTCAGACCTGCTCATTATGCCGATGTGACATTGTTCGACGGCCCGATGCTGGCGCAATTCCAAGCGACCCACAAAACGCTATTGGCGATGGACGAGGACGCTTTGCTCAAGCCCTTCCGCCAATCAGCTGGATTGGCCGCACCGGGCGTAGAATTTGGCGGCTGGTACAACGCAGCGTCGAGCTTCGATCCACCCAAAGATATGCACGGCTTTATCCCGGGCCACAGCTTTGGACAGTATGTCTCAGCCTTGTCGCGAGCCTATGCGATCACGGGTGATCGGGCGACCGGCGCAAAAGTACACCGCCTGGTTGCCGGATTTGCGCCAACCATTACGTCGCGTTTCTATGACGGTTATCCGCTGCCCGCTTATACGTTCGATAAGATCAACATCGGATTGATCGATGCCCATGCATTTGCGGCAGACAAGAACGCGTTGCGGGTTCTGAACCGCGCGACCGATGCGGCTTTGCCGCACTTGCCGGAAAAAGCGCTCGAGCGGCCGGAAATGGAGGCGCGGCCGCATCCCAACATGGCATTCACTTGGGATGAGTCGTACACGCTGCCGGAGAACCTTTATCTCGCTTGGCGGCGCGGCGCGGGAAGCCGTTACCGCACACTCGCGGCACGCTTCGTCGATCACCAGTATTTCGATCCACTCGCCAACGGCGAAAACGTTCTTCCAGGCAAGCACGCCTACAGTCATGTGAACGCTCTAAGCTCTGCCATGCAAGCCTATCTGACGGACGGCGACGCCAAGCACCTTCGCGCCGCAATGCACGGGTTCGATTTTGTTCTAGCGCAGAGCTTTGCCACGGGCGGTTGGGGACCCAACGAAGGATTTGTCGTGCCCGGCTCGGGTGGTCTGGGAGACAGCCTGAACACAACGCATGCGAGCTTCGAAACGCCTTGCGGGTCCTACGGACATTTCAAGATTGCGCGCTATCTGATGTCCGCTACCGGCGATAGCCGCTATGGGGACAGCATGGAACGCGTGCTTTACAACACCGTGCTTGGCGCTCTACCGCTGAAATCGGACGGGACTGCGTTCTATTATGCCGACTACAACGGCTATGGCTGCAAGACATATTTTGAATACAGATGCCCTTGCTGTTCGGGCACGCTTGGCCAGATCGTGGCGGATTATGGGATCAGTTCCTATTTCGTGAATGACGCCGGCGCAGTCGTCAATCTCTACACGCCCTCCGAATTGCGCTGGCGGCTCGGCGACAAGCCGATCGCGTTGCGCCAGACAACCCGCTATCCCTTGGCGCCGGAAGTCGAAATAGAAGTCCGCACGGCGACATCGGAGACGTTCTCCGTCGCATTGCGTATTCCCGCCTGGGCCGGTGCGAATACGGCCGTGGCCATAAACGACAAGCGACTGGACGGGCCGATTGCGCCAGGGCACTTCCTCGAAATTCGTCGAACCTGGGCCGACAAGGATCGGATAACGCTGGTCCTCGATATGCCGCTTCGGCTGGAGGCGGTGGACGACAAGCACCCCAATACGTTCGCCGTGATGCAGGGGCCCTTGGCGTTGTTTGCGGTCGGCGATCGCTTTCTGCCATTCACGCGGCGCGATCTCGCGGCAGTGACGCAGACCGCGCAACGATCAGCGGAATGGCGGGCGACCACTAGTGACGGCGTACAGGTCTTCAAACCCTACTTCGCCATCGATCGCGAAACGACGCGCCTATACCAAACCCTTTCGGCCTAAAAAGAAGCCTGCCGGCGGGGAGGCCGGCAGGCCGAAACAAGCAGGGGATTAAACGATTGCGCGGCTCACCAGAAGTAATAATAGAACGCGACGACCGCTGCGACCACCAGAGAGCTCGCGATCACGTCAAGCGCGTTCCAGCTGGCGCGTGTCGCGGCAATTTCATCCGGTGACGCACCGTAATACGTGAACTTGACCGTCTTGGGGTCCGGCGCCTTGGTGATCATGCTGATGACGAACATCATCCCCGCGGTGAGCACCAGAAGCGATTCGCAATAGAACAGCCAGTGGACGTTCCAGATCTCGAAGATCACGCCATACTGGGCTTTGAGCGGTGCCAGTGCGGTGTTGTATTGATCGAGCGAAATCGTGTGGTGGTAAAGCTGCTCCTTGAGCGCCGTCACCGCGACGATATGGTCCTTCATGATGATGTCGGCCGCCAATCGCGCAAAGCCCGCAAGAACGCCGACCAGGAACGACCAGAACGCCGCCGGGGCCGTGGCGCGCTTCCAGAACACGCCGATAACGAACAGCACGACGATGGCCGGCGACAGGTAACTCTGCACATTCTGCAAGTATGTGTACAAATTGGAGTGCAGCGACTTGATCACCAGCACCCAAAGGATGCCCAGAACGACGATCGCCGCCGTGGCGATGCGCCCGGTAACCACTTCTTCCATGCCGGAGGCTTTGGGCCGCCATTCGCGATAGAAGTCCATCGTGAACAGCGTGGCTGCCGCGTTGAACTTCGAGCCGAGCGACGCCATCAAGGCTACGATCATGCCGCAGGCCACAAAGCCGCGCACACCATGCGGCAATATCTGCGCCACCAGCGAGGTGTACGCGGCATCACCACTGGTATGGAAAGCGGTGTGTGGCTGCAACGTCAAGGCATAGGCGATCATGCCTGGAACTAGAAAGATAAACACCGGCGTGAGCTTCAAGGCACCGCCGAGAATGGCGCCACGACGGCCTTCTGTCTGATTTTTGCCGGCCAGAACGCGCTGAACGATGTATTGGTCGGTACACCAATACCAAAAGCCGATGATCATCGAACCGGGGATCACCGCCAGCCACGACCACTCCGGATCGGCTGCCGGACGGATGAGGTGAATGTTATTGCCCGCGGCATGGACCATTGTGCTCCAGCCAGTGGCCACGCTGCCGCCCCCCAGCTGTTGCAAGCCGATGTAAAGAATGCAAACCGAACCGAAGATCAGCACCGGTGTCTGCAGCACGGCGGTGTACATGATAACGCGAAGGCCGCCGAGCACGGTGTACAGTCCGGTGGTAAAGGCAAGTCCCAGCGCGATGACCCAGAAGATGTCCACCTGGTAGCCAAAGAGGTTCACGCTGTCGATGCCGAGAAGGGTGCGTACGACCACGTCGCCGGCATAAATGGTCGCGGCGATCTTGGTCAGCACCAGGGAGGCCATCGTGAGCAGGCTCAAGATGTTTCGCGATCCGCGGCTGAAGCGCAGTTCGAGAAACTCGGGCATGGTGAAGACCTTCATTCGGTCATAGAGCGGCACGAAGACCCAGCCGAGGACCAGGATAATCCAGCCCTGCATCTCCCAATGCGCCATGGCCATGCCGGTCACGAAGCCCGCTCCGGCGAGTCCGACCAGATGTTCCGAGCCGATATTGGACGCGAAAATCGAGGTGCCGATTTGTAGCCAGTTGCTGTCCTTGCCGGACAGGAAATAGTCCTTGCCCGACTTGCTCTTCTTGCGCATCGAAAAGACGACAACGGCCACCATTGCAACGGCAAAAAGAAGAACGATCAACCAATCCAGCGAATTGAAGACGGATCCGGTAGTGGGCGGCGGCGCATTGAACAAAGCCGCAACCTTGCTGCCAACGCCTTTGACAACGTCGTTACTCATAGACCGGTTTCCCCTCGTTATATTTGTCTACTTTTTTTGTCCGTAATACGCATTCGGTCCGTGCTTGCGCAGGAAGTGTTTGTCGAGCAGCGTCGGCTGCATTGGTTCGATCTGTGGATTGAGGCGCAGCGTTTCCCCGGCCAGCCTGGCAACGAATTCCAAGATCACCGCATTGTGAACGGCACCGGCGGCGTCCTTGCCCCAAGTGAATGGGCCGTGGCTTGCCACCAACACGGCCGGATGCTGCATCGGATCGAGATTCTTGAACGTCTCGACGATCACATGTCCCGTGTTGATTTCATAATCGCTCTTGATTTCTTCGGGTCGCATCAGGCGTGTGCAGGGCACATCGCCATACCAATAATCCGCCTGCGTCGTGCCATAGGATGGAATGCCGCGTTTGGCCTGTGCCCAGGCCGTGGCGTAGAGGCTGTGCGTGTGTACCACCCCGCCGATACCGGGGAACGCGCGGTACAGCACCAGATGCGTCGGGGTGTCGGAACTGGGACGCAAATCGCCCTCTATGACGGCACCGCTTTCCAAGGAGACGGCGACCATATGCTCCGGTCTCATGATGTCGTACGCCACGCCGGACGGCTTGATAACGACCACCCCGTGCTCGCGGTCGATTCCGCTGACATTTCCGAATGTTTGGATGACCAGCCCTTCGCGCACCAGTTCGAGGTTGGCTTCGCAGACCTGCCGTTTTAAGTCTTCAAGCATCGGAGCCTATCCACGGGCTCGGCTGCGGATATCGATCAATTGCTTCATTACATCATACAGATTGCCGTGCCACGTCTTAGTGCCGAAGGCGTCATGGAGAGTGCGGTAGACCGCATAGAGTTCCCGATAGACGGCGTGCGTCTTGGGGTCCGGTTTGTAGTCCTCAGCCTTCAGCGCCGTCATCGCTTTCTGCGCCGAGGCAAAATCCTTATGGACTCCCGACACCACGGCGCCGGCGATCGCCGCGCCGAGGGCAGGGGTTTGCGCCGAACGGGATATCTTCATCGGACGGCCCGTCACGTCCGCGTAAATCTGCATGGTCAGCGGGCTTTTTTCGGCGATACCGCCGCAATTGACCACCTGATCGATCTTCACGCCATATTCTTCGAAGCGATTGATGATCGTCAGCGCGCCATAGGCCGTGGCTTCGATCAAAGCACGATAAATTTCCGCCGGCGTGGTGTAGAGCGATTGGCCCACCAGCAATCCGCTGAGACGCTGGTCCACTAAGATCGTGCGGTTGCCGTTGTTCCAGTCTAGCGCGACCAGGCCCGACTCGCCGGCTTTAAGTTTTGCGGCGCCCGCCGTGAGTTCTTCGTGCGATCCGTGTTCGGGTTTCACGTAACCGACGAACCACTCGAAAATGTCGCCGACGGCCGATTGGCCCGCTTCGAGGCCAAAATAGCCGGGCAGCACGCTGCCGTCGACGATCCCGCACAGGCCCGGCACATCGGCGAGTTTTTCCGTGTTGCGTTTGACAGTGATGTCACAAGTGCTGGTGCCGATGATCTTGACCAGCGTTCCGGGCTGAATACCCGCGCCGATGGCGCCCAGATGTGCATCGAAGGCGCCGACCGCAATCGGAATGCCTGCCGGAAGGCCGGTTTTCTTCGCCCATTCTGGAGTCAAGCCGCCAACTTTGGAATCCACAGCACGGACCCTTCTCGTCAGCCGCTCGCGCAGGTCGCCGAGTTTGGGATCGAGCTGGGAGAGAAATTCCTTGTCCGGATAACCACCCCATTCTTCGCTATACATCGCCTTATGCCCGGCAGCGCAAATACCCGCTGTCATTTTTCCGGGGGCCAGCGTGCCGCTCAGCGCGGCAGGAACGAAATCGGCGAGCTCTATCCAGGTATAGGCCGCGTCGAATACGCGAGGCGCGGTGTGCAAGCAGTGCAGGATCTTGCTGTAAAACCATTCGCTCGAGTAGACGCCGCCGATCTTGGCCATGATTTTGGGGCGCATTTCCAGGCCCAGCGACGTGATGTCGGCCGCTTCGGCAAAGCCCGTGTGATCCTTCCACAGCCAGGCGAGGGCGGCAGGGTTGTCGGCAAAATCCTTATGAAACGCGAGCGGCATGCCGTCGGCATCGACCGGCAGGGGCGTGCTCCCGGTGGTATCCACGCCGATGCCCGCAACTTGATCCGCCTTAAACCCGCGAATGGCCGTTTGGGTCTCTTCAATGACGTGCCGGATCGTGGTCTCCGCGCCTTTCAGATAATCGGCGGGATGCTGGCGCGCCAATTGTGGATCGCGTCCAAGGACGACGCCGGCATGGCCGTGTTCGTAGCCCCAAATGGCGGCGGCAATTTCCCTTCCGTCGGCGGTATCGACGAGCAGGGCGCGGACAGAGTTTGTCCCGTAATCGAGACCGATCGCATACTGGGCGCTCATAATGGCGGATCCGTTCCTTTTAAATGGTCCAACCGCGGTTCATTGCGTAATAGACTTCGTTGAACCGCAGCTCTTTTTTGAACTCCGGCACGGATGTCTTTTCGCCGATCAGCAGGAATTCGATATCGGCCATCGACGCGAAATCCTCGAGCATTTCGCCGGTCACCGCTTGGCTGAATGCCGTGTGATGGGCTCCGCCCGCATAAATCCAAGCGGCGCAGGATGCTTCGAGACTTGGCCTCGGTTTCCACACCGCTTGCGCCACCGGCAATTTCGGCATCGGCTGCTCGGGACGGACCACGTCGAGTTCGTTCGTCAACAGACGGAAACGGTTTCCCAAATCGATCAATGTCGAAGCGGTCGCCGGGCCGGGCGGCGTGTTGAACACAAGCCTCGCCGGATCCATCTTGCCGCCAATGCCCAGAGGATGGACTTGCAATGACGGTTTGCCCTCCGCGATTGACGGGCAAACTTCCAACATGTGGGCGCCCAGCACGACTTTGTTCGCCGGGTTCAGATGATAGGTATAGTCTTCCATAAAGGACGAACCGCCTTTGAGGCCGGTTGCCATAACCTTTACGGATCTCAACAACGCGGCGGTCTTCCAATCGCCCTCGGCCCCGAAGCCGTAACCATCGGCCATCAGCCTTTGCACTGCGAGGCCGGGGAGTTGCTCGAGGCCGTGCAGATCTTCGAACGTCGTCGTGAAGCCTTTGAAATCGCCTTCCTTGAGGAATGTGCGCATACCGAATTCGATGCGTGCGGCTTCGCGCACGAATTTGGCGCGCGGTCCGCCTTTGCGAAGATCGGAGGTCACCTCGAAAATGCTCTCGTATTCGTCGACGACACGATCGATTTCTTTGTCGGACGTAGCATTAATGCGCTGCACGAGATCGCCGACGCCATAGCCGTTGACCGAGTAACCGAACTTGTACTGGGCCGAGACCTTGTCGCCTTCGGTGACGGCCACTTCCCGCATGTTATCGCCGAAGCGCGCAAATTTCGCATTTTGCCAATCGTTCCACGCCGCCGCGGCGCGCGTCCACGCGCCGAGGCTCTGTTGAACGGCTTCTTCCTGCCAATATCCGACGACGACTTTGCGGTTTAGCCTCAAGCGGCTCCAGATGAACCCGTGCTCACGGTCGCCGTGTGCCGCTTGATTTAAGTTCATGAAGTCCATGTCGATCGTGGACCAGGGAATATCGCGATTGAATTGGGTATGAAGATGCGCAACCGGCTTGCGCAATTGCTTGAGGCCGTTGATCCACATTTTCGACGGCGAAAATGTGTGGCACCAAATAATGAGGCCGATGCAATTGGGCGCTGCGTTTGCAGCTAGAGAAAGTTCGGTGATGGAGTCTGGCGAAACCAGCACAGGCTTGAATATGACCTGCACCGGAATCGACGGCGCAGCGCTCAGCGCTTTGGCGATTTTCTGCGAATCCTGAGCGACCTGTTCGAGCGTCTGCGGCCCATAAAGGTGCTGGCTGCCTGTGACGAACCATACTTCGAGCTGTTTCATGGATTGCATGACGATACGCGGTCCTAAGGTTGCCGGTCCTTAGTTACCACAGTCCCGCAGGCCTCGCATCTCAAAAATCAGACAAATACCGAAATTTGGTCGCAGGCAAGTCATGATGAGGCGGCTAAGTTTCGCTGGCCGCTGTCACGGAAGGGACCGTAATCCTTGTCTTAGCAATGGTTTCTTTGATGCGGTACAAGTTTCCCTACCACCATATGGCGTAGAGCGCGACCAAAGCTCCGATCACGGTAAGCGCAGCGACGTTAAACGTCCTTCCGGTCGCGTAATCGACATGGGTGACGTCGATCGTCGAATATTGAACTTGGCTTTTTTTGAGGAGCGACACGCCAACCGCCAATGCGAGGCCGATCAAAAACACGTAGCCTATGCGATTCATAAAGGGGATCTGCGGAAAAAACAGAGCGCAGATGAGAGAGGCAAGGGGGGAACCGATTGCCGCCGCCAAGGCACCCGCCTCCGTCGTCCGCGACCAAAAGATGCCCAGCAAAAACACCACGACGACACCAGGCGTCAGGAATCCATTGTATTCCTGAATATACTGAAACGCCTGATCGAAATGGCCGAGCAACGGTTCGGCGGCCACCATGGCTGCGAAGAGAGCAGCGATCGACGCCAAGCGTCCCGCGATGACGAGCTGGCGGTCGGTTGTTTTTTTGTCGACCGCTTTGAAAATGTCGACCGCAAAGATCGTACCGATTGAAAGCAGTGTTGATCGCATCGAAGCGATAATGGCTGCCACGAGCGCGATGAACACGAGCCCTAGAAGCCCGCTTGGCAGCAACGTCATGAGCGTCGGATAGGCTTCATCGGGCCGCGAAAGATGGGGCAGAAGTACGAAACCGGCAATGCCCGGCAAAACGACGAGTACCGGCATCAGAAGCTTCAGAAATGCCGCGAGTACAACGCCATTTTGCACCTCGCGAATGCTTTTTGCCGACAATGCGCGCTGGATGATGTTTTGATTGAACCCCCAATAGGCGATGTTGATGATCCACATGCCGCCGATGAGGACAGAGAGGCCCGGGACATATTTGTAGTAGGGGTTGTCTGACGTCAGGATCAAATGAAAATGCTCGGGCGCACGCGCCGTTAGAATGCTAAAGCCATGCAGCAAACCGGAAATGCCGCCGCTACCCGAGATGCGTTCCAACGCCATACCGAGAATGACAAGTCCGCCCAGCCCCAGCATGGACACTTGGACGACATCCGCCCAAGCGTTGGTCTTTGACCCCATATATAGAGCATAATTGCCGGCAAATAGGCCGAGCAGGATGAGACTAACTTCCAGAGTCAGCCCGGTGACTGCGTGAACCGCAGTGGCACCCAGCCATAATATTGCCGTCAGAGCCACGAACACATAGACTCCGATCCATGACGCCGCCATGACGAGTTGCAGTCTTCTGCCAAACCGGCGCCGGAGGAATTCCGGCATCGTGTAGATTTGGTTGTGCAGGAAAACGGGCAGGAGAAATTTTCCAACGACCAATAGCGTTGCGGCAGCCATCAACTCATAGGCTGCGACCGCCAGCCCGAATGCATAAGCGGACCCAGACATACCAATGATCTGTTCGGCAGAGATATTGGCTGCGATCAGCGACGTACCGATGGCCCACCATGGCAGTGCGCGCCTTTTAGGGCCGTAATCCTGATCTTCTTTGGAAAGCGAATCCTTAGAGGCGAACTGCGCCAGCGCTAACATGGCACTGACGTAAACGAAGATGACGACGATATCGAGCGCTGAAAGATGCATTTGCTTCGCCCCTAAAGCATTGTTGGGGGTGCTATATCCGATAACTTGGGCCTTATTACCAGAGACCGCGGACCACGCGGACGGCGTGACAGCGACGCAGTCGGCAAAGCTATAAAATTCGCGCCATTTCCAATTCTATGCTTTGCTTCTGCGTCGGGTCTTTTGCTTGCTCGCGCAACTCGGCAGCGGCGTATCCTGCAAGGCCAGCCGAATCAACTCGCCCATCATTTCCTGTGCCTTGGCGGGATCTTTGTCCGCAACGGCTTCGAACACGCGGATATGGTCGGGCACAGGATCGCGCGGCAACGGTCGATTGCGCTGCTTGAACATTGTGGTGGTGTTGACGGCCGCGTTGACCCCGGTGGTCAGGGACATAATGAAGGGATTACCGGTGGCCTCGAGCAGAGTTGTGTGGAAATCTTGGTCCGCTTGGCGACCTTCTTCGGTTGCAAGAGTAAAACCTGCCATTTCGTCGAGGGCCCGCCGCATTTTCTTCACATGCACCTCGGTGCGGCGCGTGGCGGCAAGCGCGGCGGCAGCCGATTTAACAATGTTGCGCAGTTCAAATAAATTGTTCAACAGGTCCAGATCGGGTTCCTTCTCGAATGCCCAGGCCAGCACATCCGGATCGAGCATGTGCCATTTGTCTCTCGCGCATACTTTGGTGCCGACTTTCGGTTTTGATTCGACGAGACCCTTGGCGGCGAGGATACGAACGGCCTCGCGGTAGGCCGTTCGGGACACTTCCAGACGCTCGCTGGAAGCAATCTCACCGGTCAACAGATCGCCCGGCTGGTATTTTCCGGACATGACAGCGCTGCCAATGTCTCGGGCAATCGTGCCGTGTAACCGCAAGACCTTGCTGATCGGACGCGAACGTCCAAGTGGTACGAGTTTGTTCATGTCTCTGATCCGAGCCCGCATCGTTTGGAATGATCACTATAGCCCATTGGAATGTAAGTCCAATCCTGCATTTGGTTTCACGAAGGCGCCGGCAGAGCTTCTTGATGTGAGCGCTACCATTTTGCAGTGCCCGTAGCGAACCCCGCGCAGTGGCACCTTGTTATTTGACCAACAAGAGTATTCGAACGAGTTTTCGAAGCGGTTAAAGGGGATGATGCGGATTGGCCACATCGCAGGACCGTTGATCATCTGTCGAACAGCGTCTTCTTGCATTTGTCTGCGAAATTAAATAACATATTTGTCTGAGTAATGATCTACGTCGTCCTCAGGCGAATCAGCGCATGAGAAGGGCGACACAGGGAGGGAAAGTTATGTCTTGGAAAAATATACTTGCGGGTTCTACGTCGGTGGTTGCGTTGACGTTTGCGGCGGGTGTCGCCTACGGTCAGACGACGCAGGGCACGATGGAAACCGTCGTTGTTACCGGTATACGTGCAAGCTTGGCTTCGGCTGAGGATCTCAAGAAGAATTCTACTCAATTCGAAGACTCAATCGTTGCCGAAGACATCGGCAAGTTGCCCGACAACCAAGTTGTCGACGCCTTGCAGCATGTCACCGGCATTCAGGTGATTCACGGCAACGGATCGGGCGAGAACAACCAGATCTTCATTCACGGCTTGCCGGATATCGCAACGACTCTTAACGGGCGCGAAATCTTCACGACGACCGGCCGCTTCCTGACGCTGGCCGATGTCCCGGCCGAACTTCTGCAGCGGGTCGACGTGCACAAATCGTCTGACGCTAGCGATCTCGAAGGTGGCCTCGCCGGATTGGTCGACGTCCGGCTGCATCGCCCGTTCGATTTTGACGGCGCACAGTTCGCTACCGGCGCGCAGGCTTCTTACGGTACCGTGGCAAAGCATATCGATCCGACCCTGAGTGTTCTTTTGAGCGATCGCTGGAATTCAAAAATCGGCGAACTCGGTGTGCTGTTCGACGCCAGCTATAAGATGACTTATTATATCGATCAGGATGCATTCGACTACTACGCCGACCAAGAGAACAACCCCGGTGTGCATAACCCAAGCACCTTGGGCGGCATTACCTATTTTGGAGCGCGCGAGCGCGCCTCCGCCAATTTGTCGACTCAATGGCGGCCCAATAGCAACACAGAGGTCTTTGCGGAATTGTTCTACACGCGCTACCGCAACCCGAATGGCGAAGACTTTCTGATCGGTTTGCCCGGTGACAGCCCGTCGTCGGCGTACACATCGGTGACTGATCCGAGTGGTACCAAAGAGTTGAAAACGGAAACCATTTGTTGCTTCAACTTGACCAGCGACCAGTCGTTCCACGATTCGACGAACACCTATCAAGCCGCAACTGGCGCGACCTGGACGGGTGAAAACCTGACGCTGTCGACCGAACTCGACTACACGGACAGCAGCTACAAGCGCGTCGGCGCAATCGTCGATACGGCCATTTTCGACACTGCCATGTTTGACACCAACTACAATGGTAGCGGCACGCCGTATATGGGCGTCGCCACTCCCGCGGCATGGCTGGTTGGTACGAACTATCATCCCACGCAGCTCTTCGATCAGTGGACAAAGCAGAGTGGCAATGAAATCGATTGGCGCGGCGATGCCAGCTATACTTTCCACGACAGCGCGTTCAAGTCGCTCGATTTTGGTCTGCGTTACAGCAATCGTTTCGGCAGGAACGCAGCCGATTGGGGCGGCGCCATCAGCTGCTATGGCGGAACCGATCAAATCGGAAGCGACCCTGCAGTGGCTAATTCCGCTGCTTGCGCCGGAGGTTGGTGGGCAAATAGTTTGACAACGACCTACCCGAAATTAATGTCGCTTGCGTACGGCAATGACGACTTCTTCGCCGGCGAGCGTCCGTGGGGTATCCGCACATGGATGAACGCCAACCCGAACTGGAGCATCGCGAATATCACAACCCTCAGGGCCGCCTTCGGGCAGCCGACGACGACGCCGGCGGCCGATCTGAGCAATTCGTTCACGGATCGCGAGGAGGGCTTCACCGCGTACTTCAAGGCAAACTACGACCTCACGGTCGGCGGCATGCCGCTCGATGGCAATTTCGGCGTGCGCGTGGTCGATACCAAGGCGACGCAAACTGCCTACATTACCAGCTTCAACAACGTCACCAATACGACGGTCTATACGCCGACCGTGGATAACAAAGAATCGGCCGCCTGGATGCCGAGCTTGAACGCGAAGCTCTCCATCACCGACGAACTGGTCGCACGCTTCGCCATCGGCCGGACGATCACGCGTCCGACTTTCGCCGAGTATAACCCGGGCCTATTCCTGACCGCCGGTTCGAATACTTATGCGAACAACGGTTCGGCAGGCAATCCGAACCTTGCACCGGTCAAGTCGAACAACGTGGACCTCGGCTTGGAATACTATTTCGGCAAGCAGGATATGCTGACGGCGACGACGTTCTATCGCCAGATCGACGGCTATATCCAGAGCAAGAACGATCAGGAGACCTACGGCACTTGCGGCAGCCCGCCTGTGGCGTGCGTCTACACGGTAAACCGGCCGTACAACAGCGGTCAGGGATATCTGGAGGGTTTCGAAGTCGGCTACCAGCAGTGGTTCGATATGCTGCCTGGAATCTGGAGCGGCCTCGGTCTGCAGACGAACGGCACGTTCATCGAGGGCCATTTCAGAGACCTTCAGACGGGTGCGCTCGAGCCCTATCAGAACGTCTCGAAATACTCCTTCAATCTTGTTCCGATGTACGAATACGGCCCAGTGATGGTTCGCGTATCCTACAATTGGCGGAGCAGCTTCCAGGTCGGCTACACCTTTAGTGAACTCGACCTCCGTCAACCCGCCGGCTGCCTACAGCAAGCCTTACGGCGAACTTGGTATGTCTGTGAACTATACTATGAACGAACACCTTGTGTTCACGTTCGACGCCAATAACCTGATGGACAGCATCTATCAGGATCACTTCGGTCAGGGCGCTTATGCGGCGATCTATCCGCGCGATACGCGCCATTACGACCAGATCTTTACGCTTGGTCTGCGTTATAAAATGTAAGTTGTTCCTCCTCCGAGAATGACCCGGGCCGGGTTTGAAGTTAAATTCGAACTCGGCCCTCGTCACTTCGAGGAGGTGGAGTCAGGTGCCTTTCTTCCTCCTCGGCGGCGGGAATAGATCGCGGTTATCGCGACTTTTCCGCCGTCTCCGTGCTCATGGGTACGCATAGCGTGGAGGTTTTGATGTCGTCCACCGACATGCCAATCCAAACAAACCTGAAAGTCCTTCAATCGCTCAGCCGCCGCCGCGCCTTGCAGGGTTCTTTCACGGCCGGCTTGGCAGTGGCGCTTCCCACGACACTCTGGGCGCAAACGCCAAAATCCATGAACGACCGGTTGACCGGGGATCTGACGCCCATTCATGACCCCTGCATCATCCGCGAGGGCGATACCTATTACGTCTACTGCACCACAATGGATCAAAAGCTGCAGGGGCAGATTCCCGTTCACACCTCGAAGGATTTGCTGGCTTGGAAGTATATCGGCGATGCACTCCCCGCATTACCGGATTGGGCGCTGAAGAAGATTCCCAGCACGCACGGAATTTGGGCCCCCGATCTCAGCGTTGCCAACGGCAAATACTATCTCTACTACGCGGTTTCGAGTTTCGGCTCCAACCAATCGGTAATCGGGCTGGCGACAAATGCCACTCTGGATCCCACGTCTCCCAATTACAAATGGGAAGATCACGGTCCGGTTTACGAATCTCTGGCAACGAATAGCTACAATTGCATCGATCCCACCCATGTCATCGACAGCAAGGGCAATCAGTGGCTGGCCTTCGGCAGCTTCTGGACCGGGCTCAAGATCATCAAGCTCGATCCCAAGACCGGCAAGCCGAGGCCCGGCGACCGCCAAATCGTGGGGATTGCGGCACGGCCGACGCCGACCGGCGGGCTCGACACCATCGAGGCCAACTACATCTTCGAGCGGAAGGGCTATTGGTATCTTTTCGCGTCCTACGATTATTGCTGCAAAGGCGCGAACAGTACCTATTACACCGCGTATGGCCGCTCGAAGAAGGTCATGGGGCCCTATCTCGACAAGAAGGGCCGCTTGATGATGGATGGCTATGGCGAGGTTATCCTTAAGGCGGATCAGGAAGAAAAAGAACGTTGGCGCGGGCCTGGCCACTGCGCGATTCTTCGGGATCCCGGCAAGGATTACATCGTCTATCATGCCTACGACAAACAGAACCACGGCGCTCCCTATCTGCGCATCGCGCCGCTGGTCTGGTCGAAGGACGGATGGGCGACTGCGATCATGTGATGTCCCATACGGAGATGCATTTGGGCCCGGGCCGGAATGCACGCTCCAGCTGACCTGACATAAAAGGAGTACCCATGTTCAGTCGTCGCGCTGCGCTGCAAGGATCGCTTCTGGTGGGTTTTGCGGGCGCACTACCTATTGCAAGGTCCTGGGCTCAGACGCCCGCTGCTCTAAATCCGCAGCTGGATGGAGACATCTCGCCCGTCCACGATCCCTCCATCATTCGTGAAGGCGATACCTATTACGTCTTCAGCACGAATTTGGGAGGCGGCGCCGGTGCTCAAATCCCATGGCGGTTCTCGAAGAACTTACGACATTGGGAAAAGGGCGGTTACGTCTTCCCGGATCTACCGGCTTGGGCGGTCGAAGCCGTCGAACTGACGGAAGCAATCTGGGCCCCAGACATTAGCTACGCGAACGGCCAGTACCTTCTCTATTATGCCTGTTCGACGTTCGGAAAAAACCGCTCGGTGATCGGTCTTGCGACCAATACGACGCTAAATCCGGCTTCGCCGAATTTTAAATGGGTCGATCGCGGGCTTGTCCTGCAGTCGAAATCCAGCGACGACTTCAATGCCATCGACCCTTCGCACATTGTGGATCGCGCTGGAAACCACTGGCTTGCGTTCGGAAGCTTCTGGGGCGGGATAAAGATGGTCAAGCTTGACCCACAGACGCTCAAGCCGCCACCAGGTCCGTTGCAGCTTTCATCGCTGGCGCGCCGACCGGTCAACGGTGACACGCCCGACGCGATCGAAGGGGCGGTGGCTATCGAGCGCGAGGGTTACTATTATCTCTTCGTCTCGTTCGATTTCTGCTGCAGAGGGGCGGACAGCAACTACTGGACCGTTGTCGGCCGCTCGCGAAACGTCTCCGGTCCGTACGGCGACAACAATCGCTATGACATGATCGACGGCAACGGATTGACTGTCCTGAAGGCCGAGAAAGGTGCACGCTGGCGCGGTCCCGGCGGTTGTTCGATCCTGCGCGATCCCGGACAAGACTATATTGTCTATCACGCCTATGACGCGCGCCGCGATGGTACACCAACCCTGAGGATTGCGCCGCTGATATGGTCGGCGGACGGATGGCCAACGGCAATTGTCTGATTGCTGGTCTAAAGCCGCGAGGCGTAATAAGCACAATGGGCTCGGCCTGAGATCGAGCGCAAACAGAGGAATCAAGGCAATGTCGGTACCGAAGACTTTTCGCGCCACGGCTGTTTTGTCGGCGGCGCTATTGGCGATTTTGTGGGTGCCGGCGGCCGAGGCAGCCACACCGGCTCAAGCGACCATCACCATTCACGCCGACAAACCCGGCGCAACGATCAACAAGAATGTCTACGGCCAATTCTCCGAGCATTTGGGCGCCGGCATTTACGGCGGCATTTGGGTGGGCGAGAATTCTGCAATCCCCAACACGCGCGGCTTCCGCAACGATGTGGTTGCGGCGCTCAAGGACCTGCATGTGCCGGTCATCCGCTGGCCGGGCGGCTGTTTCGGCGACGAATATCATTGGCGCGAAGGCGTCGGTCCGCGCGACAAGCGGGCTGTGAGGATCAATCACAATTGGGGCGGCGTGCCGGAAGACAACGCCTTCGGCACCCACGAATTCTTCGACTTTCTCGATCTGATCGGGGCCGATGCCTATGTCAGCGCCAATGTCGGCACGGGATCGCCAGCCGAAATGGTGGACTGGCTGGAATACATGACCTCCGATCAGGACACCACGCTAACGCGCCTGCGCAAGGCCAATGGACGTGACAAACCCTGGAAGCTTTCCATGCTCGCCATCGGCAACGAGACCTGGGGCTGCGGTGGCAATATGACCCCTCAATATTACGCCGACATCTTCAAGCAATACGCGACGTTCATCCGCACCAAGCCGGAGGTGCGCCCGATCGTGATCGCCAGCGGCGGCCACGATAGCGATACCAGCTGGACGAAAACCCTGATGTCGTCCACCAAGGATGGCGACGGCAGATTTGGCATGGATGCGATCTCGTTCCACTACTACACGATCAAAGGGATCAAGTGGGAAGACAAGGGCAACGCCGTCGGCTTCGGCGAAGACGAGTGGATGGACCATATCGCCAACACGCTGAAGATGGATACGTTTCTGAAGAAAAACATCGCCATCATGAACAAAATCGATCCCAAGAAGCGGGTCGGGTTCTATGTCGACGAATGGGGCACGTGGTATCTGCCGGAGCCGGGCAGGGAACCTGGCTTCCTCTATCAGCAGAACACTATTCGCGATGCGGTGATCGCGGCGGCGAACTTCAACATCTTCCACAAATATGCGGATCGTGTGCGCATGACCTCCATCGCGCAGACGATTAACGTCCTACAGGCGATGATCCTGACGGATGGCCCGAAGATGGTGCTGACGCCCACCTATCACGTCTTCCATATGTTCATTCCGTTCCAGGGCGCGACGTCTCTGCCGGTGGATCTGAAGACGCCGCGTTATAGTTATGGCAAGAAAACGGTCCCGGAAGTCAGCGTCTCGGCGGCGCGGGTGGCGAGCGGCGACATCGACGTGGCGCTGGTCAACCTCAAACCCAATCATGCGGCGCAAGTTTCGCTGGCGATCGAAGGCGTCAAGCCGGGCGAGGTCAGCGGCACGATCCTGACCGGTCCCTCGATGGATGCGCACAACACGTTCGAGGATCCCGATGCGGTACATCCCGTCGCCTTCTACGATGCGCAGATCGCGAAAGGTCGTTTGACCGTCACGCTTCCTGCAAAGTCGGTCGTGGTTCTGGATGTGAAGTGATTTGAGAAACGGGAGCGGTGCGACGGCACCGTTCCCGATGTGAACAGGTGATCACTTCGTCGTGCGGAAATGCCAGACCGTGTGCGAAGTATAAATATGCCCTGGACGCAAGACCGTCGAAGGGAAGCTCGGCTGGTTCGGCAAATCCGGGAAATGCTGTGTTTCCAGGCATAATCCGGTGCGGTGCGGAAACACCGTTCCCGTACCGGCAGGCTTACCGTCCAGGAAATTCCCCGAATAGAATTGCAAGCCAGGCTCGGTCGTCTTGATCTCCAGCACGCGTCCGTTTTCCGGATCGGAAAGAACGGCTGCCGTCGTCATTGTGCCCGCCTTGGGTTTCACCAGCACCCAATTGTGGTCGTAGCCCGGGCCATAATGGATCTGCGGGTCGTCGGCGTCGACACGCGCGCCGATAGCCGTGGGCTTGGTGAAGTCGAAGGGCGTCCCCGCCACGGGCCGCAATTCACCCGTCGGGATCAATGTCGCGTCAACCGGCGTAAAGCGGTCGGCATTGATCATCAGATCTTCGCCGAGAATATCCCGTTTTACGTCGCCGGAGAGATTGAAGTAGCTGTGGTTCGTCAAATTGACGACGGTCGGCTTGGTTGTCTTCGCCTCGTAATCGATGCTGAGCGAGTTGTCGTTGTGCAGAGTGTAGGTCACATGGGTCGTGAGCTTCCCGGGATAGCCTTCTTCACCATCGGCGCTGACATAGGTGAAGACGATGCTGGGGCCCGTCTTGGTCTCGGCCGGTTTCGCCGTCCAAAGGCGCTTATCAAATCCTTGGGTCCCGCCATGAAGGCTATTGGGTGGATTGTTGATAGGCAGAGAATATTGCTTACCGTCGAGCGTAAAAGTGCCCTTCGCGATCCGATTGCCGTAGCGGCCGATCGTGGCGCCGAAGAACGGGACGCCCTTTACATAATTGTCGACCGAATCGAACCCCAGAACGATATCTTCCAGCTTGCCGGATTTGTCGGGGGTTTTTAGCGACACGATGGTCGCGCCGTAGGTCATTATTTTGGCTTCAAGGCCGTTCTTGTTTGTCAAAGTGTAAACTTCGACGGGCTCGCCGCTCGCTGTCTGTCCGAAAGGCGCTTTCTGGATTTGTGGTGTTTTTGCTGCCCACCCGGGTGTTGCCATGGCCGCGAGTGCCACCCCTGCAATGGCCGCACTTAGTATCATTTTCATGACCGCTCCCTTGTTGTGGCGCCGATGATTGTGCCCGGCGCCTTGGCCTCACAATAAATCAGACATTTGGAAAATGAAACCTCCGCGACGGAGATCCTGACAATGGGGACTCTCTCTAAGTACATGACTCAATAAGATAATATATGGCGGCGCGACGATTTGGAGGGCTTTCGCATCGAGCGGTACGAATTCCGCTGTCTTGCAGGATGAAGCGGGGGCAGCACCCAGGTCGAGAGTTCCGGCAACCGTCACTGAGCGGCGTCTCCCACAGGTCCACGGTCGAGCCAATTTAAAACGTTTGCGCGTCGGAAGCGCCGCAAGGCGGACACAAAAATGATCCGTCGACACGGCGAATCTTTATGAAATCCTTATGGGCGCGTCCCGTCTTCCGTATCGATCCTTTATGCGATCGGGCCTAAACGAGCATCGCCATCCGTTCGCGAAAAACACGGGGTTTCAATGCTTGATCTTCTTTTCATAGCCATCGGCTTGGCGTTCATCGGCGTCGCGATGCTTTACGCCGTCGCCTGCGAACGCTTGTGAGGAACGACTAATGGTCATCGATTATGTCCTCGGCTCGATCGTTACCGTCGGCCTTCTCGTCTATCTCGTCTATGCGCTGATCCGCCCCGAGCGGTTCTGAGGAGCGCCCCAATATGACAATCAACGGCTGGATTCAGATAGCAGTTTACTGCGCGATCGTCATCGCAATCACCAAACCCCTCGGCGGATACATGACGCGCGTCTTCAACGGCGAGCGCACATTTCTGTCGCCGGTAATTCGACCGATCGAACGCGCCTTTTACGCGATCTGCCGCGTGGATGAGAACGAAGAGCAGCATTGGCTGACATACGCGATCGCTATGCTGGCATTTACGGCGGCGGGCTTTCTCAGTCTTTATGCAATCCAGCGGTTGCAGGGCATTCTTCCCTTCAATCCTCAAAAATTTCCGGCCGTTGGCGAACATCTCGCCTTCAACACGTCGGTAAGTTTTATTACCAATACCAACTGGCAATCTTACGTGCCCGAAACCACGATGAGCTATCTGGTTCAGATGGCAGGGTTGACGGTGCACAATTTCGTCTCCGCGGCAACAGGCATCGCGCTAGCCGTGGCACTGGTTCGCGGCTTTGCCCGTCGCTCGGCGCAAGGCGTCGGCAATTTCTGGGTCGATCTGACCCGCTGCACGCTCTACATCCTGCTGCCCATCTCCATCGTCGTCGGCTTGTTCTTTGTCTGGCAGGGCATGCCGCAAAACCTTAGCGCCTATGTCGATGCGAAGACGCTGGAAGGCGCCAAACAGACGATCGCCATGGGTCCGGTGGCTTCCCAGGAAGTCATCAAGATGATGGGTACGAATGGCGGCGGCTTCTTCAATGCCAATTCCGCGCACCCGTTCGAGAATCCCAATGCGATCACGAATTTGGTTCAGATCATTCTGATCTTTTCGATCGGCGCCGCGCTGACGAATTTTTTCGGCCGCATGGTCGGCAATCAACGCCAAGGCTGGGCGGTTTTCGCGGTCATGGGTTTGTTGTTTCTTGCCGGCGTGACCACGGTTTATGCCTCCGAAGCGCCCGGCAATCCGGCTTTTGCAGCACTTCATATCGACCAGAAGCCGAGTGTCTTACAGGCCGGTGGCAATATGGAGGGCAAGGAAGTTCGTTATGGTATCGCGAATTCCTCGCTTTTCACCACGATTACGACCGACGCATCTTGCGGCGCGGTCAACACGATGCACGATAGCCTCATGCCGCTCGGCGGCTTGGTGCCGATGGCCAACATCATGCTTGGCGAGATCATCTTCGGCGGCGTCGGTTCCGGCCTTTACGGCATGCTGTTGTTTGCAATCCTAGCGGTATTCATTGCCGGCCTGATGGTCGGACGAACTCCGGAATATCTTGGCAAGAAAATCGAGGCGAAAGAAGTCAAGATGGCAATGCTTGCCATCCTCATTCTGCCGATGTCGATGCTTGGCTTTACGGCGCTGGCAACCGTCCTCCCCGCAGGACTCGCGGGCATAGAAAATCCCGGACCGCACGGCTTCAGCGAAATACTCTATTCCTACGTCTCGGCTACCGGAAACAACGGTAGCGCATTCGCAGGGCTCACGGCCAACACGTTTTTCTACAATACGACGCTTGGCCTGGCCATGTTCATCGGCCGCTTCTTGATGATTGTGCCGATGCTTGCCATTGCCGGTTCGCTGGTTACGAAGAAGATCGTACCGCCTTCGGCCGGTACATTCCCGACGGATTCCGGATTGTTCGTCGGCCTGCTGATCGGCGTCATCTTGATCGTCGGCGGCCTGATTTTCTTCCCTGCATTGGCGCTGGGCCCTATCGTCGAACATCTCGCGATGCATGCCGGCACCCTCTATTAATCGCTCAAGAGACATTCCCATGGAAATCTCGAAATCTCACAAACGCTCGTCGATCGCCACAATTACCGACCCGAAAATTCTTTGGCCGGCAATCGGTGGAGCGTTCCGTAAGCTCGACCCGCGCATCCTGATCCGCAACCCGGTGATGTTTGTCGTCGAGGTTGTCGCCACGCTGACCACGATTTTCCTCGTCCGCGATCTTTTCACGGGAGCAGGCAATTATGCCTTTTCGTTTCAGATCAATTTGTGGCTCTGGTTCACCGTCTTGTTCGCGAATTTCGCCGAAGCCGTCGCGGAAGGGCGCGGCAAAGCACAGGCAGCGACTCTTCGCGCAACCAAGACCGATGCCGTCGCCAAGCTGTTGGACAAGGGTGCTACGCAGCCGCGGCTGGTACCGGCTACGGCACTTAAGCAAGGCGATATCGTGTATGTCGAGGCCGGCGATCTTATCCCCAGCGACGGCGATGTGATCGAAGGCGTCGCATCCGTCAACGAAGCGGCCATTACCGGCGAGTCCGCGCCCGTTATCCGCGAAAGCGGTGGGGACCGGTCGGCGGTCACCGGCGGGACCATGGTAATTTCCGACTGGATCAGAGTTCGGATCACCGCGGCGCCGGGTCATACATTCTTGGATCGCATGATCGCTCTGGTCGAGGGCGCAGAACGCCAGAAGACCCCAAACGAAATCGCGCTCAATATCCTGCTCGCGGGGCTGACGATCATCTTCGTATTCGCCGTCGCGACCATTCCGAGTTTCGCGCTTTATGCCGGCGGACATATGTCGGTGCTGGTGCTGGTGGCGCTTTTTGTGACCCTGATCCCCACGACGATTGGCGCGCTGCTCTCCGCCATCGGCATCGCGGGCATGGATCGTTTGGTGCGCTTCAATGTGCTCGCCATGTCCGGTCGGGCGGTGGAAGCAGCCGGCGACGTGGATACACTTTTGCTAGACAAAACTGGCACGATCACGCTGGGCAATCGCCAAGCCACAGAATTCGTGCCGATCTCCGGCGTGAACGCGCAGGATCTTGCCGATGCGGCCCAGCTTGCTTCGCTGTCGGACGAAACGCCGGAGGGCCGCTCCATCACGGTCCTGGCCAAGGAAAAGTATGGCATTCGCGGCCGCGATATGGCGCCGATGAATGCGCGATTTATACCGTTTTCGGCTCAGACACGCATTAGCGGCGTAGACGTCGAGGGATCGTCAATCCGCAAAGGTGCAGTGGATGCCGTGCTGGCGCAGTGCCCGACGGCTCCCGCCGCTGCCGTCCAAGAGATCACCATGATCGCCGAACGCATCGCAAAAACCGGAGGCACGCCGCTGGCTGTCTCCAAAGACGGTAAGTTGCTCGGCGTGATCCATCTGAAAGACATCATTAAAGGCGGAATCCGCGAGCGCTTTGCAGAACTCCGTAATATGGGCATTCGCACCGTGATGATCACGGGCGATAATCCGTTGACCGCCGCTGCAATTGCCGCCGAATCGGGGGTTGACGATTTTCTGGCGCAAGCCACGCCGGAAGCCAAACTCAAATTGATCCGCGACGAACAGGCCAAAGGCAAGCTCGTGGCAATGTGCGGCGACGGCACAAACGATGCGCCGGCACTGGCTCAGGCCGATGTCGGCGTGGCGATGAACACGGGCACGATGGCTGCGCGTGAGGCCGGCAATATGGTCGATCTCGACAGCGACCCAACGAAGCTCATCGAAATTGTCGAGATCGGCAAACAGTTGTTGATCACGCGTGGTGCGCTGACGACCTTTTCGATCGCCAACGACGTGGCAAAGTACTTCGCTATCATTCCCGCGATGTTCATTGCCTTCTATCCGCAGCTGCAAACCCTGAACGTGATGGGCCTGCATACGCCGCAAAGCGCTATTCTTTCGGCGATCATCTTCAACGCCTTGATCATCATTGCGCTTATTCCATTGGCACTGAAGGGCGTCGCCTATCGCGCCGTCGGCGCTGCGGCTCTGCTGCGCCGCAATCTTCTCATTTACGGTCTCGGCGGTATCGCCGTTCCGTTCGTCGGTATCAAGCTCATCGACCTGGCCATTACGGCCGTCGGTCTTGCTTAAGGAGCCTATCATGTTGAAGCAAATGTGGCCGGCCATAGCGATGATCGTCCTGATGACTTCTAGTCACCGGCATCATCTATCCGCTTGGCATGACGGGCATTGCGCAAGCCGTCTTCCCCCATCAGGCGAATGGCAGCATGATCGAAAAGAACGGCAAGGTAATTGGCTCCGAATTGATCGGCCAGACCTTCGCCAGCGCCAAATACTTCCATGGCCGCCCATCGGCCGCCGGCAACGGCTATGACGCCGCAAACTCATCGGGCTCAAATCTGGGGCCCACCTCGAAGGCATTGATCAAGCGGGTGAGCGGTGACACCGCGACGCTTCATGCCGAAAACCCCAATGCAGCAGTGCCGGTGGACTTGGTGACGACGTCGGCCAGCGGCCTTGATCCCGACATCACGCCCGCGGCGGCTTATTTCCAGGTACCGCGGGTCGCCAAGGCGCGAGGATTGTCGCAGAACGCCGTGCGCTATCTGGTCAATGGGCACATCGAGGCGCGCTTTTTGGGCCTGATCGGCGAGCCGCATGTCAACGTATTGAAACTCAATATGGCACTTGATGCGATGCAAGCAGCCAAGAGCTGAGCTAGTCTGCGGGGATGGTAGCGAGAATCGTTGAAGACCGTCCCTCACCGGAAGCCCTTCTTGAGCACGCCAAGAAGGAAGGGCGCGGTAAACTAAAGATATTTTTGGGCGCCGCACCGGGAGTAGGCAAGACATACGAAATGCTGACCCAGGCGCGCCAGCGCCTGTTTGAAGGCATCGATGTCGTTATCGGTGTCGTCGAAACCCATGGCCGCTTCGAAACCGATGTGTTGACCAAGGGCTTTGAGGTCATCCCCAAAAAGCGATCGCTCTACAAAGGGCATGTCGTCGCCGAAATGGATCTCGACGCGATTCTCCAGCGTCGTCCCAAGCTCGTTCTGGTGGACGAGTTAGCGCATAGCAATGCAGAAGGCAGCCGCCATCCCAAACGCTATATGGACGTGACGGAAATTCTGGCGGCAGGTATTGATGTCTACACGACCGTCAATATCCAGCATCTCGAGAGCCTGAACGACGTCGTCGCTCAGATTACGCGCATCCGCGTTCGCGAAACAATTCCGGACAGCGTTCTCGATGAGGCGAACGAAATCGAACTTGTCGATACGACGGCCGACGATCTTTTGCAGCGGCTGCGTGAAGGGAAGGTTTACGTCAAGTCGCAGGCCGAACGCGCCCTTCGCCATTTCTTTTCACCGGGCAACCTGACGGCTCTGCGCGAAATCGCGTTGCGAAAGGCTGCCCAGCATGTCGATCGCGACATGATCGATTACATGCAGACGCACGCCATCAGCGGGCCGTGGCCGGCAGGCGAACGCATCTTGGTGTGCGTCAGCGAACACCCGTCTAGTGCCGAGTTGGTACGCCGGGCGCGGAGAATCGCGGACAACGTCAAAGCCGCCTGGACAGCGATTTACATCGAGAGTCCGCGTCATATGACGCTGAGCGAAATCGAAAAGGATCGTGTCGCCGACACGATGCGCCTCGCTCAGCGCCTTGGCGCGGAATCCGTGACGCTTCCGGGGCGGGACATTGCGCAGTCGATCTTGGATTATGCCCGCAAGAGTAATGTCACGCAGATTGTTGTCGGAAAAACCGAGCGAGCGCGGTGGTTCGAAATCCTCCGCGGCTCCGTCGTGCGCGATCTGATGCGCGAAAGCGGCGATATCAGTATCACCGCCGTATATGCGCATGGAGACGTCGTCGCGCCCAAGTCGGTAAAGACGGTGCGTAAAGCCGATGCCTGGCTCTGGCGGCACTATTCCTGGAGCGCCCTGGCCGTTGCCGTCACCATCGGCGTTGCTTGGCTGTTCAATGCCGCCGTGGCGCATGTCTTGGGAAGCGTGGGAATGCTGTTCCTCGTTCCCGTGCTGCTGAGCGCGGTGTCGTTTGGCCTCAGGCCGGCATTGTTCACCGCGTTCGTCAGTGTGATGTCCTACAATTTCTTCTTCTTGCCGCCACTTTATACATTCACCATTGCCGACCCAAACAATTGGGTATCGTTCGCGGTTCTGTTGCTCGTCGCGGTTACCGCCGGAAATCTGGCGGCTCGGGTGCGCGTCCAGGCGGACCTCGCTGCGGCTCGGGCGGCCATTGCCGGAGAACTTTTCCGCTTTGCCGGAAAGCTCGCGGGCAGCGCGCAGCTCGACGACATTCTGTGGGCCGCCGCGTTTCAAATTGCATCGATGCTCAAGACCAATGTGGTCATTCTATTGCCCGATCCAGCGACGAAAAGCCTACAAATCAGAGTTGGTTATCCGCCGGAAGACGAACTCGATGCCCAAGACCTCGCTGCGGCGACATGGAGTTGGGAGAAGGGCAAAGCAGCCGGGCGCAATGCGGAGACTCTTCCGGGTACCAAACGCTTGTTTCTTCCTATGCGCACGGGAGAGGGGCTGGTTGGCGTTATTGGCCTTCAGCGGCTCGATGACAAGGCCATGCTCACACCGGAGGAGCGGCGTCTTCTGGATGCCTTGATCGATCAAACGGCATTGGCGATAGAGCGCGCCCAACTCGTCGAACGCGTCGACGAGGCCCAGGTTCGTGCCGAGGCCGACAAGCTACGTGTGGCGATGCTCACCTCGCTTTCGCATGATCTGCGCACGCCTTTGGCCTCAATCCTTGGCGCGGCAACCACCTTGATAGCAAGCCATCGTCTTTATGACGCCGATCAGACCGAGGAATTACTGGCAACCATCCGCGAGGAAGCGGAACGGCTCGACCGCTTTGTGGGCAACCTGCTGGACATGTCGCGTCTCGAAGCCGGCGCTCTGGGCGTCAAGACCGAAACAGTCGATGTGACCGAGCTTGTGGAAGACGCCAGCAAGCGTTTGGCCCGACGCTTATCAAGCCATCGTATCGAGCTCGATTTGGCGGCAGATATTCCTTTGGTGTCGGTTGACCCGCTGCTTCTCGAGCAAGCCATCGTGAACCTGTTGGATAATGCCGCAAAATACGCGCCTGCGGGATCGTCGATTTGCATTCGCGCGCGCGCCACGGAAAAAAGGGTTTTGCTCACGGTCGAGGACGAGGGTCCCGGTATTCCGGCGGAGTCGCTGCCTCACATCTTCGACAAATTCTATCGTGCCAAAGCGGCGGACCGGCGCGTCGCAGGAACCGGTCTTGGCCTTGCTGTGGCGCGAGGATTTGTGGAGGCATTTGGGGGAAGCTTGGACGCGGCGAACCGAACCGATAGAAGTGGTGCCGTATTGACGATATCGTTACCTGTCGCATCTGACGCTGCAAAAGACCATGGCCGCTAAACTGCCGAAAATTCTGATTGTCGACGACGAACCGCAAATTCGGCGGTTCCTGCGCACGAGCCTGCCGCCGCATGGCTATGAATGTATCGAAGCCGGCACTGCGGCTGAGGCGCTCAAAACCTTCGGAAAGGAGAAGCCGGACGCTGTCATTCTCGATCTCGGTCTGCCGGACCAGGATGGCTTTGCGGTTCTACAAAGTATTCGCAGTAGCGCATTGACACCGATTGTCGTGCTTTCGGCGCGCAGCGATGTCGAAGGAAAGGTGAAAGCGCTTGAACTCGGCGCGGACGACTATGTCACCAAACCATTCGATATGTCCGAATTGCTGGCACGCCTTAAAGCCGCGCTGCGCCATGGCCTGCAGACGATCGGAGAAGCGCCGGTTTTCCGCACGGGGCATCTGACAGTCGATCTAGTCAATCGGCACGTTCTACTGAACGACAATGAAGTTCATCTTTCGCCGAAGGAATACAGTCTGCTGCGATTTTTGGTGAGCCACGCTGGCAAAGTCGTTATGCATCACCAGCTCTTGCAGGAGGTGTGGGGACCGGCGCATGTCGAGGACGTGCAGTACTTGCGCGTTCTCATGCGGCAATTGCGACAAAAGCTCGAGCCGGATGCGATGCCAAACGTCCTCATTACGGAGCCGGGTATCGGTTATCGGCTTTTGTTATTGCCGTGATCCGCTCTGTGCAGTGGCCTGCCATATTTGAATGCTTCTATTGCGAAAGACGAACGTGACCTTAGGGCGCCTATATCCAGCCTGCATGCCTGTTATTCTGGATTCCCGGCGGGCCCTTCATGCGCCCGTCCATATTATGGTTTTGTCATCGGACCGCCTCGGAACACTGCGATTATGACCATTCTTGTCACGGGAGGTGCGGGCTACATCGGGAGCCATATGACCTATGCCCTAACAGATCGAGGCGAGCGTGTTGTTGTGCTCGATAATCTGTCTGCCGGCGTGCGCGCCCTGGTGAACCCGCGTGCCCTGTTTATTGAAGGCGACGCCGGACATCAGGAGCTGGTCCGCCAAATCATTGTAGACAACCACGTCGAGAGCATTATCCATTTCGCGGGTTCTGTGGTCGTTCCCGAGTCTGTCGCTGATCCTTTGAGCTACTACGCCAACAATACGTCGGTATCTCGCTCGTTGATCGAAGCGTGCGTAAAAGAAAATGTGAGGAATTTTATTTTTTCCTCATCGGCAGCAGTATACGGACCTTCACAGACCGCCAGCGTGACTGAGGATTCTCCCACCACCCCCATTACACCCTATGGCCGCTCGAAATTGATGACGGAATGGATGCTGGAGGATACGTCCGTCGCTTTTGAAGAATTTCGATTTGCAGTCCTAAGGTGTTTCAATGTGGCGGGCGCGGACCTGCAAGGGAGGACGGGACAATCGACGCCAAAGGCAACGCATCTCATCAAGCGAGCCTGTCAAGTGGCGATGGGACGGTTATCGCATCTCCAAATATTTGGAACCGATTTCCCAACACCGGACGGAACGGGCATTCGCGATTATATCCATGTGGTGGATTTGGTCGACGCCCATACTTTGGCGCTTGATGCCATTAGAAATGGAGCGCGTTCGCAGACATACAATTGCGGCTATGGCCAGGGCTATAGCGTCCGCGAAGTCGTTTCCGCAGTCGAAAAGATCACAGGCCGGCGATTGCCAGTTGTGATATCCGAACGGCAGCCTGGTGATCCCGCATCGCTAATTGCCGACCCGGCGCGGATTAAGAGATCTTTAAATTGGCTGCCTAAACATAACAATCTGGAGACGATCATACGATCTGCTCTCAATTGGGAACGCCACGCAAGCAATTTGACCAACTAGCGCCCAATCTTTTGGGGAAAAAGGAACTCAGCGTCGCGAGTGCCGGTTATGTTGCGAAGCATAGCAGATTTCCCCGCATGGCGCCTCGCATGTCTCCTCGCGACCTAATCAATTTGCGCTTCGCTAATGAGATTGGCGGCGCGCATTCCCGAGATGACGACTGCCTCGATGCCGGGACCTGTTTCCGTGCCGCCGCCGACAAGAAGCAGTCCGGGAACTGGCGACTGCAAGCCGGGTCGCCATCCGGCGCATGCCGCGCCATAGATGTTTCCGTTTCTTGCGCCCGTGAACGCAGCGAAGCTCGCAGGTGTCGCGATCTCTTTGTGGACGATGTACTTGCGGAAATCGGGGAGAACGGATGTCTCGATTGCCGCGAAGAGCTGGTCGGCTACGTTTTCCTTGCGTGCCGTATAGTTGCCGCTAAGCTTGTCGAGCCATGTGGCTGCCTCGCTCTCGGAGAGCAGAAGTAAAATCGTTACAGCGGAGTGGCCATCGGGCGCCAAAGTTGGGTCCAATACACTTGGATTGCCAATTCCGAACGACAAACCGTTGTTGCGGATGAAAATGCGCGCCGGCAGCGGCATGATGATGGATAGTGCAACGTTTACGACAATCGCCGAGGGACCGCGCGCGAGCTGCGTGATCCTGCTCGCATATCGCTTGGGGAGTATCGGCTCACTGATTAGTGTGGTGAGCATCGCAACCACATCGCCGTTCGCAACGACGAGGGGCGCGAACAGGCGCTCGCCCCGGGACGTCAGGATACCCGCAACATGACCGTTCTCGATGTGAAGTTTTTCCACGCTCGTGTCGAGGAGGATCTTGCCTCGATGCTCTTCGACAATGTTTGCGAGGAGTTGCGGTAGTCTTTGTGATCCACCGCCTGGATAGTAACCGCCTTCGAAATAGTAGCCGAAGAGCGGGGCCATATCCAAAACAAGCGGACGCCGCGGCTCTTCGGTGATGTATTCGGAAATAGTTTGAATCACCGCGTGAATAACACCGTTCGACAGATAGGTTTGCAGCATCTCTTCAAATGATCGCCTCAGCCAGCGGAACGCATGCGGATGGGTTTGTGGCCAATCGCGAAACGCGCTCAATGTTGGCGTCGCAGGTATTCCGCCGGTTTTGGCGCTGTCCGCATAAAGTTCGCGGTAGACGGCGCCCATTTCCGAGAAAAAGCTCTTGATGCCGGCGGATTCACCGGGGAACTGGCGGCACAGTTCTTCAACGTATTCGGCGCAGGAGTTGCCGCCATTGAGTTGGATGCCGTTCATCCAATACAAATGGTGGACGCGTTTCCACGAGATCCGGTCGGCGGCGCGAATCTGGCGCAAGAGGTTGTTTAGTGGCCCGTTCGGACCCAAGCCGCTGATGTCCTGCACGCCGCAATCGAATACAAAATCTCCCGCACCGCCGCTGAGCGGAACGCGTCGGCGCCAGGACGTACAGTTTCCGCCGACCTTGTGATGCCGTTCCACTACGAGAACTTTAAATCCGCGGCAGGCCAGCAACGCGGCCGCGGACAAACCGCCGACGCCGGCCCCCACGACGATTACATGATAAGTACCCTGCGCACTGCATTCGTTCAGCCGCGGAACCGGCCACCCGCCCGCGAGGTCTTTGTCCGGCATGTTTGACATCTGGGCCACCGGTCTCACAAGAAATGTGCGCCGGCAAAACCGAATTCACGGAGTTACCGGTAAACGAGATAGTCTCGCGCGCTGGCTTACTCGGCGAGCTTGACGATCTCGCCCTTGAGAGCGACGCCGGCCATCAACAGCCCGGAATGGCATTCGACCGACGTATCGATGACTACTTCGTGCTTCTTGTTATAACTGTTGATGTTGATGACGGCGTTCCCGCCGAGATCCTTGGCGCGCCTTTGCATCTGAATCAAGGCATCCAGGAACGCACGTTCGCAGCCCTTCGTACTGCTTCTCCCCACTCCGTTTGCCTTCTTGTTGGTAATCCCTTCGCCGAGGTGCTTGACGATGCTAGGATGAGGCTTGTTTCCGAAATAGAATTTGATCGATCCGTCGAGATCTGCCTTCGCATCGGGCGTAGACAGTGCCGTGGCGACGTCCAATTGGATGATATCGTCCGCTGCCAATGCAGACGATCCGGTATAGGCTGTACAGAGCAACATCGTGCTGACGATGGCTGTGGAACGCACGATTCTGGCGAGCATGAATGCCTCCCTCGTCGGATGAAAGAAATGCGATGCGAAGCTAGTTTTGGCAGTACAGAGTGTCAATCAACTGCTTCGACGGGCAAATGCTCGATCGTGCATAATTCAGAACTTTTCCAAACAATGCTTAGTTCAAACGCATCCAGCACGCTGTGTCGCCAGACCCATGCGCCATCGCTGATTTGAAGTGGCACATGGCCCATTTCTGACATGCTGATCTGTTCGACGTCTACCGTTCCTGGAAATATCTGGAACGCCTTGTAATAAGCCTCCAGAAACGTCCAGCCGCGATAGAACGACTTGTGGTCGAGCGCGCAGGTGAGCGAAGGTACCAAACTCAACATAATCGCTTCAAAGGGACGGTGAGGGGCGATCCATTCGACATCGATGCCGAGTTTTAGCGATTGCGCTTCCCCGGCGGCAGCGGCGACAAGTGCCCTGCTGTGGCTCTTGGATGTGGCGTTGGTACGAGCTCCGCCCAATTTGGTTAGCAGCACGTCCGCCTCTCGCGACTGCGCACGGCGCGGCACGCGTTCACCGAGCTCGAAACCCCTTAGCGCTGTCGTAGAATAGGCAATTCGGCCATTTATCATCGTTTGCGCCCAGGCTGGCCGAAACTAGTTTGCAAATGCTACTGCTATCTATGGTCGCAGCCAACTGAGCGGCACGGTATGCTCTTTGCGGGCGGTAGAATATGTCTGATAATTCATCAGATTATTGGTGATTGAAAATGGGGCACAGTTGCGCGCTACGCGTGCGGCAATGGGCCGCGATTCGCGAGGGCGACGAAGCTTTCGGCGATGCGGGTGCAGAGGACGTCATTCCGGCCGGCATTCGCCGTCGGATGGGCAAGCTCGAACGCCTCGCGGTGCGCTGCACACTTGGCTTGCTGGCGAGCGGCACGACGAGCGAAATTATCTTCTGCTCGCGCTATGGCAATATCGAGACGCTGGGTTCGATGTTCGCGAGCATTGCGGCGGACGAGTTGATTTCGCCGATGGCGTTTTCCGGCTCAGTCCACAACGCGGCGCCGGGCCTCGTCGCACAAATCCGCAAAGAGAAAATACCGCATACGGCGCTGTCGGCCGGACCGCACACATTCGAGTCTGGTCTCATTGAGGCCTATACGCGCCTAGCGACGGAAGCCTACAGCGATGTGGTCGTTTCTTATGCCGATTTGCCGCTTCCGGAGCTTTACAATGAGTACGAAGTGGAGTGTCAACCGGGGCTGGCATTGGCGTTGCGACTCGTGCTCAGCACGGCAGATAAAATGGATTTCGATGTGCAGCCGGGCAGGGCGGGCGTGCTCGAACTACTCGCACGGTTGCAGCGAGAGGGTACTGAGTTGGTGGTGAGGGGCGAAGGATGGGTAGCTCGTCGGTGATCGTCAGGCGCCTGGAGCGACTGTATCGGCAATTCGCGACGGGCGTTTCGTTCGCTGTATTCGGACTTGGCGGGTTGCTCATGACCGTCACCGTCTTTCCCGCAATTAATCTGATCTATCGCGACGCTTCACGCCGCGCAGATGTGGCGCAGCTCGTTGTTCGTCAATCTTGGCGCCTCTTCGTCTGGATGATGGTGGCCCTACGGTGCATCGATTTCGATGCTGAGGGCGCAGATATATTAAGGCGCGAATCCGGCACGCTGATCATTGCCAACCATCCCTCGCTGATCGATATCGTACTCATCGTCTCGCTGTTGGAGCGCGCCCAGTGCGTCGTCAAGGAAGGGGCCTGGAACAACCCCTTTATGCGCGGAGTGATTAAGGCGACAAATTACATTCCCAACCTCGGTGATCCCGAACAGACACTGCGCAACTGTGTCGCAGCGCTGAAAGCTGGGAATAATCTCGTGATTTTTCCAGAAGGGACCCGCACCGTTGCGGGCAGACCACTGCGCCTTGAACGAGGCTTCGCAAATATCGCAATTCGCGCCGGCGCCCCGATACGCATTGTCACGGTATGCTGCAATCCGCCCACGCTACGCAAGGGTGAAGAGTGGTATAAGAGCCCCATTCGTAGGCCGCGGTTCAGCGTGCGGGTTGGGGAACGAATAGAAGCTTCTGATGTGTTTCGCCAGGGTCTTCCCTCGCTCGGTGCGCGCGATCTAACGGCTCAAGTGACCAAATGCTTCGAGGAAGTGATTATCAATGGATCCTCTTGAGGACGAACTGAAGAAGCTCATCGTCGAGAGCTTGCTGCTCGAGGACGTAAAGCCGTGCGATATCGATTCAGAGGAGGCTCTGTTCGGGGACACCGGCCTGGCACTCGATTCGATCGACGCGCTCGAGATCGGCGTTCAAATTCAGAAGAAGTACGGCGTGAAGATCGACCCGGAAGACGAAAACATATCGGAACACTTTCGCAATGTAAGATCGCTTGCCAAGTTCGTGTCGGGTATGCGCTGAAGGACATAGTCATGGATCGAGATGAGATTTTTTCTAAAATCAAAGGTCACATTTCGACGCTCTTTGATGTGCCGCCGGAAACGATCACGCTCGACGCGGACCTGCAAAAGGAGTTGGACCTCGACAGCATCGACGCCGTGGACCTGATCGTGAAGGTTCAGGAGTTCACGGGCCGGAAGATCAAGCCGGACGAATTCAAGACCGTGCGCACGGTGCGCGATGTTGTCGACCGGATCTATGATCTGACAAATGCCAAAGAGACTTGATGTCCCGGCTATCACTTTTGCGGCGTTTTCGATCCTCTATCCGCTAATCGCGGTCGCGATGCTTCGCACACTCGGGCCGACCTCGGCCGTGGTACTGGTCATCCTTGTCTTGGGCGCGCGTCTGTTGCTGCCGGCGCAGCGTGCCATGCCGCTGTCAATCATCCTGGCGCTGTTGCCCGTAATCATTGCAGTGGCAATTGTAGCCTTCTTCGACAGACCGTTCTCGCTCCGCCTCTATCCGGTGTTCATGAACATTGCGATGCTGGCGGCGTTCGGCGCGACACTCATCACCCCCCCGAGCATGGCGGAACGCTTTGCGCGCAGCCTTGAACCCGATTTGCCGGAAGCCGGTGTGCGCTACACGCGCAATGTCACGGCGGTATGGGTTGGGTTCTTCGCCGTGAACGGCACAATCGCTCTTTGGAGCGCGCTACAGCCGGGCTGGAAGGTGTGGATACTGTATAACGGGTTCATCTCCTACATTGCTGCGGGCCTGCTGTTTGCCGGCGAGTACCTTGTTCGGCAGCGTGTGCGGCGAAGGTATGAGCAATGACGGGGCTTCTCGAGACCGTCTGCATGAGCCATACGCTGACAACTTTGTTCTCGGCCAAGGATGAGACGATTACGGCCGGCCGGATCCGGGCCACAGCCATCGAGGTCGCGGAGCGGCTGGTCCGCAATAGGCCAGTTTATCTGTATACGGAAAGCGCTGCACTGTTCGTCAGCGGCCTGCTCGCGGCCGCCCAAAAGGGATGCGCAGTATTCCTCCCCGCCCACCTGCAGCCGCAATATTTGCGTGAGATCGGGGCCGAGGACGGTACCTTGCTTACCGATGCGAAGGTCGAGCTCGCTACCGCACTTCACTTCGCGTTAGCGGAGCACTCCGCTTCGATCGTGGACCTTGCTGGCGACCTCGCGTTGAATTTCTACACTTCGGGGGTCACGAGCGCGCCCAAGCTGGTGCCCAAGAAAATTCTGCAGCTCGATCTGGAAGCACAGACGCTTGATTACGTTTGGGGCAACAGGGCTGGACGCGTCTGCGCCACAGTCTCGCATCAGCATATCTATGGGATGCTGTTCCGGGTTTTCTGGCCGGTGATTTCTGGACGCGTCTCGGACGACCGGCCGGCCGATACCTGGGAGAAACTGACCGGCAAGTTATCGCCGGATGTGACCTTGGTCAGTAGTCCGGCACATCTGACGCGTATTCCCGATGCATTGAGGGATTGCACGCCAGGTCTGATCTTCACGTCCGGCGCGCCGTTGCCGTTCGCGGCGGCGCAGAATTCGCGCGAACGCTTCGGGTCTCTGCCGTTCGAAGTGCTGGGCAGCACCGAGACTGGTGGTATTGCTTGGCGCCAGCAAAACAAAACCGACACGTTGTGGACGCCATTCCCCGGCGTGCAGGTCTCTCTTGACGAGATAGGCGTGTTGAACGTCACGTCTGCGGCGGCCGGCGACCGGCCGGTGGTCATCGGCGATCTTGCTGAAATGGTCGGCGATCAATTTCGCTTGAAAGGGCGCGCCGATAGAATCGCGAAGATCGACGGTAGCCGCGTGTCCCTACCGCGGGTGGAAGAGGCCTTGTCGGAGCTTTCGGCGGTCGAGGCAGCAGCGGTGGTGGACTTGCCGCAGCGCAAAGGTGCCCTCGGCGCTATTGTGGAACTGAGCGCGGCGGGCACAGCTACTCTGCGCGAGATAGGCGCGTTTCGCCTTTCCCGCAATCTGCGAGAACAATTGGTGGGACGCATGGAGCCGCGTGAACGCCCCAAGCATTGGCTGTTCGCGCCGATTCCGGTGGACCGCCAGGGCAAGCGCGTACAGGCCATGCTGCGTGCGAAGTTTGTGCAATCCGATACGGATGCGCTTGGTTATCTGTTGGCCGCTGCGCTCGACGGCGATAAAGCCGAGCTCACGATCGAATTGCAGCCGGAACTTATCTGGTTCCAGGGGCATTTCCCGAACGAGCCCCTACTGCCCGGCATGGCGCAGGTGCACATGGCGGTGCAATGGGCTGAATGTATGTGGGGTTTCCGTCCGCTCAGCGCCGAACTTTCCCAAGTCAAGTTCCGGCGCATCTTGCGACCGGGCTCAAGGCTCCGTCTGACACTCGTGCGCGATTTGGCGCGGCAACGTCTCAGCTTCGCCTATGAATTCGATGGCATTACCGCGTCCGAAGGCAAGATCGGGGGCGTGACATGAGTGAATTCTATGGCTGCGCAGTTATTCCGACCTGCAATCACACCGCGGCGCTGGATGCGACCCTTGCGACCCTGGAAAAGTGCGGCCTGCCGACCATCGTCATCGACGACGCAAGCTCCGCTGCGAACGGCGAAATCCTGCGGGAAATCTGCGCACGCCATCCAATGAGCGAGCTGCATCGCCATCACTTCAACGGAGGTAAGGGCTTCGCGGTGATGTGCGGCTTGGCGCGCGCCAGTGAGCGCGGCTTCACCCATGCGGTGCAGGTCGATGCAGATGGCCAACATGATCTGACGAGTCTGCACGAGCTTCTTTCGATGGCCCGTCTTAATCCTGAAGCTATCGTCACCGGCGCGCCGCTCTATGATGCCTCGGCGCCGGCAAAACGTCGCTTCTGGCGCAAATTCACGACATTTTGGATTCGGATCAACACGCTTTCGACCAAGCTACCAGATGCGATGTGCGGCTTTCGCGTCTATCCTGTCGCGGCGACTTTGGGGCTGGTTCGCAATTCAGTGCGCGCCCGCCACATGGACTTCGACGTGGAGGTCCTGGTCAAGGCACATTGGGCGCACATGGCGGTGGTCTCCGTTCCCGTTCGCGTGACTTACCCGAAAGGCAATCTCTCGAATTTCGATCTGAGCCGCGACAACCTCCGTCTGTCGCTTCTGCAGACGCGACTATTCTTCGGCATGCTGTGGCGCGCACGGGTGCTTCTGTTGAGGCCGCCGCCGCCCATCCGCGGTGGCGGGCCGACGGGCTGGGCTGCAATGAGGGAACGGGGCGCAAGCTGGGGTTTGCATACCCTCGCTACCGTCTATCGCCTGCTGGGACGCACGATCTGTCTCGCGGCGATGATGCCGGTTGTATTCTATTTCTTCGTGACCGGCCGCGAGCAGCGGCATGCTTCGCTGGAATACCTCGACCGCGCCTGGCGTAGCGGCTATCTACGCCGCAAGCCGAATTTGTGGACCTCGTTCCGCCAGTTCATGAATTTCGGCGCTTCGGCAGTGGACAAATTTGCTGCCTGGACCGGGAACATTCCGCGCGCGCGGTTGCGCGGCGACGGTGTTGCGGCGTTGGACGAGCTTGTTGCCAGCGGGCGCGGTGCTTTCATTATCACTGCCCATTTTGGCAACCCCGACGTGGTCCGTGCGATCGGTATGCTGGGCAAATGCGTGCCGATGAATGTGCTGGTTCACACAGACAACGCTCAGCTCTTCAACCGTTTGATCAACCAGTTCTCGCCGCACGCTCCGATACGCGCCATTCCCGTCACCAAGGTCGGAGCCGATACCGCGATCGTCTTGTCGCAAGCCATCGAGCGTGGCGAATGGGTCGTGATGGTGGGCGATCGCGTGCCAGTGGCGCAGGATGGTCGCGTGGTGGAAGTGCCGTTCCTGGGAAAGGCAGCGGCGTTCCCGCAAGGTCCCTATGTCTTGGCTGCGATCCTCAAGGCGCCCACATACCTTCTGTTCTGTACACGGACCAATAACGGTTTCGAGGTGCGCTTCTCGAAATTCGCGGATTTGATCGAGCTGCCTCGGCATGACCGCCTCGGAGCAATCCGGTGTTATGCGGGCCGTTATGCCACGGCGCTCGAAGAAAGAGTGGCCGAACGGCCACTGCAGTGGTTCAACTTCTATTCGTTTTGGCAGAAGGCTACGCCAGTCAGGGCCAGCGATGCCCAGAGGGTTGCGTCATGACAGAGTTGGTTTCATTCGGCGAAGCACCTCTGACGATCGAGGACATATGGAACATCGCGCATGGCTCCGGCAAAGCGCAGATTTCCTCGCGCGCAGAAGTGCGCGAGCGCATCATGCACTCCGCCAAGATCGTCAGCGACATGATCCGATCCGGCGCGACGATTTATGGCATTACGACGGGCTACGGCGATTCCTGCGAAACTCAGATCCCGGCCGAGCTGGTTGAGGAACTGCCGATCCATTTGACGCGTTATCACCGCTGCGGCATGGGCCGCATCCTCACGGACGAGGAAACGCGCGCTACGATGGCCGTACGCTTGGCGAACTTGATGCAAGGCTGGTCGGGTGCCAGCCTCGACCTCGTACAGCTTCTCGCCGATATGCTGAAGCACGATATCCTTCCCGAGCTTCCTGCCGAAGGATCGGTGGGCGCCAGCGGCGATCTCACGCCGCTCAGCTATGTCGCCGCGGCGCTTGCGGGCGAGGGTTTTGTGCGCGTGCGCGGCGAGCGGCAGAGCGCCGCAACTGCGATAGCCAATGCGGATTTAAGACCCATCGTCCTGCGCCCCAAGGAGGCGCTGGCGGTGATGAACGGCACCGCTGTGATGACCGGTCTGGCTGTCCTTGCCTACAAACGCGCCGAATGGCTATCGCTGCTGGCCTCGCGACTGACCGCGATGGCGGCGCTGGGGTTGATGGGCAACGCGGCCCATTTCGATGCTCGGCTCGCGCAAGCCAAGCCGCATCCAGGACAGATGAAGTCCACGGCGCGCATCCGGGCCGATCTTGCCGCCTACGAAAGCAATAGCGAGCCCAGCCGGCTGCAGGACCGCTATTCCATCCGCTGCGCACCGCATGTGATCGGTGTTCTAGAGGACATGTTGCCGACATTCCGCAAGCTGATCGAAACCGAGATTAACAGCGCCAACGACAATCCGCTGTTCGATCCGATCGACGGGCGCGCGTTACACGGCGGGCATTTCTACGGTGGGCACATTGCTTTCGCAATGGATGGCCTCAAAACGCTCTGCGCGAATGTCGCCGATTTGTTGGACCGTCAGCTCGCCTTGCTGGTCGACACGCGGTACAGCAACGGCTTGCCGCAAAACCTGTCGGGCTCGACCGGGCCACGCGCTGCCATCAATCATGGTCTGAAGGCCGTACAGATCGCCACCTCGGCATGGACGGCTGAAGCGCTCAAACTGACCATGCCCGCCAGCGTGTTCTCGCGCTCGACCGAATGCCACAACCAGGACAAGGTTTCGATGGGCACAATCGCGGCGCGCGATGCACTGCGCGTTCTGGAGCTTTGCGAACAGGTCTGCGCCGCCAATCTCATCGCCACCACCCAGAGCGTACGCCTTAGGCTGCGCGCCGGGCAGCTCACGCCTTCGATGGTCGGTCCGCGTCTGGAGCAATTCATGGCGAGTGCTGGCAAGACCATTCCTCTCCTCAATAGCGATCAGCCGCTCGATAGCCTGTTGACGCAACTCTGCGAGACGATCCGCAGCCGCGGCTTTGATCTGGAGGATGACCCGGTATGAGCGTCATTGTCAGCGAAACGGTCCGCACCTGTCCCCATTTCTATGATCTCGACCCGATGGGCGTCGTGTGGCACGGCAACTATCCGCGGTTCTTCGAGTTGGGCCGTGCGGCACTGCTGACCAAGATCGATTACGGTTATCAGGCGATGCAGGACAGCGGTTTCATGTGGCCGGTGATCGACATGCATGTGCGCTATTATCGTCCACTCAAGCTGGGTCAGTGGTTCGATGTCACTGCGGCGATCACCGAGTGGGAGAACCGTCTGAAGATCGACTACATCGCGCGCGACGCCACCAGCGGCGCGAAGCTCACCAAAGGCAGTTCCGTCCACGTTGCTGTCGACATCGAGACTCAGGAAATGCAGTGGCAATCGCCGCCAGTCCTGCGGCAGAAGCTAGCGGCATGGCTGTAATGCGCAAGGCGATTTACATCCACGATGCGGCCATTGTCTGTGCCCTGGGCAACGACGCGGAAACCGTGCGCCGCAATTTGTTGTCGTCCGCGCCGCATACAATTGCGGGATACGCGCGCCTAACCACGGGGCGGGCCGTTCCGGTGGGAACTGTCGCGCTTGACAGTGTCGCGGACGATCCGGACAGCCGCTGCAACGTCATGGCGGACCGCTGTCTTGCTTCACTTAAGTCGCCCGCGTGGCGCGCGGCAGACAAATCCAAGGTCGCGGTGGTGATCGGTACGTCGAGCTGCGGCCTTGCCGAAGGTGCCGCCGCTTTTCGAACCCGCAAAGCAGAAGGGGGTTGGCCCGAGAGTTTCCGCTTTCCGATGCAGGAATTCGGCGACGTCGCCGAGCACATCGCGCGACGGACGGGCGCCGGGGGGGCGGTGTTCGGAATTTCGACCGCTTGCACGTCTGGCGCCAAGGCGCTGGCCAGTGCCGCGCGCCTGATAGAGACCGGCCTTTGCGATGTGGCCCTGGCGGGCGGTTTCGATGCGTTGTGCGAACTCACTCTCAACGGCTTTGCGGCGCTGGAATCACTGGACGACAACATAAGCAATCCGTTTAGTGTCAACCGTCGCGGCATTAATATCGGCGAGGGCGGAGCGCTGTTCGTGCTCTCCGCAGAGCCCTCAGCGATCCGGCTGGCGGGTTGGGGCGAAAGCGCCGATGCCTATCACATCAGTGCGCCCGATCCGGACGGCAAGGGTGCCGAAGCGGCGATGCGCCGGGCTCTCGACCGGGCGGGCTGCCCCGCATCGGACATCGGCTATCTCAATCTGCACGGTACCGGCACCAAATTGAATGATCTGATGGAAGCACGCGCGGTCTCCCGCGTGTTTGGCAACGATGTGCCGTGCAGTTCTACCAAACCGATGACGGGTCACATGCTGGGCGCGGCCGGGGCGTGCGAAGCGGTGTTCGCGCTGATGGCTCTCGAATCTGGAAGGCTTCCGGCCCATCTGTGGGACGGGCAACGCGACAGCGAGGTGCCGCCCATCTCCTTGGTTGCGCGCGAAGGCGAAGCCGCCGACCTGCGTCGGGCCATGAGTTGCTCCTACGCCTTTGGAGGTAACAACATCGCGCTCATATTGGAGAAATCCGGATGAGCGAGTTGCCGCTTGACGAACTGATTGCGCACCGTCCGCCCATGCTTCTGCTGGATCGGGTGATCTCGGTTAGCGACAGCGAGGCTGTCGCCGAATTAACCGTGAGGCGCGAAAATCCGCTTTTTGTCGTGGGCCGGGGGGTGCCCGCTTATGTCGGCCTTGAGTTGATGGCGCAGACCATCGCGCTGATCGACGGCGCGCGGTGCAAGAGGACGGGATTGCCACCGAGGATCGGTTTTCTTCTCGGATGTCGGCGTTACAGTGCGAATTGCGCTGAGTTTGCTCTTGGCGCGCGGCTGGTGTGCATTGTGCAGATGGTATTTTCCGGCGGCGATATGTATTCCTTCGAAGGCCGCATCGAAGACGGAGAGGGCCACGCGCTGGCCACAGCCATTCTAACCGTTTACGCGCCTCGTAATCCGCAAGCTTTTCTGAAAGACGGCACGGTATGAGCGAACGCAAGAACAGGCCTGTCCTGGTGACGGGTGCAAGCAAAGGGATTGGTAAGGCGATCGCAACGCGCCTTGGCGCGGCCGGGTATCCAATCACCGTCCATTACGGGCACGACGTCGCGGGTGCCGAAGCCGTAGCCGCCGAAATTATCGGCATGGGTGGCACAGCGACCGTCGTCGGGTTCGATACTGCCGATCGCGAGGCATGTCGTGCGGCACTCGAACGGCTTTGCGAAACTCAAGGCGCGTTCTGGGGAATCGTGCAGAACGCCGGCATAGCGAAGGACAACGCCTTTCCCGCTCTTACGGGAGAGGACTGGGATTCCGTAATCCACACCAACGTCGACGGCTTCTACAACGTCGTGCATCCACTGGTGATGCCCATGATCCGCCGCCGCGACGGCGGCAGGATCGTTGCCCTGTCGTCGGTTTCCGGCATCATGGGTAACCGTGGGCAGGTGAATTACAGCGCCTCTAAGGCGGCCATTATAGGCGCCTGCAAGGCCCTATCGGTGGAGCTTGCCAAGCGGGACATCACGGTAAACTGCATTGCGCCGGGTGTGATCGAAACGGCGATGACCAGGGACCTGCCGGAAGATCAGGTTTGTGCGGTTATCCCCATGCGCCGCGTCGGAAAGCCGCATGAGGTGGCCGCATTGGCGGAATTTCTGTTCACGGACGAAGCGTCGTACATTACGCGCCAGGTGATATCGGTAAATGGGGGGCTCTGCTGATGCGCCGCGTCGTCGTCACAGGCATGGGTGGACTAACTGCACTTGGCAGCACTTGGCCTGAAATCCGTTCGCGCATGGAAGCCGGCAAAACCGGCACCCGATACATGACCGAATGGGACCGGCTGGCCGATCTCAACACGCGCATTGGGAGCCCGATCGACTGGTTCAACCACACCACAGCCTATCCGAGGAAAAAAACTCGTTCGATGGGCCGCGTCGCCGTGTTGGCGCTGAATGCCGCCGAGACTGCGCTCGACGAGGCCGGGCTGACCGACGATCCGGTGCTGCAGGCCGGGCGCGCCGGCGTGTCGTGCGGCTCGTCCTTTGGCGCCACCGAGCCGGTAATCGATTTCGCGCGCTTCATGGAAACCGGCAAGGCCGGAAGCCTGAACGCGACCAGCTATATCCGGATGATGAGCCACACCTCGGCGGTAAACATCGCCATCGCCTTCGGTATGACGGGGCGCGTGATCACCACATCGTCTGCCTGCACGTCGGGCTCTGCCGGCATCGGTTACGCCTTCGAGAACGTCAAGGAAGGCCACGCGGACATCATGCTGGCGGGTGGTGCGGAACAATTGTGCCCAACCATGGCAGTGGTATTTGACACCCTATTCGCCACCAGCACGCGCAACGACCAGCCCGCAACAGCCTCGCGCCCCTTCGACAAGACCCGCGACGGTTTGGTGATCGGCGAAGGCGCAGCGATCCTCATCCTGGAGGAGCTGGAGCATGCCAAGGCGCGCGGTGCCAAGCCGATCGCCGAAGTCGTGGGCTTCGGAGCGAACAGCGATGGCGCACACATTACCGAGCCTAAGGCGGAAACGCAGGCTGAGGTTATGCGTCTCGCGCTTCAGTCAGCCGCGTTGTCGCCCGATGCGGTCGGATTCCTCAGCGGTCACGGTACCGCGACCGACAAGGGCGATGTCTCCGAAGCACAAGCCTCGCATGAGGTCTATGGCGCGCGCATCCCCATTCATTCTCTGAAAGGCCATTTTGGGCACACGCTTGGAGCCTGCGGCGCCATCGAGGCTTGGCTGACGATCTGCATGATGCGTGACCGCTGGTTTCCGCCAACCGCCAATCTGCTTGAAGTCGACCCGCGCTGCGCCGAGCTCGATTACATCATGCACGAGCCGCGGCGACTGAATATCGAATATGCGGCATCGAACAACTTCGCATTCGGCGGGTTGAACACTTCGCTGATTTTCCGTGCAATTTAGTTTTCGACGGACTGCACGTTGATTTCGTAGCCGAATGCCAGATTGCGCAAGTGGGCGGAGCGGTTCCATCCTTCGCCTTTGCCGTACTCGACGACGATCAGATCGCGCTTGCCGCGCACTATCTTGCGCATGCCAGCAGAGGTGACGAGCGTCGCGCCGGATCCCTTAATAGCCGCTGAGACGGCCTCGTCGGGCCAGTAGCAGATCACGAAATCGGCCAGGACGTTGGCGGGGCGAAGCATTGGGGGCAGCCACGGCGCGGTCTCATATGTCGGCACGCTGCCTTTCCAGGTAATGGTCAGGGCGCGGCGCCCGAAACCGTCCAGCGCGACGAAAACGAGTTCATCGGGGTTGATCTGGATTTGCGCGTCGACGGTATAGGACGTGCCGCGAAAGCGCGAAACGATGGTCTGGGCAACATCGACACTCCTGCCGAGCGCCGAAGGCGGGGGAAGAACGAAGTCGAGATTCGGCGCCACGATTGCTTGATTGGGAGGATAACCTGGCGGGAGCGTCGGCATCGACGCACAGCCAGCCAGAAGTATAATCGCAAAAAGCGCAGCTGCGCGAGGCCCGATCATGCGCGCCTTCCCGCGTCGCCCACGGCAGGCGCAAACAGGAACGCGATGAAGATACCGATTAGCATGGTCACTCCGAAGGCCTGGACCGCGAAGACCCGGCTCAGCGCCAGCATTCCAAAAGATAGAATAGTGCTGACAGCCGCCAAGGCAATCGCCAGCGTTGTCACGGATTTGCGCGTGCCGCTCGTTTCGATGCAGAACACGGAATAGTCCACACCCACCGACAGCACCAAAACCAGCGCCATCGCATTGAAGAAGGTGAAAGAAATCCCGGCCAATGCTGCGATCAGCGGAGCCAGCACTACTGCAAGCAGAGATGGGGCCAAAACCACCGCGCCGCGCTTCCATCCGTATCGCCAAGCCAATAGCGGGTACATCAGCAACACCGACAGGGCGAGCAGGGCGATTGCATAGCGACGGTAATTGCCGAACAACTGCGACCAGCCGTCCGCGAGGCTGACATATTTGGTGTCGGGAATATCCTCAATCGCTCCACGCACCGCGTCGGCGTCGTGCACGCCGCGAAGCAGTACAACGTGGGCGGGGTGCCCCGCATCCGAAACGTCCAATAACTTTAGCATGGCGAGTGGGCCCGACGCGGGCAGGTCTGCAGGCGTTAGGAACTTCGCGGACGGAACGATATCGGGCGCGCCGGGATAGCCGATCTGCGTCAAATACTCGTGCAAGAATGGTTTGATGAGGCGGTCCCTCACCAGAGCCCGATTTTCCATCTGGCGCGCGATCGACGGCACGAACTGCGACAGCGACGTGATGCCGTCGAGGGACTTGGTATTTGCCATCCGGCTTTCGAGTATCTCCTCGGTCTGGAGCAGCGCGTCTTCGCTTGCGCCGCGCACAAGCAGGAACTGCGTGCCGCCAACCGAGCCCGTAAGGCGGTTGAACTCGGCTTCCTGCCGACGCAGCTCGGGCGACAGGGATTGAAGGTGATGCACGTCGTCGTCAACAGTCAATTTCATCGCTCCGGCTATAGCGGCGGCGACACACAGAAGGATGAGCGCGGCGCGGAGCGGCAGCAGACGAGGGGATTCCCATAGCGCCCAATGTTTGCCTGCAAGGCGGACGAAACCGTTCGAAGGATTGGGCGGCCTTCGGCTGTCGAGAAGTGGATACCAGAACATGACCGTGAGGCACGAGCCAACGAGGCCGATAACCGAGAACGCCGCCACCTGCTTCAAGCCGGGAAAAGGCGCCAGGAGCAGCGTGCAATAGCCGATCAGCGTTGTCGCAAGGCCAATTGCCACCCCGGGCAGAACCCGGCGCAAACGGGCGGTTGGATCGGGTGCGTCTGCGTCGAAGTATTCGCAGAAATATTGCAGGCTGTAATCGACCGAGATGCCGATCAAGCTGACGCCGAACAACAGCGCCAACACATGCACCTGTCCGAAGATGACGAGCGTACCCAGAAAGGCGCACAGCGTACCTGCGCCGATCGCCAGCAGCCCCAGAATTATGGGTCTCGCGCCGCGGAATACCAGAAGGATCAGCGCCAATGTGCCGAAGATGGATGCGATGCCGATGATAGAGGTCTCGTCGAGTGCCTCCTGAGCTCCCTCGTGCGCATAAAACACTGCGCCTGTGCGTAGCACCGTCAGATCTGGCGTTTGCATCTTCAGGCCCGCGAGCGTGCCGGTCACGACTGTGTCAAATGCCTTCTGAAAGTGCAGGGAATAGGGATCGCCCTTGAGATTGCCGCTCACCAGCACATAGGTCAGCGTTCCATCTTTCACCGACAGAACGTCGCCGTCGACCGTCAGTCGCGATTGCGGCACCGGCAGGCTCATTAGGTACGCCGGCATCAACAAAAACGGATCGCGTGCGACCAATCTTAAATCGGCTATGCCGCCCGCGCCGTAGAGAAACGATAGCGCCCGCTGCTCCAGTGCCTTGCCGTTGTTGGCCTTCAGAAGCGCGCGGTCGGGCGCCGACAACAGTCCCGTCCGATACGGAAAATAGGCTGCGCCCATCCGCCGTTGCGCGTCGTTGTCTACCTTCGACGTCAGCACGGCTAGTGTGCCGGAGCCGAGAAGTGCAGCGGAAAGCGTGTGGGCTGCGACGACCGCTTTTTCTGCAGACGCGCTGCCAATTAGGAAACCCACGCGCCGCGACAGCGAATCCGCAAGGCGGTCCTGAACAATCTGCACAGAATTGTCGCGTTCCTCGCGCGGCAGCAGGGCAAGGATGTTGCTCTCGAGCCGGATGCCGGCGGGCAAACGAACGCACAAATATGCAAACGCGGCGAACAGTGCCGCGAGCCACAAGAGGGCCCAAAGGCGCCTCATTTCTTAACCGCCTCAAGGAGCGAGGTCTCGTCCGGCGAGAGATCAGCATTCGAAATCTGGTGACCGGAGAAGGTGATGCGATCGGTATCCCCGCCGCTCCTGTCGACCTCAACGGATTCCACAAAGCGGTTGCCCGTAAGCGTCATACTCTTCAATTGCGTCATCACGGGGTTTTCAGGATGCAGCGGCTTCAGCACAACGCGCCATCCTGTATCGTTGCTCGACTGCGTCACCGCGAAGGCCTGCTGCAACGGCCCAATGTTTCCGGACACGGCGGCGCCGAGCGCCGCATAGAGGTGGTTTAGACCTGGCAGGCGTGAGGCCGGCAGATGCACGGCCGGCTGGCCGTTCACCACCTGCAGGATGCCAGCAGAGGATATGATGGTCGTGTTCGGGAACGGCTTCTCGCCTCGCCAAATCAAGCCACGCCCTGGTACCAACGCGAACGAGCCCTCGCTTCGCAAGGGCTTAGCAAAACCCGCAAGTTGACGATCCTGGACAAAATGTCCGCGTAGCACTTGGCCAGCCGCGACGACCTGGGGAGTAGGAGCCGCAGCCAACCCCGCGGGAAAAATCGCCGGTAAGCAAAGACAGAAAACGATCAAACCGAGCGCGCGCCGAACACCCTGTGACATGTACCCTCCTGCAAACGCGGACGAGATTACCAGACATTCACCCAATTCGACCCTGACCGAGACGCCGCGCATCGATTAGCGGGGGCAAGGTTATCCAACCGCGTGCGTGAGAGTTCTAGTCACATTAACGGCGAGATCACAGTTTCATACCGATCAGCAGTCCCAAATCGTTCATTCCTTCGTTCGGCGTGGCCAAATTGGCATTCGAGATGTGGTTGAAGTTGACGGCCATGGACCAAGTCTCGTTAAATCGATAACCGAGCGCCAATCCTGAGCGGAATAGAAAGGCGCTACCGTGGGACTTCCACCGCGCTTCCGCCGGTGTATTGCGGACGTCTAGTTTGCCGTTCTGCCAGTCTCCGCCGAACGTACCTTCAACAAAAAAAGCATCGTTTTTTCCGAATACCGAACGCGCGAAATCCAACTGTTTGTCTACGCCAAGATAGATCTGGCTGGTCTGGCCGGCGGTGTTCAGTGCACCGCCAAAAACAATTCTGGGCGAGCCGATCAAACTGAGGGCAGTTACCGGTCGCGAAAGCAACTCAAGCGCAAAGTCGGCACCTTCCTCTTTCTGTGTCCCGATGAGCCCTGTGTCGTGTTGGTATGCCCCGAACCTGACCTCGTCGAAGAATGTCCGTGCCTGAGCGCTGCCAAAGCAAGGCAACACAAGGCAAATGAGTGCAACCGTCACTGCCGGCAAACAACAATTCATGAGAGCCCCCCCATGGTAGGACGTACAGTATAGACGACCAGGCGTGCACTCGACAGGTCCGCGCGCGCGACATCATGGATGCACATCGGCTGATGGTTTGTGCCGTCGCGCTGCAGCAGTCTGGGATGCGTGGCCTTCGCTCGTGTTAACGCCTGCAAATTCAAGCTCGTGCGCTCGACGGGAGGTCACGACCGCGACCAGTGATCTCTTTGGAGTTTCGATTGAACCAAATCACGAGGACGCCCGCAATGTGTCGCCCGAACGGAAAACCTATGCGACAGGATATGTTGAATGTGATCGCCGAACGTCTATGCGGCGGCTGGCGCTCCGCCAAGTCGGGTCGTGAAAGGTCGAACGGAGCGCCAGGAGATTCGTCCCCTGACGTTTGGTTTTTGCCCGGCAGATTGTCGCCTGCGCTGCGGCAGCATGTTCGAGCGGCTTTTGCCATCCTCGGCGCCAACGAGATTTGTTGATCGCTGCTTGAGATACTGGCCCAGCGAGTTTTTGAGAGACATTGCAAGGCGAGCGAACTCACCTCAGCACTTAAAGATCTTTGGCTCCCCGGGCCGGATTCGAACCAGCGACCAACCGGTTAACAGCCGGTTGCTCTACCACTGAGCTACCGGGGAACGTGAGGGCGCGTTGTCTAGCGCGTCCTGAATGGCGTGGCTACATCAAACTGAGCCCCCTGGGATCAATTCTGAGCCTGACACGCGAAAATCACACGGAAGTGTCTTGCGATACGGAACGATGCGACAGTTACCCGCGCCGACGCAATCGTGTGAAGGTTTGAAAGGCACTGGCGCGCCGTAAAGGTTCTGTCGCAAAAGACTTGTAGGAACCTAAAAAGAAGAGGGCCGGGGGTGAGCCCGGCCCCAAGGCGTTGGGTAATGGTGGGGTGTCTTCAAGGGAAGACAGATGCAAGATGCTCTATCAAGGTTAATAAAACCTTAACATGCATGTTTTCCTCGTGGTTTTCTTTGGTTAAAGGAAAACTAACCGTAGAAGCCCTTGAATACGCTTGGAATTACATTCAACCATAGCGAGTTCAGCGGACAGTTTCTAAGACGCCGCGAGAGAGCGCGTACCCTAAAAGCCCCGCCAGTCCGCTCACGAACGTGCCCCAAGTCACATCCATGACGGCCAAGCGAACAGTCCACACGCAAATCGTTCAAGATTCGTTAGGTCATAGGTCATGTAGGCAAAGAAGCCGAGCAGGGCGCCATAAAGTAGGGCTGTTCGCCAAGACGCCAGTCGATAGGCTGGGGCGACTGCAAAAATGACCACCCCCAATGCGTAGAGCAGGTAGAAAAGGGCTGCCACGGTCCAGTTGGGTGGATCGCGCATGATTGAGCCCAGCGTCGGTCGGAATATTGTCGGTGCAAAATAGCTCAACCACAACACGTCGCCGATCACGAGTGTCGCCAGGACCACGCTATATTTCATCGCATAGCTCAACATGAGGGCCTCGCTGTCCGATTAATAAAGATTGCCGGCTAGAGCCTGGATGATCCGCGCCGGACGGCCATACAACTGCATCGGTGAGGCCGCGCTGATGAGGCATAAACATTCGCCATCCGATGTGACGGCAGGCGCGTGAACCGTTTCTTCGTCGGCTTTGGCGAAATCCCCCCGCGCGAAAGTTCCGCTGTCGTCGCAAAAACTGCCAAAAAGGACGCTGGTAAATTCCTCGCCTTTGTGAGTATGCCGCGCCAGAGTCGTGCCATGCCGCGCATAAACCAAATAGGTAAGCGCCTCTGCCGTCGGACCTACATGAACCGGTGCGAACCAGATGTTCGGCGTCACCCAGCGGCGAAAACCGATGCGCTGCCGACGCAGAGGGCCGGGAACCGCAAAACGATCTATGAAGCGCGGCGATCTCGATGCTGCCTCAGGTCTGGTTTCTGCGCCGCCGTCGATCCTCGCCAGGACACGACCGAGCGCGTCATCGGGCATCGCCGTCGTGGCCATATCGAGAAGAAAACGGCCGCCGGCACTTTCCCAAACCGCGGCTTCCCGGCGGCAAGTCTCGCATTCGTGAATATGACAGGCGATGACGAGGGCGGCACTGGCGCTTAGCGTTGCGCGGGCATAGTCCGCGAGAATCTCGTGAGCAGGGTGATGGCGGATCATTCTAGTTCCTCCACCAGCGTACGCAGGCGGCTCATCGCCAAGCGAATTCGTGATTTGACCGTGCCAAGCGGGACTTCGAGAACACGTGCAATCTCCGCATGCGGAACATCATCGAAAAACGACAGGCGAATAACCCTAGCTTGATCGGGCGGCAGATTTTCCAACGCCGCCCGAACGCGTGTTTCGCGTTCCGCCGACAGGACATAATCGCTCGGCATCGGTTCTGGAGCGACACGATAAAGTTCGTCAAGTAAACGCGGATCGCGTTGGCGGCGCCTTAAGTCAATGCGCAGATTTCGTGCAATCGTAAAAATCCAGGTCGCAGCAGACGCCTGTGCGGGATCGAAATAGCTTGCTTTGTGCCAAACGACCAGCATCGCATCCTGCGCGAGATCCTCGGCGACCAAAGATGGCGCGCCGGAGCGCAGAAAGAAACTCTTTAGTCGCGGCGCGAAATACGCGAACAGCTCGGCAAACCGCTTCCGATCCTTCTCGCGTGCGATCGCCACGATATGGTTCGACCAATCCGGGGCCTGAGGCGTCGCGGTCATCGAGCGCTCATAGCGGGCCGGGCGCAAATATGCGTACCGCCAGTCCGATGGGCGGCGTGCCGCGGCACATGTCGAAAGACTGCTCATGTTCGTGCAGCATTACGTTTGGCCATTGCGCTTGGATCATCGGGGCACAAGCTTAGCGTCCGGCAAAGGAAAGCGCCACCAAAGGCTCCAGTGATCCACCGCGCTATTGGCCGCGTATATACTGCATGGCAAAAATCGCGATCATCGGCACTGGCATTTCCGGTCTTTCAGCTGCTTACCTCCTCAATGAACAACACGACATAACCATATACGAGAAGGAACCCGTTATCGGCGGCCACACGCGGACCCTCACCGTCCGTTATGGTGAGCGCACGATCCCAGTCGATACTGGCTTTATCGTTTATAACGAGCGAAATTATCCCAATCTGACAGCTCTGTTTCGCCATCTCGGCGTAGTCACCAAAGCGAGCGATATGAGTTTTGCGCTCACCGTATGTGACGGCCGGCTCGAATGGGGCGCCCAAAGTGTCAACGCGATATTCGGTCAAAGACGAAATCTGGTGCGACCAGAGTTCTACCGCTTGTTCCGGGAAGCTATGCGCTTCAACGCCAAAGCAGTTTCTGCCGTGAACCAGAATCCCGGCGTGAGCCTCGGCCAATTGATTGCCTGCATGAGGCTCAGCGACGCCTTCCGCCGCTACTACCTCTTGCCGATGGCCGGCGCCATCTGGAGTTGTCCGCCGCGTCAGATGCTCGAGTTTCCCGCCGAGACGTTTGTACGGTTCTTTGCCAATCACGGCTTGTTGGCGGTTAGCGGTCAGCCGCAGTGGCGTACGGTCAGCGGTGGTGCGCAAAACTATGTTGAACGGCTGACCATGTTTTTCAAGACTCGTATACGTACCAACTGTGCCGTCTCAAAGGTCACGCGCAAAGACAATACCGTGGAAATTGTCGATCAATACGGACATTGCGAAAAGTTCGATGAAGTCGTGTTCGCTTCGCATTCGGATGAAACGCTTAAGACGCTGACGGATGCCACGGCGGCGGAGCGTGAGGCGCTTGGAGCCATCGGTTACCAGCGCAACCGCGTTATCTTGCACAAGGACCCGCAATTCATGCCAAAGCAAAAACGATGCTGGGCAAGCTGGGTGTATCACTCCGATGGCACCGGAGACGAAGCGGCCATCACCGTGAGTTATTGGATGAACCGGTTGCAGTCGATCGACCAGCGCTATCCGCTGTTTGTGACGCTCAATCCGGCACGGGAAATCCCCCAAGAGCATATCTTCGACGAACACGAATTTCATCATCCGGTATTCGATCGCGCTGCGTTGGTGGCACAAGAACAATTGAAATTAATGCAGGGCCGCAACAGAACGTGGTTTTGCGGAGCCTATTTGGGGCACGGTTTTCATGAGGACGGCATGGTCAGTGCGATAAACATTGCCGAGCAGCTTGGAACGACCGTGCCGTGGCATACGCAAAGCGTGGTCGCACTGGCGCGGCGCAAGCGCGGAGCCGCGGCGGTTCTGTCTCCGGTGGCGCAGCCGGCAGGCCTAATCGCAGATTAGAGACGAAGCAGAATGCAGCTTGTGCCAATGCTCGTTGCCCATGCCCGCAGTCGCCCGCGGCGCAATGCGTTTCGCTATGCGGTTTGTTATTTGGCGATTTCGCTGCAAGAAATCGGCGAGCGCAAACAAAGCACACTATTTTCCATAGACAGGATGAATTTGTTCAGCCTGCGAACCGGGGATTACGGCGCCCCCCATGTGCCCCCCGCGCAGTGGATCAGAACTGTCCTTGATAGCTACGCCCTATGTGAAGCGGATGGAAAAGTTGTACTCCTAACGTTGCCGCGTATTCTGGGCTATGCCTTCAATCCTGTCAGTTTTTGGTTCTGCTTCGACCGGATGGCTCGCTTACGGGCTGTTTTGGCCGAAGTAAGAAATACCTTTGGCGAACGGCATTGCTATCTTTGTTTTCACGAAGATCATCGGCCCATTGCGGGGGAGGACCGGCTTGATGTGCACAAGGTCTTTCACGTCTCGCCCTTCATGGAAGTGAAGGGCAGTTATCGTTTTCGCTTCGATTATGACGCCGATCGAATTGCTGTCGGAATCGATCTGTATGACGAAATTGGCGTCATACTCTCAACGTCACTGAGTGGTCGGCCAGAAACGCTCAACGACCATGGCTTGCTGAAAGTGTTTTTTTCTTATCCGCTACAAATCGTTAAGGTTGTAGCGCTGATCCACTATCAAGCGGCGGTTCTTTATCTGAAGGGTATAAAAAACTATCGAAAGCCCGTGCCGCCGGAAGTCCCTATTTCAAGCTGACTTTGCGCTCAGGCGCGCACAAGCTCGGCCTGCACGACGTTGGTGCGGCCCACGCTAAACGCGGCCGCGCAGATGCCAAAATAGAATTCCCAATTGCGTAAGAACGCCCGGTCGTAGCCGAGGTCGAATATCTCACTTTGTCGCGCCCGCATGCGTGCCGTCCACTCGCGCAAGGTGCGCGCATAGTGTTCGCCGAACGGGAAAACGCCGGCGAGCTTCAATCCGGCTCTTTCCGCTTCCTCGGCAAATCGTGCCAGGGAGGGCAGCATGCCGCCCGGAAAGACGTAGTGACGGATAAAGTCGCTGCGCTTGCGATACCCAGCGAAATGTTCGTCTTGGATGGTGATAGTCTGAATGACGGCACGCCCGCCCGATTTTAGATGATCGGCAACGGTGCGGAAATATTGCGGCCAATAACGTTCTCCGACGGCCTCAAACATTTCGATAGAGACGATGGCATCGAAAACACCCCGAGTTTTGCGATAATCTTCAAGTCGAATCTCGGCTTTGTCACCCAACCTCGTGGTAGCAAAGGAATACTGCGCCGGTGAAATAGTCAGCCCGGTGACGCGATTGCCCATCTGTGAGGCTTCTTCGGCAAAACCGCCCCAGCCGCAGCCAATTTCAAGAATGTTCCGTGCCGTCTTTGGTAACCTCGACAATATCCGCGCGTATTTGCGCCGTTGTGCGCTTGCCAAGACATCTTCGCGGTCGCCGAACAACGCCGAGGAATAGGTCATCGTTTCGTCAAGCCACAGCGAATAGAATTCATTGCCCACATCATAATGCGCCGTGATGTTGCGGCGGCTGCCGCTCAAGCTGTTGCGCCTGACGAGCGTGTTGTGCAGCACAAAGGCGAGCCGATTGAACAGCGTCCCATGCGCATATCCATCAAGTTTTTCGAGATTGCGAAGGAAAAAGGCGACCAATGTCTCGATGTCGTCGGTTTCCCAGGCGCCTGCAATATAGTCTTCGCCCAACCCGATGTCGCCGCGTGCGGCAACGCGTTGCAGAACATCCCATTCGTGAATCACAAATCGCGCTTTGGGGCCGGGTTGCGGACCTGAAAATGTTTGCTCCTCGCCATCAGGGCCTACAAACGCGATGCATCCATAGATGATCTGCGATAATGCGCTGATCCAGCGATCTCTAATCACGGCGGGGGGGACAATGTTCATGACGTTCTGTGCCCAGCTACCTAGTTGAAAACATGCCCCCTCCCATTACGCAGCGCCTTCGCTGCCGGATCAACAAAAAACGGTACGAGTGATCAGGATTCAGATGAAATTTACGTTCCGACAAGATTTGTAAGTCATTGATTTCAATAGAGGAGACGAAAACCAAAAATCCTCGGTTTCCCGCTCGTCCGAGTTTGGGCGGGCAGGGTGGGCATCCGTCGGACCAGAGGCTTAAGCGCTTTGGGACGCGAGTAACCAATCATTCACCATACATTGGCTAGTTTACCCTCTTGGATGAAGGTATCTGACCATGGCGCTTATTGGCAGCAAAGCCCTGCAGGTGATCTTCGATCAGCCACGGTCAGATGGCACATTCGAAAATCAGACGCTGCAATATTTGCGTGAGGTCGGTGAATATCGATCGATTCTGCTTCTCGCGTTCGCACCGAAAGCAGCAGGAACCTATTTTCGGCAAGCAGCTATCTACGCCGTCGACGGACAGCTCGTAAGAATTGCGCACGCACAAGGCGGACGCGATGGAACGCCTTATCTCCCAACTGTTCTTGTTTGCTGCCTGGACTCCGACGCCCCCGACACCATTACGCACATCCATATGCAGGCTTTGGCGGCCAATCGACATTTCATCGAAGCGTTCGGTCTCAAGCCAATAATCATGATCCGCAGCATCCCTGATATGCTTGCTTCGTTTTGGGACATGCTCGAATTAGATCCGACCGCCCGCGCCGAGGGATTGAACTGTCAAATCCCGGACAATTTCATCGAACAGAGCCGCGCCCAAAAAGCCGATTTCATGGTCGACGTTATTGCACCGTGGTACGCTAGTTATTATGCGACATGGAAATCGTTTGTAGACGATGCGCCCGAGACAATTTGTGTTTTGCATTATAAAGATTTCTGTGCCGATCCAACCACGTCGCTTCATGCGGCACTCGCGCATGCAGGCTTCTTCATTTCGCGCGCCAAATGCAGTGCGTCTTTAGACCGTGTTTGGAGGGAACGCAGCATTTATCGCTATCACAAAGGCAAGCAAGGGCGCGGGAAAGAGTATTTTTCTTCGCTCCATGTGGAAAAACTTCGGCGCCTGCTTTCTTACTATCCGCAGTTGGAACCCTGGTCGCCCGAATTGATGGGCTATAGTGAAGCTGTCTTGCTGCACCAAGAGCCGGCGCAAATTTTTGCGACTTGTATACAAAAAGTCGCCTGACTTGAACGTGGCAAGCATGAGACCAAGGATCGATGCAAAGGGCAGCCAATGGTAAGAGTTTATGTTGCGAGCCACGTCGATGTGCCGGCGCCAGAACTATCGTACTGCACGCCTATTCAAACGGGCGCGTTTGCGAAGACGCCATGGCGCGGTTACTTGAGCGACAATCAAGGCCAAAATATTTCTGCCAAGAATCGCTATTTCGGCGAGTTAACCGGCCTTTACTGGGTTTGGAAAAACACTACGGACGAGCGGGTCGGCTGGTGCCACTATCGCCGCTATTTGTCGCCCGTGCTGTTTGCGCAAACCCATAGAAAGGGTGTCGGCGTCGACCTTCGCCTGGCCCAGGATATCCTCAACCAGGACAAGGCGGGAGAATTGTTCGATTTCGAACTGCGCTTGTCGCAAATCATCGTACCAACGATGATCCCCGTCGATGTCTCATCCCAGGACTGGTATTGCGCAACCCATCGCCGTGAGGATTGGGCCTGCATGCTGGAGGCGCTGCACGCGGTCCATCCCGACGAGGCGCTCGCCGCCCAGCAATTCATGGCGAGTGTCCACCCCTTGCATTTTTGGTGCATCTTCATGGCTCGCCGCGAAGTGCTGGACGCCTATTGCCAATGGCTTTTTCCTCTTCTCTTTCATCTTGAGACCATGATCACCCCCTCGGAAGACAACTTTCTTTGTCGCGTCTATGCCTTCCTATCCGAGCATTTATTCAACTGGTGGACCCATTCGCGCGGATTGCAAATGGTAGAGCGTCCGATCATCTTCCTGAGTGAGTCCAAACCGGCGGGCGTAGATCAGTTTGGGACCTCTTTGGCCGCCTGATACGGCGTCCGTGAGGTACTCGATCCGCAACAAAACGCGCTTACATGCTTGGACGCCGTGAGAGGCTGACCCGTATCGCTCCTGCCTCACAAGAACCTTCTGTCAGGCGACCTTTTTGTCTCGCCCGATGAGGCAGGGGAACTTATTAGCGCCTTGCGCGGTTGGTGTTTCTTGTCTCGGTGCGTCGAGACTGCCCTCGAGACTGGACGTGTCGAAACCGTGATAGAGTGACAGGAAGCGGAAGGGGTGCTTTTGATAGGATCGGTACATCACGTTATTGATGTCGCTGTTGGTATCGAAGAACGCTATGCGCGCATTGAGTACATTAAGACGAAGATGATGTAGCGCCATGATCAGTCCCAGTTGGTCGATCCAACGGCTCACTTCGGCTTTGCCCAGCATATGATCCAGATAGCCGCGCAGGAAACGCAAGAATACAGTGGTGCTATCGGTCGGATACAGAAGCACTAGATTGGCGGTCAAGCGCGAGCCGGCATTCAGGTTGCCTGTGTTTTCGTTGAGAACGATGTCCGCGCCGGCGCAACGCTGAAGGAGATCGGAAACTCCTCGCTGCAGCAACAGATCGATGTCGGAAACGAATACCGGCCGTCTTAAATTCTGTAGCAAAGCGCCTACCTTGAAGAACCGGGCCGACTGAAAATGTGCAACGGGCTTTGCGATCAGGCCTTTGGGCGGCGCGTCATAGCATTTGGTGGCTACGGCACTTGCATTGAAGGCATCCCCTGCAATAATCAACCGCGGATCGTTGACACCAACGGATTTCGCAATGCGTTCGAGGTTTTTGGCACCTCCGATCACATGCACAATCACAAGGCAGGGCACGTCGCTATATTTGAGAACCGAAAGGGCATACCAACGGGCATAGAGGTCGACATACGCCTCATCGGCTGCGGCAAAGAACACTGTTTGCACGCCAAGACGTTCGGCAGTCGCCTGCACGCCCTGCCAATCGAGCGGTAGGCCCGATGACGTTGCAAACGTCGTGTCCATATCGGTGGACGACTCTGGGGTCTTGCCGAGCAAGGCTGGTAGATCGACCGCATCAAGCATCAGTCGATAATGCTTCTCCCAGGCCGCCCATTCCGAGCCGGCAGGCGCATTGATTACAACCCGCGAAGCCCCGGCCAACAGATCTTGCACCAATGTCAAACCGCGCAGATTGAAATTTCGGCATAGAATTAGGCTCGCCGCGTCATGAATGTCGCGTAGCTTGAGCAGCGGAGAGTAATCCGCCTTATCCTTGAGAGCCAAGACGGCCCGATGTTCGATTTCGCCACCGATATCGCCCGTTTCCTTGCAATGTTCGGCGAGAATGGAATGGGCGGCAAGATGGGACGGTTCAATGGCAACAAGCGCACGTGCGTATTTCACAGTCTCGTCGCGGCGACCGAGCGAGAGATTGCAGGAAAGGGCGACATTCTGCGCCAATTTGTGTGTTGGATTTGCCATCGCGAGTGTCGCGGCACACTCCTCCGCTCGTACGAGCTCACCGGCGGCGAGGTGATCGCTAATGCGCTTGATCATCGCCGGTATTGCCGCATTGGAATTGTCCAGTGCAGCGGCTATCCTTGGTTTGGAGATGTTTTGCGCCGCCGCAATGTCGGCCTGTGTCCACAACCGCGCGTCCGAATGCAGAGGCCGCGCCAAATGCAGGCGATGCAATCTTTCTTTGTACATCCCGTGATAGTCGGCGACGGTAATGACTTCCTGTACGTCGGGGTCGTGCTCGATTCCGGCCAGAAGATATGCGTCGAGATTTGTTAGGTCGGGACAGGGCAGACGGCCCTCGCGATACTCGGCGGCCATCGTGCAGTACAATCCCTCAAGCTGGGATACCAGTTTGTTCATATCGAACAATTGGCATGTGGAGCGGTTGGCCTCCAATTTTGCCTTATATGCCTTGATGGCGGCCGGATTGTTTCCAAGCTCCACGGCGCGGTTGACATACTCTTGAGACGTCGAGCAAACCAAATCGGCGAGTCCGGCAGATCGCACTAGGCTCCCACAAACACGAGATGCGAAACTTCTGCCTGACAGTGTCAACACCGGAACACCCATCCAAAGCGCATCGGATGCGGTGGTATGTGCACCATAGGGAGCGCTATCGAGGAACAAATCGGCCAGTGGATAACGCGCCAAATGGTACGCATTCTGTTGTTTCGGCGCAAAAATGAGGCGCGTGCGCGCAATGCCGTTTTGTTCGGCAAAATTTGCGAGACGTGTTTTTGTCTGTTCGGTAGTATCGATTAGCCAAAGGACACTGTCCGGAACGCGCTTCAAGATGTCTAGCCAGCGTTCGACGCCAAATTTTGAGAATTTCTGTGAACCGTTGAAACAACAAAAGACGACGGCGCCTTCGGGCAATCCCAAATCGCTGCGCGTTGGGCGGACTGGCGCAATAGCACGCTTACGATCATTGGGTTGATAGCAGGGCAAACGAACGACTTTCTCCGAATAGTACATCTCCGACCCTGGCGGAATGATCCAGTCGTCTGCGATGATGTAATGGTGATAGGGCGAGCCCATCGATCCGGGAAAGCCGAGCCAATTGACCATTATTGGGGCCGGATGGCGGGCAAACACACCGAGCCGTCCGTCACGGGTGTGACCATTGACGTCCACCAGGATATCTATGCCGTCCGTAGCGATGAGACGTGCTGCATCGTCATCGCTTAGCTTGCCAATATCGCTCCAATGTTCGACGGCGGCCTTGATACGGTTTGTCAATGCCGAATCCAATTCTTCTCCACAATAATAGGCGAACACCTCCATTTTGGATTTATCGTGAAGTTCAAAGAGTTCAGTCATCAAATATCCGATGGCGTGATCGCGCAGATCGGAAGAGACGTATCCAATGCGCAGCCGTCGGCTTTCAAGATCGATGGTCGCGTCGCGTCGGTCGACATCCGGCGCTTTTGGTTTGTCGTCCACCAGCAGCCTGACAAACCGTTCGGCCGCCGCCAACTGCAGCAGCGGATCGTCCGTGTACCAGGTCATGGAAAGAGGGTGGGTGTTTGCCATCAGTTTTGTGCGGTCGAGTCCGCTCATCGGAGACATAATGGGCCATTTGCAATTGCTGAGCCGCATGCCGATTAGCTGTGCAATGAGCGTGGGTTGGTGTGGGAGAATGGTCAAGCTCTGTTGAACGGCATCTTCTGCGTTTTCGACGTCCAATTGATCCGCGAGAACGCGGGCAATTTGCGTTAACGCAGCGGTCACATAACAAATGGCGTCGCCGGTGATGGGTACTGGTGTGCTTACGACTGTGCGCCAAAGCGCTTTGGCCTGTTCTATATGCCCCAATTGTTCCAGCAATCTGCCGAGATTGATATAGGGAGGCATGAAATCCGGTTTGAGTGCGATGGCAGTTTTGAGCGACTCAATGGCTGCTTGTGTGTCGCCGAGTTCGCTGTCCAGAACCGAACTGTTGAATATCGCAAAATGGAGAAATCGGCTTTCGCCATTATTCTTGATCCAGGTTTTATAAAGCTCCTGAGCTTGTCTTGGTTGTCCGTCAGCTTCGAGCCTGCCGGCCGTGACGATGAGATCGGGGAGAGAAAGGGTCGCCGATGCGGCTTTTTGCAGAGCAGTTGAGAATTGATCTTCGGACATTTTGATCCCGGGCACGGCTGAAGGATTGGCCTTTTCGGCAAAATGGAGGTTGAGCAAATATCGGCTATTCGAACTCATAAAATTTGAATGAGTTTGGTTGATATGCGGTTAACGACCTCAGAACCATGGTCAACCATTGGCCTAAACCACGCTTTTGAGTATCAGAAGCCTAGGCGCGGAACGAAATATGCCGGGTGCGATTTCCGCACCCGGCATTCGAAGGGAAGCCTTACTGGAAGGGCTACTTAGATCATGGCGACGGCGTAGGCCGAGGCCTGAGTAGCATTTAATCCCTGGACTTGCGTGCTCGTAAATCCGGCCAGAACTGTGGCGCCCATCGTTGTGATGTCAGTGGACGACAATTGGGTGATTTGCGTGCTGGTCATACCTGGGAGCTGCGTTGATACCAAATCGCTTATTTGCGTTGTCAAAAGACTACCGATGATCGTTGACGACAATGCTCCTATCTGAGCGGAGGAGAGCTTGCTGATCTGGGTGTCTGTGAACTCAGCCATATTGGTAGTCGACAAGGCGGCCAACTGCGTGGTGGAGATGCCGCTGAGCTGGGTTGTTGCGATACCCTGGATTTGTGTGGAGTTCAGGGCTGTGAAGTTGGTTGTGCCGAGCTCGGTGAGCTGAGCGGTTGAGAGCTTGCCCATCTCTGCGGCAGTCAGATTGCCGATGGCGGTTGTGGTGACGCCGGCCAATTGGGTGGTGGTGAGCCCGCTCAATTGCGTGCCGCTGAGCGCGCCAATGGTGGTGCTATCGACGCCCGAGAGATTGGTTGTGCTGAGCGCTCCGATCTGAGCGGAGGAGAGCTTGGTGATCTGGGTATCGCTGAACTTGGTGAAGTCTGTGGTCGACAGCCCCTTAAGCTGGGTCGTCGTGAAGCCGGCGATCTGGGTGCCGTTGAGCGTCTGCAGCTGAGTGGAGGTAAAGCCGGAGATCGTGGTGGCGGAGAAGCCAGTGATCTGTGATGCGGTGAGACCCGGGACCTGGGCTGTGGCATCCAACAAGTTGACATTGGTGGCTGTGAGGGCTGCGAACTGCGAGGTAGAGAGCTGTCCGATCTCGGTGGAGGTCAGAGCGGCCAACGCGATGGTGGTCAGATTGCTGAGCTGCGTGGTGGTAACGCCGCTGATCTGGGTGGAGGCCAAAGCGCCGAGGGCTGTGGCATCCAAAGCCGAGAAGTTGGTGGCATTGAGCGCGCCAAACTGAGCGGAGGAGAACTTGCTGATCTGGGTGTCTGTGAACTCAGCCAGATTGGTGGTGGACAAGGCGGCCAACTGCGTGGTGGAGACGCCGCTGATCTGGGTTGTTGCGATACCCTGGATTTGTGTGGAGTTCAGGGTCGTGAAGTTGGTTGTGCCGAGCTCGGTGAGCTGAGCGGTTGAGAGCTTGCCCATCTCTGCGGCAGTCAGATTGCCGATGGCGGTTGTGGTGACGCCGGCCAATTGGGTGGTGGTGAGCCCGCTCAATTGCGTGCCGCTGAGCGCGCCAATGGTGGTGCTATCGACGCCCGAGAGATTGGTTGTGCTGAGCGCTCCGATCTGAGCGGAGGAGAGCTTGGTGATCTGGGTATCGCTGAACTTGGTGAAGTCTGTGGTCGACAGCCCCTTAAGCTGGGTCGTCGTGAAGCCGGCGATCTGGGTGCCGTTGAGCGTCTGCAGCTGAGTGGAGGTAAAGCCGGAGATCGTGGTGGCGGAGAAGCCAGTGATCTGTGATGCGGTGAGACCCGGGACCTGGGCTGTGGCATCCAACAAGTTGACATTGGTGGCTGTGAGGGCTGCGAACTGCGAGGTAGAGAGCTGTCCGATCTCGGTGGAGGTCAGAGCGGCCAACGCGATGGTGGTCAGATTGCTGAGCTGCGTGGTGGTAACGCCGCTGATCTGGGTGGAGGCCAAAGCGCCGAGGGCTGTGGCATCCAAAGCCGAGAAGTTGGTGGCATTGAGCGCGCCAAACTGAGCGGAGGAGAACTTGCTGATCTGGGTGTCTGTGAACTCAGCCAGATTGGTGGTGGACAAGGCGGCCAACTGCGTGGTGGAGACGCCGCTGATCTGGGTTGTTGCGATACCCTGGATTTGTGTGGAGTTCAGGGTCGTGAAGTTGGTTGTGCCGAGCTCGGTGAGCTGAGCGGTTGAGAGCTTGCCCATCTCTGCGGCAGTCAGATTGCCGATGGCGGTTGTGGTGACGCCGGCCAATTGGGTGGTGGTGAGCCCGCTCAATTGCGTGCCGCTGAGCGCGCCAATGGTGGTGCTATCGACGCCCGAGAGATTGGTTGTGCTGAGCGCTCCGATCTGAGCGGAGGAGAGCTTGGTGATCTGGGTATCGCTGAACTTGGTGAAGTCTGTGGTCGACAGCCCCTTAAGCTGGGTCGTCGTGAAGCCGGCGATCTGGGTGCCGTTGAGCGTCTGCAGCTGAGTGGAGGTAAAGCCGGAGATCGTGGTGGCGGAGAAGCCAGTGATCTGTGATGCGGTGAGACCCGGGACCTGGGCTGTGGCATCCAACAAGTTGACATTGGTGGCTGTGAGGGCTGCGAACTGCGAGGTAGAGAGCTGTCCGATCTCGGTGGAGGTCAGAGCGGCCAACGCGATGGTGGTCAGATTGCTGAGCTGCGTGGTGGTAACGCCGCTGATCTGGGTGGAGGCCAAAGCGCCGAGGGCTGTGGCATCCAAAGCCGAGAAGTTGGTGGCATTGAGCGCGCCAAACTGAGCGGAGGAGAACTTGCTGATCTGGGTGTCTGTGAACTCAGCCAGATTGGTGGTGGACAAGGCGGCCAACTGCGTGGTGGAGACGCCGCTGATCTGGGTTGTTGCGATACCCTGGATTTGTGTGGAGTTCAGGGTCGTGAAGTTGGTTGTGCCGAGCTCGGTGAGCTGAGCGGTTGAGAGCTTGCCCATCTCTGCGGCAGTCAGATTGCCGATGGCGGTTGTGGTGACGCCGGCCAATTGGGTGGTGGTGAGCCCGCTCAATTGCGTGCCGCTGAGCGCGCCAATGGTGGTGCTATCGACGCCCGAGAGATTGGTTGTGCTGAGCGCTCCGATCTGAGCGGAGGAGAGCTTGGTGATCTGGGTATCGCTGAACTTGGTGAAGTCTGTGGTCGACAGCCCCTTAAGCTGGGTCGTCGTGAAGCCGGCGATCTGGGTGCCGTTGAGCGTCTGCAGCTGAGTGGAGGTAAAGCCGGAGATCGTGGTGGCGGAGAAGCCAGTGATCTGTGATGCGGTGAGACCCGGGACCTGGGCTGTGGCATCCAACAAGTTGACATTGGTGGCTGTGAGGGCTGCGAACTGCGAGGTAGAGAGCTGTCCGATCTCGGTGGAGGTCAGAGCGGCCAACGCGATGGTGGTCAGATTGCTGAGCTGCGTGGTGGTAACGCCGCTGATCTGGGTGGAGGCCAAAGCGCCGAGGGCTGTGGCATCCAAAGCCGAGAAGTTGGTGGCATTGAGCGCGCCAAACTGAGCGGAGGAGAACTTGCTGATCTGGGTGTCTGTGAACTCAGCCAGATTGGTGGTGGACAAGGCGGCCAACTGCGTGGTGGAGACGCCGCTGATCTGGGTTGTTGCGATACCCTGGATTTGTGTGGAGTTCAGGGTCGTGAAGTTGGTTGTGCCGAGCTCGGTGAGCTGAGCGGTTGAGAGCTTGCCCATCTCTGCGGCAGTCAGATTGCCGATGGCGGTTGTGGTGACGCCGGCCAATTGGGTGGTGGTGAGCCCGCTCAATTGCGTGCCGCTGAGCGCGCCAATGGTGGTGCTATCGACGCCCGAGAGATTGGTTGTGCTGAGCGCTCCGATCTGAGCGGAGGAGAGCTTGGTGATCTGGGTATCGCTGAACTTGGTGAAGTCTGTGGTCGACAGCCCCTTAAGCTGGGTCGTCGTGAAGCCGGCGATCTGGGTGCCGTTGAGCGTCTGCAGCTGAGTGGAGGTAAAGCCGGAGATCGTGGTGGCGGAGAAGCCAGTGATCTGTGATGCGGTGAGACCCGGGACCTGGGCTGTGGCATCCAACAAGTTGACATTGGTGGCTGTGAGGGCTGCGAACTGCGAGGTAGAGAGCTGTCCGATCTCGGTGGAGGTCAGAGCGGCCAACGCGATGGTGGTCAGATTGCTGAGCTGCGTGGTGGTAACGCCGCTGATCTGGGTGGAGGCCAAAGCGCCGAGGGCTGTGGCATCCAAAGCCGAGAAGTTGGTGGCATTGAGCGCGCCAAACTGAGCGGAGGAGAATCTGGCAATTGCGGTATCCGTGAACTCCGACACGTTTGTCGTGGACAACGAAGCAAGCTGTGTCGTAGAGATGCCGCTGATCTGGGTTGTAAGGAGACCTTGGATCTGCGTGGTGTCTAAAAGGGTGAAATTGGTGGTCGACAGAGCGGTCAACTGCGTGGTGCCGAGCGCCTCGATATGCGTTGCGTCAAGTGCCAAAAGTTGAGTGGACGTCATCGCATTGAGCTGCCCACCGTTCAAAACTTCTAGCTGCTGGACGTTAAAAACAAAGGCGCTATTGAAAAGCGGGATTTGCGTCGTTGTGAGGCCGCGAGCCTCTGTCGAGGTGATGGCGCCGAGATGTGTCGCATCAAGAGCGGCGATTCCGGAGTTGTTGATTGCTCCGATCTGCGTTGAACTCAACGATGCAATATCGGTTGTGGATAAACTACCAATCACCGTTGAAGGCAGAATCGATATTTGCGCAGCCGAAAGAGACGATATCGACATGACTGTCACCCCAATTGAGAGCGTCTAGTTTTGCCGAAGCTCAGCGCCGCAAAATTGCACAACACTGCGCTAAAAACGCTCTTCCAAATTGGAAGCTACAACGATAGACCCTTCAGATTAGTTACGAGCGTTAAAGGGAAGGGCTCAACGTCAGATAGGTCAGTCAGTAGTTTTGCTTAGTTTTCTTGGCGTGTTTTGCAACATTCTCTTAAACTTTATGACCAGTTTCTTGCTATTGCCGTATCGAACAAATGTCCGATGCTTTGTCGATTTCAAATATGCGGAACAGAAAACAAACCAAGGAAAGGCGTTTTAAATCATAACGCTGGCGCGGCGCGCTGGATTCAGCAGGCGAATTACCAATCCGCAGCCGATAGCGCATCCACATATGAATTCCGCGATGGAAAATACGGGGGCGCAATTGCGACAATCGCTCACACTATGTGTATTGAGATTTGGAGGCCACGCCCGGAATTGAACCGGGGTTCACGGTTTTGCAGACCGTTGCGTCACCACTCCGCCACGTGGCCCCATAGTGGGCGGCTATATCAGATCGATGCGCCCAGCGACAACCGGGTCTGCACCAGACTTATAGTTCCCGCCGATTGTCATGGAGGCACCCCCTCTTTATAAGCGCGGCGACACCCCACAGAGCGAGCCGCGATGCCGGACTATGCCGCCCAACGGGCCAATATGGTCGAAGCCCAATTGCGCACCAACGATGTGGGGAGCCGCAGAATCCAGGGAGTAATGGCGGGAGTACCGCGCGAAAAATTTGTCCCTCAGAACAGGGGTGCCACCGCCTATAGCGATTTGCCCGTAGAAGTTGCACCGGGGCGCTATCTGCTCGATCCCAGAAGCTTCGCTAAGCTATTGATGTTGGCCGATATTATGCCAACGGACAGGGTCCTGGATGTGGCCTGTGCGACGGGTTATTCCTCGGTTGTGCTGGCGCAGCTGGCCGCCTCGGTCATCGCCCTCGAGCAGGATGCCGACCTGGTCCGCATGGCCAGCGAGCTCGTTCCCGGCTCGGGCGCGGCCAACGCCACCGTCGTGCAGGGCAGTCTTACCGAGGGCTATCGGGCCAAAGCGCCCTACGACGTGATCATTGTCGAAGGCGCCATTGAAGAGCCGCCCCAGACATTGCTTTCACAATTGGGTGAGGGCGGACGCCTGGTGGCCGTCCTGCAGAACGGCGTGGTGGGCCGCGCCCACCTTTTTGTGCGCGAAAAGGGGCAAATCGGTTCGCGAGCCGATTTCGATGCGACCGTGCCGACACTAGTGGGATTTCGTAAGACCATTGGATTTGTCTTCTGACGTCCCCACATTAGTTCGAGTTTTGAGGGGCCCGCTATGAACGTCGCATGTCGTTTCGCTCTTGCGTCGATGTCTATTTTCGCGATCACAGGCGCGCTCGCGCAAGATCGTTCCTCGACACCCCCTGACAAACCGACGCCGTTCTCGCTGCAAGAGGCCCTTGCCGTCGCCTATGAGACCAACCCGCAATTGTCGGCGGCGCAAGCCGGATTGCGCGCCACCGATGAAAACGTCGCCCAAGCAAATGCGAATTGGCGCCCCAGTATCAGCGCATCCGGCACCTATGGCGTAGAGCAATACAAGATCACCGGCACGCCAAGCTGGATCAGCACGCATCCGGTGCAAGTCCAACTTGGACTTTCGCAGAATATTTTTCGCGGCGGACGCACTTATGCCGAAATCGGTAAAGCGAAAGCCCAAGTTCGTTCCGCGCGCGCCCAGCTTCTGGCGGCCGAACAAACGGTCCTTCTCGCTGCCGTGACGGCTTATATGGATGTGGTGCGCGATAGCGCCATCGTCAATTTGCGCCGGCAGAACGTCGAAGTACTGCGCCGCCAACGCGATGCGACGGCTTTGGAATTCAAGGCAGGCTCGCTGACCCGCACGGACGTCGCACAATCGGAGGCCCGTCTTGCGACGGCTGAGGCCGATCTGACCACGGCGGAGGGCCAACTTGCCATCAGCCGGTCGGGATTTATGCAAACCGTCGGCCGCCCGGCCGAGACGCTGGAAGACACTCCTGCCGTGCCTGCTGTCGTTCCGGGCACGGAAGATAATGCGCTCGGCATCGCCATGAAGCAGAATCCGGCCTTGGTTTCGGCAAAGGAGGACGAGGTCGCCGCAAATTACGCCATCGACGATGCGGTCGGGGCGTTATTGCCGCAGCTTTCCGTGCAGGGGGGCTATTCCTATTCGCAACAATCCTACAGCTCGTCTTTGGGCGCGGGATCCGTCGTGCACGGGCTCGGCGCGATCGCGCAGCTCAACGTCCCTATTTACCAAGGCGGAGCCGAGGAATCGGCAATCCGCCAAGCCAAACAATTACACGCCCAAGCTGAAATGAACGTGACGGCCACGGATCGGCAGGTGCGCGATGCGGTTTCCAGCGCCTGGAATCAGTTCCAGGCCGCACAGGCCAGCATTACGTCAAATCGCGCCACGGAAGAGGCCGATGCGATTGCCTTCAAAGGCGTCAGCAAAGAGCAGCAGGTGGGCGGGCGAACTATTCTTGACGTCCTAAATGCGCAGCAAGAGCTCCTCAATGCGCAGGTGGCGGTTGTAACGTCTCGGCGCAACGCCCTGGTGGGCGCCTTCCAGGTTTTGGCAGCGGAAGGGGCACTAACCGCAAAATCGCTTGGGTTGAAAGTCAAGCTTTACGACCCGCTGGAGTACTATGACAGCAATGCCGCAAGCTGGGTGGGCTTCGGGGATTAAACCTATGTAAAGATATTTGGCTGCGATTTTTTAACTCGATCTTTGCCTTCTATGGTCAACTGTCATAGGGTCGATTTTCAGCAAATTGACCGGCCCGGAGTAGACGCATGGCATCGAGCCCTCAGCACGAACCGACGATGGAAGAAATTCTCGCTTCCATCCGCAAAATTATTTCCGAGGATTCCACAGAGGCCCCGGCGGCAGCAGCGGCCGAGCCGAAACCCGCACCGGTCGCCGCGGCACCAGCGCCGGTCGAAGCGGACGTGCTTGAGCTCACTCAGGAAGTCCCCGAAGAGCCCGCGCCGGCCCCTATGGCCGCGCCGGCGCCCGAACCGCTTGTGATCGCGCCGTTGCCGGAAAACGATGTTGTGTTCGAGACTATCGAGGAACCTGCCGTCATGACCGAAGCCCCTGTCAGCTCGCACGACGACATCTTCTCGGACAAGACGCGCAAAGCTCTGGACGATACCTTCGCCAATATCGACGAACCCGAATACGATGCGCCGCAGCGCGACTACGGCGCCGCACCGATTGCTCCGGTCAGCGGACTGACGGTCGAAGCGGTTTTCGAGCGCGCCGTGCGCGAGGCCTTCGATCCGGTGGTTGCCCAGTGGCTCGGCTCGAACACCGATATGATCGTAGACCGCATGAAGCCGCTGATCCGCGAATGGATGGACGAGCACTTCCCGGCGCTGCTGGAAGGCGCGGTGCGCAACGAAGTGGCCCGCGTCGTTAAGGCGCGCGGTGCCAAGCGGTAATTAAGCCGGCAAGCCAAAACTCCAGAATTCCACCTCCCCCTCGCGGGGCCGCCTTCGCTTTCGCTTCGGCGTGCCATGTGAGGCCACTAGCCGCGGCGAAGCCGTAGGCGTAGCCGGGAGGTCGGCGCATGAGCGCAGCGAATGCGACGGGTGGGGGGTTGCCAATCGCCCCCCACCCTGAGAATTACTCACTCCGTTCGTAATTCTCAGGCCTCCCCGCGTTGGGGGAGGCAAAGTCACGAGGTCGCACTCACGATACGACATTCTATATTTCGCCAACTCCTAAATGAGAGGTCGGCGCATGAGCGCAGCGAATCGACGGGTGGGGGACTATCGACGTGCCCCCCACCCTGAGAATTACTCACTTCGTTCGTAATTCTCAGGCCTCCCCGCGTTGGGGGAGGCAAAGTCACGAGGTCGCACTCACGATACGACATTCTATATTTCGCCAACTCCTAAATGAGAGGTCGGCGCGTGAGCGCCGCGAATGCGACGGGTGGGGGGTTGCCAATCGCCCCCCACCCTGAGAATTACTCACTCCGTTCGCAATTCTCAGGCCTCCCCGCGTTGGGGGAGGCAAAGTCACGAGGTCGCACTCACGATACGACATTCTATATTTCGCCAACTCCTAAATGAGAGGTCGGCGCATGAGCGCCGCGAATGCGACGGGTAGGGGGTTGCCAATCGCCCCCCACCCTGAGAATTACTCACTCCGTTCGTAATTCTCAGGCCTCCCCACGTAGGGGGAGGCAAAATGATCAGGCCATGCTCGACAAGACATTCAATCCCAAGGACGTAGAAGGGCGTATTTACGCCCAATGGCTGGCATCCGGCGCTTTCCGGGCGGGACGCAAGCCCGGCGCCGAGCCGTTCTGCATCGTCATCCCACCACCCAATGTTACCGGGCGCCTCCATATCGGCCATGCCTTGAACAACACCCTGCAGGATGCGCTGGCCCGTTTCGAGCGGATGCGGGGCAAAGACGTCCTCTGGCAGCCGGGCATGGACCATGCCGGCATTGCCACCCAGCTCGTGGTCGAGCGCCAACTGGCCGAGCGCCAGCAAAGCCGGGTGGCCATGGGCCGCGAGAAGTTCCTGGAAGCGGTCTGGAAGTGGAAGGAAGAGTCCGGCGGCGCCATCGGCGAACAGCTGCGCCGGTTGGGCGCCTCGGCGGATTGGTCGCGCGAGCGCTTCACCATGGACGAGGGCTTGTCGCGGGCCGTTTTGAAAGTGTTTGTAGAGCTTTATCGCCAGAACCTCATCTATAAGGATAAGAGGCTGGTGAACTGGGATCCGCGGCTGCAGACGGCGGTCAGCGACCTGGAAGTCGAAAGCATCGAGCTCAAGGGCAATCTTTGGCACATCAAATATCCGCTGGCCGACGATCCCGAGCGGTTCATCATCGTGGCGACCACCAGGCCCGAAACCATGCTCGGCGACACCGCCGTGGCCGTCCATCCGGAGGACGAGCGCTACAAGGCACTGGTGGGCAGAGAAGTGCGCCTGCCGCTCACCGGAAGGCTGATCCCGATCATCGCCGACGAATATTCCGACCCCGAAAAGGGCACCGGCGCGGTGAAAATCACCCCCGGCCACGACTTCAACGATTTCGAGATCGGAAAACGGCACAACCTGCCGCTAATCAACATCCTGAACAAAGATGCGACACTGAACGATACGGTGCCCGAGGCCTATCGGGGGCTGGATCGTTTTGTGGCGCGCAAGGCGGTTGTCGCGGACCTCGAGGCACTCGGTCTGCTCGACAAGATCGAGCCCATCGTCCACGCCGTGCCGCACGACGAGAAGACCAAGACGGTCGTGCTCGAACCCTACATGACCGAGCAATGGTATTTCGATGTCAGCACGCTGGCAGCGCGCGCGGTCAAGGCCGTGGAAGACAGGCGTACCGAATTTGTGCCGGGCAATTGGGCCAATGTCTATTTCAATTGGTTGCGCAACATCCAGCCTTGGTGCATCTCACGGCAATTGTGGTGGGGACACCAAATCCCGGTTTGGTATGGACTTGAGCTCATCGGTGGAAAACTGCAGCTGACTCGAAAAATATTTGTCGGTGAATCAGAGGATGAGGTTAGAGCCGAAGCTCAAAAATATTATGGAAGGTCCATTGAGTTTTTTTCGACCTATGATGAGTGGAATAATGCGCGAGTGAAGTTCACTAACCCGTATCTCGCCCCCGAGGACAAATCGATATCGTCGATATCCGCGCCAATTCCGTTGCTGCGCGATCCCGATGTGCTTGATACCTGGTTCTCTTCGGCGCTGTGGCCATTCTCGACCCTGGGCTGGCCCGATGAGACGCCGGAGCTGAAGCGTTTCTATCCGACCTCGGTGCTGGTCACCGGCTTCGACATCATCTTCTTCTGGGTTGCCCGGATGATGATGATGGGACTGCATGTGATGAACGACGTGCCGTTCCACAAAGTCTTCATCCACACCCGCGTCCTCGACGAAAAGGGCGTGAAGATGTCGAAGACCAAGGGCAATGTCGTCGATCCGCTGGAACTGATCGACGAATATGGCGCCGACGCGCTGCGCTTCACATTGGCGCTGGCGGCCGGGCAGGGCCGCGACATGCGCATCGGTCCCTCGCGCGTCGAGACCAATCGCAATTTCGCGACCAAACTGTGGAACGCCTCGCGCTTCTGCGAGATGAACGGCTGCGATACGCGCGCGGATTTCGATCCGGCGAAGGTCACTCACACCGTCAACAAATGGGTTGTTGGAGAAGTCGCTTGGACCACTAGTACGGTGACAACCGCGCTAGAGGAATTGCGATTTAACGACGCGGCTGGCGATGCGTATCATTTCGTGTGGGATGTGTATTGCGATTGGTACCTTGAATTCATCAAGCCTCTGTTGAATGGCACGGATGAGGGCGCCAAAGCTGAGGCACGTATGACTGCGGCCTGGGTGCGCGACCAGATTCTAAAACTGTTACATCCATTCATGCCCTACATCACGGAGGAGCTATGGGCGCGTACGGTGGAGCATCTATCGCCGCGCGCATCCCTCTTGATCGAAGCGCCCTGGCTAGACACGTCAAAAATCCCGGTTGATGACGCGGCCGACGACGAAATGAGCTGGGTAATTGCATTGGTTTCCGGCGTGCGCTCAATCCGCGCCCAGATGAATGTACCACCAGGCGCCAAGATCGCGCTGGTGCTCAAGGGCGCGAGTGCGGTTACCAAGGCCCAGCTCGATCGCCACCATGGCGTTATTCTCACCCTGGCGCGGCTTTCATCGGCAGATATCGCGGAGGCGATTCCTCAAAACTCCGCACAATTCCCTGTCGGCGAAGCGATGGTTGCCCTGCCTCTCGGGGACGTGATTGATTTTGCTAAGGAACGCGCGCGGCTGGAGAAAGAACTGAAGAAAGCGAATGACGAGATCGCGCGGTTCGATGCCAAGCTCTCCAACGAGCAGTTCGTTTCGCGCGCGCCGGAAGATGTCCTGACCGAACAGCGCGAAAAACGCGCCGAGGCGTTGGTTTTGAAAGCACGGCTGAGCGAAGCGCTGAAGTTCATCACCGGCTAGTGGCGTCTGTCCGCGTTAGCAATTCCCTCTCCCCCATTGGGGGAGAGGGAGATTTTGAGCATCTCCCACCACCACTATGTAATTCACGTCCGTATCGCCGGACAGCGGAATTTGGGGACATGAGCAATATTCCCCATCGCTCGGGCTAAGGTGAATAGTGCTCCTCTTAGACCTTCCCGTGCTATGGTGGCTGCACAAACCTGGGGGAGGAGATGAACGTATTTGAGTATCTCTTGCTGTTTGCAGCAATCATTTTGGGCCTCGCTGTCTCAGACTTGGCAATCAGTCTGCACAAACTTATGGCCGCACGCGGGCGTGTGCGCTGGGACTGGCTCGCCCCCATGGCTGCGGCTGTCGCGTTTCTCAAGATCGTTACACAATGGTGGGCTTGGTTCGCTGCCGGTGCGATAGCAAAAGGAATGACTTTCGAGATGTATCTCACCCTTCTGGTGGAAGCGGTGTTGCTATTCCTGCTAGCCGCCTCCGCCCTACCCGACGAAGTGCCGGAGAAGGGCATCGATCTTCGGGCCTTTTACGATGGCACGCAGCGACGCTTCTGGCTTTTGTTCGCGCTGCAGTGGAGCATCTGGATGGCGGTTAGCACGTGGACCCAAATCGTCATAGAGGGCGCAAAGTTCAATCCCTATTCGCCGGTGTACCTCATACTACCCGCGACGCTGGCGCTCGCATTTCTGCGCTATCGGATCGTACAAACGCTGGCACTTGCCGGGTTTATCGCGGTTTATTTGACGCAGAATTTCGGTCGGACACTGGTGCAGTGATCAGGATTTGTCATTGGTGACAATTGGGGTCAGAGTGGAAACTTCTCCAGACAGCGCTCCCTCACAACAGTGTCATCTGGCGGTCGAGGTTGACGGACTCGGCCCGCGTGGCATCGGCGCGGTGGCCTCGGTAATCTGTTTTTGGAGGCGAGAAGGTTTCTACTCTGACCCAAATCTCCACCAATCTCCACGCGGAAGTTCGTGCGGATAGCTTGTGATGCCTGGACGCGCCGCATCTCGGCCAAGTCGAACTCGATGCCTCTCTTGAGCGTCGATCTCCGTCCAATTGTTTCACCGCGCACCAGTCGTCCGAATGTTTGGGAAACTGTATACTGTAAGTCGATTCGCGGAATGCGGGGGGCGCTGTGATCCTATTTGGAGTTCGACTGCTGCGGTGCGGCGTGCTCGCTCTGTCACTGAGTTCGTTGTTTACGACACAAGGACTCGCCGCCGATCGGTCAGCAGACTCAAATTGGTGCAGCAAGCCGACCACCGACAAGGCTACAGGGTCGACCGAACTCACGCTGCCGCTGGGGCCTCAATATCGTTCCATGACGTTCGGGTTCCCGGACACGACCACCGAGCTTAATACGGTCTTTAGCCTTGGTCTCTTTTTGAATGGACCGCCAGTGATCGGGAGCTATAGCTCGTCGTATCCCCACTCAATTCCAAACAAGACCGCGGATGAACCGGCGCCAAGCAGGGGTAGCGCGACGACATACGTTCAAATGTCGTTTCGTGGGGATTGGTGCACTTACTCGTACGTGCTTTCAAAGAGCTGCGCTTCCGACAATCGGTGTACATATACGCGCTCACATTACAGGTTGGAGACTCCGTCATCGCTTATTCGCTGGGTCGTTTTGCTGTTGGCCATCGTCATAGCGACATTGGTCGGCCTCCGCCATTTCGCCCCAGCCTTGCTTGACAAATGGTGGTGTGCCCTCAGGTCTGGTGTTGCAGCGAAAAAAAAGGCGTCAGAGTGAATCTTCCTCGTGGTCCCGTGACGAGGATGTGACAGCCTGAACATCTGGGAATATTTCTGGTCAGAGTGAAAACTCCTCCAGACAGCGCTCCCTCCGCTCAGCTCGGTGTGGTCAAGGCTGTAAAGTCTGTCCGCGTTAGCAATCCCCTCTCCCCCATTGGGGGAGAGGGTTAGGGTGAGGGGGTGCTGAATTCGAGTGTTTGCGAACTTCGGACCAGAATAACTTTTCCATCGTAACCGGCTCGTGACGCATCCTTCGCGCCCGCGTGCGATTTTCGGTGGAGAACCTTCGCGCCCTTGCGGTCGTATTGCTGATCGTCCCCCTCACCCCAGCCCTCTCCCCCGCAGGGGAGAGGGAGATATCGTAATCTAATTCCCCGCCACCATCACGTAATTCACTTTCGTAGGGAACATTTGGGGGCTGAGTGGAAACTCCTCCCGACAGCGCTCCTTCACAACAGTGTCATCTGGCGGTCGAGCTTGATGGACGCGACCGGCGCGGCAGCGAAGCAACGCGCTCGGCAACCTGATTTCAGAAGCGAGAAAGTTTCTACTCTGACCCCAATTCCCTCAGGCTGTAAAGTCTGTCCGCGTTAGCAATCCCCTCTCCCCCATTGGGGGAGAGAGTTAGGATGAGGGGGTGCCGGTTTCGAGTGTTTGCGAACTTCGGACCAGAATGGTTTTTCCATCGTAACCGGTTTGTGACACATTCTTCGCGCCCGCGTGCGATTTTCGGTGAAGGACTTCGCTCCCTTGCGGTGGTATCGCCCCCTCACCCCGGCCCTCTCCCCCGCAGGGGGAGAGGGAGGTATCGTAATCTAATTCCCCGCGACCATGGTTCGTTTATTTCAACGCCATTTGTTGAACCGACCTAACGCCCTTGCTCTATGCGCTTCCAATCATCGAGGTGGAGAACGGAGGCTGGATACTTCTCCGACTCCAGTGCGGCGCATTTGGCGCTGTAGAGCAGTTGCTTTTGGTGGTCCATATAAAAATCAACGGGGGTGTGCAGCCGGCGTAGTTCCCCGTCGATGCGGGTGAGGCTGTCGTTGCGCGTCGGCTGGCCATTCGCGAGGTTGAGCCAGCGGTTATCGGGGAGCTGAATCCAGATCGCGACTTTGCGCTCGCCACTCTTCTCGATAGAACAGCGCAGCTCCAACATTTTGAGCTCGCCAAAGGCGTAATGCGTCGGGCGCAAACTCTGCCAATCGATGACATCGATGCCGTTCTGGCGCACCAGCGTGATGGAAGAGCGGTCGTGGTAGGAGATAAGGGCCGTGAGGATGGCGCCGATCACGATGACGCCAAGCCCGAAGCGCGACAGACGGCGTCCTTCGCGGCGCAGGAAGAGCGGCGGCGAAAATGGGGCCGGCAAGCGGTGCAAGCGCGTCAACAAGACAAGTCGAGAGGTCAGCCCGGCGTAGCCGCCATTGTGCGTGAGCCTGGCCCAGCCATAGCGCTCGGCATAGTGCGTCCAGAACAAGGCGAGCACGATCATGGGCAATAGGCTGACGAGGACGGCAACCCCCGTTCCGACGAAGAACCCAACGGAGAGGGCGCGATCGGATGCGAACGCAAGCCATACGCCTGCGGGGTCTGGCCGAATATCGGGAAGCGCATTGAACCAGAAGAACGCTGAAGCAACGAGACCGACGCCGATGAGAAACACCACCAGCGTCGCCACAGTGTGGCGCCAATCGGCTTTTTCATAGCGCGCTTCGTGGACGTATTCGGCCGTCTCGTAATACGCGGCCTCGATCTTGGCGATTTCGTCCAGGCTAAGATTGCGGTTGGCGTCTTTCACGCCCATCAAGCGCAAATGGGAATCGAGGACAGAAATCAGTGTCAACGCGGTAAGCGCGATCACTATGACGGCCACCAGAACGAGGTACCAAGTCTGATCGGCCAATTTCGCCAGGAACTGCGCAAAGTCCATCGGCGCAGGACCCATAAGAAGCGCTTTGAGAACGTGGTAGAAGGCGGCACCGACGGGCAGCGGCCAGAACGCGATGGCGGCGAGGAGCAGAAAGCCGATGAGCTTGCCACAGTAACGCAAGACGTCGCCGAGTGGCGTGGCGCGCCCCGCTCGCGGCGTGAGACCCATCGCCGGCATCGATGCGGTCCGATAGGGTTTGTTCTTCCGGACCAGCGATAGAAGCGCACCGGCAGCGGGAATGAGTAAGAGCGCCAATGCATTGTGTGCCTTCGCCGCACCGATCACGCCAAACACGAATGTTTGAGCGGCAATGGACAGAAGCGGCAGGCGGATCAGCGCGAAGTCCAGAAACAAGGGTAGCGATTTCGGCGGCTTGGCGCTCCAGAGAACCGTTATGATCGAGAGCAGGGCGGAGACTAGAAGCATTGCGCCGAGCAGCGCATAGCCCTGCGGCACAGCGATGCCGACATCGATAAGGCGCGGAGCGATCAGGAGTATGCCGGCTGCAGCCGTGACGAGCGCGATGCCGACGCCGGTACCGCGCGCTGCCGAACGCCAGCGCATGCTGTCCCCCCTCTATCCCGTCCAAAGAGTATAGACCGATCTCGCGCGGGCCTGAAGCCGGGCGCGGGACGACGCGGCCACTTGGCGTCTCAATGAACGTCTGCGCCTTTCAGCCGAACGCCCGCTGTCGGTTGCATTATCGCAGATTGGAATACGACCAAGGTGCGCCACTTCCGGTCAATCGTTTGAACTAGGGCCTGTCCTCAATTAAGCCAGATGATAGCAGCTGCGAGGTGGATTGCGGCTAGGAAATTTCTGGCAGTTTTGTCTTAGCGGGTGGCGATAGCGCGGTATTGCTTGAGCTTGCAGAAGAAGTTCTCGATGAGGTGGCGCGCCTTGTAGGTCTCTTTGTCGTAGTCGCGCTGGATTTTGCGATTACTCTTGGGCGGGATCACGACCGACTTTCCCTGTGCCAGCAACGGTTCGATCACCCGTTCGTCGGCATCGAAGGCCTTGTCTGCCAGCAAGGCTTCGGCTGCCATGTCCGGTAGCAGCGCGTCAGCACCTTCCAGATCATGGGCTTGGCCCGGTGTCAGCAGGAAGTCCAGCGGATTGCCCAACGCATCGACAAGCGCATGTATCTTGGTGCTCAGCCCGCCTTTGCTGCGCCCGATTGCCTGGTCTTCGCCGTCTTTTTTTGTGCGCCGGCACTGTGCTGATGCGCCCGCACGATCGTGCTGTCGATCATGGCGTACTCATTGTCCGCATCGCTCGCCAGCATCTCGAACAGTTTCTTCCATACCCCACTCTTGGCCCAGCGCGAGAAGCGCGTGTGAACTTTGATCGGGTCGCCAAAGCGTTCGGGTAAGTCCCGCCAAGGGATGCCCGCGCGATAGCGATAGAGCACCGCTTCCACAAACAGCCGATTGTCTTTGGCCGTTACCCCTACATGCCCGTCACGGCCGGGCAAAATATCCCTAATCCTGTCCCATTGATCATCCCGAAGGGCATAGCGGCGCATCCGTCAGCTCCGAATCAGCTGACTGCTTATAAATCACTCCCCTCTAGCCTTGGGAATCCTCTAATTGAGGACAGGTCCTAGCCGAGGACGGTTAAATACGTCAATTATGGGATCGAATAGCACAGGGGAGCACGCGGTGTTCATCCTATCTACAGATGGTCGCGATGCCGACGTGGACGGCCAGTTCAAGCGATACAGAGACTACCTCGATACATCGAAGCCGCTTTTTCCGGCGATGGCTTTCGCGCTTGCGACATCAGATTGGTACTACGGTTGCCACAATCATCGCGGTCCGCACGACGCGCGGCTGGAAGGTGCGGTTGTCAGCGAAAAAGATTCTCGTGAGTGCGAAGGGAAAAGGCACGTTTCCCTCACGATCCGATTGCTTGGTGCGTATAACGACGGGCGCATCGAGCTGTTCTATCCGGAGGTCTATTCTTACAAGTTCGATGTATGGGACGCCACGTTCGGCCATTACGATTGGCGATATGACGAACTGAGGCTGTCCGACCGGAAGTTCCTTCTCCATGAGATCGAATGGTGCGGTGCGTCCAATACCGGAAGATGGCTAATTGAAGCATCGGATGTAGAACTTCGATGGCAGCCTTTTGCTTAGCGAGGCCGCGCTCCAGAGTATGGGACGGAAGCAATATTCCTCACCGCTGGGACTGAGGTGAATTGTACTCCCTTCCCCCGTATACTCAAGAATTGGCGTGTTACGATCGGTGGGGGATTCCTGGCCAATTTTCGTCGCTCGGATTAGGTCGCAAAAGCGCCACATCCTACCATTCCGTTAAGACCATACGCGCTTTGCCTTACCCGATTTGTCGCATCTGTGATGGCCGAGGCGGGCGTGACACGAGGCGATATCTTTACCGGACTTTGACAGAATCTCTTGCGGTAGTCTGCGCGGTCGAAACTCTATGGCTCAAGCTCGTGGTTTTCAGTGGACGCATCTAACAGTTTGCTGAAAAAGTCTGGATTTGACGCTCCTGCGCCTTTGGCTGGCGGAACGGTGTGCTGCGGATTTGGTTTTTGACGGTGCTATTGGGGATTGGCGGGCAGGCTCGTCCTCAAGCGGCGATCAATTTTGGGATACGGACGAGATTGTAAGCGATGAGATTGAGCAGGAAGTCGGCGGCGACGCGGCGGATGCCGCGATGCTTGGTTTTGCGCATGGTGCCGTGCTGCTTGCCCCAGCCGAAGATGCACTCGATCATCGCCCGGCGTGATTGCGACATGGCGTAGCCGATATGGCGGACGGTTCGCCCGTCGATGGCGCTTTTGCGCCGCTTGCCGGTTTTGGTCACGGCGTCGTTCTGCGTCACATGCGGCGTGACGGCGATGGCGCGAAGGTTGGCCACATGATCGGCGGTGTCATAGGCCTTGTCCTCGCCCGCCGTGATACGGCGGGCCATCTCTTTGCTCTTAGCTGCAAACATTTTTTCCGACGCTCGCCGCTCGGCCGTGCCATTGGCTTGCGTCACCATCCCGGCCACTGCCAGGCCATGGCGGTTCTCCATGATGGCATGGCCCATATAGCTGAGCTTCGCCTCTCGCCCCAACGCCTTGCGGTAGAGCCGGCTGTTTGGGTCGGTGACGCTGGCATGAGTGTCGTTCTTGCGCTTCTGACCGTGGAAGTTCGAGCCGTCGCCGTCATCGCTGCCGTCCTTGGGGCGAAAGCTCTTCTGCGAAGCCCAAGCCTCGATCAGCGTCCCGTCCGCCGAAAAATGCTCGTCCGACAATAGCGGCTTCACTTCGGGATGGTTCAATAGCTTGATCATGAACTTCTCGAAGGCTTCCCCGCCCAGCAGCCTGTCGCGGTTCTTGGTGAAGCTCGTCGGGTCCCACACCGGATCGTCCGGCGAGAGCCCCACGAACCAGCGGTACAGAAGGTTGTAGTCCAGTTGCTCCATCAATTGCCGTTCCGAACGGATGCCATAGAGTGCCTGGAGCAGCAGGGCGCTCAGCAATTGTTCCGGCGGGATCGACGGGCGGCCTTCCTTCGCATAGAGCCGCGAAAAGCTTCGGTTCAGTTCCTTCAGAACGTCCCGCACAAGCTCGCGTATCTTCCGCAGAGGGTGAGCCGCCGGAACCCGCGTCTCCGGCGAGACATATGAAAACAACCCGCCTTGATCCTGAAACCGCCCGCGCATTTTTGCCGATCCAACAGCCTCGCGACCAGTGAATCACGTCAAATCGCCAACAGCGAGGGGTTTTTCAGCAAACTGCTAAGTTCGTTTGCGGCCAGCGAAGGCGGATACACGCTGCGACAGCAGCTTTTCATCGTCGCCCTGGCGCTGTTGTTCATCACATTGGCTCTCATGGGCACGGCTCTGTCGCACCTCAGAGACAGTCTGCGGGAAAGCGAGGCCGCGGAAGGCACGATGCTCGAACTCACGACCATCGAAACGCGGCTGGCCGATTTCGACGGAGATCTCAGAGGGTATGCGCTCACCGGTGACGGTTGGTTTCAAAAGGACATGGATTGGAATCGCAACGAAATACGCCTCGCCATGGGGAGCCTTCATCTCTCGCTGCAAAGCGACCCGGAGCAGTTGAAAGAATATCGGGAAATTGTCCGCCTCATCCGCCTGCGCGACGGGCTCACCGCCTATTTGCGTAAAACCGAGCATCGCAGCGAGGTGTGGGGCAGTCCCGCGGGAAAATCCGAATTGCAATCCACCAATAGCATTCGCGGCAAGCTGTGGGACATACTCATTACACAACGCGCGAAACGATATGCCAACCACGCCGAGATGATCGCAGAAGCCACAAAAAGCTTCTGGTTGGCGTTCGGCATTGTCGTTATCGCCACACTCGCCGGGTTGTGTTTCTTCGCGCCCCGCCCCCAGAGCACGCCGACCCGAGTGGTGAGCGCGAATAGGTCAGCGACTTGATGTTGAAATCCGGCTCCGCGGAAAAAATTGCTATCGAGGACGAAATGTCCGAGCCAAACAAGGAGCCGTGCGATGGACGCTGACATGAGCAAGCCTCCTGCGTGTCGGGATCGGGTACCGGTAAAGATAAAGCTGGCGCTAGGTGTCGGAGCCTTTCCATCGTTCTTCGGTTATGCCGGTGTCAGTATTCTGGCGTACCCGGTCTACAACATGATGTTCGGCATCAGCGCCACCTGGATCGGCATTGCGCTGATGCTTCCTCGCCTCTGGGATGGCCTTATAGGTCTCGTCGTGGGCCGGGCGTCGGACAACTTTCGTTCCCATTTTGGCCGCCGCAAGCTGTTCATCATATCCGGCGCAATTGCCATGGGACTGATCTTCGGGCTGATCTGGTTCGTTCCGCTATCCTGGAGCGATACGATGAAGTTGTCGTACTTCATTGTGATGCAGATTCTGTTCTTCACGGCCTACGCCTTCTTCGCCGTGCCATATAGCGCTCTGATTTACGAGGTCTCGCCGGACTATGGTGACCGCACGCGTGTCGCGGCTTATACGGCCTTCTTCCACAAACTGGCTGAACTTGCGGGCGGCTGGATGCTGCCGTTGGCAGGACTGCTCAGCATAATCCTTGTAGCCGGCGCTACCGGTCTGAACATGACCGGCATTCGCGCTATGGGCTGGCTTATCGGTATTCTCATCATGGCTGGCGTCGGAATATTTCCGGGCCTTTATGTGCGCGAGCGTTTCTCTATCCTGACCCGGCATCAGGGCAGCGTGAGCATCCGCGCCGGCTTATATTCCGCTATGCGCAGTGCCGCCTTTCTGACACTCGTGGCCATCGCCGTGCTGAACACCATCTCCGGTGTCCTTGCCATGGGAATCGACCAATACATTTTGGTTTACTTCATGAATCACGGCGACAAAGCGGTCGGCCTTCTACAGAAAGGGCTGCTTACGACAGGCTATGGCGTGATAGGCTTCGCCTCAATTCCATTGATCACGTGGCTGGCGGGAAATCTGGGGAAGAGCAGATCCCTGAATTTTGCGTATCAACTGATGCTCGTCGGTGGCGTCATGAAGTGGTTTATTTTTGTCCCCGGGCATCACTTCATACACGTCGGCGGTGTCACGATTGATCCGGTCATCCTGATCGATCCCTTGCTCTGCGGTCCGATGTGGGTGGCGGTGAAAATCATTCTTGCCTCTATGATGGGCGACATATGCGATGAAGACGAATTCAGGCACGGCCAGCGTCGAGAAGGCATGTTTGCCGGCATTTTTGCCTGGGTCGAGAAAACGGTGCTGGCGGTGTCCTATCTCGGTACCGGGTTGGCTTTGATGTTCGCAGGGTTCAACCCCGCGCTAGGCGGCGCTCAGGCGCCGGAAACGTTCACGACTATGCGGTTGTTCCTTGCCGGCGCTCCCGTGGCAACCGCCGTGCTGGCACTCATTGCTATTAAGTTTTATCCGATCTCCGCTGCAAGAGCAGCCGAGACTCGTGCACAACTGGAAGCTCGACGCGGGGTCGTCGGGGTCTGAATAATTAAATCGCGTCGCTCGTCCTCACGCGCTGCCAACCTCAAGATGAACATAGGGACAGGAGCAATATTCCCCATCGCTCGGAGCGAGGTGAATGGTACTCCTGTCCTCTTATACTTTAGATGTTACCGTATCAGTTCTTGCCCTTGGGAGCCTGGGCTTGGCTCGGCTCGGATGCAGGCTGCGGCGCGGGCGAAGCCGGTGGAGTTTGCGATACGCTCGGGGGTTGCGGCGCGCTTGCAGACGCTGCCCCGGGCTCGGAGAGCCTGACCATTTCGCCCTTGAGTCCGACGCCCACCCGCATCCCACCTGGATAACAAGGTACGGTCTTGTCGATCGCGACCTCATGCTCCCTGTAAAAGCTGCGGAGATTGATCACGGCATTCCCGCCGTTTGGCTTTCACTCTCTTTTGAAAGTCATACAGAGCATCGATGAATACCTGGTTGCACGCGGCATCGTCGCTCTTAAAAAGTCCCGCCTTCTCCCTGAAGACAAAAAAGCCGTAACTCTCGGTCACGGCCGCATGCGGAGCACTACCAAAGTAGAACTTCACTGTGCCGTCGAGTTTCTTGGCATAGGGCGTCGCCAGTGAATCGTCGACGTTCAGACTGATGAATTCGTCCGCCATTACGGCCAACGGCGCAAGCATCACGCCGCACACGGCGGTTGCGGCGGCAAAACGAACAAATTTGAGCATGGTGTCCCTCCTAATCGACTGCAGCCTCTCAAGAGCAAAGACGACGCACCTCCGGAGTTGTAGAACAGGGATCGCGGAGTGCGTTTCTATTGCGTCACGCCAGCGCGGGAGCAGTTGGCTCCGTGTATCTTCCCTACAAACGGCTTCCGTTATGGGCCGTTTGTAGGGAAGAGTCATCAGGCGTGGTCGTTAGTGTTGCGAACGACACTCGCTTTCCGGCACTCTCGGCTCTAACGGCGGCTCCCCGCTGAGTGAAGACAGGACGATTTGATGGAGGCAGATGGCAAGGTTAGGTGCCTCAGCGCCGATGCCCGAATCCGGCGGATTTCAGAAGTAGGACATCCGCCAGAAACGTCCGGCCTTGAGGGCGCTCCGGGCAATTAAATCGCGTCGCTCGTCCCCACGCGCTGCCAACCTCAAAATGTATGGTAACAATGGTGCGGCTCAAGTTGAAGATAGCATTATTCCCCCGGGGCAAGCAGATGCCAAAGACGCGCTCGATATCACTGGCCTTGTTTCTGACGGCGACGCTCGCGACGATCCCCGCACAAGCGGCGCCTCACGCGAAAAAGCCCGCGCGCCAAGCACCGATGCAAGTCGCCATAACCTTTGACGATCTGCCGGTTCACGCCTCGCTGCCGCCGGGCGTCAGCCGCACCGATGTCGCCAAGAGCATCATTCACGCGCTGAAAGCCCATCACGCGCCGCCGATTTATGGCTTCGTCAATGCGACGTGGATTGAAAAGGATCCTTCCACAGCGGAAGTGTTGCGGCTTTGGCGGGCGGCGGGATTTCCGCTCGGCAACCACACGCTCATCCATATGGACGCCAATGCCAATTCGGTGGAGGCGTTCGAGCAGAACATCCTCGCCGACGAACCGACGCTTGAAAAATATATGGCCGGCAAGGATTGGCGTTGGCTGCGCTTTCCTTATCTCAATGCCGGCGACACGCCGCAGAAGCGAAAGGAGATTGCGGATTTTCTCGCCGATCACAAATACCGCGCCGCCATGGTGACGCTCAGCTTCGGCGACTACGCCTATAACGACACCTATGCGCGCTGCATGGCGAAGGGCGACAAGGATGCCGTCGATTGGATGAAGCAGAATTTTCTGGACCGGGCGTCGATCGATCTGATGACCGGAAAAGAAATGTCGGAAGCCGATTATGGGCGCGACATCAAACATGTCCTGTTGATGCATATCGGCGCCTTCGACGCGGCGATGCTGCCCAAGCTTCTCGACATGTATCAGAAGCGCGGCGTCAAACTGATTTCGCTGCCGGACGCCGAAAGCGACCCGGCCTATAAGGATTCGGCCGATCCGCAGATCGGTTTCGGCGGCGTGTTGCTCGAAAAGAAATTGGCCGAGAAGGGCCTTTCGGTGCCGGTTTTCGCCAACAAAAACGACGATTACTACAAGCTCGCGGGGCTGTGCAAATAGCGAAATGGAACGATCTTTCCGCTCGCGCGTTTTCCTTATGGTTCGCGCCTAATGTCACCTGCGCCCACAGTTCACGAACCGCGCGAACCTAGGATGGAGTAAGTCCATGTTGAAACGAATCTCTCTTATCGCGGCCGCCGCATTGTTTGCGCTCGGTACGGTTAGCGCCAATGCCGATTCCTGCAGCGGTCACGGCCACAGCACCGGCACGGTGCTCGGCGCCGTCGGCGGCGGATTGATCGGCAATGCCATTACCCATGGCAGCGCCGTGGGTGTGGTCGGCGGCGCGGTTGCCGGCGGTTTGGCCGGCAATGCCATCGCCCGCGACAGCAATTGCAGTCACAGAAGGTATGACAGCCATCGCCGCGCCTATTATTACGATCGCCATCATAACAGGCACTATTACAACTAAGGGCGCAGTTTCTTAGTCGTACAGCGCCGTTCTCTTTCCTCCCCCGTTTACGGGGGAGGTGCCGAGCGAGGTCCATAGCGGCAGCGTATGGACGCGAGTGAGGCGGAGGGGGCGGGCACGATTTCTTCCCCCCTCCACCGCTTCGCGGTACCCCTCCCCCGTAAACGGGGGAGGAAAGCGGTTCGCGATTTGTATTGCCTTCCATTGTTCTTATTCCACCGCTCGGCCGGGGATGACAGGTCGCTTTCCGAATTCGATTGTCTGGAGCAACTCATTTCCGTCCGACGGGACGAAATGCGCGTGAGCCGTGGCGGCGACGCGCTGGATCGGATTGACGCACTCTGCCAGTGACCCTGCGGAATGCGCTGAAAAAATCAGCTGGCCTCTTGTTGCGCCGCACCACGCCCCCTATGTAATGTAACTATTGCTATTACAGAAGGGGTTAGCATGCCGTCTCTATTTGATCCCATTTCCCTGGGCGCTCTCAATCTTCCCAACCGCATCGTCATGGCGCCGCTGACGCGTTCCCGCGCCACGCCCGACGGACGTGTGCCCGTGCCCCTGATGGCCGAATATTATGCGCAGCGCGCCACGACCGGCTTGATCATCACCGAGGCGACCGCCGTCGATCCGATGGGCGTTGGCTATGCCGATACGCCGGGAATCTGGTCCGACGAGCAGACGGAAGGCTGGAAGCTTATCACCCAAGCGGTGCACGACGCCGGCGGGCGAATTGTCATGCAGTTATGGCATGTTGGCCGCATTTCCGATCCTATTTTCTTAAATGGCAAAGCGCCGGTTTCGGCCAGCGCCATTGCGGCCAAAGGCGATGTCAGTCTGGTGCGTCCCAAGCGGCCGTTCCCGGTGCCGCGAGCCCTGGAGACGGACGAAATTCCCGGCGTCATTGCCGCTTATCGCAAGGGTGCGGAGAACGCCAAAAAGGCGGGCTTCGATGGCGTCGAATTGCACGGCGCGAACGGCTATCTGCTCGATCAATTCCTGCAGGACGGCAGCAACCACCGCACCGACGCCTATGGCGGCACGCGCGAGAAGCGGGCGCGGCTGATGCTGGAAGCGGCGGATGCCTGCATCGAAGTGTGGGGCGCCGATCGCGTCGGCATGCATCTGGCGCCGCGCGGCGATGCGCATGATATGGGCGATTCCGACCGCCTGGCCATCTTTACCTATGTCGCGCGCGAATTGGGCAAACGCCGCATCGCTTTCATCTGCGCGCGCGAGGCGCGGCGAGACGACAGCATCGGGCCGCGGATGAAAGAGGCGTTCGGCGGCGCCTATATCGTCAACGAGGGTTTCAATCAGGAAACGGCCGAAAAAGCCTTGGCGGACGGCGTGGCCGATGCGGTGGCATTCGGCAAGCCGATCATCTCCAATCCCGATCTGGTGGCCCGGTTCAAAACCGGCGCGCCGCTCAACGATTGGGATATGCCGACCTTCTATTCCGGCGGCGCAAAGGGGTACACGGACTATCCTGCGCTGGGGTAGGCCCTCAAGGTATTCTTAGGCGCGCCTTCCCCGGGTGAGTTGAGTGCGGTCCAAAATGCAGCTAGGACTCCGTGCGAGAACCTGGGGAGCCCGCTCTATGAAAGTTTCCATCGCCGTGATTGCCGGTATCGTCATTATGACGGCCAGTGCCGCTTCGGCCGAAACCCTGCCGCATCAAAAGCCAGGGCTTTGGCAGCAATCCTTCAGCTCGGGCACCACCAAAATCTCCGACCAGGTCTGCCTCGACGCCGCGTCAGAATCGAAATTGTCGGCTTTTGGTTCGCAAATGCAAAACAGGCTGTGCTCGTCCCAAACCGTAAGCCGCAGCGGCGCCAATTCGTGGAATGTCGTCTCGGTATGCGAACTCAAAGCGGGATCGAAGACCACCACGCGTGTCGCGATTACCGGCGACTTCAACAGCAAATTTACGGCGGTGATGAGCGTGACGACGGCCGGAGCGCCGCTGGATGCGGCCCATAATACCAACCGGACGGTTTTCACGACGACACGGCTCGGCTCCTGCAAGCCCGGTCAGAAGGGCGGCGACGTCATCATGAGCAATGGCGTGAAGGTCAACGTGTTGGATGCGACAAAAGCCTCGCATTGATCGGACGGAAAACGCACGCCATCACGCTCCGCAGCGACCGCAAGCCGTCTTGAGCGCGTGGCCGAACGTCTGGGAGCGTTTTGAATTGAACGCTGAGAATGACTGGGAAGGAATAGCCCGATGACTGACATCATAATGTCCTGGGGTCCCACAGTATTGGTTGCGGTAATCGTGATCGGTGCAATTCGGTGGATCATGTCCCGGTATGCAAAATTGTTTGCGACACAGGCTGAAAACGCGAGGGCTCAAACTGCGGCGACTCTCCAACTTGCTCAAACTCTGGAGCGGATAGCCGCCGCTCTCGAAAAGCGCACTAACGCCAACCCTTAATTCCGAGCAATTATCTTGCCGAACGAACCGCCTCCGCGGTGATTTTGCTGCGTCAAACCGCTTGCCAGGAAAGGGCCCGGGGGGGTAGGGGGAGGGGGTACGGCCAATCCGAAAACTACGGCCGATGCCAAGCGTTTTTCCCCCATCCCTTGCCAGGTTTAGCCCATGCCCCGTTTCGACAAGTCCAAGCTCCCCTCCCGCCATGTCACCGAAGGGCCCGATCGCGCGCCGCACCGCTCCTATTATTACGCGATGGGGCTGACGGAGGAGGAGATTCACCGCCCCTTCGTCGGTGTCGCGTCGTGCTGGAACGAGGCCGCGCCCTGCAACATCGCCCTGATGCGCCAGGCGCAATCGGCGAAAAAAGGCGTGAAGGAATCCGGCGGTACGCCGCGCGAGTTCTGCACCATCTCCGTGACCGACGGCATCGCCATGGGGCATGAAGGCATGAAGTCGTCGCTGGTGTCGCGCGAGGTGATCGCCGACAGCGTCGAGCTCACCATGCGCGGGCATTGCTACGATGCGCTGGTCGGCATTGCGGGCTGCGACAAGTCGCTGCCCGGCATGATGATGGCGATGCTGCGGCTCAATGTGCCGAGCGTATTTCTCTATGGCGGCTCGATCATGCCGGGGCGCGTGAAGGGCAAAGACGTTACCGTTGTCGACATCTTCGAAGGCGTCGGCCAATTCGCGGCAGGCAAAATGCCGGCCTGCGATCTCGACGAACTCGAACGCCATGCCTGCCCCGGCGCGGGCGCTTGCGGCGGACAGTTCACGGCGAACACGATGGCCTGCGTGGCGGAAGCGATCGGATTGGCACTGCCCTATTCGTCGGGTCCGCCGGCGGAAGTTCTAGCGCGCGACGATTTCGCGTTGAAAGCGGGTCAAGCCGTGATGTCTTTGGTCGAGAAACGGCTGCGCCCGCGCGATATCTGTACGCGCGCGGCCTTCGAGAATGCGGCCGCCGTGGTGGCCGCAACCGGCGGGTCGACCAATGCCGCGCTGCATCTGCCGGCGATGGCGAACGAGGCAGGCATCAAATTCGATCTGTTCGACGTGGCGGCGATCTTCAAACGCACGCCTTATCTCGCCTCGCTGAAACCCGGCGGGCAATTCGTTGCGAAAGACATGTGGGAAGCGGGCGGCGTGCCGATGCTGATGCGCGCGCTGCTCGACGGCGGCTATATCGACGGCTCGTGTCTGACCGTCACCGGCAAAACGGTGGCGGAAAATCTCAAAGACGTGAAATTCAATCCGAACCAAAAAGTGATGAAGGATGTGGCGCATGCGCTGGCGCCGAGCGGCGGCGTGGTGGGCCTCAAAGGCAATCTCGCGCCCGAAGGCGCCATCGTGAAGATCGCCGGTCTCAAGCATCTCAAGCATCGCGGGCCGGCGCGCGTCTTCGATTGCGAAGAGGATTGCTTCGCCGTCGTGCAGCGCCGCGATTATAAGGAAGGCGATGTGCTGATCATTCGCTACGAAGGTCCCAAAGGCGGGCCGGGGATGCGCGAGATGCTGTCGACGACGGCCGCGCTATACGGGCAGGGCGTGGAGAATATCGCGCTGATCACCGACGGGCGTTTTTCGGGCGGCACGCGCGGGCTGTGCGTCGGCCATGTCGGGCCGGAAGCCGCCGATGGCGGGCCGATCGGCCTGTTGAAAGACGGGGATATGATCGTGATCGATGCGGAGAGCGGCGCGATCAGCGTCGAGCTGTCCGATGCCGAGCTTGCCGAACGCAAAAAGACCTGGAAGCCCAAACCGGCGTCGTTCGCGTCGGGCGTGTTCTATCGCTATGTCAAAAATGTCGGCCCGGCCCGCGATGGCGCCGTGACGGCGCCCGGCGCTGCGAACGAGGTAAGATGCTATGCGGATATTTGAATAATGAGTTGCGGGATTAAGCACCTTGTCGCGGCAACTGCTCGGAGCGGGAGATGACCTTTAAATTGAAGATCGTGCCCCTTCTGATTGCCTCCGTATTTTTTCAGCAATGTGCGTTTGGACAGCAATCAACCGGTGGCCTACCGGACAAGCGCCCGGCAGAAAAATTTGTAGATTCTGTTACGCATAAAGCTTCGAGCTGTATGAATGGCAGCCAGATCTCCGGCGGCACCGAACTCGAAAAGCGGCTTGTCAGAATTGCGTCTGACGCAATTGACAGACGAGTATTTAAGGGGGCCACGCCCCGAGTTAGAGTTATGATCTGCGATTGTGGCGGCATATGGGAGGTCGAGTACGTTCCGAGATATGATTCTTTTCCATTAGTCCGGAGGGTAACGATCGATAAGGCAACTATGGAAGTAGTACAAATATTTTTTAGTCAATAGATCTGATTTTGGAGTTCGCTGGAATCCCTCCTCGTGCTTTTGAATTTCCGGAGGAGTTTTCAGCCTGACACCAGATATTTCTCACGGAGAGAATCTGCGGCTGATCGAGGGACTGCGACCATCACCTGCCTCGGCCGGAGAGCGGGGATCGTGCAATGCATGATGATGACGGGAGGACTGTGTACGGACGCCAGCAAAATCACGCCAAACCAGCCTCTTGGGCGTGGTCTTGGCGGGGGCAGGCACGCCGGCGGCGACGAAAACGCACGCTCGTCCTTCCGCGCAGCTCGGAAATGCCGTATTTTCCCCTTCAACTTGGGATTATCGGGGGCATACCGGATGAAGAGCAAATCAAATGGGAAATTTCAGCTTATCAATTTGATCAATGAAAACATAAGGTGGATAACGCTGAGCTTGGTAACTGTGTGCGCCCTAGTTGCCACCGGCTGCGCGAGTGGGCCTAATTTTACCAATGGGCAAACCACCCGCGACCAGATGCGGGCCGTGCTGGGCCAACCGCTGGAAACTTTTTCTTTCGATGACGGTATCACTCGCGTTCGTTGGGGCCGCACTTTTTTCCACGGCGTGTCTTCGAATGGTGACAGGTTCGACACGGCGCTGACGTTATACGACGGCGAGTTCGGACCTGACGGGGTACTTCGGCGCTGGCGCGCAGTGGACCAAAATGTCTCGCTGCGCGTTGCCTCCGGCTTTGATTTGCAGCCGTCGATGTGGAGTTCTGGCTACTTGCAAGTCAAACCGGAATTTCCTCGGGGCAGCTTGCTTGAGGCTTGCGCAGGCGGATCGCCCCAAGAGGTCGAGGCCGCGATCCGCGCGGGCGCGGATGTAAATAAGGCCGACGACCATGGCCAGACCCCTCTGATGGCGGCGGCACACGAGAATGAGGATGGCAAGGTCATCGCCATGTTGGTCAATCATGGTGCAAACGTGAATGCCAGAAGTGTGAACAGCAGTACTCCCCTCACCATCGCTGCACAGAATAACGAGCGCGTGATTCCCGCCCTGATCGTTGCGGGCGCCAGCGTTAACGCCCAGAACAACTCGGGCAAGACCCCCCTTTGGCTGGCGACATGGAGCCACTACACAAGCGGTGTCGCTGCCCTGATCAAGGCCGGTGCCAATCCCAATCTTAAGGACAAGCAGGGCCGAGCGCCGTTGGCGGTGGCGGCCGTGACCGACAACGTGGATGCTGTGCCGCTCTTGGTTCACGGTGGTGCCAATGTCAATGCCAACGATGGAATGGGAACAGCCTTGCAGCTTGCGATAATCAATAAGCGTAGCGCCGCCGTGATTGCAGCGCTCTTAAAGGCCGGTGCCAGCGTCGATGTGCGGAATTCCGCCGGGAAATCGGTTCTGGAGATTGCCCGCGAAAATGGCAGCGTCGACATAGTCAAGCTTCTGGTCGACGCCGGTGCCAAATGATCTGTGACTGCTTTGTCGGAGTCTATTTGTAGGCACCGTGTTGACGCAGCAATTCTGAGAACATTAAGGGTCAGAGTGAAAACCATCTTTCATAACAGGGGGGAGTTTTTACTCTGATCCCAATTAGGTTCTTTGTAACGCTGCTCGCTAATGTTGCCGCATGGCAATGAACAGGTGCGCCGGAATGTGTCTCAGGATCACACGGTTATATTTCGCGTTCCTTCTGATGGCGGCGTGCTGCGCCTACGGCGCTCCATCCAATGATCTTTCGCAAAGCACCGTGGCGGCGGTGTTGACTCGAACTGGGCTGGACGGCGCTTGGCGCGTGCAACAGTCGACACGCCGGGATGAGTTTGACGGCAAGATTCATTCAGAAGTGCACGTTTATACCAATTCTCGCCAGTTGACGCCGGGCATATGCATTGCCGAGCATAGAATTATCGATATGACGCGAGAAGATGATCAAATTTCCAACATTCACCAAGAAGGGGGTGAAGATTCAGTGTTGGCATTCGGGGACTGTCAAAATCTTCCACAGTCGGCCCGTTTTCGCTCAGCGGCCGGAAAAATATCCGACGCCGAACTCGCACAATTTTTCGCCATAATGACATCGCTAATAGATACAGGTTCAACCAAGAATCCGAACATCTCGGTAAAATTTGCAACCGAAGAAGCCAGAAGTGCAATTCACGAAATAAGGCTTGAGAATCTATTTGTTGTCGGCGAGGAACGCGATACCGTTCTTTTTAACTTTGATGTGAGACATCCCGGGAAGGTGCCCTGCGCGCTAGCATTGATCGTTCGGATTCCTCGAATGTTGAATACTAGCAGTTTGCTGAAAAACCCCTCGCTGTTGGCGATTTGACGTGATTCACTGGTCGCGAGGCTGTTGGATCGGCAAAAATGCGCGGGCGGTTTCAGGATCAAGGCGGGTTGTTTTCATATGTCTCGCCGGAGACGCGGGTTCCGGCGGCTCACCCTCTGCGGAAGATACGCGAGCTTGTGCGGGACGTTCTGAAGGAACTGAACCGAAGCTTTTCGCGGCTCTATGCGAAGGAAGGCCGCCCGTCGATCCCGCCGGAACAATTGCTGAGCGCCCTGCTGCTCCAGGCACTCTATGGCATCCGTTCGGAACGGCAATTGATGGAGCAACTGGACTACAACCTTCTGTACCGCTGGTTCGTGGGGCTCTCGCCGGACGATCCGGTGTGGGACCCGACGAGCTTCACCAAGAACCGCGACAGGCTGCTGGGCGGGGAAGCCTTCGAGAAGTTCATGATCAAGCTATTGAACCATCCCGAAGTGAAGCCGCTATTGTCGGACGAGCATTTTTCGGCGGACGGGACGCTGATCGAGGCTTGGGCTTCGCAGAAGAGCTTTCGCCCCAAGGACGGCAGCGATGACGGCGACGGCTCGAACTTCCACGGTCAGAAGCGCAAGAACGACACTCATGCCAGCGTCACCGACCCAAACAGCCGGCTCTACCGCAAGGCGTTGGGGCGAGAGGCGAAGCTCAGCTATATGGGCCATGCCATCATGGAGAACCGCCATGGCCTGGCAGTGGCCGGGATGGTGACGCAAGCCAATGGCACGGCCGAGCGGCGAGCGTCGGAAAAAATGTTTGCAGCTAAGAGCAAAGAGATGGCCCGCCGTATCACGGCGGGCGAGGACAAGGCCTATGACACCGCCGATCATGTGGCCAACCTTCGCGCCATCGCCGTCACGCCGCATGTGACGCAGAACGACGCCGTGACCAAAACCGGCAAGCGGCGCAAAAGCGCCATCGACGGGCGAACCGTCCGCCATATCGGCTACGCCATGTCGCAATCACGCCGGGCGATGATCGAGTGCATCTTCGGCTGGGGCAAGCAGCACGGCACCATGCGCAAAACCAAGCATCGCGGCATCCGCCGCGTCGCCGCCGACTTCCTGCTCAATCTCATCGCTTACAATCTCGTCCGTATCCCAAAATTGATCGCCGCTTGAGGACGAGCCTGCCCGCCAATCCCCAATAGCACCGTCAAAAACCAAATCCGCAGCACACCGTTCCGCCAGCCAAAGGCGCAGGAGCGTCAAATCCAGACTTTTTCAGCAAACTGCTAGAGGAACTGCAACGGTATCTCTCGAGGAGTCGGATGATGCCTATCCTGGATGTAACTGCCATTGACACAAATCAGGCCCCTTGGTTCTTTCGCAACACGATCTGCATTGCGTTTCCGCGTCATTGCCAAGCGAGAATTATGCAAGGTCAGAAGAAAGAAACGAGCCAGAGTCGATTTGTTCCACATGGGGTTGCTGTGAGGCAGCGGTGTCAGAAGGAGTTTTCACTCTGACCCCAATTATTCGAAAGATGGCGCTCGCCAAGGCGCCTATTCAATAAATGCCTCAGGCACTTCAATTTCGCCCGACCCGACATAGCTCGTTGCGCCACTCACACTGACCGACTTAACAACGCCGTCGACTTTGCGCGCGCTCGCCTCGATTTCGCTGCGCCGGCCCATCGCCACGCCCTGCAAGACCGACAGCCGGTACTGCTTGCCCGCAAAGTCCCGATGCGATGCTAACGCGCCGACAAGAGCGGCGCAGGCGCTTCCGGTTGCCGGGTCTTCATCGACGCCGAGCGCGGGTGCGCACATCCTGGCGTATAGCGTGCCGCAGTTGCTTGTATCGCCGGCGAAGAAAAATACGTTCGGCGACCAGGCTTTTGCCAGATGGACGGACCAGGCCGATTTGTCGATCACCGCCCGATCTACTGCCTCGCGCGTCGCGAGATGTACGCAGCAGAACGGCAAACCCATCGAGGCGAAAATGGCGTGCGTTACGTCCTGCGGTTCCAGCGAGAGAACCGCCGCGAGATCGATCAAAGAGGGCGTCTCGGCGTTCCATTCCGGCTTGCGCTCCAATGTCAATGTGCCGTTGAACGCACCGTCCCGCTTTTCGACGTCTACCTCGACCGGGCCGACGATCTCTTCAAAAATCAAGCGATGCGTGTCGCCTGCGCCGACATGGCCGCCCATGACGAGGGCGCAGGCAGTGCCCACGTTTGGATGGCCTGCGAACGGCAATTCGGCTTTTGGCGTGAAAATCCGAACCTGGCGGCTGTTGGCGGCATTTTGCGGAGGCAGCACAAATGTCGTTTCCGGAAAATTGAATTCGCGCGCGATCTTCTGCATCCCCTCCGACGAGATGCCCGCTGCCTCGGGCAGAACGGCCAGCTGATTGCCGCCGAAGGGCGAGCGGCTAAACACATCCACAATGATGAACTCATATTTCATTGCCGAATTCCTTTGCGCAGGCAGCGACAACAAAGTCGATTTCGACGCAGGCGCCCAGCGGCAGAGCCGCGGCCGCAATTGTCGTGCGGGCGGGATAGGGTTGCGAGAAATGCTTGGCATAGATGCCATTGACCGCCGCGAAATCGCTCATGTTGGTGACAAACACGCCGACGCGCACAACGTCGTCGAAAGTTTTGCCCGCAGCTTCCAAGACGGCCGCGAGGTTCATGAATATGCGCTCTGCTTCGGCCACGACGCCTCCTTCGACCAGTTTGCCCGTCGCAGGATCCTGTCCCACCTGGCCGCTGAAGAAGATGTATCCGTCCGTGCGAATGGCTTGCGAGAAAGGGCCTACGGGCGGCGCGAGCTTGGGTGAAGCGATTGCAGATTTCTTCATGGCGAATACCTTCTTTGAGCGGTTAGACAGTCAGGGTGGCCGAACCGGATGTGCTGCGCGATTCCAGCGCGCCCGCCTCTCGCGCAGTCCATCAATTTTGCGCGTCCGCTTCCTTCTGCGCCGCGGCCCTCGCGGCGATGAACTGCTCGAACGCGCCACTGCGAATCAATTCACGGCGTTCTTCGAGGCCGCGGTGAAGTTCGACCAACACTTTTGCCGCGTGTTCATTCTTCCGGATTGCAGCCCAATAGGCAGCAACATTTGCAAGCGCCTGAATCGGCGTGTCGACGCCGGCGGCCGGCAGGACATTTTCGACATAGAAGAGTCCTGGCACGAGCGCGCAATCCGCCAGCGTGATGCGACCGCACCAGGCGAAGCCATCCTTGCCGATGAATTTGTCGAGGGCCTTGAGGTTGCGCACCACCTCGCCGGCGAGCTGTTCGCCGACGGCATCGTCGCGTGCGGCGGCGGGTGTTCGACGGGACAGAGCGCCTGTTAGACGGGACAGCATGAACGTGTTGTTCATGATGTGGATATCGCCAATGCGGGCAAGCATGCGGATATGCGCGGTCTCGCGCGGAGTAGTTCCCAGCAGCGAAGGCGTGGGATAGATCTCTTCGAGATATTCCGCGATCACTTCGGATTCCGGCATCAGGTCGCCATCGATTTCGAGGACCGGAACGCGTCCGATCGGAAATCTCTCGCGGAATTTCGGCATGCCCCAATGTTCCGGCAGTTCGAAGACGATGTCCTTAATGCCCTTGGCGTAGATCTGCATGCGGACGCGGGCAGAATAGGGGCTGAGATCGGCGGAATAGAGTTTCATCATGATTTCCTCTGCGCGGTCTGTCGGTAGTCTGCTGGCGGATGATAGCGAGATACGTCATGCGAGCTTTATGAATTGCCGCGCGCATCCTGGGCACGTGCATCAAGCGAAAGTAAGGAAGCTGCGAGACACATGGATAACATAATATTCTTAGTCATAACCTGAGCTGCCCCGAGCGTTTCGAAGCCGAAATTAGCACAGGCGCAACGTTCATCAAGTTCATTATAATCACTATGATATTGCAATTGCGGTAGCATTGTCCTATGGCGGTTCCTCACACCACGGATAATCGCCATGTTCGAAGACATTCATGCATTGGTCGAATTTGCCGAGGCGGGTTCCATCGCGCGCGCGGCAAGCCGCTTGCATCGCACGCCCTCCGCCATCACGCGCCAAATCCAGCGGCTCGAAGCCGAACTCGGCGCCCAGCTGCTCGACAAATCCGTCAAGCCGCCGCGTCTGACGCCGCTGGGCATCCGGATCGTGGAACAGAGCCGCGATGTGCTGAAGCGTGTCGAATATCTCAAGGCTTTGGCCGCGAAGGATGCGGAGCCTTCGGGGCTGTTTCGTATCGGTGTTTCGCACGCCTTGGCTGATGGCGCCTTGGTAGAACCGGTGCAGGCGCTGACCAAACGCTTTCCAAAACTCAGGCTTCGTCTTCTAAGCGATTTGACGGGCGAGCTTCTTGCGAGAATGCGAGCGGGACAACTCGATCTCGCGGCTGTACTGCTACCGAATTCTCATATGGTGCCTCCACCGCTCGTTGTCGACATCGTCGCCACGGATCGCATGGTGATTGTCGAGAAAGGTCGGCCGAGGGGCGCGCGTACGCCAACTTGGTCTGAGCTTTCCGCTTCGCCGTGGATTCTCAATCCACCCGGTTGTCTGTTAAGAGCCGTTCTGCTCGGCGCATTCGACAAGGCCGGGCTGCCCGCGACGATCACGGCTGAAATCCACAATATGCATTTGCAGCTTGCATTCATCAAAGCGGGCTACGGACGGGGTCTGCTTCCGGAACGCTTCGTTCGGCGCCACGCCGGGGGCACCATTCGCATGCTCAAACCGAAAGGCTTTGAGCTTCAGATGACAATCGCCATCGTGCGCGCCGGGGCTTTTGGAGCGTTCGAAGCGGTGGCCGGCCAATTCAAGGATCATCTCACGACGGCATTCGCGAACTAACTGCACATCCGTGAATTCCGGGGACATAATACTTAATTTACTTTGGCAACGCTCGTTGCTAGTGTTGCCGCATGGCGAGGATGGCGAGAGTCGTTGCGGCCGGCGTGCCGCATCACGTGACGCAGCGGGGCAACAATGGCCAGCAGGTTTTTTTTGGCCAAGACGATTACGCATACTATAAATCGCGTCTGTCCGAGAGTTGCGGTGCGGCAGGCACGGCGGTGTGGGCTTACTGCCTGATGCCCGATCATGTTCATCTCATTCTGGTGCCGTCCGACGAAGACGGTCTGCGTGCGGCGCTTGGGGAGGCGCACCGGCGCTACACACGGCATGTTCATTCGCGCGAAGGCTGGAGCGGTTTTCTCTGGCAGGGGCGGTTCGCCTCATTCGCCATGGACGAACCAAATCTGTTGATCAGCGCGCGCTATATCGAACTCAATCCTCAGCGGGACAAGCTGGCGCGGCGTGCTCGCGACTGGAAGTGGTCCAGCGCGCGGGCACATTTGTCGGGCAAAGACGATGGACTGGTGAGCGTGAAGCCGCTGCTCTCGCTGGTGCCCGATTGGCCGCAGTTCCTTAAGACCGGATTGGACAAGGAGCAGCTCGATGCGATCGGCGCGGCCGAGCGCACCGGACGCCCGCTCGGCAGCGCGTCCTTTCTGAAACGACTGGAGAAGCGCCTCGGGCGCACGCTGGCAAAACGAAAACCCGGCCCCAAGCCGAAAGTGCAGAGATGAGCACCGCGACGACAGGGGTAATTATGTATAGTGTCCCTTTATTTATGGTTTCCACCCTCCCTCAAGCCTTTTCGCCAAAGCTTCGACGGATAAATGGACAGTCCGGCGAAGCCTTTGCGTAGCCGGACTCAAGGGGAGGGTGAAAAATGCGCCAAGCCAATCCCAATTATTCCAAGCTAATCAACGTCTTAACCATGTTGGGAAAGCATCTCGACTTGACACAATTGCCCCGTACAATCGGCTCTCTCGGGGTGGGACGATGAAGCGGCGGTACGGCTGGAGTTTGAAAGAAGAATTCGGCTGGTTTATGAGCGTAGCGGCGGGGATTCTCGCCATCGGGCTCTTAGGCTATGCGACGACTTTTCTTCTGGTTGCGCATTATCGTGCCGATGCGGTGGCGGGCGAAGCGCCGGCGCTGCGCGCGCTTAGCGATGACAAAGCCTTCGCCGTGACGGGCGCCTGCATCGGCGACGTGCCGGACGGGGCAAGCCTGCACGCCTTGGTGGATGCTCTCAAAGCCGAGGCGCCCGATTTGCCATGGGCACGCATGCTGGTCCGCCGCAATGCGCGCACCGCGCCGGTCACAATTCAAAGCATCTTCTTTCCGGCCGGCGCGATGAACGAAGCATCGGCCATTTGCACCAGACTGGGTGCCATCCCGCCCGGATGCACGCCCGTGCTGATTTCGAGCGCGGACTTGATCCAAACCAATGGTGCGGCTGTCGACGAAACGGCGTTGGCGAAGCTTGGTGTGCCGATCGCTTCCTCAGACGCTGTTTTGGCTATTCCATTGCGGCTAAGCGGCCAACGCCAACAGCCGGCGATCGCGCTTCAGCCCCGCCCGGATCGCGGTTTGCTGCCAGGCGCGCTCATCTGGCTATCCGACAAATACAAATTGGGCGATGCCAGACTTGTCGATTTTGTTGCGGCCGGCGATGTGATGATGGGATCGAGCACAGCCGATCTCAATCCTGCCATCACGCCCAATGTCGACGTCGCATCGCTGGTCGGTGGCGATCTCGCCTCTGTCTTCCGGCACGCGGATATTGCGTTCGTCAATCTCGAAGGACCGCTTTACGATGGGCCCGGTCCAACCGCAAAAACTTGCGGCGATTGCTTTGCCTTCCGCGGTCCGACTTTTTACGCAGGCGTCCTGGCAAACCTCGGCGTGCGTGCCGTAAGCCTGGCCAACAATCACAGCGGCGATTACGGCGAAGCCGGACGCGCTTCCACCATGGCCGCGTTGCGCGCCCACGGGATCGCTTACGGCGGCCTGGATCGCGATGACGCCCGCGCGGCGACGCTGTTGTTGCCGGGCGGACGCAAAGCGGCCTTGGTGGCGTTTGCGCCGAACGAAGGCACGCTCAATCTGAACGACATTCCGGCCGCCGAAAAACTGATCCGCGAATTGAAGAAGACGCACGATCTCGTGCTGGTGTCGTTTCACGGCGGCGCGGAAGGTTGGGCTTATGTGCATGTCGCCAAGGGCGACGAGATGTTCGACGGCGAGGATCGCGGCGATGTCGTCCGCTTTGCCCATGCCGCCGTCGATGCGGGCGCCGATATTGTGATCGGGCAGGGGCCGCACGTTCCGCGCGCGATGGAAATGTACCGCGGACATTTGATCGCTTACAGCTTGGGTAATTTCTGGACCTATACCGGCGTAATGAATTACGCGGTCTCCGGGCTCGGGCCGGTGCTGGAAGCATGGCTGGCACCGGACGGAACGATCGCCGGATTCACCATCCATTCGACGCGCCAAGCCGGTCTCGGCGTGCCGCATAGCGACCCGGACGACGAAGCTGCACGCTACGTTCTTTATCTGACAAAGACGGATTTTCCCCAAACCGGCGCGATCCTGGATCGGGGTGCGACGGATACGGCGCCGCCGCGGCTGGCGTCCGGATTCTAAGCGCGACAGGCAAAAAGGAACTTAGAGCATGCTGAAATGGATCATACGCGGGGCTGCTCTGATTGGCGTCCTTCTATTGATTGGGGCCGGTTATATCGTTTATGCGACGGTGTGGGGCACGCCGCTGCGCTTCAACGATCTCTTGGATCGGCAAGCCATCGTCGAAGCCATGGACAGTCCGCAGACCTTGACTCAGGTCGGTGTTATCGACGGCGCCTGGTACGATTTCTCGAGCGGCAAGCTGGATCGCTATTCGCTGGCCGAGCGGCAAAAGCGCTTCGAGCGAACCCGGAAGTTCGACGCCGAAATCGCCGCGTGGAATCGCGACAAGCTCTCGCCGCAACAACAACTCTCCTATGACATCATTCGCTGGGGTTACGCGCGCAGCTTGGCCGATCAGAAATACCCGTGGCTTGGCGCGAATGGGCAGCTCTATCCCGTCAACCAAGCCTTCGGAATCCAGCTTCGCCTGCCGAACTTCCTGCTGTCGACGCATCAAATCAGCAATGCGCGCCTGGCCCGGCATTATGTGGAGCGGCTGCGGGCGATGGGGCGCGTGCTGGACGCGGTGCGCGACGATGTTGCGCGCCAAGCGAAAGCTTCGGTGATCCCTCCGGATTTCGTCATCGATGCATCGATCGCACAGATGAAGGCTTTGATTGCGTCGCCTGCCATGCGCAATCCGCTGGTCGTCCATCTTGCGGAGAGAACGCAAGCGATCGGCATGGATACGGACGAACGAAATGCGCTGGTCGATCGGGCTGTCGAGATCGTCCAGGAATCCGTTTATCCGGCGTATCGCCGGCTGATCGCGGAAGAGCAAAGCTTGCGCCCGAAGGCGACGCATGAGGCGGGCGTTTGGCGGCTAAAAGGCGGCGATGCCTATTATGCCGATCAGCTCAAGACGCTCATGTCCACCGACATGACGCCGGACGAGATCCATCGCTATGGCCTGAGCGAAGTGACGCGGATCACGGCCCAAATGGACACCGTGTTGCGCTCCATCGGGCTGAGCGACGGCACCGTGGGCGAACGCATGGACGCGCTGATGGACGATCCGCGGTTTCTCTACCGCAACGACAATGTCGGCCGGGGGGCCATGCTTGTGCGTTACGGACAAATCCTTGGGCGGGTGCGAGCCTTGCTGCCAAGGTATTTTGCGCATCTTCCGGCCATTCCGCTGACCGTGCGGCGCGTGCCGCCCTTCTCCGAAAAAGGCGCGCCCGGCGCATACTATGAACCGCCCGGACTTGCCGGCGGACGGCCGGGAACCTTCTTTGCCAATCTGCGCAATGTGGGTGAAACGCCTATGTGGGCCATGCCCACTTTGGCCTATCACGAAGGCATTCCCGGCCATCACATGCAAATTGCGACGGCGCTGGAAATCCGCGATCTGCCGCTGCGCCGGCGCATGGCATACCTTCCGGCCTTCGGCGAAGGCTGGGCCCTGTACGCCGAACATCTAGCGAAGGACATCGGGCTTTACGACGGCGATCCCTACGGCGATTTGGGACGGCTGCAGGCGGAACTTTTCCGCGCCGTACGACTTGTCGTCGATACGGGAATGCACGCAAAGCATTGGTCGCGGGAGCAGGCGATCGACTACATGCAGACGACGACCGGCATGGCACAGTCCGACGTGACGGCCGAAATCGAGCGCTACGTCGTGTGGCCGGGCCAGGCTTGCGCCTACAAGATCGGAATGAAAACGATTTTCGAATTGCGCGGGCAGGCGCAAAAATCCCTCGGAAAGAGGTTCGATCTCAGAGAATTTCATGCGGTCATTCTGGAAAATGGCGCCATGCCGCTATGGTTACTGCGGAAGAACGTGGATCGGTGGATCGGGGAGAAACAGGGGCTTTCGGCCGCAGGCGATTAGGTATGTTTTATAGCTTGCGCTTGCCCCTTGGGGCGCCGCTCCCTAAACTCCGCGCCGCTCGATATGGGCACGCCCAGGGGATGTCATTGATGCGATCAACCGTAATGGCATGGCTGGCGATTGCCTGTGCTGCGGCGTGCTCCGCGGCTGTGGCAGGAGAACGTGCCGTCCCTAGCCAAATGGAGCTCGCTTATTTCCAGAAGTCGAGCATTTTTCATTCGGGGCTGCGCCAGGCCCACACCATTGCGCTGACCTTCGACGACGGGCCCAACGCCTACACGGCCAATGTGCTGGATGTCCTGAAGGCCAACAACGTCAAGGGAACGTTCTTCATCGTCGGCAAAATGGCGCACAGCCATCCGCAATTGCTGGCGCGGATTGCCGCCGAAGGGCATTTGCTGGCCAACCACAGCGCCACCCATCCCGAGCTGACCAGCCGCTTCGACAGCGATCCGCAATCGTTGATCTACCAGCTGCGGGATGTGCACGAGCTCATTGCGCCGTTGATGAAACAAACCGACGTTCTTTATTTCCGCGCGCCCTACGGTTATTGGCGCTCCGCGCATGCGGCGATCCTCAATGCGGATCCGGTGCTGCGCAATTACGTCGGTCCGGTTTTTTGGGATATCGGCGGCGACATCTCGATGCGCGACGGCTATGTCATGAGCTCCGCCGATTGGGATTGCTGGCGGCACAAATGGTCGCCGGAGGTTTGCGCCAAAGGCTATCTGCGCGAAATTCGCCGGGACGATGGCGGCGTCGTATTGATGCATTGCATCCACGCGCAATCGGCCGATCTGGTGGCCGCCATCGTGCCGCCGATGCTGGAAGAGGGCTATAGCTTCGTTCGGCTGGATCAAGTTCCGGAGTATAAGCAATACGAGACGCCGCCGAGTGCGCCCGTCGTGGCGCAAACAAAATCGCCGCGCGATATGACGCTGGTGGCTTCGGCTGAAGTGAAGTAGGGCGCGCCAGGACGCAGGCGGAAAGATTTAAGCGCTGACGCGCCGCTTTACCCGTAATGGCTTAAGCATCCCCGTATTTCGAAATTGAGCATTGTGTCCCTGGAAATTGAGAGGACGAAATGAGGGCACGAATTGGAGAAGCCGTCTACATTGCGGCTTGCGTTCTGGCTCTCATCTGCACCGTGGGCATGATCTTCGCCAACGTCTTTTATGTGGGCGGAGGACTCATTCCCGACTTTGGGGCGATATTTGTAGGCAGCGGGATATGGCTCTTCGGGCGAAGTGCGAAAGCGCTACTATCCGTTGGCACATCCTGTAGAAAATCGGATTGGGACACCGATAAATCCGGAATTAAAGGGACATAATACTTAATTCCCCATCGGAATGGTCAAATTACACCGTGAACTAAGTATTGTGTCCGTTTAATTCAAGGACGAGCGCATGACGGAAATTCGCGCCTGTACGGCCGCAGACTTCGAGCAAATCCTTTTGTTGCTGCAACAGCTCTGGCCCGACAAGACGCTGGGACGCGAACAGCTGCGCGAGGTCTATAGCCGTGCGTTGTCTTCGGAGCGGACGCAGCGCTTGCTATGTGCCGTCGAAGAGGAGCGCGTCGTTGGATTCTGTTCGATGACCATCAAGAACAATCTTTGGATTGAGGGATTTCTGGCGCATGTCGATGAACTGGTTGTCGACCGCGCCAAGCGAGGCAGAGGGATCGGCGCTCGCCTCTTGCAGTCGGCTATTGCGCTGGCTAGGGCGCTCAATTGCGCGCGAATAGAATTGGATTCGGCGTTTCATCGCGGCGATGCGCACGCGTTCTACGAGCGGCAAGGCTTCGAAAACAGAGCCTATCTCTTTTCCCTGCCGCTCGCTTAAAACGTGTCGAAGGACGCCAACGATCAATCGCAGGACGCGTTACAAAGAAAATTGGCCGTTGCGTTTGCGCTGACGAAACTGACAGCGTAGTGCAACCAGAATTTTACCATAACGAGGTGACAAAAGCGGCGCATAAGTGCACTGGCGTCTTCTGCCGAGCCCCAAATTCTCATGCAAAGCCTCGCGCAAACTGCGACGAATTCGCAAATTTGGCACCCTAACTTTGCCCATCCTTCGTTTACGCCTCGTCTGTAGGATAATCGGCGAACTGTGCATGGGAAAATCAACGCATGCCTGTCAAAGATCGCAAGACCTTTGCGATGGGAACCGTCCTCATCGCGATCATGTTCGCGATTTGGGGGCTCAGCCATCGGCTATACAGCACGATGCTGCCTGGGTTCATCGGTGCGTTATCGCTCAGCGACATTCAGGTCTCACTCGCAGACTGGGTGAGAACTCTGGGATATTGTGCGATCGCGATTCCGTCGGCGTTCTTCCTACGCAATTTCGGGTATAAGGCGGGCGTGGTCGGCGGCCTGGGCTGCTTCGCCATTGCCATGTTCATGTTCTTTCCGGCAGAGGCTCAGCATTCGTATCTGTTCTTCCTCTGCGCAGGATTGCTTGCCAATTGTGGTGTGGGGCTGCTGGAGATTGCGGCCGACCCCTGGGTGATGCGGATCGGCCCCGCGGAGACCGCGATCCGCCGGCTGAATTTCGCGCAAACCCTCAATCCGCTCGGTCTTTTGGTTGGGATGTTCGTTGGTGCACGCTTGCTTTCTTCGACGGGCGGTCCATCTACCCAAGTGTCGATTTAGCCTTATATCGTGATAGGGGTCGGCTTGTTGCTGTTCGCCTATCTGATCGACAATGTGCGGTTCTCACCCGAGGCGACGGAGCGCGTCTCGAAAAGCGATCGCACGATGGACGATCTAAAATGGGTCGTTGCCCATCGCGAGTTCCGGCTCGGGCTCGGCGCGCTGGCGCTCTACATTGCGGGCCACACGGTTCTGTGGGGATTTGCGGCCCGTTACGCCCAAGGCGTAATGCCGGCCGGATCGGGAGCGGCCCCGGCTGATATCGGATTGTGGACGCTTTACGCGTTTATCATCGGCCGCGTTATCGGAACCGGCCTGATGTACTGCTTCCGGCCACGAGATCTGCTCGTCGTGTTCAGTGCAGCCGCAGCGGCCCTCACGGCAATGGCAGCTATCGCGCGCGGCTGGCCTGGCATCTGGTGCGTCGTTGGCGCCAGCTTTTTCATGTCAATCCTGTTTCCAACGATCTTCGGACTGGCCATGAGAAGCGTGGGAGAAAGCATGAAGTCCGCGTCGGCGCTTCTCATAATGGCAGCGGGAAGCGCAAACGTGGTGCTGCCCGCCATGAACCTGATCTGCGGACCGGGTGCCGCTCCCTACATCGTGTTGCTGCCCAGCCTGTGCTTCTGTCTGATCGCGGCATTTGCCGTGATGCACCGCCAAGAGCCCGCAGAAGCGTCCCCCCTGATTGCCACCGTTCTATCTTGAAGAGTGCCGCGGAGATGACACAGGCTGTGATTTCGCTGAAGACGGAACTGAGACAATTCTCGCGCAGCGAGGCTTGGCACTCGTTGGCAGTGCAGGTCTTGATCGGGACGGGCGTGCTGATCGTCGCTGCGCTGATCATGATGAGCGTGACGCTATCCAACATCAAGCGGAGCTGGACCGAAAGCAAAGCCACCCAGGATACGCTGTTGCAAATCACAACCGTCGAATCGCGACTGATCGAGTTCGACGGAGCGCTAAGCACCTACGCTCTGAACGGCAACCCGTGGTTCCAGGTTCGGATGAAGACCGACAGCGCGGAAATCCACGCTTCGCTCAACCAGCTCAATCAGTCGCTGCAGAGCGATCCGCTTCAACTGCAACGATATAACGCGCTGATGTCCCTCATTCAGAAGCGTGACGTGCTCGATGCTTATCTCAGCCAGCCGGAACATCGCAGCGAAATCGCGCGCTCGCCCGTCGCGCAATCGGCCCGGATCGTCGGCGATAGAATTCGCAACCGCCTATGGAAGATTCTAGACGTGGAGCGCGCCAAGCGCCAAATCCACGACGCGGCGATGATCTCGCAGACCCAGAGCAGCTTTTTGTTTGCCGTGGGGATCGTCCTGCTGACATTCGTGTTTGGCGCTCTTTGTCTGCTGCTGTCGGTTTCGGCCAAAGCGGAAACTTGAACAGATTCCGCGCCAGGCGCGTGGCGCATGAATTAAGTATTGTGTTCCCTTTATTATAAACAATTCCACCCTCCCCTTGAGGGAGGGTCGAACGATTGAGCGAAGCGAAATCGTTCGGGGAGGGGTCATCATGCAATTTGTGGAAATTACCCCTCCCCGAAATTTGCTCCGCTCCGCATCGCAAATTTCGACCCTCCCTCAAGGGGAGGGTGGAATCCTGTCGCAGCATAAGGAAATACGTCTGAACGTTTGCCGCTTGAGAACCTTTGGAATTCCGCTCACGCTCAACCCATTTCCACCGTCACCAAATTATCTTCAGCCAGTTTCTCGGTAGGGATGAAGTTGCCGGTCAAACTCTCGCCGTTCAAAACCAAACTCTTGACGCCTTTTTGAACGCCGGAAGGATTGCGAACCTCCAGACGCACTTTCTTGCCCCGGAAAACTCGCGTCACGCGGAAGCTTTTCCAGGCGGCAGGAATGCAGGGATCGATCTTGAGCCCGCCGTAATCCGGTTGCAGCCCCAGGATAAACTGCGTCGCCGTGAAGTAGGACCACGCGGCAGAGCCGCTTAGCCATGGCACGCGCGACGCGCCGTATCGCGGGCTGTCTTTGCTGTGCGTGAACTGACAATACACATAAGGCTCGATCTCGCGGATCTCGGCGCGGCTGTTCCAGGCGCTCGGCAGCGTCGCGCGAAAATACTTCCAGGCCAGATCGCCGTGACCCAGCATGGTCTCGGCGATCACCGCCCAACCCTGGGTGTGGGTGAAGATGCCGCCATTCTCCTTCATCCCGGGATTGAACAGCACGGCGCGCATGACCTGCATGTCGGTTTCGACAAAGGGCGGATCGCAGATCATCAGCCCATGCTCGGTGGCCAATTGCTCCCGCACGGCCCTCATGGCGCGGGCGGCCCTGTTGTCGTCGGCGTGGCCGCTCAAGAGGGCCCAAGATTGCGGATTGAGGAAGATCTTGCCCTCGCTGCCATCGCGCGAACCGAATTTGAAACCATCGCCGCCCAAGCCCCGAAGATACCATTCGCCATCCCAGGCATGATGCTTCAGATGGCGATCCAGCTGGTCCAATTTGTCCCGCGCCCAGCGCTTCTCTTCGTCGGCCGCCAGCAGCGTAGAGATCTCCAGATAAACCGCCAGTGCGTAGCGAAGCTGGAAGGCGACGAACACGGACTCGCCTTTCTCGCCCAAGCGGATGCAGTCGTTCCAATCGGCGGACAAGCCGCAGGGCAGACCGTGCGCGCCCGAGCGTGTCAGATTGAACTCGATGGCGCGGCGCATATGCCCGAACACGCTGTCCTCGCCCTTGTCCGCATACGGAAGAATCTTGCGGTAGAAGGCAAGATCGCCGGTTTCCTTGACGTAAGCGGGGATCGCATTGAACAGCCACAGGCAATCGTCGGAACGATATTCGTCCTCGCGCGGCGCGGCTTCCGATCCGGGGCTGTGGGCGAACTGCTTGACCACCGGCATGGCGCCGCCGCTTGCGACCTGGCCCGTGATCATCAATTCCAGCCGTAGAACGGCTTCGGCGGGGATCGCATGCATTACACCCAGCATGTCCTGCACCGTGTCGCGATATCCCAATCCGTCGCGCTCGCCCGCATAGATCAGACTGGCGGCACGCGACCAGGCATAGGTCATCAGGCAGTTGAACGGGCCCCACATGTTCAACATGCTGTTGAACTCGGCATCGGGGGTATCCGCTTCGAAGCCGGCGATACGCCCGTGCCAGTAGCTCTTGAGGCGGGCCAACTCCGCATCGACCTTCGCAAGGTTGGCGAACTCCGCCGCGGCCCGGCGGCCTTCCGCGCGCGCCCGGCCCACGCCCATCAGCACCAGAATTTCCTTTGTTTCGCCCGCCTCAAGCTGGATACGGCTTTGCAACACGCCGCAGCCATTGTCGCCGACGGCCAGGGAATTCGTGCACTGCCCATGCTCCACCACATGGGGTTTGGCATAACTGCCATACGCTCCCAGGAACGCCGTGCAATCCGTGTCGTAACCCGAGACGTCGCAGCCCACCAAAGCCAGGAAACTGTGCCGGCCTTGGTCCGCATTCTGAAAATTATCGGGGGTCGGAGGGATGTTGACGTTGGTTCCGTGATCGATGATGCCGTCTTCCACCGCCATCTTCACGATGTGCTGGGAATACTGAAGATTGATCAGGTCGTTATAGGCGCTCCAGTTGCCGGCATATTCGACATAGGTGAAGGCGCTGAGCCGGCGCGGCTTGCCGCGAAGATTGGTCAGCCGGACGCGCCAGCATTCAAAGTTCCGTCCGAGCGGCACGAAGTAGGTCGTTTCCGCCCGGATGCCGGCATATTCGGAGGTAATGATCGTGTAGGCGCTGCCATGGCGGCATTCCGACTTGTAGGTGTCGAGCGGCTTGCCCACCGGCTGCCACGCGGCGGACCAATAGTCGGCGCTGTCGTGATCGTGCAGATAGATGGTGCGCCCCGGCTGATCCAGCGGAACGGCATTGAACCGCAGGCGCGTGAAACGCCCTTGCGCCGCGGATTTGTAAAAGCTGTAGCCGCCGGCATTGTTGGTGATGATGGCGCCGTACTCGGTCGAGCCCAGATAATTGCTCCACGATTTGGGCGTATCGGGGCGGGTAATCACATACTCCTTGTTGGCATCGTCGAAATATCCGAATTGCACGTCATGCTCCTGCGGGTTGCTTGGCGCGCATCACCGCCAACTCGCCTTGAATTTTCTTCACCCGCGCTTCGTTGAGGCGGTAGCCCATCATGCCGAGCCCGCACAAGAGCGTGCCGACAGCCGGAGCGAGCGCCATCAAGATCCGGATGCCTTGCTGCGCATGTGTCGTCTGCACGACATTGGCCTGGAAGCCATAAACCGCCAGCAGCGTGGCCGCCAGCGCACCGCCGATGACCCAGCCAAACTTGTTCGACATTCCCGACGCCGAAAAGATCAACCCGGTCGCGCGGCGGCCTGTCCGCCATTCCGAGTAATCCGCCGAATCCGCAAACATTGCCCAAAGCAAGGCCGAGGTGGGCCCGGTGAGCCCGCAGTAAATGATGTTGTAGGCGTACAGCATGCCAAGTTGACCCGGACCGACCCAATAGGATGCGACCAACGTGACCGTCGATAGCAGCATACAGCCGATGAAAGCGTTCTTGCGCCCGGTGAACGGCGTTACGTACTGAATGAGAAACGTGCCGAGCAGGGACATCACCGAGCCGACCACCATGAACATCGCCGCCGCGCCCATGTCGCCGACGTAGTATTTGAAATAGTAGACAATGGCGCCGCCGCGGATGGCCACAAAACACACTTGAAGGATGCCGATCAGACACAGCATCAACCAGGGGACATTTGTCACCAGATCGAGCAGATCGCGGCGCGTCGAGGTTTTTTGTTCCACGACCGGCTGAACGCGCTCTTTGGTGAGCCCGAAGCAGAAAAGAAACATCGCCACGGCGATCGCGGCGAACACGGCCATGGTCATCTCAAAACCGAGGACCCGGTTTCCGTGGCCGAAATTCTCGACCAGCCGCAAGGTGTAGAATTGCACGGCGAGGCCGGCCAAAAACGCGAAGCTGAATCGCCAGGACGCTAGGCTGGTGCGCTGCTGTGAATCGGGCGAGATAACGCCCATCAGCGCCGAGTAGGGTATGTTGATCCCGGAATACACCACCATCATCAGCGACAGGGTCACATAGGCATAAACCAGTTTTCCAAACGGATCGAAGGAGGGCGTGGTGAAGCTGAGCACGCTCATGATCCCGAAGGGCAGCGCCATCCACAGCAGGTAGGGGCGAAATTTCCCCCAACGGGTTTTGGTGCGGTCGGCGATCATGCCGACAATGACGTCGAAAAACATATCCCAGGTGCGGGTGACCAGCAGCATGGTCGCCAGCGCACTGGCCGCAAGTCCATAAACGTCGGTGTAGAAATTGAGCTGGAAGTAAATGAAGGACATCCAGATCAGGTTCGAGGCGCCGTCTCCGAGCGCATAGCCGACCTTTTCGGAAAGCGAGAGTTTATGAATTTGCTGAACCATTGCGAACCTCAAATACCGGTAAATCAGGACGCTAGCACAATTACTTGTCGCCGCAGCCGGCCTCTATGGTTACATCTCGTCGCGGTTTTCAGCAAAAGCCTGTGTCGTTGGAGCCCACGAGCCGTCTTTTCGAGCGAAGACCATTAATCCTATTGCAGCAGTTCCACGCCGTACGGCGCCAGGCGAAGTGACCTCGCATATAGTTTCCCCGAAAGCACGCCCAACCTTTTGCCCTTGATGGGGGCAGATTTCGGCTCCGTCGTGGTGTTCACGTAGAGCGTTCGTCCGTCCACGATCCTCGCATAAACGCCGGACGGGGTCTGCGGCCCCCGCTCGATCCCCAATTCGGCATAGAGCGAGCGGACCAAAGGTCCCATCATCGACGCCTGCGAAGCGGTCGCCAAATAGATGGCCTTTCCCTTGCCGTAACGATTGATCGTTACCGCCGGGGATTTCTCAGGCGTGTTTGCGAAATTCGCCAGCACCTTGGCGGTGCCGGGTTCCAGGATTTCGTAGTAGCCGTCCTTTGCAGTTTGAAGTTTGGCGCCGATCTTCACCTGCAGCGGCTTGCCGGCACGATAGAAGGCGTTGGTGTGCAACCCGAAGACATCCGCGAGGCGGCCGGGCAGGGGCGTGTCGAACCATTGGCCGTGCTCGTCGGTCTTGTCGGAATAGCCGGTCATGATCACCGTGCCCCCGTTCTCGACATAGCGGCGGATGGCGGCTGCGCTCTTCTCGTCCATCAAATATTGGCCCGGAACGACCACAAGCCTGTACTTATCAAGCGGGACATAGGCGAGGTTGACGATCGCCGTATCGATGTTGTCGGTGAAGAACGGCTCGAAGGCGCCCTGCACCTGATCCATGTAACCGAGCTTGTAGTACTGGGTCACCGTGGGGTGCTGGCCCGGCGTGCTTGTCACCATGGCGTTGTCGAAGGAATAGGCGATTGCCACGTCGGGTTGGCGGTAGCGCGGGAAGCCGAGCTTTTCCAGCTTTTGAAATTCCTTCGCTATCTGGGCGAATTCGTCCACCTTCCAAGACGGCGTGTTGTCGTGATCGACAAGGCCGAACAATGCTTGTTCCTCGCCCCCCAGGTGCGAATTGAAGGTCCAGGCCAGAACGGTCTGCGCGTAATCGATCAGGCCGAGATAGGCCCACATGCGGCTACGGCCCCTGGTGCCGTAATAGCCGCCGCCGCCGGCGGTGAATTCGTTGAACCAGATCGGCGTGTCGAGATCGCCTTTGATCATCAAGGCACCGAGGCTCGCCCCAACCGGTTCGCCCGGATAGAATCCTTCGGCGCCGTAGCTAACATAGTCCTTGTACGAACTAAGATAGTCGAACGGCTTGCTCCAGGCCGTATCCCAGAGGTTCGAAACCGCCGGCGCATTCGGCACATTCTGTTTGCGGACGACTTCGAGCTCCTTGAGCGCAGCGATGGTCTGGTCCGACCAGAACCGGCGCAGATCGAGATAGCGTTCCGCCGGACCTGGGCCGTCGCCGTAAGGAAGCTCTACCTCGTCCCATTCGTTGATGCGACGCGACCAGCGCTGCGTTGCCCAGGCTTTGTTCAATGCTTCGACGGTTCCGTATTTGGCTTTCAGCCAATCGATGAAGCGAAGCCGGTCCGCAGACGAATACGACATGTAGCTGTTGCCGATTTCGTTGTCATAGCCCACCGCCAGCAACGCCGGATGGTGCGCATAGTGTTTGGTCAATTGGTCGGCCATGCGGGCGGCGAGGCGGCGGTAATCGGGATCGCCGATGTCCTGCATGTAGCGTTCGGCCGGGTGGAGCATGGTACCGTTCTGGGTAACCAGGTTCACGCCCGGATATTTGTGATGCAGCCAGGTCGGCGCGGGTTGACCGGGGATGTCGAGGATTACCTTGATGCCATTCGCCGCCATCTCGTCCATGACGTTGTCGAACCAGGCGAACTCGAAATGGCCTTCGGAGGGTTCGAACGAATCCCAGGACAGATCGCCCATGCGGACCAGATTGAAACCCGCTTTTTTCATGATGGCGATGTCGCGATGAATTTCTTCGGGCGAGCGGTCGATAGGCTGGTAACAGGTACCAACGAAGAGTTGTCCCTTGCCGGGCCATTCGGGATGGTCGGCGGCGCTTTGGGCCGAGGCTTCACGAATGCCCAACAGAAGCAGGAGAGACGCCGCGAGCATCACAGCTGTTGCGGAGAGTTTGCGGCGAAGGCTGCGGAAGCTTCGGTGGCTCATTGCGACCTCAGATCATCGGCTTGTGGGCGCAGTATCGTCGCGCGGGCGGTCAGTTCAACGATGCGGCGCCGTTGTCCGGGATACGAACGCGTGCAAGAAACGCGGCGACGTTGCAGCAATCCAGCATAATTGTGAAGCGGTATGATGAAGCGGCATTCGCGTGTATTGCATTCAATGTTTGCTGCAGATTGCGACAGCTTACGCACAAAGCCGGCGTTCGATCTTGTGGGTGGCATCCCTAGCAGAAGGTCGTGCTCTAGCGGAGCGGATTTGACATTCGCTACCTTGCTTGGCGCGAACACCGAAAGCGAATGTTAGAATCGGACCACTAGGCGCGGACCGGCGTCGGCGGCATGTACCGCTACGACTTGGCCGCACCGCTGAGGATTCCGCTGCTCGACCACCTCGGTCACGAGGACGGCGATCTGGTCAAGCCGGCGAAGAATACTTTATAGGGACTACCGACCGAAACACACCACGGTCGAACATCGCAACGAGGCCGGAAATGGGGCAGGACGGAATTGCTAGAAGGACATTGTTTAAGGCGGCGGCGCTGGGATTGACGGCTGGTCTGCCGCAGATCGTGCGAGCGCAAAGTTTGGGCGCTGCCGGCAGCTTTACACCGAACTGGGACTCCCTGATTGCCGGCTACACGGCCCCACAATGGTTCAGAGATGCCAAATTCGGGATTTGGGCGCATTGGAGCGCGCAATGCGTGCCGGAACAAGGCGACTGGTACGCCCGCAGGATGTATCTGCAGGGAGACTCTTCCTACAAACATCATCTGGCCATTTATGGCCATCCGGCGGATACGGGGTTCATTGACTTTTATCCCAAGTGGACGGCCGAGAAATTCGATCCGGACGCTTTGCTGGACCTCTATGTCAAGGCGGGCGCCAAGTACTTTGTGGCTTTGGCCAACCATCACGACAATTTCGACAATTACGATTTCAAGTTTCACGCTTGGAACTCCACGCGGATCGGCCCGAAGAAAGATATCGTCGCGATCTTCGCCAAAGCGGCGCGCTCGCGCGGACTGAGATTTGGCGTCTCCAATCATTCGGCCCACACATGGCATTGGTTTCAGGTCGCCTATGGCTACGATCCCGAAGGCCCGCGCCACGGCGAACGCTACGATGCCTTCAGGCTTACGAAAGCGATGGGCAAGGGGAAGTGGTGGGAAGGCCTCGACCCGCAGGAACTTTATGGCGGACGCGTCATGCCGATGCCGGACGGGATTTCCTCCATCGCCGAAGCCAATGCCTGGCACGACGAGCACGACGGCGTCTGGAACGAGAATCCACCTGCAGCAAATCCCGCTTTCGTGCGGCAGTGGTTCCTGCGCTGCAAGGACCTGATCGACAGCTACCGGCCCGATCTCGTCTATTTCGACAACACCGGCTTGCCGTTCGGCCAAATCGGTCTCGACATTGCCGCGCATTACTACAACGCGTCGATCCAGTGGCACGGCAAAGTCGACGTGGTGATCAACGGCAAGAATCTTCCGGAGGAGCGCCGGGCGGCCTTGGTGAACGATATGGAACACGGGCTTCGTGCCGAGATCGAACCGCATGCTTGGCAAACCGACACTTGCATCGGCGAATGGCATTACAGCATCCCACTCTATGAACGGAACGGGTATCGCAGCGCGGACAATGTTATCCACGAATTGTGCGACGTTGTGTCCAAGAACGGCAATCTGCTGCTCAGCGTCCCGGTACGCGGCGACGGTTCCATCGACGAGAAAGAAATTGCGATCGTCGAAGGCATTGCTTCCTGGATGGTGCGCTTCTCCGAGGCGATTTACGGCACAAGACCCTGGAAGGTGTCAGGCGAGGGGCCGACTGTGGTCGTTGCCGGTCAGTTCAGCGAAGAAAAGACCAAGCCGTTTACCGCGGCCGACATCCGCTATACCGCTAAAGCCGGCGCCGTTTACGCCATGACGCTGGGCAAGCCCGAGACGGATCGGCTCACATTGATCTCCATGAAGGAGAGGCATGTCGCGCGCGTCGAAGTGGTTGGCTCCACGGCACCGCTCGCCTTCGAGCAGGATAGCGCGGGCCTGCACATCTTTCTGCCGCCGAACGCAAGCCACGCCTATGGCGTAGCTCTTAAGATCATAGGAGAAGGGCTGATCTGAACTTCAGAGCGGGCCGTCAAGTTCGGTGGCCTGCCACCCGGTCCGTAGCGCCAGCGTACGGACGCGAAGCAGCGAAGGGTGGTGGATGGGGTGGGATTGCGAAAACTTGCTTGACGCCACTGCTGTCCGGCAATTTTGGCTGAGGCATGAGGCAATTCACTGTATAGCAACGAGGAACCTGTTTTTTAGGGTGTTACCGACTTGAACTTGGATTTGGGAAACTGGGGTTTTTCGGCCTCGGGGTTTTCGAATGTTCGTCGGCAAACTGGTTTTCGCGCAGCTTATGGATTTTCTGCCGATGCACACTTTTCGCCGGTGTGTGGCGCGGCATCCGTCGAACTATCCAACCAAAACTTTTTCGCATCTGGATCAGTTCCTGTGCATGGCGTTTGCGCAACTGACCTTTCGTGAGAGCCTGCGCGACATTGAGGTCTGTTTGCGCGCGCAAGAGTCCAAACTCTATCATCTCGGCATTCGTGGCCATGTCGCGCGCAGCAATCTGGCTGATGCCAACGAGAAACGCGACTGGCGGATTTACCATGATTTTGCCAATGCGCTGATCGTCGAGGCGCGGCATCTTTATGCAAACGACGCGTTCAGCGTCGATCTGGAAAACACGGTCTATGCACTCGACACGACGACGATTGATCTGTCGCTGAAAGTTTTCCCGTGGGCACAATCTCGCACGACAAAAGCCGCCGTGAAGATGCACACGCAAATTGACCTGCGCGGCAATATTCCTTCATTTATCCATGTTTCCGACGGCAAAATGCACGAAGTGAACGCGCTCGATATGATAACGCCAGAGCCGGGCAGCTTCACCATTATGGATCGCGGGTTCTTTGATTTTGCACGGCTGTACCGCCTGACGCAGGCGGGGGCGTTTTTTGTCATCCGCCCCAAAAGCAATACAGTCTTTCGGCGCATTTATTCACGACCGGTCGATAAAGCAACCGGCTTGCGTTTCGACCAAACCATTCGTCTTACCGGCGTAAAATCGCCTCACGTTTATCCGCAGTATTTGCGCAGCGTCGGTTTTTATGACGAGGAAAACAACAACCGCCTGTGGTTCTTCACCAACAACTTCGAGCTTCCGGCCCTGACAATCGCACATCTTTACAAATGCCGCTGGCAGGTCGAGTTGTTTTTCAAGTGGATCAAACAGCATCTGCGTATCAAGGCATTCTTCGGCACTAACGAGAACGCCGTAAAAACACAAATCTGGATCGCAATCAGCGTTTACGTCCTCATTGCGATCATCAAAAAACGCCTCGAGGTCAAAGCCTCGCTCTACACAATTTTACAGATTTTGAGCTTGATGCTTTTCGAGAAAACGCCCTTGGATCAGCTGCTTAACGACACCGTTCTGCTGAAATTAAATCCAGACACTTCAACCCAATTGAATCTCTTCGATTAATTGCCGGACAG
>CAVXZV010000013.1:0-187053 GCA_963766355.1 uncultured Alphaproteobacteria bacterium
CTGCTCCTCCACCACTTGCGCCGACGCGAAGCCGACCGCCAACGGCGCGGGAGTGCCACTCGCTTTGAACAGGGAAGCATGGCGACTTTGATTAGCCTCATCGGCCAGTGGCGGGAAATGCGCCCAGAATTTTCAGTGACGATTGTTCAGCCTGGTTACTCGCGGGCTAGGGCGGCAAAGCCACATCTCGAGCTATTCGCAGCGACGGAGTCCTATCTCATGGAAACGTGGCGGATACCGCTTAAAATTCTGGCTAGTAACTAGAAGCGCCAAGGGGTCGGTCACAAGCAAGTACATCCATACGCTCGACACCGCGCTCATTATGGCTGCCGACACGATCGCTGGATACATTCAGGGCCTGCTCGACGGCAAGCAGTTCAAACAAACCGCTTACGCTCTCGATCGTGATTCCCGAAGGGCTGCGCTTGCCCACTTCCTCCTAAAGGCAGCTGGTGACGACGATCGGGATGGCAACGAGGCTCAACGCTTAGCCGCATAGATTGCGATGTCGGGCTACTCGATCACGGAATGCGTCGCGCGCTCCCTCGCGGCTCGGTCGACGTCGGCATCCTCGACAACTTCAACGTTTGCGATGCATTCATCGACGTAGTCCTGTGGAAGGCCGTGCTCTCGTCCGCCAGCCAAGACGTGATCCTTATACCAACTGTAGGGCTTGAGGCTTTCGTCGATTGCTTCGTTCGAGGCGATATAGGTCAGAACCTTCCGCCTACGACCCTTATCATTGACGACCGTCACCATCGTGGCCTCATAACCCTTGCCGGCCCCCTCAGCGGCGTCGAGCTTTCGCCGTTCTGCGGGATCAAAGCTAAATAGAACACCGACGACGGCACTCTCATCGTCGTCGGTCGCGAACGCATTGCACTTCCCCGATCCGTCTTTGCTACGCTTGTGAAAGCGCAGCTCGTGGCCTGACAATGTAGCGACTCCCAGCGGCTTGGCGCTCGGCATTCGTTCGCGCAGCCGCGCCGTCGCCATGTTCGAGCCGTAGGCGAAATACTCGGCCGGCTCCGGCGCACCCGTCTCGACGTCTTGCAAGGCTTCGACTGCCGGATCGCCGGGCTTGCGGATGCTACGCAGGGGCACGGTCATAACGCGGTGGTCATGCGTTTCCTCGCCCTCCCGGGTTATGAGTGGCCGCCCATTCTCAGAATCGAGGATCGGAACGGACCTACCGGCCCATCCGCAGGCCGTGCATCTCGGTCGTTCCCAAAGAATGCCCGGCGCGGCCGTGTTTTCACCCTGTTCGGGCGCAAGATCGAGTGAGCCGCAATCGGGACAGGCCTCCGGCACCCCGCGAAGCTCACGAAGGATTAGGGATATGGCCATGCCGATCGCATGCTGAATCAACGTATGCGCCATGTCGGCGTCGAGCCAGGTGGCCGACTTCGCATGTGTCAGCCAGTTGGAGAATGTCCAGGCGCTATCCAGCGCGCCCTTCAAGGCGCCGCGCCGTTCCCGATTGCTATTGCCAGGCACGACGGCATTACAGATGATTTCCGACCACTCGCGGAAATTGGCGCGTTGCGGTGGCGTTTCCGTCCAGACTGCCGCGTCCTGGGCGACGCCGATCAGTTCAAGCAAGGTCTCACGGCAACGAACCCCGACGGCCTGGTAGTCCGCGAGATTGAGGGCCTGGGTAACCGCGTCGCCGGCTTCTTCCATTTTCTCGAACACCGGCCCGAACGGGAGAAGCCGCATGTCGTCCCGTTGCTGCTGCTCCGTGCGCGGAATGCGCAGGATCAGGCCGATGTGGAACGTCAGTGCCAAGTCCATGTTCGGAAACTGTTGCTGGGAGTAGAGGTTGGTGCCACCAGTGATGACCCACCATCGGTCCTTATTGGTGTGAATGTCCCAAACGTCATGGCGGGTGTTCAACACCGCTTCGGAGTACACCTTTTGCAGAAAGGTCACCTCCAGGTCGGGGGCTTGCCATTCGAAATATTCTCGAATGGACTCAATTTCCTCTTGGCTAGCCTTCAGCATTTTGGCTCCCATTTGAGGCCAGCAGCCTCATGCAGCAATTTCGTTCGCAGCCACTATAGACCCGCGCAAGCAGCGGCAGCAGATGCAAACAGGCGTTGGCCTTGGCGCACTTCGGAGTCGACAAAGTATCCCTTTTGTTCAAGCCCTATGCTATCCTCGACGACCATGGTTGAAGGGCAAACTCGCAAGATCATCCACACCGACATGAACGCTTTCTATGCTTCGGTCGGGCGACGGGATAACCCAACATTGCAGGGTAAGCTGGTGGCTGTCGGCCACGGGGCGAGCCTCGCGCTGATCCGTTCGGGCTACCCGCCGCCGAAAGGCACTCGGCAGGTCGGCGTCACGCTGTCGAACTTCGCGGCCATGACCGAGCCCTCTGTGTTAAACTAGGCGGAGGGCGCATTCATTTGACGCCAGGCGACAATCTTCCAAGGGTCTTCCAAGCCAACACCGACCGTCTCTTTCAGCGGTTGATCCGGCCGGGCTTGAATGCGCTGCCGATCCACGCCGAGCTTCGGTTCGGCGAAGCCCCATCGATGAACGAATTCCTCGACCGTGCGGCCGCGCAGATCGATAACTATACCGCCAACGAGGCCGCCAAGGCATTTACCCTCATTCTAGCCGGCCTCTTTGAACGTCAGCTGCGCATCTGGGGGCGCAGCCTCTGCGTTGCCGGCAAGAAGCCCGGTCGGGAGCTCTTTCGCGAGCACCTTCTCGAATGCGCCGCAAAGGGCGGAGTCGATCTCCGCGGCATCTCCGACAGTCTCGTTGAAATGTTCCTCGTTGCGAACGTCTATCGCCATGGCGATGGGACCTCGGTGAACGATCTACGCGCCCATGTACCGGATCGTTGGACCCACGATCCCTCGCGATATATCGACATTCTTCCGCCGAACCGCGAGGAGAGTGAGCAGCTTCTTGTCCGGCCCGAGGATGTCGTCCGCTATGCTGGCGCCTGCGCGAAATTTTGGGGTGGGGCCGACAAGCTGGCTGGCGCAGTATCGAACCCTGGCTACGGCTGATGCGATCATGTCTTTAGCAGTGATCGATGAGAGTGGAAGCCATGGCTAACCGCCTACAATGAGCAGACCCTTATGAATCCGTTCGATGAACTCCCGCGCCGTGATCAGAACCACGAAATAGAGGACCAGGCTCTTGCCGCCTTCCAAAAGCGGCTGGCCGACAGCGGTTGTTTTATTCTCCAGGCTTCGGACCGCAAGGACTACGGCACAGACTGCCAGATTGAGGTCGTCGCGGGCGGTCAGGCGACAAACGTCCGGGTGCATGTTCAGGTGAAAGGTACGGCTCGGAATCTGAATGCCGACGGGTCGCTCAGCGTCTCTATCGAGCGCGCGAACCTGAACTACCTGCTGATGCAACCGTACAGCTTCTACGCCTGCTACCACGTCCCGACAGGTTCGTTGCGCATCTGCCTCGCCGACGCTGTCCTGCGACAATACGAGCATGACGGGCGTTCATGGACGGACCAAAGCTCGGTCACCGTCACCTTCACGCGTGAGATGACGACCGATCGATTGTGTAAGGTGGCCGCGCTCGCGCGGTCCGGCGCCAGATCTGCGCGGGAACGTCGGGTCGCCCAGACTTCTGCCAGTCTCAAGGACTTACCCAACGCCATCCTGGACGCCGCACCGGAAGTCCATGTCCCGGAGGATCAGCGCCAAGCGGCGACGCTGCTGCAGCAGCTTTATGACCAGAATGCAGACGACGTAATCAGCGCAAGCTTCGAGCGGTTTGCCGCAGCGCTCGGCGCTGATCACGACTTCATGGGCATCCCCTATATGTCGGAGATCAATCTCGGCATGGCGCACCGAACTCGGCATCCCGAGAGGATCGTCGAAGGCATCGCGTTTTTCCAGCGGCAACTCACAAGTGGTCGTTTTCACGCCGCCAGCCTGCACTACACCATTGGAAACGCATATTCGGCGATTCCTGACGATGAGCAGGCCAAGTTGGCCTATCAAGCCGCCCTCGCAGATCCAAAACTTATAGGCGCCTCCGAGTTGGCGGCCCAGATCCACAAGAATCTACGGTACGAGCTTCGAGCGACTGGGCGATCAAGATTCGGCCGTTGAGCACTATCGTGAAGCGCTGCGGCTGGATTCGAATCTGGCCGAGGCCCACAATGCCATGGGCAACCATTTCGTTCGGATCGGCCGTTACAAGGACGCTCTGGATCACTTCGACCAAGTCGCCTTCGTCGATCGCAACCAAGGGAAGATGACGGCAGTGTCCGGGTGGCGCGTCAACGTCTTGTTCAACCTCGACCAGGGTTCAGCTGCATTCCGCGAGATTAATGCTCTAATCGGTCAGGCCGACCGCCATGAATGGATCTGGCCGTGGTGCCGGCGCCTGGTGGCGAGTTTCGGCCGCACCAGCATCGACAACGCAGTGCACGCTCGCGTTTTCTGGCTGCGCTACGTCCAAGCCCACCCTGACAGCTCGCAAGGGCGATGGGAGCTGTTGATGAGCAATTTCTACCTTCGGGGGCTGGGTTACGATCTCAAAAAAAACTACGCCGAATTCAGGGACGAATTTGATCGTCATATTGAACACATAAGTGCGGAAGACGCCGCATTGCCGTGGGATCGCCTTGGTCACTGGGCGCAGGACAACGGGGACTGGACGGAAGCCGAACGCTGTTTCCGCAAAGCCTATAATCTCGAGGGGGGCCACTATGGCTATTGCCTTGGAACAGCGCTGAACTTTTTAGACCGATTTGACGAGAGCCTGCCGATCCTCTTGGAGCAGGCCCAAACGCTCCAGCCTGACGCAATGAGTTGGTTTCAGGTGGGCGTGGCATACGCGCATCTTGGGCAGGCGGAACAGGCGATAGACGCCTTCCACCGGGCGGCCGCCCTAAATCCCGAATATGCTCCGGCGATGTTCGAGCTCGGCGGAGTGCACTGGAACAGCGGTGACCGGGTAAAGGCGAAGCAGGCTTGGTCAGTCGCTTGTGAACGCTTTCCTGACCACGAACTCGTCTCTCAAGTGAAAGCACTTTTGCAGTGAACGAACTTTGTCGCTCTCGAACAGCTGGCGAATATCGACCATCGGCCGAAACAATTTCATAGTCTGATTGGGCTAGAGCGGAATGCATCGCGTTAGGATGATGCTGCCAGATCAGAGGCGCACCTTTGTCGAGCAGGCCGTTGCAGCCGGGTGACACGGGGCTAAAGCGCAACGAGTTCGACCGCTCCGCCCATTCCCGCCATCAGATCCCGTAAGCGATGTGCCTGCGTCCGTGGCAGTGCGATCGCCAATAAGCGCTGCGCCCTCGACGCACCGACATAGATCTTGCGGGCCTCTTCATTATCTCCGGCGACGCTGCCAGTAAGAAAATCGATAATACCCTTCGCGGTGCTTGGAGACATCACCACGCAGATCGCCGGAAATTCCATACCCTTAACGCTGTGGATGGTCCGTGCGGGGTGCCCAGCCGCGGGTGCGACCGACAATGCTTTCCCGAGATCACCATTGCGGCGAAGACGCTGATTGATGGATGGGCCGTCCGCCGGAAGCAGTGGCGCGAGCAGCCGGCGTGCCTCATCGTGCCATACCTCGGCCGTGGCAAACCGCTCCGGGCTGAAGCGGAGCGCTTGAGCCAAAGCGAGAGCATCCGGCCGCCAAGTTTCCGGAGCGACACTTTCCTCGGCGAGATGCTGATGATACGTCTTCCCGCCCATCTGGCCGCTCAGTTCGAGCATGATCCGGTGGATGGCGACGAGCGCCTCCTTCCGGCCCCCGACCTCGAAGGAGAAGTGGAAATCACTAACCGCGACGGCCAGCCTGTAGCTGAGATCCCGAACGCCTAAATCCTGGGGGTGGCCGAGGGCATTCGATCCGGTCCGCCGTGTCGCCGAAACGACAGGACAATCTCGCGCCGCAAGCCCCATTGCCGTGACCAGTTCCTGGAATTTTGCCCCGATCGTCGAGGGCACGCCCTGGCCCGAATAAGAGAGGATATGCACCGCCGTCGGCTCCTCGCAATGCACTCCTAGAGCCTCGTCGATTGCGGCGCGCATGCTAGGCGGGCGCAAGGCCACGATGCCCTTCGTAATGTGCGCGCTGGAGCGAAAATTTCCATTCATGGGCAGCCGCTCGGCCGCGCCGAATGTATCTGCGAACTGGCCAAGCTCTCGCGTCACGCCACCTCGAAATCCGTAGATCGCCTGGTTCGGGTCGCAGATCACCTTCACCGGGACGCCGGCCGCCCGGAACCATGCGATAATCTCCAAGTCGACTGGATTGCAATCCTGCGCCTCGTCAACAATGAGTTCCAGAAAACGCGCCGCGAACGCCTGCCCAAGCACTGCGCCGCAAGCCGGATCGCGCAGCCGCGCGAGCGCGACTGAACGCGCATCGGCGAAGTCGAGCTCACTGCACTCCAAAAATCGCGCGCGTGTATTCCGCGCCGCCGTCTCGTGCGCCTTGATCTTCCCGCGAAATCCGTAGCGCTGAAATCATGGCCGGGATAGCGTTTCCCGTCGCGCGGTCGAAGCATTCAAGCGGCAGGGCCTGTACGCCCGCAAAAGGTTGTATCGTCCGGTCGTCCTTGTCCGGAATCAATCTCGGCTTGGCGGCGCAGCCATCGATGCCAAACGGCGCGATGAGGAATTGCCAGAGGAACGCGTCGAAGGTGCCGATGAAATGGGGAAACGCCGGGGTCTCCACCAGCCCTTCTCGACGGAGCCGATCCTCCAATTCCGAGACGGCGGCGATGGTGAAGGAAAGAAAGGCGATGCCGCGCCCCGTCGGTCTACCGCCTAGCAGCTTCCGCGCTCGCTCGACCATGACCCGGGTCTTTCCCGCGCCGGGGCACGCAGCGATGAATGCCGAACCCACATGTTCGATCACCCGCTGCTGCTGCTCCGTCGGCTCGAACGGCTTGACGATCATTTCACCAGGGCCTCGATCGCGGTCTTCAAATAGGCCGGCACCGTGAAGACCACGCCCTTGTTGATTTCCTCGGCAACGAGCTGCGCGAAGTCGCCTTTCCGTGTCGTCTCGAAGAGCTTCTGGATCGCTACCGCCTGCGCAGCGCCAGCCAGCGCGACCGCCGCGTCCCACTTGTCACCAGACCGCGGGTGAAGTTTGAGATAGACCTCCTTGAGGACGGCCGCGTTGCCGGCGTGCACGAGCTCGGTTTCAAGGGAATAGTCATTGATGACGACCTCTAGGAGGTCGCTTGCGCCAAGCCCGGCGACCAGCGCTTCCAGATTGCGTTTACGCGCGGCGCCAGGCTTCTCTTCTCCCTCGGCAACTTCCCCACCATCGCCATCTGTCAAAATGACGAGACGGTCGGCGATTCGGACGTCGTTGAAGGGCGATAGAAGCAGTTTGGCGTAAGGATGGAAATCGACCCCATCGATCGGCACAAAAACGGCCGACCGGAACAGGCGAAGCTTGTCGGCATCGTCCTTCAACACGATCTTCTTCGCCATGACAGGAAGCAGAAGAGCTTCGGCGATGCCTTCTACGAGGAGCACACGCCCTCCAAGAGGAAGGCCAATTTAGTCACATCGAGATAGCGATCGACCTTGCGTCGCTCGGCAGGATCAAGCGTCAAGCCACAAGCGAATACACCATGTTATGCCTCTCAGTTTACCGACCGGAATAGTCCAGGTTCGGTTCGGTTTCCGGCATGATACCAGCCAGGGACGCCGGCCAGCGGCTATGGTTCCCTCCTGCGCCGCCAGCAGCAGCTTCTGCCGGCGTCGGAAGGAAGGAGCGGAAAAAGACAAGCTTCTTACTCTCGACCCACGCCGATAAATTCGGCGAATGGGTAGCCACAATCACCTGCAGCTCTCCTGCTGGGCCCTGACGGCCCTCGCGGGGTTTGCGTGACTTCTCGGCCTGTTCATCCAGGAAGCTCAGGACCGCAGCCTGAAGCTGGGGGTGGAGATGTGCCTCTGGCTCCTCGACGAGAAAGAGCGTCAGATCGGCGTCGTTGACCTTATCCAGCTCAACCGCGATCGTGGCCATGTAGAGAAGGTTTGCGTAGCCGTGACCCGAATAGCGGAGATCTTCGGGTTTGATGCCGTGATCGGCGAGTTTGAAGCGTAGGTCTCGCGCAATATCGATCAGCTTCTCATCGCTGGCGAAACCCAGCGACGCGGCCTGGCGACGGACACCGGCCGTCAGGGCACTCAATCCGATCTCAACGGCTCCGCCGACCTTGCGAAGAATCTCCGCCTCGGCGCCTCGGCGCAGGCTTTTAGCCAGAAGCTTCCGGATCTCCGCCCTCGATGAAGTGATTCAGCAGAGCGTATATCCGGGTCGGATTGCCCGAGGCGAGCGCTCGCTTCGCATCGCGCAGCGGCGGCAGATAGACGTGGCGAACCATCTCATGGCACCCCGGCTCGGGATTGCCCCGCTGATGTCCTGCCCACAACGCCGGTCGAATCGGGAAGCGCCCCGTCGTCTCGTCGTATTTTAGCCCGAAGATACATCCACTGATCGCGGCGTCGGTCGCAGCCGTATCATCCGACCCTGCTTAGCCGGGCTCAGCTCCGCGAATGTCGCGGTCAGCTCAAAATTTCGCTCTGCACTTCCGAACCGGATATCTGTCGTCTCGCAGTACAGGTCTCTTCGCCCGCCGAGCGGCGCGGTCAGGAGACGAATGGCGTCAATCGCGTTGCTCTTGCCGCCATTGTTCTCTCCGACAAGAAGAGTGAGATCCTTGCATAGCGGAATTTCCGACTGAGCGAATGATCGGAAATTGTTCAGCGACAGCTTGTCGAGATACATGCCCCTAGGCCTCCCCTTTTTTGCAGCTATTTCATTTTGGCTGCCTTGTTCGTCATTGGCTCTCCGGCCCAGAGAGTCGACAATGGCGCCGCTGCCAGCCTGTCGCCGAATGGCACGACGTCCGGGCTGTCATAAAGGACGACGCCGAAGGCAAAGCGGTCTCCGCAGGCCTCGGCCAACGCCCGCAGGCCGCCGAAATCACTGGCTTTGACCGTCGCGCTCGCCTTGACCTCGATGCCGACGATTTTCCCATCATCGCGTTCCAGCACGATGTCCACCTCACGCCCGTCCCGATCCCGAAAATGGTAAGGCGACAGCCGCAGGTCCGAGGCTGTCATCAGCTTCAGAATCTCCGCGAAGACAAAGCTTTCGAGCAGCGCGCCGAACGTGCTGCGATCCGCCTTGACCCTATCGAAGGAAAGACCGCGCACAGTGGCAAGCAGGCCGGAATCGAGGAAGTGCAGCTTCGGCGTCTTGACGATGCGCTTCAGGGCATTGGTGAACCATGGTTGCACCGTCGCAATCAGGAATATCTGCTCAAGCAACCCGACATAGCGCTGCCCAGTCTTGTGGCTGACATTGATGCCGGCGCCGAACTGCGAATAATTGACCAACTGGCCTGAGTGCTCGGCCAGCAGCCGCACGAATTTCGGCAGTTCCGTCAGTTTCTCGACATCAGCGATATCCCGCAGATCGCGCGTCAATACCGACGTGAGATAGGACCTCGACCAGTCCTGCCGTCGGCGCTGGCTTTCGCGGCTGATCGCTTCGGGGAAGCCGCCGAGCAGGACAAGCTGAGTAAGGTCGTCGCCAAGGATTGCCGCCCCCTGGCTCCGGAGCTTTCCTGCGAAGAGATGCTCTAGGAACGTCGGCGTCCGACCTTCGATTTCTGCCTTGGCCAGCGGCAGCATTTGGATTGTTTCCATCCGGCCGGCCAAGCTGTCGGCGACCCGCGGCAAGGTCAGGACATTCGCCGAGCCGGTGAGCAGGAAGCGACCCGGCCGATAGTCCTCGTCAACCGTCTTCTTGATGGCCAGCAGCAAATCAGGCACACGCTGTATTTCGTCAATAACGGCCCGGTCGAGGCCGCGGATGAAACCGGCGGGATCGGACTGAGCGGCCTCAAGGACCGTCTGATCGTCGAGCGTGATATAGATCCGCCCGGCTTCTCCCATTTTTCGGACGAGCGTCGTCTTGCCGGCGCGGCGCGGGCCTACGATCAGGACCACCGGAGTATCAGAAAGGGCTTCTTCCGCCCGTCGCTCAACAAACCGATCGAACATGCCGTCTCCGAATCCGGATGATTGGAATCATCGGTTTCGGCTGATTGGAAGTCAACACCCCGCTAATTGGAAGTGTTCGGGCCGCGATCTGGAAGCCCTGAAGGGGGAAAGCCTCCCCCCTAGTCGGTGCCGCGGTCGCCAACGCCCCTTATAAGGGGAGATCCCGCTGACACCTCTTATCAGAGTGAGAGTACAGCCCGGCTTGATGAAGCGATTCACCAATTCGAACTGCTGAATGGCAAAGACTGCCTCAACCAAGCAGCTCGTCCCTTAGCGCCGCAACGCATCGAACTGGGCTGCGCGTATCGATGTCTTAGGGCTTTAAGTCCTTTTTTTAACCCACCCGAAAGCCCGCCAGGTTTCGCCTTGGGCTGCTTCCCCGGTGCTTCCCCGGCTATTTCGGTGGGCCCGGGGAAGCAAAAAACACCCCGAAGGGTGTTTTCTAAGCCACTGATATTCCTGAATTTCCACTGGAGCGGGCGAGGCGAATCGAACGCCCGACCCTAACCTTGGCAAGGATGAAATCGGTTTATTCTTGAAGATACTTGGAAGCTCCGCTAGTGTCTCCAGCGTACAATAGTCCAGTATTTATTGGATTTCTGAGGACCTCTGTCATGCGGGAACATTTCTTGAACTTCCCCTCTCTTGGTACCCCAGTGGTACCCCAGGATTCGGCATGGCCCTTGGGAACGTGCAGGACGGCCGCCAATGGCTGAGCAGAAGAGACTAACCAAGCGTGTAATTGACGCCCTCCACGCCGATCCTGATGGCCGTGATGTGACCTATTTTGATGCCGAGATTTCGCGGCTTCGGTGTCCGCGTCAAACCCTCCGGCGCCAAAAGCTATGTCCTGAAATATCGAAATCAGTTCGGCCAACAGCGCAAATTCCACATCGCCCGCGTCGGAGACATCACTCCAGATCAGGCTCGTGGCAAAGCGATCAAGCTCCGGGGCCGCATCGCGGACGGTAAGGACCCAGTTAATGACAGAAACTCCGAGCGGAACGCTGTCACCGTGGCACAACTCTGCGACGAATATCTCGATGCCGAGAAGGGCAGGATCAAGGCCAGCACACTCGCGATGGACAGGAGCCGTATCAACCGACACGTAAAACCCTTGCTCGGCTCCAAGGCTGTTGCGGGCCTGACGCCAGCCGACATGGAAAAGTTCCTGCGCGACGTAATGGCGGGCAAGAGCGTGAAGGTAGCCCCCAAATTCGCCGCGGCCGAAGGAGAGGCCAAAAGGCCGCGCGGCGGTATAGCGACGGGCGGCTCCGCCGTGGCGTCACGGACCCTTGGCATGTTGGGTACCATTCTTGAGCGCGCGGTGCGGGATCGCGTTCTTGACAAAAATCCGGTGCGAGGCATCAAGCGGCCCAAAGACCAGGAGGCCAAGCCAGCATTCTCGTTCGAGAAGGTCACCGCGCTCGGCACCGCACTCCGTGAGGAAGCGCAAGAGAACGCGGTCCTTGGAGAAAGCAAGGAGAATGGGGCTGGCCGGCGCGCAATCCGCACACTTCTGCTGACTGGATTCCGGCGGATGGAGGGCCTGCAATTGACCTGGGAGTTGATCGACGACCAAGGGCATTGCGTCCGGTTCATAGACACCAAGAGCGGTAAGCAGATGCGCGCCATCGGGCGTATTGCGATTGACCATTTCGCCAGCATTAAGCCAACGGAAGCAAAGCCGGATGACTTCGTGTTTCCGGGATCATCGAAAGCCGGACACCTCGTTGGGTTACCCAAAATGTGGGAGCGCATCGCCAAGCGCGCCAAGCTCAAGGATGTGACGTTGCATGGCCTTCGGCACTGGTTCGCGAGCGCCGCGACGGAGCTGGGCTATTCCGACCTCATCATCGGTGCCCTGCTCGGGCACGCGAAGAAGGGCATCACTGGGCGTTATGCCACCGCGCCAGACCCGGCGCTTGTGGCCGCCGCTGATCGGATTTCCTTGGCGCTGGCGAAGGCTCTCGATTGCACGGCTGAGATTGACAATGTGGTCCGGGATGGCAGGCTTGGAGCCCCGTTGGCGAGCTAGTTTCGCGACGCGCTTACAGTTCATGTGCCCTGACGTGTCCTTGGCACAACCGTTCTAGCGAAAGCGCCCATGAACCAGTCCCTGTATTTGCGCCGGGCGCAGGTGTTGGAGCAGAGTCTGAAGCGGCTTGCGGCGCTCAAGTCCTTCGCGATGACGCCCGGCCAGTCGCCCAAGTCGAAGGCAGCAGTGAAGGCGGCAATCCCGAAGCAGGCGGCCGTGGTGAAGCACTGCAAGATGCTGCTGGACGTGGCGCGCAAGAGTCTGAATTAGCGAGAGGGCTTGTCGCGTTTAATCGACCCGTCCGAATGACGCCATCCCCAGTCGGCGGCCATGCTCATTGTCGCAATCTGGGATGAAGTGTGATGGCAAATGGCATGACGCGCCCCCCCCCTTTTCTTGGTCGGGGTTGAGCCTATCATTGACGCGCGGCTAGACGGCCACCGAAAAGTCCGTCCGCACGGACCTGCCGCGCTATTCCTTCCCTGCGGAAGCACCAGCGGGGGGGCGCATGCCAAGGAAGCCCAAAGGTCGGCAACAAGAGAAGGCCGAGACGATTAAGTGTTGGTTCCGCGAAAGCGTTAACTTCGATGAAATCGAAAAGGCTTTGCGCGCTGAGATGAATCAAGACGACAGAGCCGATTTAGAATCTTCAATGGCATTCGCTGTTGAGGGTGAGCGGCGACGGCTATTCGGTACCTCCCCGGAGGACATACGTAAATTCCTGAGCCGCATTGCAGAATGCGCATCCTCGCTCGCGGATCAAATCGCTCCGTCGCCAGAGCGCGGGCACGGTCAGGCATTTCAGCGATTTTTGCTGCCCGCAATTGTACGGGATGGCAATAAATTGGACCTGCCAGCGATTGCGGAAAATTTGCGGGGAATGGCACGTGCGGCGCAGGCTGAGGTCAAACGGCAACCACGTAGGCTCAAGCGCGCAGGGCCGCCCAGGAAAAATGATGACTGGAATTTGCTGATCCAGGACTTAGCCGATGTCTTCGAGCGCATCCATGATAAGCAGCCAGGAATAAGCTTTTCGACCGGCGAAGCAACCGGGAAATTCTATTGCTTCGCTCGCGCCGTGTTTGCTGAGATTCCCAAATCGATTCGGCCAACAAACACCGCCCTCGGGCCACTGATCAAAGAAGCTCTCAAACTTCGTAAGGCACAAAAGCACCCGGTGGAGTCGTAATGCACCGAGCCGCGGGTGCATTATAGGTTCGTTTCAAGCCCTTCACCGCATGGCTGTATGTGGTCCTCAACTACTGAGGACTACCAATAATGATTGATCCACCCGACAGGCTCCTTACTTCGGAAGAAGTGGAGAAGATGCTTCGAGTTGGCCCAGGCTGGGCCGCAAAGGACCGTATCGCGTCCGCGCGTATCCCACACATCAAAATCGGCAAATGCGTCAGATACCGCGAGGCGGACGTGCGCGCGTTCATCGACGCCTCGATGCGCCGCTCAACCAGCGACACGCAGACAGCGGCGTGACACCCAAAAGCAAACGCCCGACCCGCGAGCAACCGCGAGCCGGGCTATTTTTTCTTCCACCGATCAAAATGAAAGACCGAGAACTCGATGAACATAGAACCCCATAGATCGGCATACAAGTCGGAAATGTCCCCGCGACCTGATCTCGACGCGGCGTGCGCCGTTACACTAGCCGTCCGCCTTATCCTCAACCGCGTCAATGTAATCCTATCCCTCGCTCGTACAATTGTTGATCTGACTCAGCTTGGATGTCGGGCATGACAACCAACATTCGCTCGGTCACCGTTCTATTCGGAGATCAAATCAAAACCTTCGAAGGGCGCATGGCGTGGGCGTTGAACCAGCTTCTCGCCGCCGGCTCCGGCGGCTGCACGCCGATCACCCACCCCGGGCCGCGATGGTCGGACTATGTGTTCAAGCTCCGTCGCGATGGCCTGAATATCGAAACCGTCACGGAAACGCACGGCGGGACGTATGCCGGTCATCATGCACGGTATGTCCTTCGCACTCCGATGGCGGTGATCGAGATGCGGGAGGCAGCGTGAGCAATCCCCACCTAATTGCATCGATCGACAAGAACTGCCGCGAAGAACTCCGCGTCGAACTGACCGAGTTCAAGGGCCACCAACTTATCCAACTCCGCGTTTGGGCCAAAAATGGTGACGCCAATTCCATTCCCACGAAGAGCGGCTTTGGTCTCCGTGTCTCGTTTATCCCAACCTTACGGGCGGTGCTAGCTGATGCCGAAGCCAAAGCGCGAGCGCTGGGATGGTTGGAAGCTGCAGCCGAAGGCGATCATTGTGCCTCAACGGACTGGGCAGGAGCGGGTCCCTTTGGCTAGGAGGCAGAACAACACGGGACGCTCCAAAGGCGAAGGTCGCTACGTTGCCCTATCCCACTGGATGATGCGCACGGCGGCGTGGCTCGATCTGAGCCCAAACGCTCGATGCACATATCTCGAATTGTCGAGGAGATACGCTGGCCCCGGATCGAACAATGGGCGCATCCCCTGTTCCGTGCGCGAAGTAAGCGAAGCCCTGCACGTCAGTAAAATGACCGCGCAACGTGCCTTCAAAGAGCTCCAGGACCACGGCTTCATCATCCTTGTGAAGCGGGGCGCGTTCAGCTTGAAATGCCGCCATGCGACCGAATGGCGTCTCACCGAATTTGCAGACGACGTGACGCGCGAGTTGGCTACTAAAGATTTTGCTCGCTGGGTCAAAAATCAAAACACGGTATCACTAGAAAACCCGAACGGGTTTCGACACGATACTGTACGGGTTTCGCCATGATACGGGCCAAGCCCAAACACACCCGCTACGGTATCACCACGAGACTCGTGAGGCGCTTTCACGGTATCACCACAGGTACACCAGTAGTTACCAGGGGGTACGGTGTCAGCGTGCGCGGCCCGCGCCCCTAGGGAGCGGCGGGCCAGCGCCAGCACACTGCATCAACGCGGAAGCTCTTTTTCTTCTACCGAGCGAAGCGAAGATGCGAGAAATGACCGCTTCTTTACCGATCAAAACGCGATATCGTGATTGCCGAGCGATAATATATTTTGGCCGTTCATAGCTCAACATTCCCTAACGCTCCGGTTCGCGAGACCGTCGCCGAATTACCGGCGAAATCAGCATTCTCCGAATGGCGCACGGCGTGTATGCTAACAGATGTTGACATTTTACCGAGCATTGAAGCGGACGAAAAGCGATGAGACAGCTCGTCAGTTCCTGGGTTGAGGCGCAGAGGCACGGCTACCACAGAACACTCGGCATGGCGATCAAAGAACTCGGCCGGGAATGCGCGATCAAGCTGACATATTCTCGTCTGTCGGAGTGGCGGAAAGGCAAGTACACGCCGTCACAAAAGGTCCTCTCGCAGTTGTTCTTCGACGTATTGCCATGGGTGCTCCAGGAAGCAGGGGTCAAGGTCACTGCCGAGCAACAAGACGTGCTGGACGGCCTAATCTGGAACGTTAAGGTGGTGGACGGCGAGCGGCAAATTGAACTGCTCTAGGCGCACGCCATGAATTCGCAAGATTGCCCGGAGTTTTCCGACAAATATCGCGCGCGCGCGTCATGGGCTCTTAGGAGATGGCCCTATGCGACGAAAAACACTGTGCGGTGCCCGTACGCGTCTCGACGGGCATCCCTGCAAACGAATGGCTCTGACAAATGGGCGGTGCCCAAACCACGGCGGCATGTCTACAGGTCCCAAGACGGCGGAAGGCCGCGCCCGCATTTCTCAAGCCCAAAGGGCACGCTGGCAACGGGTGGCTGCAGCCCTGGCAGCGTTTCCTGCCATCTAAAATAGACGAATATAGAAAATGCGCGGAACCAGGACGGGCGAACGACAGCCTTTTTGCGTCGCTTAGAGGCACTCTCTGACCAGTGCTGGCACGCCCCCGTCACCCATGAGGAAGTGAGTGAATAGCTGGACGCGTGTTTTGTTATCGGTCTTGCTTATATCAACTAGGACGATGGTGTCGGTTCCTCCGGCAGACCATAAGCCTGGCATGGTTTGATCTATTGAAATGCTGTAGCCATTTGATGTCGGCCGAGAAGAAAGCCTTCCACGGTTTGCGCTTGCGACACCCTCAAGCTTATCACCAATGCAACCTGCGACTCGATCAACGGGCGCATTAGTCAACTCGCTAAGGTTAGTCGGTTTTTGTCGCAATTCGCCTGGGCTCGCACACGCGGCCAAGACAAACAGCGCAACCATTGGCAGAACGATTTTTGGTAGCATTTGTTCCTCTCCCTATTGAGTTCTCGAAGAGCTCCCCAACGGTCCAGCGGAAGGCTCTGGCAGCGGCTGCACGGCTAGCTTTTTGTTCGCCGCTCCCGATACCAGCAGAATCCTACGAAAAGGACTAACCCAGCCAATATCCAGCGATACGGAAGTACGTTCTCGCCACAGCCAGGAGGCGGAGCCGCTGGCGCTGTGTCATATGGGCTCACGTAAGGGCACGGACTAGTGAAGTAGATATCCGCGCGCATGATGTTCGCCAGAAAACCAATCGTAGGGTTGTAGTTGTGAATAAAGAAAAAACTCAACAGAGCTACTACGGCGGCTATAGCTAGGCTTTCCCGAAAAGTTGGGAACCACGATATGCGCTGTTTGGTATCCATAAACTCTTCGCCCTCTTCTGGCTGCTGCACGGGAGACGGCGGCGTTGTCGCGGGTGGCTTTAACGGCTCTAGGCGATATTCGACCTTACCAGTCTCGTCATTAAGGTAGGCGTGCATGGGATTTTCACCGGGAGCAAAAGCTGCGCCCGGCGGCCATGGTTGATACTCGACATTGCCGGTCGCCTCGTTGAGGTAGGCGCGCATATGCGGCGGCACGACGCCTTCGCCTTCTGCGGTTTGTAGTCCGTAGAGCGACGAACTCGTATCCGACTCTACGCGACCGTCATGCAAGCCAACTTTGGCGGTTTCGATGCTGCGACGTACGTGCTTTGCCGTCTCGGCCTGCATCGCTGCGGATTCCGCCGCCAACAGAACCTTGCGCCTCTTTACGATTGCCGCCTGCTTGGGGATAGCCTTCAGCAGCGCCGCGCGCGCATCCGAAGATGTATTCGAGTCCGCCGCGTTTGCTTTCATGGCTCGCAGGTTGTTCTCGCTCTGCGCCAGCTTCCGTACGCGGTTCATAATCTGGGGATTGTCCATATCCATGCGCCACAAGACGAGGAGCACTGTTCCTGCCCCGAACCAGAATATGCAAACACGAATAGGAAGTATAGTTCCTGGAAGGATCGTTCCTACAGCGCTTTCGATGCTCTATGGACGGTCTCACCGAGATTCTTGCAATTAAAATGCGCCAAATGCGAACTGCGCGCGGATGGACGCAAGAAGAATTGGCTGACCGCGTCGGCCTAAGTGCACGTTATGTCGGTGAGATTGAACGGCACCATGCATCGCCAACTGTCAGCGTGTTGGGCCGGTTGGCTACCGCGTTCGACGTCGAGCCTGCCGAATTGTTGATGAGGCTGCCCAAACGAGCCAAACAAAAGCGCTAAGTCCGCCCACCGCTATGTCACCCAATGAAGTTCTTTTTTGGGTTCGACTTAGCGCGTTTGTACTGGGTCACTTACGATGAAAAGTGACCACTCCGTTGGCACCGATTTTCAAATTGGACCACGGAACGTAAGTCCCTATCGCTGGGCCCGACACCCGACACGACCGCCAGCGCAACAAGCAACACCGCCGGCCAGTAGCGCCATTCTGGAAGCAACGGATTCCGCAGTTTCCACATCCCCTACCTCCTATCCGCCCATACAGGGTAGAGCCAAATGCCCGAAGGCACCTTTGGAAGTTCAGTGTCCATGCTGTCCAACCCTTTGAGGCGGCGCTCTGCCTCCCAAATCGGTTTATTGCCACCTACCTGGACAGAGCACGGGCGGATAATAGCCGACCTAATCGATTCGCTGGACTCTGGGGTTTTGGACCGTATACCGACAATTCTGCTATAAGCGCGCCGACATTTTCGGGGAAGCGATTATCGGCAACCAACAGGAGATACAGACGCCGACGCGGGGCGGGTGGACGACCTCAAAGCGCGCCGGATCATGCAGCAACGGGTCGGCTCCAGCCTGAACAACTGGAAGCGGGTCAAGAAGGTGCTGAAATCATTCCCCGGCCCGGGTGACATGCTGATGTGGGAGATCGACCGGGAGCGGATTGCGGCTGTGCGAGGGCACGCTAGCGTCTTATAGTCTAGCGATTGCGCTTTGGGGATGGCGATGAAGACGTGTGACAACTGCGGCAAGGTCTTTGCAGACAAATTTGCCTCCTGCCCAAATTGCAATAGCAAGAAAATCGGGAAGGGCTGCCTAATCGTGCTGGCCCTAATTCTTGGTGTTGGGGTCATCGCCTCAATTTTCACGGGCGACAACAAGTCTCCACAGACCAACGCTCCATCGGGTAGCGCCGCAACGCAAACCGCCAATGAAGACCTAAATCATTGTGTCAATCGCCTTGTCCGTACCGGCCAGTATAGTTCGTTGGACGGTGGTAAGTCCGCAATGGCAATCATGGCGGCGTGCGAGGATCAGATTAAGAACGAACAGCCAGCCTGTTTCGCTGATGATCCCAAGGACAATAAGGTAGACAACCAGAAGCAAATGTCACCGGGCGCTTCTTGCAGGGTTGCTGCGGTCGCAGCTATACAGCTAACTCTCAAGGCTTACGAAGGTGGCGTTCCGCTTTCAGATGAGTTGGCACCCGGAGTTGAGAAGAAACCGGAATACTCTGCGGACGCGAAACCGAGCAGCGCGCCGGCGGCAGAAGCGCCATCGTCCGGGACAGCCCAAGGGGCACCTGCCCACAGCGAATCTCCAGAACAGGTTGCCCCCCCTAACAACTCGGCAGGCACCACCGCATCAACGGCAACAGAAGGCCCTAGCTTTGACTGTTCAAGGGTAACTAACGCAGTACTAAATCTGGTTTGTAAGACGCCCGAACTCGCCTCGGCAGATCGCCAACTTGCGGAGGCTTACAAAGCAGCCCGCGCACGCTCTACCGCTCCGGACTATCTGGTGAGGACGCAGCGCCAATGGATACAAGACCGGACCAATTCTCCGGCTGAGGTTCCTTATTTGCTGCGGATGTATCGGGAGCGGATCGACTATCTCAATGCCCTGTGATCGCAGCGCAACGACCACAACAATGCCGACAAAAGACTCAGGAAGTTATCCCAACAATATTTTCATCGCCGTGATATTCGCGTCCGACTCTGCAACAGTCGGCGATGTGAGCGGCTTAACGGGCAAGACCGTCGATGTGACGGGTACGATCAAGACTTACAAAGGCAAGCCGGAAATCATCGTAAACACAGCGGCGCAGATCAGGGTCCATTAAGCGCGACCGGTATGGAAGACATAGATATTTGGCGCTCGGCTGACTTGCTCATTAAGCAGCATGGCGATGACGCTGCCCTTGTAGCCGCCGCCAAGTTCAAGGAAATGCAGCAACGGGGGACGGCGAAGGAATGACCGTTTGGGTCCAGATCATGCTGGCGATAAAGGGACTGTCGAAAGACAAACCAGCCGGCAGCGAACTCAGGAACTAGGTTCGTCCTTGCGTCCGCGTTTGCGCTAAACGTGCACGAGCGAAATGAGATGGCTGAGAGCAACCCCAACAGCTTCTACAATCCGGACTAGCAGTCTGGTGCTTGAAACCCCTGCTTTGGGCGAATTCAGCGTAACTTCTCCAAGAGGCGGTGATCCTGCGCAACCAGCATTTAAGGGCTCGAACCCTTACCAACTGGTACCCCTACGGTACCCCAGACGCAGCACGGCTAGCTCCGGGCCATCAGCCGTTCGCTAACTATTTGATTTTCCTTAGAAACCTGGAGCGGGCGAGGCGAATCGAACGCCCGACCCTAACCTTGGCAAGGTTATGCTCTACCCCTGAGCTACGCCCGCGTTCCAAGTTGGACGCGGGTTATGGCTTAGCTGGGGGGGAGATTCAAGGTGTGGCTTTGTGCCGTCCTTCGGGGCTCGCCGTCATCCTGAGGTGCGAGCGAAGCGAGCCCCGAAGGACGGCGAGCACCTCAGGATGACGTGGGCCGTGAGGCACTGCCTACCGGTTGCCCCCTCCCCGAAGCGCTCCGCGCTTCGACCCTCCCACAAGGGGCGGGTGGATTCTGTGTACCGCCCCCTACCCCATCACCTTCAAGAACACCTGGTGGGCGCGGGATTGAAGATCGGCGAGCAGCTTTTGCAGCGTGGCGAAATCCGACACCTCGCCGGCACGCGCCAGCAAATCCTTCAGCCCGGGCGACGCATTTGCCGCATCGAGTGTGCCGTCCAGCGCAATGCGCAGCGCCTGGGTGAGCGCGTGCTGAAGATGTGCGGCGGCGATCAGCGTATCGGCATCGGTCAAGCCCAGCACGCCGGCGCCCGCCAAGCGTTTCAAGGCGGATATCGTGTTGGGCGAGAGCACCGAAGGGTTCTCGCAGGCATGGCGCAATTGCAGGGTTTGGGCGGCGAACTCGATATCGATTAAGCCGCCTTGCGTGTATTTCAGATCCCAGGGATTTTTGCCGGGATATTGCGCCGCGATCTTCTCGCGCATCTCGCGGATATCGCCGAACAGTTTGGACCATTCGACGCGGCGGCACAGCGTTTTGGCGATCACGTCATCGAGTTTGGCCGCAAGCTGTGGCGGGCCCGCGATGACGCGGGCGCGCGTCAAGGCGATGCGCTCCCACGTCCAAGCTTCAACCTCGTGATAATGGGCGAAGGTTTGGAGGCTCACCGCAACCGGGCCCTTATTGCCGGAGGGGCGCAGGCGCATGTCGACTTCGTAGAGAACGCCTTCCGCCGTCAGCACGGTGAGGGAGGCGATCAGCCGCTGCGCCAGCCGCGCGAAATAGACGCTGACGGGGAGCGGCTGTTTGCCGTCGGACGCATCGATGCCGGCCGGCGCGTCGTAGACGAACACAAGATCGAGATCGCTGCCCGACGTCATCTCGCGCCCGCCCAATTTGCCCATGGCGATGACGGCAAAGGCCGAGCCGGGCACGCGCCCCACGCGTTCGGCCATCGCGTCCATCACCTTGGGGGCAAGATGCGTGATCGTGCATTCGGCGATGTCGGCGAAGGCGGGGCCGGCCGCATCGGCTTTGGCGACGCCTTCGATCACTTGAACGCCGACGCGGAACATCTGGTCTTTGACGAAGCGGCGCGCGCTATCGAGCACCGCTTCGTAATTCTCGCAGCGCGACAGAAGATTGGTGAGCTGCGCATCGAGCGCCGCGCGCTCGGGCAGCGCGCCGAGAAACCCCGGATCGAGCAAAGCATCCAAGGTGGCGGGCGAGCGGGACAGATGATCGGCCAGACGCGGCGCCGATCCCATGATCGCGCCGATCAGGCGCAGCAATTCGGAATGGGCCAAGAGCAGCGAGAAAAGCTGCACGCCCGCCGGAAGATGAGTCAAAAAGCGATCGAACTGCGCGAAGGCCGTGTCGGGGTCGGCCGTATTGGCCAATGCGGCCAGCAAAAGCGGCACGAGTTTCGTCAGCAGTTCGCGGGCGCGGGCGCTTCGCGTGGCGCGGATGCGGCCATGGTGCCAGCCGCGGATCGCGCTCGAAACATGGGCGGCATCGCGAAAGCCCATCCGCTCCAGGGTTTTCAAGGTTTCGGGGTCGTCTTCGACGCCAGTGAAAACAAGATTGCCGCCCGCCGACGCCAAGGGCGCGGCGCGTTCGAACAGCCGCGCATAATGAGATTGCACCGTTTCCAATTGGTCGAGCAGCGCCAAGGCAAAGCTGGATGCGTCCCCATAGCCCATGAAACAAGCGATATGCGCTACGCCTTGCGGCGTTTTGGGAACGGTGTGGGTTTGCTCGTCGTCGATCATCTGCAGGCGATGTTCGAGGGTGCGCAGGAAATGATAGGCCTTGGTCAAATCGCGCATGGCGGCTTGGCCGACATGGCCGCGGGCACACAAGGCTTTGAGCGCCGCGAGCGTGGCGCGGTCGCGCAGCGAAGGATCGCGGCCGCCCAAAATCAATTGCTGGGTTTGCACGAAGAATTCGATCTCGCGAATGCCGCCACGCCCCAGCTTGACGTTATGCCCGGCCACCGCGATCTCGCCATGGCCGACATGGGCGTGAATCTGCCGCTTGATCGAATGGATGTCCTCGATCGCCGCGAAATCGAGATTGCGCCGCCAGACAAAGGGTGCGATGGAGGCGAGAAACCGCGCCCCGGCTTTGGGATCACCGGCCGAGGCGCGCGCCTTGATCATGGCGGCGCGTTCCCAATTCTGGCCCATCTCTTCGTAATAGGATTCGGCCGCTGCGGTGGAAATCGCGATCTGGGTGGCGCCGGCATCGGGGCGCAGCCGCAAATCGACACGGAAGACATAGCCGTCGGAGGTGACCTCGCCGATCAGCTTGACGACGCGCTTGACGATATCGACGGCCGCGCCGCGCGCATCGTCGCGCTTGCGGAAGGGAAAGATGTCCGCGTCATAGAAGGCGACGAAATCGATGTCGCTGGAATAGTTGAGCTCGAAAGCGCCGAATTTTCCCATCGCCAGAATGACAAGGCCGGTGGTGCTTTCCAGCGCGGCGCCGTCTTTATTTGCGAGGGCCGTGCCTTTGGCAGCTTCTTTTAGGGCAAAGCGCAAGGCGCCTTTCACCGCGGCGTCGGCAAGCTGGGTGAGGGCCGCGGTGACCTCTTCCAGGCTCCAGGTGCCGGCGATATCGGCGAGCGCGATGGTTAGCGCCGCGCGGCGTTTGGCTTGACGCAGCGAGGCCATGATGTCGGCTTCGGTTTTCGCGTCGCTTGCGGCCAGAGTCAGCGCTTCGCCCAGCACGGTGCGCGGACCGCGCGCGAAGAGATGCTCCAAGGTTGCGCGCTCGCGCAGCGCCAGGCGGCAGAGAAACGGGCTGTTGCCGAAGGCGGATTCCAGCAAGGCCTGCGCCGCGCCTTCCGGGCGATAACCCTCAACGGCCAGCCGCTCAAAGGTCCGTTCGGCGCGGGCACGATCGAACGGCTGGGGCAGTGCGGCGGTCAAAAACGCAAAGGCGGTCATGAGGGGAACTTAGAGCAAAATGAAGGGCCGGCGGAACATCGCTGCGTCCAATAGCACCGGAGCATGAACTTCTAGGGCAGAATCGTCCGCACCGGTTTCTTTCGATATCTATCCCCCCACCCGCCCTCCTACGCTGCTGCGCAGCTTCGGAGGTCGACCTCCCCGCGTAGGGCAGGGCTATCGCATATGGTTGAGAAGACCGATCAGGAAGGAATCGTCCCATCCTGCGCGTTTGAGCTTGAGGCGCATGGACATCGCAGCGGGGTGCGAACGGGCGATGTTGAGGGCGAGCCTGCGCAGAACGGCGATGTTCTCGGGAGCATTATCCTTTCTGGTGCGATTGGCGTCTTCGCCGAAGTCGGCGTCGAGCACCCAATGCAGGCGGTTCTCGATACCCCAATGGGCGCGCACCGTTCGGAGCAGCTTTGTCGCCGACATGATGGTCGACATCAGGTAGTAGCGCACGAGCGGCTTGTCGGCGTTGCGCCCGCGGACTTGCCGATAGGATGTAACCCGTCCCAGCGCCACGACCCCGGGGAAGTATGTTGCGAGAGTGTTGTCCTTGATGACGGTGGCTCTGCGCCGCTCTCGTCGGTCGTGTGTCGATGGTTCAAGTTTCTCGACGCATCTTCGCGGTCCCGCCCGGCTGAACAGGCTTTCCGCCATTCTGTAGAGCTTGCTCCGGTTACGCTTGAGCGCGAGCACGTATTGGCCTTCGCGCGAAAGTACGCCCTCGGCAAACTTCTTATGGCAATGCAGAGCATCGGCCGTCACGACGCTGTTGCGAAGGCTGAGCATTTGCAGCATGTCCAGTGCAGCAGCGGCTTCATTGCGGCCACGCGCCTTGCGCATCGACAGAACAAGGCCTGCCTCGACCGCGAAGGCGTTCACCAGATGCAGCGGCGTTGCAGCCCGTCCACGCTCGTAGGTGCCGCGCAAGGCTTTGCCGTCTATTGCAATGGTGCCACCCTGGACGAGCCCGTTGGCTCTGGCAAAGATCGCCATGAACTGGCGGAATGCTCGTTCGAATGCAACCGGGTCCAAAAGTCGGAACACGCGGCTGAACGTGTCATGGCTCGGCGTGCCGTGCTCAAGCTCCAACAGCGTGCGCAGCAGCGCAATCTTGCCTTGGCCCCACTGCTCCATCTCAGAGGCCGTTTCGGCCCCGCTCATCACCGATGCCAACGCTATGAACAGGATATCTATCAGCGAGAAGCTCGCATTGGCCGCCCGCGGGTCGGCCAGGCCTTTGAACGCTCTCCGGAATTTCCGCATCTGACTCCCCTCTTGATTTGGGAGCCATCTTCAGAATCCTGTTCGCAAACCCGCGCAATAGCCCTTCAAAAGCCATATGCGATTCCCCTGCCCACAAGGGGGAGGTGAAAAAGAGACGATCGCGAATTTTTCCCTCCCCCTTGTGGGGGCGAGTAGCGCCAGCGTGCGAGCGACATGCGAGCGAGAGCGAGCATGTCAGGGTGGGGGGATGTGTGCTGCTTCCTCCCCCCTCCGTCTGCCTCGCGCTCCGCGCTTCGGCAGCCACCTCCCCCGTAAACGGGGGAGGAAAGAGAGAAGCGATCACAACGACTCTTTTTCGATTCATCCCCCACCCGCCTCGCTTTCCCGCTATCGCAGGAATGCGCGCCGTCGACGCGCTGCCGCCACCGACACATGGAATGGAATCCCCTCTCCCCCTGTCCGCGTAGCCCGTAGGGCGGAGGCGGACTGGGGGAGAGGGGATTCCATCAAAAAACCCTACGCCGGCACCAGCGGTTCGCGCGCTTCGCTACGCGATTTGCGCTGCATGCCGCGCGGAAATGCGATGGTCGCTTTCAGCCCGGGATTGTTGTCCGAAAGCGTTAGCCTGGCTTCGTGCAAGCGGGCGACGGCGGCGACCAGGCTGAGGCCAAGGCCGGTGCCCGGCGAATTGCGGCTCGCCTCCAGCCGGACGAAACGTTCCAGCACGCGCGGGCGCTCTTCCACAGGAATGCCGGGCCCGCTATCGGCCACGGTCAGATCCACGCTTGCCGGCGTTTCCAGTGCGGCGATCGTGATATGCCCGCCGGACGGGGTGTATTTGATCGCATTGTCGATCAGATTGGCCAGCGCCTGGCTGATCAAACTGCGATTGCCTTCGATGGTCAGAACGCCCGCGGGCATGACGCTGAGGCTGAGGTTTTTTTCCTCTGCCAGGGGCGCATAGAGCTCGGAGATATCGGCGACGACGGCAGAGAGGTCGAGCGGTTTCATCGCGCCGCGCGCCGCGCCGGAATCGGCTTCGGCGATCAAGAGCAGCGCATTGAAGGTGGCGATCAACCCGTCGGTCTCGGCCACGGCTGCGTCGATATCGGCCGCCATCGGATTTTGCGGATCGAGACGGCGTTGCATTTCCTCCAGGCGATTGCGCAAGCGGTTGAGCGGGGTGCGCAGATCGTGGGCCACGGAATCGGCCACTTCGCGCATGCCCTTCATCAAGCGTTCGATGCGTTCGAGCATGCGGTTGAGGTTTTCCGCCAGCGTGTCGAATTCGTCGTGATTGTCGGTCAAGGGCACGCGGCGCGAGAAATCGCCGGCCACGATCTCGGCACTGGTACGGTTGATGGATTCGAGCCGTGCCAGCACATTGCGGCTCATCAAGGCGCCGCCGATCAGGCCGAACAACAGCATCAGCCCAACGCTCCAAGGCAGCGTCGTGGTAAAAAGCCGCCGTGTCAGGTCGCGTTCGTTGACGTCGCGCGCCACCAGCAAGACGAACTCGCCGCCGACCAGCGAAAAGGCACGGCCCCGCGCCCGGCGCACCACCAATTCGTTCTGCACGCGCCGCTCATAATCGAATTCGACGAACTCGCCGTCCTCGCTGACCATTTGCGGCCATTCGTCGAGATTGCCCGCCTGCGGGTGGCCGCTGCGATCCGCCAGCAGATAAAGCCCCGGCGCACCGTGCATCGCGCGGTTGGCGATCACATCGGCGAGGCCGCGAAGTCCCAAGCGCTGATATTGTTCGGAGAGGCCGGTGATTTCCGCGCCGATGATCTGATCGGTTTGGGCGTTGAGCGAACGCTCGGTGTTCCAATAGGTGAAACCGACCAGAAACGTGGCCGAGAGCGCAAAGACGAAGACATAAATCAGAACAATCCGGAAAGCCTGTGTATGCAGTATTCCCGGCGCCCAGTGACGCAGGAGTCTAGCGCGCAGCACGGATCATGTAGCCCGCGCCGCGGATCGTATGCAGGAGGACCGCCTCGAAGCCTTTGTCGATTTTCGCCCGCAAGCGCGAGATGTGCACGTCGATGACGTTGGTTTGCGGATCGAAATGATATTCCCAGACGCTTTCCAGCAGCATGGTGCGGGTGACGACTTGCCCGGCGTGGCGCATCAAATATTCCAGCAGACGAAATTCGCGCGGCTGAAGATCGATGGCCTGGCCGTCGCGAGTGGCCGTACGTGTCAGAAGATCGAGCTCGAGATCGCCCACCGCGAGCTTGGTTTTCACCGAGGACGGCGAGCGGCGGCGCATCAGCGCGTCGATGCGCGCCAAGAGTTCGACGAAAGCATAGGGTTTGGTGAGATAATCGTCGCCGCCGGCTTTGAGGCCTTTGACCCGGTCGTCGACCTCCGACAGCGCGCTGAGAAACAGGATCGGCATCGTATTGCCGTGCTCGCGCATCTCGGCCACCACATGCAAGCCGTCCAATTTCGGCAGCATGCGGTCGATGATGGCAACGTCGTAGGGACGCGAGAGCGCCAATGTCAGGCCAGTGTCGCCGTCAGCGGCATCGTCGACAACGTGCCCCGCTTCCTTGAGGCCGTTGACCAGATAGCGCTGCGCCTCGAGATCGTCTTCAACGACGAGAATGCGCATTTGAATCTCCGCTTACCGGGGGATGAGGGCCGCGCCGACGGCAATAGCGGGGGGGCAATCGCCGCCGGCGCGGAATCCGGACACCGCGAGACCGCGGCATCCGGAAAGCTCAAGTCTTGCCGATATCAACTGCTACAAAGCGGGATCCGCCATCGCCAGCCACCAGCAGAAGAACGCTCTTGTGGCCGGCCGATACTGCCGCGGCGACCGTCTTTTCGACATCCTGCGGCGAATGTACCGATCTGTTGCTAACCGAGACCAAAACATCGCCCGGCTGCAAGCCTTTGTCTGCCGCATCGCTGTCCGGATCGACCTTGGTGATCAGGACGCCTTGCACGCTATCGTCGATATTATAGGTACGCCGCACATCGGGGGTGACCGCGGCGAGCCCAAGGCCCATCGCTTGCCCCGTCGCACCCGGCCCGCCGGAAGAAGGCTCGCCTGCCGAGGCAATTTGCTCGTCCTTCTTTTGCCCGATGGTCACCGACATCACCTTGGCAGCGCCATCGCGTGACACGGTAAAGCTCGCGGTCTTGCCGGCCGAAAGTGAGGCTACGCGGCGGGTCAGATCGTGGGAGTCTTCGACCTGTTTGCCATTGATCGCGGTGATCACATCGCCTTGGCGCAGTCCCGCCTTGGCAGCCGGGCTATCAGGCAGGACGCTGGCGACGATCGCGCCTTTGGGCTGGGCAATGCCGAGCGAGGCGGCCATTTCCGGCGTTACGCTTTGGATTTGCACGCCGAGCCAGCCGCGGGCCACATGGCCATGCGCTTCAAGCTGGGCCACGGTCTCGCGAATGGTCGAGGCGGGAATAGCAAAGCCGATACCGACGCTGCCGCCGGACGGCGAGAAGATCATCGAGTTCATGCCGATGACTTGGCCGCGCAGATCGAAGGTCGGGCCACCCGAATTGCCACGATTGATCGGCGCATCGATCTGGATGAAATCGGTATAAGGCTGTTCGGCACCGCCGAGATCGCGCCCGATCGACGACACAATGCCGGCGGTTACGGTGTTGGACAGTCCGAAGGGATTGCCGACGGCAACCACCCAATCGCCGACCCGCAATTGACGGTCGTTGCCGAATTCCACGGTGGGAAGCGGCTTGTCGGGCGTGACGCGCAGCACCGCAACGTCGGTGGCGGCATCCGAGCCGATCAGCTTGGCATCAAAGGTGCGCCCGTCGGAGAGCTTCACTTTGATCTTCTTCGAGCCCTCGATGACGTGATTGTTGGTCACGATCAAACCGGACTTGTCGATGATGAAACCCGAGCCCATCGACAAAGCTTTGCGCGGCTGGGGTTGGGGGCGGCCTTGATTGAATTGGCGAAACAATTCGCGGAAGGGGTCCGGGATATTGTCGGGCATGCCTTCCTGGTCGTCGGTCTGCATCTCCTCGGCGGTGACGCTGACGACCGCCGGACTGACCCGCTCGACCAGATCGGCGAAACTGAAGGGCGTGGCGTTCTCCACCATCCGCGGCGGCGTTGCTGCGTCCGCGACCTGGGTATCGGAGACGGCCTGTGTCACGACAGGTTGAGAGGCATGATGCCGGGGCAACAGCGCGAAGGCGCTAAAGCTCACCAGAAAAACCGCGGCAACCGAGCCGATGGCGACTACCCGCTTGTTCCGCTTAATGAAATCCACAATCTGATCCTTGTTCATCGCAACTCATGTCTCCATCCGCACGGGCACCAACCCACGCCCTATCCATACGCCTGCAAAGTTGCTGGTTTCTGTCGCTAATATTACAAATTGGTAATAATTTGGCCTGCCAAAGATCGTCCGCCGCAGGATCCGTTGTTCAAGGCGTAGGGCCGCCCTCTTTCCAATGCCCGCTGCGCTTTAGGGCATCGACGACTTCGGGCGGCATGTATTTCTCATCGTGTTTGGCCAGCACCTGGTTGGCTTCAAAGCTGCCGGACGGTGTCAGTCTGCCCATGGCGACGACGCCTTGCCCCTCGCGAAACAGAGCCGGAAGCTCGCCATTGAAGGTAACCGGCACTTTGCTACGCCCGTCCGTAACGACGAAGCGAATCTGGGCGCCGCTGCCCTTTTGCACGCTGTGCTTTTCGACCAACCCGCCGATGCGGAACGCCACGCCCGCGCTGACATGCTTGGTGTAAACGTCGGAGGGGCTGTAAAAATAGAGGACGCTGTCCTTCAACGCGGAGACGACAAGTGCCGTGGCGCCAGCGGCGCCTGCCAAAAGCGCGAGCACAAATGCCAAACGGCGGCGTTTTCTTGCATGCATAACGGTCGTATCCTGGCAGGAATGATAGCAGGCGCGTAACGCGATTTTCCATAAGGCGATTTTGGGGGAAAGTAAGATGAAACGCCTACATATTGCACTCGCAATCCTATGCACGCTTTTCGCGGCCGCCTGTCTGCCGGTGACCAGCAAGACCCCCGTTGGAACGACGACCGGATTGGGCACCGACACCGCGCTCTACGGCACTTGGAAAGGATATAGCGCAGAGGATCATACCCTCGTCTATCTCCATGTTCTGCGGCCGAAGAACAACGAAGCGATCTCTGCCGTCATGGTGGGGACAGGCACCGACAAAGACGAAGGCACTATCATGCTTGTCGAGTTGCGCACAGCCGCGCTCGGCGACAATCATTTTATGAACGTGATCAAGTTTTTCACGAAGGATGAAAATGGCGAGACCGCGAACGCGCTAAAGGATGCGAGCATTCCGCTGCTCTACCGGTTCGGAAAAAATCATTCCCTGACACTGTATCTCCTCGACGAAGACAAAACCAAAGAAGCGATCGCCGCCGGCAAGCTGCAAGGCACTGTCGAAAGCGGCAATTTCGGCGATGTGAAAATCACCTCCGACGCGGCCGCGCTGGATGCCTTCATGGCGACGCCCGAGGCCGCCAAACTGTTCAAGCTGTTCGTGGTCCTGAAAAAGGCGGAGTAGGACTGGGTTAGGGGCCCCACCCTACCCCGCCAAATTGCGCGCATGCCGGAGCGCACTTTTCGCGCAACGACGCCAGCCCACCCCCGGGTGCGCCGCCGTCTAAGGCACAAACGGTGTTCGGTGATTAATCCGTCGCGAGGCGGCTTGGATGATTTCACATTGAACTGAAGCGTTTTGTCATCCCCGGCGAGCGTCGCACGTATCACGTGCGACGTGAGGTAAGGGGACCCATATGTGGACGGCCCCCGACTTTCAAGAGACGACACTGATGTTCGATCTGGTCGCTTGCGATCATATGTCCGGCCTTTTTTTGTGCGGTTGTTGCGGACCGCTGGCCAAGATGGGTTCCGCGATGCAGGTTCCAAACAGGTGGGCGGCATTGATTGCCGCTGGGTCCCTCGGAGTGTCGTGCATCTTGGATCGACCGATCACACCATCTGTTCCGTCTCAAGAAGCGCCCACTTCAGCGTGTTGGTTGCGCTGAATGAGTTATGGCGTTGGCGCGTCGCTGGCCAGGCACGGCCGGTAAGGCTCTGCGCTGACCATCATCTTCCAGGCGATGCGGGCGGTTTTGTTAGCCAACGCCACGGCAGCAAGCTTGGGCTGTTTGCGCCGCAACAGCGCGGCCAACCAAGGCGTGGCGCGGCCTCTGCCGCGTCTGAGTTGCTGGACCAATGCCGTAGCGCCCACGACCAATACGCTTCGCAGCGTCTCATCGCCGGCACGGGTGATGACCCCAAGCCTGTTCTTGCCGGCAGTGGAATGGTCCTTCGGCGTAAGCCCGATCCAGGCCGCGAAGTGACGTCCCGATTTAAAAGCTTTGGCATCGGCGACCTTGATGGCGAGCAAACTCGCGCCGACCGGGCCGACGCCGGGGATCGCCGCCAATCGCCGGCTTACGGGGTTTGCGCGGTGCCAAGCCATCAACTTGGCATCCAAGAGTTCGATCTCCTTCTGCAGCCGGGCATAATCTCGCTCTTGAACCTTGAACAACTCTTTGGCCAGAGCGGGGAGCGTCTCGTCATCTCGGATACGCTCGAGCAAAGGCTCGATCCTTCCCAGGCCTTTGGCAGCGATCAGGCCAAACTCGGCGGCATAGCCTCTGATCGCGTTGCTCAGCTGTGTACGGCGGCGAACCATCTGCTCGCGTATACCGGCCAACATCTGCGCGGCTTGTTGGTCTGCTGTCTTCACAGGCACAAAGCGCATCGTGGGGCGGCTCATCGCTTCGCACAACGCTTCGGCATCCGCCATGTCGTTCTTACCGCGCTTCACATAGGGCTTCACATACTGAGGGGGCAGAAGCTTCACCTCATGGCCAAAGCTTCTAAGCAGACGTGCCCAATGATGCGATCCTCCGCAGGCTTCAATGCCGATAACCGTCGGTTCAAGCTTCTGAAAAAACGAAATCATCGCTCCGCGCCGCAGTTGCTTACGCAACACCGGCCGTTCGCTTGCATCTACCCCATGCACCTGAAAAACGCTCTTGGACGTATCCATCCCGATCCGGGTATACTGTTCCATGGACGGCTCCCTTGCTTGAGATCTCCAACGACCTCATTCTGGCACATCGATGCCGTCGGGGGCCGTCCACCCCAACAGGTGGATGGATCATGCCCGGTCTTTCCACCTGGGTTCCCTTCCCCTCGCATTGCTAACGCAATGCTCGGCCGGGAATGACAGCGCAAATTCCCAATCCCATCGCGCTCTAATGCGGCGAGCGATGGAAGATTTCCTCGCCCAGCCCGGTTTCGTAGCTGAGCCCTTGGCCCGTCAAGGTGATGCGGTGGGGCCAATCGGAGCGGGCCAGACCCTTGCGGTCGAGCGCGTTCCAGACCGCCTCGTTGTAGAGACCGGTCGCGTCCTTGGCGGCGACGACTGCGTTACCCAGGTGAAAATGATCGCCATGCGCCTGCGGGAAACGGGTGATGGTGATCTCGCCATTGGGGGTGCGTTCGGCCGCATCGGGCAAAGACGCCAAGCCTTGCAACAAGGTCAGGGTGCGCAATTGCAGTGGGTTCAGTTTAAGCGGATTGAACTTCGGCGGCATTCGCAACCTCGCGCGCGGCTTTCCAGCGGGGCGCAAGCCCGGCAACCGGAGGTGCCGCCCAAACCGGCGGCGTCTTCGACATCCGGACAACGGGCCCGAGAAATTCGAGCCGCCCCTCATCGGTTTCGCACGATCTGAGATATTGGTCGAGTCCGGCGTTCGGCTCCCAGTGCTCAGGCACCCTTGCCGCGTCGATCTTACCCAGCGATTGCAGCCACATCGCCGTGGACGCCAGCGACACCTGAACCACCCAGCTGCCGCCTTCGCGGATGCGCCGAAGCAGCGCCGCCTGCGCGCCGGCGGCCGCCAAATACCCCGTCGTATAATCGAGCACCGCGGCGGGAAGGAGTTCCGGCAGCGTTTCGCGGCGGCTTTTACGGCGCGCCGCCATAAAGGCACCTTGCTCCACCGCGATACCGGTCGCGGCTTGCGCCAACTGCTCCCAGCCGCGACGACCAGCCCAAGGGCCTTCATTGCCATAGGCCGAAACCGCGACATACGTCATGCCCGGCGCGATATGCGCCAAGGCTGCCGGCGAAAAGCCGAGCCGTGCCAGCGCACCGGGCCGATAGGAATCCACGAAGATGTGGGCGGTGCGCGCCAGACTGCGCAACGCCTCGGCATCGGATGGCTTTTGCAGATCGAGAAACGCCGCACGCTTGCCCACGCCCGTGTCGAGATCGAAAGCGGGAATGGTCGGCAGCCGCTCGGCGCGGACGGCCAGCACATCGGCACCATAAGATGCCAAGACGCGCCCGCAGGTCGGCCCTGCCAGCACGCGGGTCAGATCCAGTACGCGAATACCCTCGAGCGGCAAGCGGCTATCCGGTAGGCGCAGCGGCGGCGCCTCGCCGATCTTGCGCAATGTGATGGGCGGTCCCATGACGCGGCCCGGTACGCTGTTCTTCCATTCTTCTTCGGTGCGCACCACGGCGCCGCAAACCTGCATAAAGGCCAGAGCATCTTCCAAGGCAAGGCTGTTCCATTTGGAAACGCCTTCGAGAATCGACTGCGCGTCGTTCTTGGCGTTCAACAAATCGAGCGTTCGCTTGGCCAGATAAGGAAACCCGCCATGCAGAAAGATCCAACGCCCATCGCCGCATTGGTAAAACCCGGTGGTCGGGATCACCTCATCCGAGCGCGGCACGGCTTGACCGTTCTTGCGCAGGAACGAATACGAAAGCAGCGAAGCTGCTGCCGCATTCAGATCGATCGACATCGACTGCTTGTCGCCGCCGCGGAAGCGCCAAATCTCGCCGGCAACCGAAGCGCTCAACCCTAGCGAGGCCGCTGCGGCGGTCGCCGCGCGGAAGGGGGTTGGCAGGGCCTCATCGCCCTCGAACGCAGGTGCGCCCAAGGGTGCGATTCCTGCGATCCTGTTCAAATACTCAAACGCGGCCTGAGGCGTCATGCAAATCTCCGGCGCCCCCGGTATATTCTCGCGCACACTTCAATCCAAGAGGCAATACGTAATGGCCGGACCTTATGAGGGAATCCGCGTGGTCGATTTCGGCCGCTACATCGCCGGACCGTTCTGCGCGGCCCTTTTGGGCGATCTCGGCGCCGAAGTGATTTGCGTCGAAAAACGCGACGGACGCGAGGATCGGACGCTGATTTCCTTGGCCGAAGAGGCGGACGGAACGCCGCGCGAAGGCGCCATGTTCCTGCAGATGAATCGAAACAAGCGAAGTTTGACTCTGGATCCCATGAACGCGGCCGGTCGTGCCATCGTCCGCAGGCTGATCGCTCACGCCGATGTGATCGTCGTCAATCTCCCGGGCGAAACGCTCAAAACGATGGGCTTGGATTACCAAAGTGTGTCGGCGATCAATCCGCGCGCTATCTTGGCGGTGGCCAGCGCCTTCGGCATGGACGGGCCCTATGCCGGGCGCGTCGGATTCGACGGGATCGCCCAGGCGATGTCGGGAGCGGCCTGGTTCTCCGGCGACGGTGAAGAACCGGTGCGTTCGGCAGCGCCCTGGGTCGATTTCGGAACCGCTTCGCTTTTGGCGTTGGGCGTCAGTGCCGCGCTCGCCGCTCGCGAGAAAACGGGACGGGGACAATTGGTGGAAGGCGCTTTGCTGCGCACCGCCCTGACCTTCTTCAGCAACATGCTGGTGGAAGAAGATGCCTTGCGGCTCGGCCGGTTGCCGACTTCGAACCGCAGCCAGACCGCGGCGCCGTCGGATATCTATCGCGCCAAGGATGGCTGGATCGTCGTCGCCGTGAATGGCGACACTCTGTTCCGCCGTGTCGCCAAACTGATCGGCGCCACCGACTGGCTGGACGATCCGCGCTTTGCCAGCGACAAGGCACGCGGCGATCACGGTGCTTTGGTCAGCGAAAGACTGAGCGCGTGGATCGCGGGAAAGTCGCGTAGCGAAGCCATCGCAGCGTTCGAGGCGGCGCGCGTTCCGGCGGGACCGGTCAACAGTATGCGCGAAGCGCTCGACGATCCTCATGTCCGCGCCGGAGATTTCTTCCACAGGGTCGCATTCCCCGGATTGCCGAAGGCGCGCGTCGCGGCAACACCGGTCAAATTGCACGAAACGCCGGGCGAGATACGGTCTCGCCCGCCGCTCTTGGGCGAGCACACCGACGAAGTGCTGCGAGAACTGGGTTACTCCGCGATGGAAATTGCGGCGCTGAAACAAGAAGGGGCGGTGTAGAACTACGCCGCCGACTGCTTGGCGATTGCGGCTTTGCCGCGGCGGCGCAGAAACTCCGCCTCTTCTTCGCTAAACACCATGCCGGTGAGTTCGGTGCATAGCTGGAACTGGCGTTCGACGTTTTCGCGGCGCGCGCCCTCGGCACTGCGCAATTCTTTGACGAGATCCTCGTTGTAGCTGCGCATGACAAGCGTCGCTTCGTCCACCGCTTTGGCGTGTTTGGCACCGAATGAGCCGGGCACGGCCAACGATCGGCAGCCGGCCAACAGTTTTGCATAGCGCAAGGCGCGCTCAATTTTTTCGGGGTCGGCCTTTTTCGTGAAATCCGGCATCCGGCCGCTGCCGGAATAGCCGGTTTTTTGCGATGGCAACGCAGCGGCGATCTCTTTGGGTGCGCGTTCCATGAAACCGTCCATGACGGCGCCGACGGCGGCGCGATCACCAAGCAGGCGCTTGCCCCATTTGCCGCGACGCAGGATTTCGACCTCCTTGACGATGGCACTGGAGATGTCGGTGAAGAATTTCAGATTCTCAAGCAGCGTGACAGCGTCGAACCCCGATTGACGCGTGGCATGGATGGCTATGCGGGCATCTTCCATTCTCGAAAACAGAATGTCGCCCACCAACCCCATGTCGGTCGATGCGATCAAAGTGTCTTGAGTCTGATGGGAGATCATCAGGGCAAGCTTCAAGGCTTCCCACGGCTTGGCCAAACGGCCCATTACCACGACCGGCACATAAGGCGCCGAGTCGACCGCGGTCTCGACCACGCCGTCATAGATGCCGCGCAAGCTCCATAACAAATCATCCGTCAGCGCGGGCGCGGGCTTAGGCAGCAATTGCTGGATTTCCATCATTGCCGTTCCGGCGCACAGCATCCTTGCGATATCTTCGGCGTCGCCCATTGCGAGTTCGCCGTTGAGCGCCGTGCGCACGCCTTTGGGATTATTCGCGATGGCCGTGCTCATCGCCTGACCGGCGAGTGGCCAGAATTTGCAGGCACACGCCAAAGCGTCGTCCATCTTGTAAGCCAGCACGAGTTCTTTGATGCCGGCGCGATACGAATTCCATTCTTCGGGAATCAACGCCTGCAACCAGGCCCAGATCGGAACGATGCTGCTTCTGGCGATGCGGCCTTTCTGTTTGTCGTTGCGCGGACCGTTGATCAGAAGGTCTTCGAAGGGGCGACAAAACAATCGCAGCGGCGTTGGCGTGCGAGGTTGCGCTTGAGCCCCGCGCAGGGTGGGGCGCAGACCGTCCAAAATCAGATCGTGCGGCAGCGCCGCGCCGTCCACCAGCCGGTCGACTTCGACGGCTTTGGCCAAGCGCGCAGCAATCTGTCCGGGCAAACTGCCCAGGAACGATTGCAGCAATTCTGTCTTTTCGGCGGTCAACATCGATTCGGCCGGCCCCACACAGTGCTGGTGGGCAAGATTAGCGACTTATTCTTAACGGGCCATTGCCGGATTTGCCCGGAATTCAGCCAATTGCGGGCAAATCCAGGATCGTGCGCAGCCCGCCAAGGGCGCTTTCCTGCAGTTGCAAGCCCCCCCCATAGAGCTTGGCGATGTCGCGCACGATCGATAGGCCCAGCCCCGAACCTGGCACGCTTTCGTCAAGCCTTTCGCCGCGTTCCATGACCCTGGAGCGGTCTTCCGCGGCAAGGCCGGGGCCGTCGTCTTCAACCACCAGCTGTAGGCGACCTGCCGGACCGGCCTGCGCCGTGGCCGTGACGCTGGTCCTGGCCCATTTACAGGCATTGTCCATCAGGTTTCCGGCCATTTCTTCCAAATCCTGCCTTTCGCCGCGAAAAGCGAGCGCGGCAGGCGCGGCGACGGCGATCTCGATGCCGCGGGCCGCATGTATCCGGTCCAGCACGCGGGCCAAATCCTCCAGCACCGGCGCCACGGGCGTTCTGTTGCCCAGCACATCCACCGCGCCTGCCGCCCGGGCCCGCGCCAGGTAATGGTCGACTTGGCGGCGCATGACCAAGACTTGTTTCATCACGACATCGGCCAGCGGGCCGGGTGCGGCTTGCGCCTCGCTCGACAACACGCTGAGCGGCGTCTTCAAATAATGCGCCAGATTGGAAACATGCGCGCGGGCGCGGCCCACCACTTCGGCGGAATGTTCGATCAGACTGTTGAGTTCGGAAGCAAGCGGAACGATTTCGGCCGGGAATTTTCCTTCCAGCCGCCGCGACGTTCCGCTGCGAATCCGCACCAGCGCCTCGCGGACGCGCCGCAATGGTTGCAATCCGACGCGCACTTGGATGAAGATCGCCACGACGAGCATCAACAATAACGCCACGAAAGAGCGGATCAGCGTGGAGTTGAATTCGGCGATTTCCGCATCGACCATGGCGAGATCGCCCGCCACCATCATCGTGTAGCCAAGGCTGTTTTTCGGATTGAAGAAAACATGCTTCGCCAGAACCCGCAGGCTTTGGTTGTCCGGTCCCGCGGCGTTGCCCCAAATCAAGCCGTGACTCTCAACCCTGTTCTCGACCTTGAAAGTCTTGTCGAACAGAGAATGGGAAAACTGCACGACGCCACCGGCTTTGTCGGGCACGATCTGCCAATACAGACCGGAATAGACACGATCGAAGCGTCGGTTGAGGAACCTCTCTTGCAACGAGACCTGACCGCCAGCATCGGGTTCGGCGGCGGCGATCAGCCCGTCGAGATCGATCTGCAATGTGGTATCGAAATTGTCGCGCACCGCGGTAACGAACGCCTGCGACAGCACATAGCCGCCTGCCGCCAAGCCGATCATCGTCCACACCGCTGCCGCCAGGATCAGGCGGGCCGCGAGGGAATCGAGTCTAAGCGTGATCTTTTCGCGGAGATGCCGGATCGTCGAGGCAATAGCCAAGGCCACGTACCGTTTGGATGAGATCGGCCTCTAGCTTCTTGCGAAGGCGGCCAACGAAAACTTCGATGGTATTCGAATCGCGGTCGAAATCCTGATCGTAAAGATGCTCCACCAGTTCGGTGCGGGAAACAACCCGTCCCTTGTGATGCGCCAGATAGGCCAGCAGGCGGTATTCCAAGCTGGTGAGTTTCACCGGATTGCCGTCCAGCGTGACGCGGCTGGCGCGCGTGTCGATATGCAGCGGACCGATATCGATCTCGGAGGTGGCAAAGCCGGCGGCGCGGCGCAGAAGCGCACGCACCCGCGCCAGCAACTCTTCGGTGTAAAACGGCTTGGCCAGATAATCGTCGGCGCCCGCATCGAAACCCGTGACCTTATCGCTCCAGCGGTCGCGCGCGGTGAGGATCAGCACGGGCATGGTCTTGCCTGCCTTGCGCCACTGTTGCAGCACGCGCACGCCGTCCATCTTTGGCAAACCGAGATCGAGGATGACCGCATCGTAAGGTTCGGTGTCGCCGAGGAAATGACCTTCCTCGCCGTCCGTGGCGGAATCGACGACATAGCCCGCATCGCCCAGCGCCTTCTTCAGCAGCCTTTGCAGATCGACATCGTCCTCGATAAGCAGAATGCGCATCGTCGCTCAACCGCCTCCACGCCGGCTATGCCCACCGCGATCACGCCCGCCGCCATTGCCGTGGCCATTATCGCGACCGCGATTATTACCATGCCCCATCGAATGGTCGAATGGGCCAGGCGCATCTCCATCGTTGCGAAATCGTTGGCGCGAATAGCGATCTTGTTCCTGATCGTCGCGGCGGTCATATCCGCCGCCGACGAATCCCAACATGCGTCCGCTATGGGCATCGGCATCGAACCAGATGATCCGTCCATCCGGCGTCATCCATTTGATGCGATAGCGCGCCTGACCGTCGGGACCGGGGAAAGGTCCTTGCGCATCGTAAAACGTTCCCGGCGTGTGGCGGCGGATTTCCGGCAAAATGCGGTCGAGCGACGTCGCGCCGGGGCCCGCAGCCATAGCAGCCGGGACGAGAGCCAGCACCACAAGCAATCCGAGAAGAATGCGCGCGCGCATGAGGTTTCCTAGTCCAGCGCAGATGAACGCGTCATGAACGTCTTGTCCACGACGCATTCAGACCGACCTCTCTATGTTCGCACGCAATGGAACGGCGATCCAGTTAACAGCCGCTCCGCAACCCGGGCCAAGGGCCCCAAAGGAGAAGACGATGAAGATCAAAAAGCTTCTGCTGGCAGCCTCGGCCGCCGCTGTTCTTGCGGCAACGGGTGCGTCCGCCGCGCTGGCAGACGATTGGCATGACCGCGGCGCTCACCATGATATGGATCGGCACGACGACCGCCGTGACGGCGACCGGCACGATCATGACCGCTATTGGCGGCCGGAACTCCGCGGCGGCTATGTCGACCGCGACCGCGTGTTCTTCGAATTGCGCCGTCATCACTACGACCGCTTCATCGGCGATCCCTATTGGGTCAACGGCCGCTATGTGGTGAAGGCCTTCCGCAACGGTCATGTCGTGTTCGTCGAAGTGAACCCTTACACGGCAGTCTTTGTCGGCGAAATCAGGCTTTAAGAACTTGAGGCGTGCGGTTCGCGGTTAGCCCCTCCCCGTAGGGCCGCATGACTATCAAGAGAGAGCCCGCGAGATCCCTCGCGGGCTCTCGCGTATTTCTAGAGCGAATAGAAAGTGGCGAGTAGCGAATAGCGAGTAGGGGAAAAAGAAGGTTCTTTCATTCCCTGGTCCTTCTTCCCTATTCGCTATTCCCTATTCGCCTTCTCTCTGATGATCGCGAACTCTTCCAGTGCCGCACGTTCCGATACCAACGCGTTGACCGGTGCCTCCTCGTCGGCGAAGCCCAGCGCCATGCCGCAAAAAATCATCTCGTCGGCCGGGATATCGAGATAATCACAAATCAGCTTGTGCCACACCGCCCAAGCTTCTTGCGCACAACTGTGAAGGCCATGAACGCGCGCCAGCAACATGATGTTTTGCAGGAACATGCCAAGATCGGCCCATTGGCCTTGCTGCATGACGCGATTGATCGTGAAGATGAGCCCCACCGGCGCCCCGAAGAAATCCCAATTGCGCGCGAAATGCTCAAGCCGCCCGGCCTTGTTGTCGCGCGCTATGCCGAGCTGCGCATACATCGCTTCGCCGACGCTAAAGCGGCGCGTGCGCCAAGGCTCGGCTAGGTTCGGCGGATAGACATGATATTCGGGCGGCTCGCCCATCGGCGTTTGTGAGCGCGCTTCGGCGACACGGCGCACCAATTCGTTGCGCGCTTCGCCGAGCAACGCGTAGACGCGCCATGGCTGCAGATTGCCGCCCGATGGCGCGCGCGCCGCCAGAGTGAGGATTTCCTCTATTGTGGCGCGCAGTACGGAATTGGATTTGAAGGCGCGGATCGATTTGCGCGAGACGATGGCTTCGGCGACGTGCATTGCTCTGCTCCCAAGACGAAAGGCGAGAATGTGAAAACTTGCGCAGCGCTGTAAAGCGTTAACGGACGAGCGCTCGTCGGCGCCCGATCTTGCCGCTATTGACCCTAGGATAGGTCCCGTTGAGCGTAACGTCTTGCGTTACGGCGTCACGCCATAGTTTGCGTAGGTATCGGCTATTTTCGGATCGATTGCCTTTGCAGCCTCGATATCGGCATTGCCGCCTACCTTATCGCCGCTGCGGATTTTGGCGATCCCGCGGCAATAAAGCGATGGCGCCAATTTCGGCGCTTTTGCCAAGGCGGCGTTGAAATCGGCAATTGCTTCGGCCAGGCGGCCCATTCGCAGATAGACGAAGCCGCGGGAATCCAACACGGACGGCACGCCGGGACGCAGCTCCAGCGAACGGTTGCAATCGGCAAGCGCCGTGTCGAATTGGCGGCCCCATACGGCACGTGTCCAGCAGCGGCCATTCAAGGCGTTGGCATTGTCGGGCTCCAGGACCAAAGCGCGATCGGAATCCTCGAGCGAGCGGGCGTATTGGCCCATGGCGAAATAAGCCTGACCGCGCGCTAGCAGCACCGCCGTGTAGTTCGGTTTCAGTTTTAGGGCGCGATCGTAGTCTTCGATGGCGCGGGCGTATTGTTGCAGCAGGTAGTAGGCAAACCCACGGTCGTATAGGGCCGTGACGTCATCCGGCGTCAATTTTAGGGCTTGGTCGTAATCCTCGATCGCCCGGGCATATTGCTCCATAGACCTATAAGCAACGCCGCGATCGATGAATGCCGCGGAATTGTCGGGTTTCAGTTTGATCGCCTGATCGTAGTCTTCGATAGCGCGGCTATGTTGGCCCAGCCTGTTATAAGACAAGCCGCGCTCGACCAAAATATAAGAATCGTCGGGCCTCAGCTTGAGCGCCCGATCGAAATCTTAAATCGCGAGGGCGTCTTGCTTCAGCCCGCGGTAAGCAACGCCGCGATTGAAGTAGCCCGCGGCGTCTTCAGGCCTCAGTTTAATCGCCTGATCGTAATCTTCGATCGCGCGGGCGAATTGGCCCAAAGAGGCGTAGGCATGGCCGCGGTTTAGGAAATCCGCAAAGCTGGGGCGAATACTTAGCGATTTGTCGAAGTCCTGAATCGCACGAGCGTATTGGCCGAGTTCGTTGTAGACAATGCCGCGATTGCCCATGGCGTCGGGATCGTCGGGCTTCAATTTGAGGGCCTGATTGTAGTCCTCCATCGCCATGGCGTGTTGGCCGATTCGATCACGGGTATTGGCGCGATTGTAATAGGCACCGGCATCAGCGGGATTCAATTTGATCGCCTGATCGTAGTCCGAGATAGCTTGCGAATATTGACCCAGATTGTCGTAATCGACACCGCGATTGTAGAAGGAATCCTCGTCGTCCGGCCTCAACGCGATCGCCCTTGTATAATCTTCAACGGCGCGTGCGTATTGACCCAAGCGGTCGTAAGCAAGGCCACGATTGTATACGGCGTAATAATTATCCGGTTCCAGGGCGATGATCCGGGTGTAATCGTCGATCGCATGCGCGTATTGGCTCAATTCGGAATAGGTTATGCCGCGGTTGAGCAGGGCAAAAGTATCGTCGTGCGTGAGCTCTACCGCCCGGTCGAAATCCTTCAGTGCTTTGTCGTATTGTTTGGTTTGGCGGTATGCAGCACCGCGATCGTCATAGGCAAAGCCGTAATCGGGTTTCAAGGCGATCGCCTGGGTGAAGTCCGCTATGGCGCTGTCGAATTGATCCAAATCCGAAAATAACTCACCGCGGTGGAAATAAGCCTCCGCCAGATCGGCGCCCGTGACCTTGCCGGATTTGATAACCCAATCGCAGGCCTCGCGCGCAATATCGCCGGTGGTTTGGGCGCAGATATTGTGCTGATCGGTCACTTCGTCTGCGATGGCGGGCGCCAACGATACAACGGCGGTCAGCAGCAGCGCCGCCGCGAGCACGGACTTCATGGACATTATAACGCCCCCCAACGCGGCCCATTTGCAGGCCATCACAATCATAGAGGGAATGAGGGCCTGCCGCCATGCCGAAGCGCGCGGCAATTTTTCCAAGACTTTCATCGTTCAAAGGCGAAGGCGCCGCCACAAAGCGGCAAATGCGGCGATTCCTCGCGCCGAGGAAACAGAGCACGAAGTGCCCAGATCGGCCCATCCGTCCGATCCGGACTTGTCGTGCCAGTTTCGCATCTGGATCTGCTAAGCGTCCCGGTTATTTGCCGTGCTGGGACAATGCGTCGGGCATCGCACAAGACAAAAGCCAACGGCGTACGACCTCATGCGAGATGATTAGCTCCGCGACCATTCGTGCTTCGGTGGCGGCAGAGACCTTTTTTTCGGCCACATCGATGGCGAACGCGAAACCGGAGACTTCGGGAAGTGCTTCGCTCATAGCACCGCGATACCACGAGCGCGGCCCGAATGCACAAGGTGAGGCTCCGCAGCGTTAGAGAGTCACGGACGGAATAATAAGGATTTAACTGAAATGGTAAGTCAGGTGTGCGGATTCGGCGGATCTCGCGATATTTTTGACGAATCTTTGCGAGTGAGTTCGGGTTGCAAAGTGCGATGGAGGACGTGGCGCTAAGGCGATAACATCGTCGGCGCATAACCGGATAGGAATGCGGCAAATGAGGATGATTGCAGCTCTCCTGGGACTGACACTCGCATTTGCAGTTCCGCATGCTTTTGCGCAGATATCGATTGGCCCAGGCTCTCTGACAGAGGGCGGTTATGTTCCGCCAAAGGGTTTCGTGCCGGACGAAAACACCGCAACAACAATTGCCCGTGCTGTGCTGATTCCTATTTATGGGGAGCGGACAATACGCGATGAAGAACCCCTTACGGCCAAACGTCAGGGAGACATATGGATCGTCAACGGAACGCTGCACTGCGCCGTCGCCCATTCATACGTGGGCGGCGTGGCGCTCGTCGCGCTTTCTGCAAAAGACGGTCACATCCTGAAGGTCATTCACGGGAAATAGTCCCCCCTCACCCGCTCGCTGTCGCTCGCGACCTCTCCCCCTACGGGGGCGAGGGAAGGATTATGCAAAGTCTTAACCGCAACTTCCCCTCTCCCCCGCAGGGGGAGAGGGCAGGGTGAGGGGGCGCCACATTTCCCGTCCCCACCCTACCTTTCCCATCGTTAACGCTCAGCGCCTTGAAACCGTCCCAAATATCAGTCACCTAGCGCGCTTATGGGCGACTATCTGCGAGCGTTAATCGAACTCGTGCTGAGCTGGATCGACCGTTTGGGCGGTTGGATCATCGACCGCCAGCGAAGGCTGAAGCGTATCGGCATCTGGGCGGCCAGCGTCATGGCCGCGCTGGTGATTGCGGTTTGGCTGTTGCCCTCTGTGCTGGCGCTGCTCGCGCCGCCGCTCAATCTGACGCAAGACCTTTACGCGGTGAACCGGCCCGTGGCCTTCACCTTCCTCGACGCCAAAGGCGAGATCGCCGGCCATCGCGGCGCCATCGTCGGCGAGCGGCTGACGCTGGAGCAGATGCCGCCTTATCTGCCCGCTGCCTTCATCGCCATGGAAGACCGGCGTTTCTATTCGCATCACGGCATCGACCCACAAGGCCTGTTGCGTGCGCTGTGGACCGATCTCAAGGCGCGGCGCTGGGTGGCAGGCGGTTCGACCATCACGCAGCAAACCGCCAAAATCGTCTTCACCGATTCCGGGCGGAATGTTTCGCGCAAGCTGACCGACATGATGGATGCGGCGGCGCTGGAAAAATCGCTGTCGAAAAAACAGATCCTGGAACTTTATCTCAACCGCATCTATCTGGGTTCCGGTTCTTACGGCGTCGACGGCGCGGCGCATGTCTATTTCGGAAAATCGGCGACGCAATTGACGCTGTCGCAAGCGGCGATGCTGGCGACACTGACCCGCGCGCCTTCCGTGTTCTCGCCGCGGCGCGATCTGCCGCGCGCTCAAGAGCGCGCCAATGTGGTGCTCGGCGCGATGGTGGAAACGGGCGCGATCAGCCAAGAGCAAGCCGACGACGCAAAAGCACACCCCGCCATCGTGGCGGACCGCGCGGTCGTGGATGCGCGCAATTTCTTCCTCGACACCGCCGCCGACGAAGCGCGCGAGCGCGCCTCGGCCAAAGGCGCCGAGCTGTCCGGCGATCTTCTGGTGCACACCACGCTGGAGCCGCGCATCCAAGAAGCGGCGCGCGAAGCGGCGCTGAAAATCATCAAAGGCAAAGCCGGCATCAAAGCCCATGCCAGCGAAGCGGCGGTCGTGGTGATGAAGCCGGACGGCGCGGTGTCGGCGATGATCGGCGGCGCCGATTACGACGAAAGCACTTTTAACCGCGCCACCCAAGCCCATCGCCAGCCCGGATCTGCGTTCAAGCCGTTCGTCTATCTCGCAGCACTGGAAGCGGGTTTGACGCCTTGGGATGTGCGCGACGACACGCCGGTCAACATCAATGGCTGGACGCCGACCAATTTCGGCGGCCGCGCTTACGGCACACTGACGCTGGCCGATGCGCTGGCGCATTCGGTCAACACCATCACCGCCAATCTGGCGCAAGAGATCGGGTTGGATGCGGTTGTGGAAGCGGCCAAACGTTGCGGCATCACTTCGAAGCTCGAAGCCAATGCATCGCTGGCGCTCGGCACCAGCGAAGTGACGCCGCTGGAATTGACCGGCGCTTATGCCGCTTTCGCATCGGGCGGATTGAAAGTCACGCCTTACATGGTGACCGAAGTGGATTCGCCGTCGGGCCAGGTTCTCTACAAACGGACCGCGCCGGACGAGAACCGCATCATCGCCGAGCATGTGAACAAAGATCTCGTTGCCATGATGTTCGGCGTGATGACCGAAGGCACCGGGCGCGGAGCTTCACTGTGGGGCCGCGAGGCGGCAGGGAAGACCGGCACGACGCAGGATTATCACGACGCCTGGTTTGTCGGCTTCACCACCGATTACGTGGCCGGCGTGTGGGTGGGCAATGACGATTCCTCGCCGATGCGCGGGGTGACGGGCGGCAGCCTTCCCGCCACCATTTGGCGCGATGTGATGACAGCCGCGGAACGCGGTTATCCGCCGCTGCCGCTCGACCGCTCGCCGCCGGGCGCGCCGGAAGACCAGACCTTGATGGCGTCGGGCGGCCCTTCCGTCACGGCAGACGACGAAGCGTCGAATGCGACACCGGCGGAACAAGCGCAACGTCAACAACAGCAGCAAGGCCGGACCGGCGTGGGAGGTTTCCTCAACTGGCTGTTTGGCTCGGGCGACGACAAGAAGCGCGACGACGCCAAACCGGATTCCGATACCGATAGTAACTAGCGTAACCCCTCCATCCGTCTTCGCTAAGGCTTCGACGGATTGGCGATCAGTCCGGCGAAGACTTGGCGTAGCAGGGCTCGAGGGAGGAGAAATTATGCTATGAATCCGTCGCAGTGAACCGGCAATTCAAGATGCATACCGTTTTAAAGAGTCTGGTGGCAGTGATTGCCGAAATCGCGGCGGGGCTGGCACTGACTTGGGCCAGCGTTTTCCTCGCCCATTTCGGCACGGTACGAAACGGGCCGTGGGCGACCTCGCTCGCGGTGGGCAGCGCGCAGAGTGGGCCTTATCTTCGCGCTTACGTCGCCGTACACGGCTTGCTGGCGCTGAACCGCGGCGAGACGATCTATTACAATGCGTCGCGCGACAGCGGCGGCGAACGTTTGCGCGGCAATTGCGATTACATCGTTTGGGGCCGCGATCCTGCGGCGCGCTGGTGGAGCATCACGGCCTATGGTCAAGACGATTTTCTGATCCCCAATCGGGCGCACCGCTATTCGGTGTCCAAGTATTCCGTGGCGCGAGGCGCCAACGACAAATTCGTCATCTTCATATCGCGCGATGAAAACAGCGTCAGTTGGATTCCGGTGAACGACAAACCGTTCAGCTTGACGTTGCGGCTCTACAATCCCGCCGCGAGCGTAGCAGCCGACCCGGCTCATGCCCTGTTGCCCGCAATCATCAAGCGGGGCTGTCGATGAAAACATTCCTGGCGCGCAACGGAATTTATTTTGCGGCGGCCATTGTCGTCGCACTTTTCGTACATGCCGCAACGGTGTTCATGCTGCCACATTTCATCATGGCACAAACGATGCGGAAAATCGTCCGGGACGGCGTTTACAATGTGGTGCGCCATGTTGCGCGCGCCGACGAACATTCCCGCGTCGTCGTGCGGCCGAGCCCGGACCTGCTCTATTCGATCTGTCCGTTCGATCTATCGAAAGGCGATCTGCGCGTCCAGGCGGAGGTGCCGCCGGGAACTTATTGGTCCGTGTCGGTGTTCGACGCCGATACCAACAATATTTTTGTCGAGAACGACCGGCAGGCGAAAGATGCGGAAATAAACTACCGTAATCTTGGAAAAGCCTTCCAGCGACAACCCGAGTATGAGGGTAAGGTCGAATTCGTTATCTTTCGCGCCGGATTGGCCTCCGATCAATTGGAACCGCCGCACTGGATTCCATCGCCAACAGCAAAAGGCCTGGTGCTCTTTCGTACCCTCATCAACGACGAATCCCGCTTCGCCGAGATCGATGCCGCCAGGCGGAAAGCGACATGCGAGGTGTACAATTTGAAGAGCTGATATAAATTAGAGATCGTGTCCGCGAATGCGCCATGACACCGAACTAATTGGGGGCTCGTCGATGAAGCGACTGTTCTTGTTTGCTGCTGCACTGGCGTTTGCGGCACCCGCCTTGGCAGCCCCGCCCCTCACCAAGATCGTCTTCGTCACCGATTGGAAGGCGCAAGCGGAGCATGGCGGATTTTATGAGGCGCTGGCGCTGGGCTACTACAAGAAATACGGGCTCGATGTGCGCATCCGCGAAGGCGGCCCGAGCGTGAACGTGCCGCAGCTCTTGGCCGGCGGAGCTGCGGATTTCGCGATCGGCTCGAACAGTTTCGTGGCGCTCAACTTGGTGAAAGCGGGCGTGCCGGTGCGCGCCGTGATGGCGGTGTTTCAGAAAGACCCCACCATCCTGATGACCCATCCGCGCGCCGATGTGAAGAAACTGGCGGATCTTCGCGGCAAGCCGATCATGATTTCGGACACCTCGATCACCGCGATGTGGCCGTGGCTCAAAGCGAAATACGGTTTTGAGGATTCGCAGATCCGCAAATATACCTTCAATCTGGCACCATTCCTCGTCGATCCCAATGCGGTACAGGAAGGTTATCTCACCAGCGAGCCTTACACGGTGCAGACCCAGGCGCATTTCGCGCCGCAAATCTTCCTGCTGGCCGACAATGGCTATGCGGTCTATTCCAATCTGGTGCTCGTGCCGCAAAAATGGATCGACAAAAAGCGCGATGCGGTGCAGGGCTTTTACAATGCGACGCGCGAAGGTTGGCAGGAATATCTTACCGGCGATGCGCGGCCCGCCAATGCGTTGATCAAAAAGGACAATCCGGAAATGAGCGACGCGCTGATCGCGCAAGCGATCGGCAAAATGAAGAGCTATGGCATCGTGATGTCGGGAGACGCCAAGACGTTCGGCATCGGCGCCATGACGCCGCCGCGCTGGAAAAATATTTGCGCCTCGAGCATCGCCGAAGGCTTGTACGACAAGGCGCTGCCTTGTCAGAAAGCCTTCGACATCAGCTTCATGCGCGATGCACCGCAAAATTTTCAGTAGGCTAACCTCCCCCTCTGTGGGGAGGTCGGAGCGGTCCTGAGCGACAGCGAAGGACGCGCTCCGGGTGGGGGTCCGAGCATGTTCAAACCCGCTGGACGAGAAAAAATTGCACAAGCGCGCCGTTTGCGCCGTGATGCGACAGGTGTGGAAAAGCGACTGTGGTGGAAGCTACGTGAGCTAAATGCATATGGATTTCATTTCCGCCGACAGGCTCCTTTTAACGGATACATTTTGGATTTCGTGGAGCATCAGGCGCGGTTGGCCATCGAACTCGATGGAGGACAACACAACGAACCAGCGCGGCATGCACATGATGTACGCCGAGACCGGTTTCTGGCGACTTAAGGATATCGAACTGTGCGTTTCTGGAATACGGATGTGCTCGATAATATCGACGGCGTGATGGAACAGATACTTCGACATCTTAAGCAACGGGACGACCGACCCCCACCCGGCTCACTTCGTTCGCCGACCTCCCCACAAGGGGGGAGGTGAAAGTGATGGCGCATCTTCTTTCCCTGTCCTCCGTTTCCAAAACTTTTTCCTCCGGGACCGAGGCGTTGGAGGCTGTTGACCTCGACGTGGCGGAAGGCGAATTCCTGACCTTGGTTGGCCCATCGGGTTGCGGAAAATCGACGGTGCTCAGGCTGATTGCCGGATTGATCGCACCGAGCCGCGGTACGGTGACCTTCGCAAACGGCAAACCGGAAACCGCGTTCGTTTTCCAGGAATCGACGCTGATGCCGTGGGCCAATGTGCTCGGCAACGCGCGGTTGGCGCTCGATCTGGAAGGCGTGGCGCGCGGCGAAGCCGAAGCGCGGGCCGCGCAGGCGCTGGCGCGCGTCGGGATGAACGGCTTCGAGCTCGCCTATCCGCGCGAGCTTTCGGGCGGCATGAAGATGCGCGTCTCTATTGCGCGCGCCATGGCGGCCAAACCCAAATTGCTGTTGATGGACGAACCGTTTGCAGCGCTGGACGAACTGGCGCGGCAAGCGCTCAACGACGATCTTCTGAAATTGTGGCGCGAAGACGGGCTGACGGTGATCTTCGTCACCCATAGTGTTTACGAAAGCGCCTATCTCTCGAGCCGCGTGGCAGTGATGAGCCCGCGACCTGGCCGCATCGCCGCCGAGATCGCACTGAAACAGCCAATGGCACGCGAGGAGAGCTATCGCCTAACGCCAGAATTCTCGGATGCGGCGCGGCGGATTTCCGACGCGCTGAAAGCGAAGGCGGCATGAGCGCGTTTCTCAAATATCTCATTCCCTTCGCGCTGGGCGTTGCGGTGTTGGCGACGTGGCAGGGGCTGGTGCGCTTCTATCAAGTGCCGGTCTATCTGTTGCCGGCACCGAGCGATGTGTGGGCGGCATTCACCGCGAACTTGCCGGAGCTGCTGTCGGCGTTATGGGTGACTTTGCGCATCGTCGTTTTGGCGTTTGTCGTCGCCGCCGTGTCGGGGGTGTTCTGGGCCGTCGTCTTCGCACAAAGCCGCGTCGTCGAGATGGCGCTCTACCCTTACGCCGTTGCGTTGCAAGTGACGCCGGTGGTAGCCATCGCGCCGCTGATCGTCATTCTGGTCGGCTTCGACCGCATCGATCTGGCGCTGCTCATCATCGCATGGATCGTCGCCTTTTTTCCCATCCTGGCCAACACCACTATCGGTTTGCGTTCGGCCGACAGCAATCTGACAGATTTGTTCCGGCTGTACGGCGCCAGCCGCTGGCAGATTTTGTGGCGCCTGCAATTGCCCAGTGCGCTGCCCTATCTGCTGGGCGCCCTGAAGGTCTCCGGCGGCTTGTCGCTGATCGGCGTGATCGTCGCCGAGTTTGTCGCGGGAACAGGCACCGACACGGGGCTGGGCTGGACCATCACCCAAGCAATGCGCAATCTGGAGATCGCCAAGATGTTCGCCGCGTTGGGATTGTTGGCGCTGTTCGGCATCGCGATCTTCGCCGCATTGTCGGCGCTGGAATATGCCCTGCTGCACAAATGGCATGAAAGCGCGCTAAAGAAACAGAGCTGACGATTTTCATCTGACGCCCGGCAAATGGCTGCCATAAAGCGGCCACCACCATGGCATCAAGAAGATCGCGACATTCACCGCAAAACCGAGATTCCACAACAGCGTCCGCAAGGTGGGGCGGTTGCCCAAATATGCCAGAACATAAGCGAAGCGGATCGCCAGAAACGCGACGGCCAAGAGATCGATCCAATGCTGATTCTGGCTGCGGAACTCCGCCAGCAAGACCGCCGCGGCAAAAAACGGAAAGGTCTCGATCCCATTGAGATGCGCGCCAAGCGCACGGGCGCGCAATCCCGACTTATAAAACGCGGGATCGCGCGGATTGGCGTTGTCGAAAGTTTTGTAACCGAACGCTTTGGCAGGCGCGACCGTCAGCAAATAGAGCAACACCGCTCCGAGTATCGTCCATTCCGCAATGGTCATTGTCTGTGCTCCCGATTAGGCGACCGCCGACCGTACGGCTTTGCGGCGGCGCGTTCCCAGCCAATAGAGCAGAATTCCGATCGCGAGCATAACGAATGTCGAAATCACAATCTTGAAGAAACTCGCAAGCGGATGCAGATCGGCGTTGCTCGGTACCAATGTGCAGGCGATAGCAATCACTGTCGCCACCATGCCGATAGCCCCCAGCACAAGGCTTGTGCGCGCACCACCGGGCGGGCGCCAAACATCCGCAACCTCGGGCCAGCGCTTATGCAACAAGTAAACCGCGAAGACGAAGACATAGGGAATTGTGTAGGTCAGCACGCTCATCGCGACGAGGAAGTCGTAGGCCGCGGCAGCCCCCTCGCCCGCCTGACTGAGGACCACCATTACCAGCGTGCAGCCACCTTGCAGCAGGATCGCCGCCACCGGCGCACCGGTCTTCGCGTTGCGCTGAGCAAATGCCGGCGGCAGGAAGCTGTCGAGACCCGCCTCCACCGGCAGGCGCGCACCGATGCCGAACCAGGCAGCGAGCCCGCCGAACTGCGACAGCGCAAGAGCCGCGACGGCCAAGAGCGCGAATGACGGATAACCCACGCGGGAGAATGCGGCGTTGAGCGCGTCGGTCAGACCGGAGAGACGCGTCAGATCCGCTTGCGGCAGGATCACCAGCATTGCGGCGGTGCCTACCATGTAGATTATCGCCATCGCGAACCCCAATGCGGTCAGCGCCATCAGGATTGTGCGCGTCCCGCCTTTGATGTCGTGGCGCAGAAAAGCCACCGATTCCGATCCGCCAAAACCGAACACAATTGTGCCCCACAGGATTGCCGTGTCGAAATTGAACCGCGGGACATAGGACGCGCCGGTAAAATCCGTGGCGCTGGCACCGCGACAAACCAGAACGCCGGCAGCGAATATAATGAGGAAAAAGATCAGCCAGCTGCCGCCCGCGCCGATATTGGGAAGCCATTTGACGAAGCGCAGACCGAAAAGCTGTATCGCGGTCGCCGCACAGGCCATCAAGATGGAGGTTAGAAGATACAGCGTGGTGTTATGCGTATCGGCGCCGACTGCGGATAGGATGATGCCGCACAAGAAATAGATAATGCCCGCGAAATAGGGCAGCAGACTGAGCCAATAGAACCAGCCGCAGATGAAGCCCGAAAGCGGCCCCAGCCCGTCGCGCGTCCAGCCATAGAGGCTACCGCCGCCTTTAAAGCGCGAGGTGAGTTCGACGGTCGCGACCGACAGCGGAATGTAAAAGGTGAAGAGCGCCAACAGCCACATCGGCAGCGAAGCAGGGCCGAGCGCCGCGGCGACCGGAAGCCAGCGAATGCCGATGGTCGCGACAATAGCGAAAAACGTGACATCCAGGAATTTGAGCTGCTTCGTCGGCGCGGCTTCAGCCATGTTGCACAGCTTTGTTCAATTCCATCCGATCATGGGCAGAGAGATCGAGGTGCGTGGCGCGTGCGAATTGCTGCTGCGCTTCGTCGGTGCGCCGGAGCCAAAATAGCGCTTCGCCCCATTTGAGATGCAGCCGGCCCCAATTTGGGGCGTAATGGTTCGCCTCTTCGAATTTTGCGAGCGCGAGATCGGAACGGTTTTTCGCGATCAACGCTTCGCCCCACATCTCCAGCGGGTCTGCGAAATGTGGGCCTTTCACGTGCGCCGCCGAGAATTTCGCGATGGCGCCGTCGAAATCGCCTTTTGCCAACAACATCGCCCCCCAATCGGCGTAGGCGAACGGGATCGACGGTGCGTGTTTCACCGCGCGGGCAAACCAATACGCCGCGCCGCGCCAGTTTCTCTCGGCGGAATCGATGTTGCCGCGCATCCTTAGGCACAAGTCGCAATCGGCCAGTGTCGCATCGATCAAGGAATGCGCCGTGCTAAAATCTCCGAGCTTTGCCTCGGCATAGGCAAGCCACGGCCAGGTCAGCACCGGCAGCAGTGGTTTGAGCGCCGGACCGTTCGAGGCGGGAAAGTTGTCGGTTGCGATCAGATCGTCACGCACGGCTCGCCAGTCGTCAAGCGCCACGGCCCGCATCAGCTTCGGGAGCGGCGGCATATCCCAGGCGTAAGCGGTAGTTGTGCTTCCCTGCATGATTGTGAACTCGTTGTTTGGCTGGCCATCGGCGTACAGGGAACCCGAGACATCGTGGTCGCGCGCGAGGTCGGCGCTCAGCATGAGGGGAGCGGAGCGATGCGAATATGAATAGTCGGGCGCGGCTTCGATACGCGGCGCCTCGGAAATCGCGGCCGTGAAATCACCGGTCGCTTCGGCAATGATCATCGATGTAGACGGGATATTGGAGGCCACTGCATAAGCGGCGAGTTGCCGGGAATTTGGGCTTTCGAACAGTGCGAGGGCTCGCTGGTTTTCGCGCAATCCGGCCTCTTCATGTCCGAAGGACAATTCCGCTTGCGCGAGATTGCCATGAATATGCGGCAAATCCGGGTTGAGCCTGGCGGCGATGCGCTGCCTCTCCAACGCACCCTTCAATTCTCCCAGTTCGCCCAATGCCAAGCCCCAGCGCGAATCGGCCCAGGGCCGCTCCGCGGCAGGGCCGTTCAGGGCCAGAGTTCGCAGGGCTTGCAGCGCCTGGTCCGAATGACCCTGCTGATCGAGGAAGATGATGTAACGGTAAGGCTGCGTCTTCGCATAGACATACTCGGCCGCTTTGGCGATCAGCGCGTCCAGATCGGTGCCGCGGAAAACATGCGCCGCGTCTTTGCCGACGCGCGCGCTCACGGCAATTTGGCCGGACGCGCGCCAGACTTCGCCGCTAATGCGCGTTTCGTGACCGAGCCAGTCCGCGAGATAGCGATAGAATTCACCGATGGAGATTCCCGTTTCCGGAATCTGCACCTTGATGTCGTCGCCCCAATTGTTGCGAAACGTGTTCGGCGCACGAATGGTATCGGCATGCGCCTGCATCCAGGCAATACGATCCTGAAGCTGCGTTGCGACGACCTGGCCGGTCAATCCGTTGGCGGCGAGATCCGATGGCACAGCGAAGGACTCGATCACCAAGCCGTTGTCATGCGCCGCATTCCACACTGCCGCGCCGACGCAGACCGCGATCGCGGTGACGACAAGTGCCAGCGAAATCTCGAAGGCGAATTTCATGACGGCGCTGATTGTGGCGAACCGCAGCGACCAATGACGCAGCTCCGACTGGTTGTGCATGTCCTCGATTTGGAGGTCCGTCAGGACAGCTTGTTTCACAGCCAGCGCGGTTTGTTCGTCGAGGAAGGCATCGGCCTTCTTGCGGCTGGCCGCACCAATCGCGGTCCAAGCGGCACCGCCCGAATGCTGTGGCGCCGCATGGTGGATGCTTTCGCTGTCGCGTTCGTCAGTCATGGGGACCCTCTGGCGCCCAAGTTCGGCTTTGTCGGTGGGCGAGATATTTGATCCTCGCTCGCGTCGCTACCGAGAAAGGGCGCGTCAGCCATGATGCGGCCTCGCGCGTTTCGATGGAATCCGGCAGTTCCGCCGTATCAAATGTGCGATCTGCCCGTTCATGCCCGCCCAAACCGCCACCCGGCGGAACATCATCGAAATAAAACCAATTCGCAACAAATGATATTCTACGTGACAGCGATGTCAAATATTGCGGAAACTTAGCGGCCTTACGCGGCGCGAAGAAAGCCGATGACCGCATCGGTCTGACCGAGAATAAGATGTCCGGTGTCTGGAAGAGTGCGTGCCTCGAGTTTCGGCGCGGCACGCAGCAGCCGGCGTACGGTCTCGCCCGAGTCCAGCATGGCGTCGCGGGCACCAACAATCAGGAGAACCGGCATGGTGAGCCGTTGCAGCGCGGCGTCGGAGAACATCGGCAGCTCGCTGGCGCGCGGGATGAAGTCTTTGAAGACCTCTTGGACATAAGCCAGGCTTTCGGGCGGTGCTTTTTTTGCATCCGGTCCCAGCGCCAGGACCACGGCCTTGTCTCGTCCCCGATCGCCGAGCAACAGCAGCCAACCCGCTTTGAAGAGAAAACTCGATCTTTGCGTTCCAACACCGCCGGGACAGAGAAGCACGAGACGCGAAACGCGCTGCGGGAAACGCGTGGCAAAATCGATTGCCAACCAGCCGCCAAGCGACACGCCCAGCAAATGCGCGCGCTCCAGCGATAGCGCATCCATAACCTCGCCCAGCCAGTGTGCATATTTGCTGGACGTCAAAGGTGGGCGTGACGGCGCACTGAGACCGGGCTCACCGATCAGATCGACCGCATAAACACGAAAATGCGCCGACCACGCGGCAATATCGGCAAGCCAAGCCAGCGCATTGGCGCCCGCACCGTGCAGCAGCAATAGCGGCGGCGCTGTTTTCTCGCCGCTCGCAATCACAAAGGTTTCGCCCTGCGAGGTCGGTACATACAAATGCTGGCAAGAGACAGGCCAGGACGAAAGCTTTGCGCGATACGTCTCGATCAGGCGGCGTTCGCTCTCTTGCGATTTGTAGATGCGCGCCACGGCCTATGCCTTGGTCAGGACGGGAATAAGGCCGAGCAAATACGCCGTGGTTTCTATGCCACCGGAAATGATGATCTTCAGCTTCGCCTGTTCCTCGTAATAGATCGTGTCGAGCCGCGCCACCGCATCGTCCGCGCAACGCCCTTTCAGCGCAGCCAGAAGATGTGTGGCGATTTTGCCCGCCTGCTCTGCGCCAATCGCGTCGATATGCACGATGCTCGAGACTTCGCTCGTACGATGGCGTGCGATCACCGGCTGTGTGCCGGTGAAGGCATCCAGATCGCTGCGGGAAATCCGATATTGCTTGCCGATGCGCGTGGCTCGCAGCCGACCGTCGCGCACGAATTGCAGCACCGTCTTGGGGTGTAATTTGAGCCGTTCGGCGACTTCGGTCACGGTGCAGAAATCATCGATCATGACGTCTGTCTCAGGCTTTCTAGATGACGTAAGGAATAATAAGGAGTTTATGAGAACGTTCAATATCGAATATAGAGTACTTTATGTAATTATATGGAATACATGTCTATGGAGGTCGCGGCATGCAAACTCGAGAATGCCAGTTTATACATTTGTGACATGTATTAAATTCGAAATAACATGTCGCGTATGTAAAGTCTTGATTTCCGGCCCCGGAAGTGTGACTTAGGTTCTATGGCAACGCCCGCTCTTCAGATGTTGACCGCGAACCGGCTGCGCGACGGCGACGTCGTCTATTGGCGCGCGGATGGCTGGGTTCAGGCCTTCAGCGACGGCGATGTTTTCGCGGCAGAGGCCGATGCCAAAGCGGCGCTGGAAGCGGCGCAGAAATCGGTGGCGGGCAATGTCGTGGTCAATCCCTATCTCTTCGATGTGCGCGACGAGGAAGGCGGCATAACGCCGGTGAAAGAACGCGAATTGATCCGCGCCGCGGGACCGACCATACGGACGGACTTAGGGAAGCGGGCGCATGACTTAACCTCCTCCTTGTGGGGAGGTCGAGGCATCGAGCGAAGCGAGGATGCCTCGGGTGGGGGGACTGTGTCGGCAGCGGCCCCCCACCCGGCTCACTTCGTTCGCCGACCTCCCCACAAAGGGGAGGTAAAGGTCTCTCCGCGGGCGGGAACAGGAGACGACGATGTATCGATATGACGAGTTCGATGCCGCGTTCGTGCGCGACCGCGTCAGCCAGTTCCGCTATCAGGTGGAACGCCGGCTGAAAGGCGAATTGAACGAAGATCAGTTCAAGCCGCTTAGGCTGATGAACGGTCTCTATCTGCAGCTGCACGCTTATATGCTGCGCGTCGCTGTGCCTTACGGCACGCTGTCGGCCAAGCAGTTGCGCATGCTGGCGCATATCGCGCGCAAATACGACAAATGTTACGGCCATTTCACGACGCGCCAGAACCTGCAATTCAATTGGCCGAAGCTGGCAGACGTTCCCGATATCCTGGAAGACCTTGCCGGCGTCGAAATGCACGCCATCCAGACCAGCGGCAATTGCATCCGCAATGTCACCGCTGATCATTTTGCCGGCGCAAACTCCTGAGGAAATCGAAGACCCGCGGCCGCTTTGCGAGATCATCCGCCAATGGTCGAGCTTGCATCCGGAATTCGTATTCCTGGCGCGCAAATTCAAGATCGCGGTGGGCGCTACGCCTCATGACCGCGCGGCGCTCAAATATCACGATATGGCTGTGGAGATCGTGAAGAATGCGGCGGGAGAAACCGGTTATCGCGTTCATGCCGGCGGCGGCATGGGACGCACGCCTTATATTGCACATGTGATGGCCGAGTTCGTGGCGCGCGAAGATATCCTGGCTTATCTGGAAGCGGTGTTGCGCGTCTACAATCAGGACAGCCGCCGCGACAACATCCACAAACAGCGCATCAAAATCTTGATCAACACGATCGGCCCCGAGGAAATGCGCAAACGCGTGGCGCGCGAATTCGACGAAATCAAGGCTTCGGGCACTCTGCAACTGCCGGCCGAAGAACTGGCGCGCATTGCCGCCTATTTCGCGCCCCCGGAATTCGAAGCGCTGGACGAGCATTCGCCGGAGTTCGAAGCGGCGCTACAAGATGACGAATTTGCGGATTGGACGACGACCAATGTCCATCGCCATCGCGCGCCCGGTTACGCCATCGCGACGATTTCGCTCAAACCCATCGGCGGCGTGCCGGGCGATTGCAGCGCCGAACAGATGGATGGGCTCGCCGATCTGATGGACCGTTTCGATATCGGCGAAATTCGTGTCAGTCATGAACAAAATCTTGTGTTGCCGCATGTCCGCCAAAAGGATTTACCGGCGATCTTCGCGCCGCTGAAAGAATTGGGACTGGCGACGCCCAATGCCGGGCTGATCACCGACATCATCGCCTGCCCGGGCCTCGATTATTGCGATCTGGCGAATGCGCGCTCCATTCCCGTGGCGCAGAAAATCGCCGAACGCTTTGCCGATCTCGACCGCCAGCACGATATCGGCGAACTGCAAAATCAAGATTTCGGGCTGCATCAATGCCTGCGGCCATCACCACGCTGGCCATATCGGCATTCTGGGCGTCGATAAGAAAGGCGTGGAGTTCTACCAGCTGCAACTCGGCGGCTCGGGGGCGGAAGATGCCTCCATCGGCGAGATCATGGGGCCGGGTTTCGGCGAACATGAAATCGTCGATGCGGTGGAACGTGTGGTGCAGACTTATCTGAACCTGCGCCAGAACGGCGAACGGTTCCTGGATACCTATCGGCGCGTCGGCATGGAGCCGTTCAAGAACATGGCCTATCGGGAGCAGCTTTATGCCGCTCATTAAGAATGGCGCTTATGCCGAAGACGTATTCACCGCGGTGGCCGATGACGCGGTGTTGCCCGATGCGCCGGTAGTGGTTTCGCTGACGCGCTTTCGCAAGGAACGCAAGGCGCTGCTGGCGCGCAACACGAAATTGGGCGTGCGGTTGAAATCCGAGGAGTCGCCCGCCGCGCTAGGCGAGGACGCGCAGCGTCTGTCGCTGATCGTGCTGGAGTTTCCCAAGTTCCGCGACGGGCGCGGATTTTCTTGGGCCCGCATGCTGCGCACGCGGCTGGGCTTCAGCGGCGAAATTCGCGCCACCGGCGACTTCCTTTACGACCAACTTTCGTACATGACGCGTGTCGGCATCGACGCGTTCGAGGTTCCTGCCGCAATCACGCCGGAATTGTTCGCGCGCGCTTTGGGCGAGATGCGGTATGTCTATCAACCATCCGCGGACGGGAAGAAGACGATCCGCGATTTGCGGGCGGGTTCGTAGCTTCTCTCAACGGTCGACCGGTACCGTCAATCCCGGCCTGGGATGACAGGTTGCGTCCTGCGAAATCGTTGCAAAACGGACATAAATCGTCACTGCGGCGTTGCGGCTCGACAAATCGCTACAATTATTACGTTCTATTCAGGCGGGACTCAGACGGGTTTGCCCGGTGGGCCCCGTTAAACTTGCGACGTTCCAAACCAAAGGTTTTCCGATGCAGTCCAGGATACTCGTTCCGATCTTCGCGTCCTTGATGTTGAGCGCCGCGGCACTGGCGCAAGACGCACCCCCTACGCCGCCACCTGGCCAGCAAGGGGATCATCGCGCGGGACGGATGGAATTCAATAAGGCCGACATGGAAAAACACCGCGCCGAGATGTGCGCCGACCGTTACGCCCATGCCGTGGGCGAGTTTGCCTATCTCGAGACCAAACTCGCACTCAGCGACAAGCAGAAGCCGGCCTTCGACCGCTGGAAAAGTTCCATGCTCGCGATCGCCAAAGCGCATAGCGGCGAATGCCCCGAGATGAAGATGGGCGAACACGAGCATTCGCTGGTCGACGCCTTAAAGCGGCACGAGAAAAGAATGAAAGAGCGTCTGGCCGATCTGCAAGCCCAGATGCCGTCTCTGGAAGCCCTCAATGCGACACTGAACGACGAGCAGAAACACATCCTCGACCGCGCCGCCATGCATGCCATGATGGAACGCATGCACGGCATGCAAGACCATATGCGCGGCATGGGCGACCGGATGATGCATCATGATGGCGGGCCGCAGGGCGATATACCTCCGCCGCCACCGGCGCAGTAAGCCCCCCCGCCTCCGCATTGCCCCTTGCGGAGACATTACTCCGCCTCCCACACGCTGGGAGGCGGAGTTTCTTTCTTGACCCCCCGCCTGCTTTGCCGCAAGAAGCGCGCGCATTGTTGGGACCAAGCCCATGGACGCGCCGGGGTATAGCGAGATTCAAAAGTTTTCAACGATCGAAAAGGCTATCGGCGCGCTGAAGCCGGTCGATCCGGTCTATTGTTTGTTCCCCGAACGGTTCAGAGCCGCGGCGAAACGTTTCCTCGACGGCTTTCCTGGCGACGCTCTCTACGCCGTGAAGGCAAACCCCAATCCGCGCGTACTCGATCAAATTTACGCCGCCGGAATCCGGCACTTCGATACCGCTTCCTTGGGCGAAATCGAAAAAGTAAGGTCGCGTTTCGCCGATGCCATTTGCCATTTCATGGCGCCTGTACGTTTGCCGGGTCATGCCAAAGCGGCATTCGAGAAATACGGCATCACCGACTATGTCGTCGATTGCGATTATGAATTGGATAAGCTGATAGCCGAGACCAAACATCCCAAAAAACTGCGTATCTTCGTTCGGCTCTCAACGCAATTCGGCGGAGCATTGTTGGAGTTATCCAGCAAATTCGGCGTTTCGTCCGTAGAAGCGGCTCGCCTGCTTAAGCGTGTGGCGGAACTCGGCGCGGCGCCATGCGTCACCTTTCACGTCGGCTCGCAATGTCTCTCGCCTTTTTCCTATGCACAAGCCATCGAACTGGCGCGGCGCACGGTGGCATTGTCCGGAATCGAAATTGCGGCCCTCGATCTAGGCGGCGGATTTCCCGGGCCGGATGTCAATTACGACCTTCCGCCCTATCACTGGTATTTCGATACCATTCGCGAATCTTTGGCGACGCTGGAACGCGACGATCTACCGATCCTATGCGAGCCGGGACGGGCGCTGGTTGCCGAAGGGCTCTCGTTGATCACACAGGTTATATTGCGGAAGGGTGACCGGCTTTACATCAATGACGGTATCTACGGCAGTTTCGACGAGCTGACGATGCCGGGCTTCAACGTGGACTATCCGGTCACTGTCTTTACGGTCGACAGCAAAAACCGTGCTCTGCCCTTGCCTGGTGCCTTGAAGCCATTCCGCGTTTACGGGCCAAGCTGCGATACGCTGGACGTGCTGCCGCGTCCGCGCATGCTGCCTGACGGAATCGGTCCGGGCGACTTTATCGTCTTCGACTCGATGGGAGCTTATACGGTGGCCGCGCGTTCCGATTTCAACGGCTACTATCCTGATACTTGGGCACAAATCGGCGAATAATCGCTGCTTCTGTCAGCTATTCGGCATTGCGCGCGCGTTTAAGGGTTTCTTTCCCCATACCTGGGTTAAGATTGGGAACTAGGGGCGAATAGCGAAATAGCAAGTAGCGAATAAGGGTTATCTATTCGCTACTCCCTATTCGCTACTCCCCTATTTACTGCTCGCGAACGAAACCTTAACGCCCGCTCGCTAGTGTCGCCGCCGCGAGGATTCCCATGCCGACGGCCAAAGAACGTTTGTTTCATCTGCTAGCACTGGCCGGCGAAGGCCCGGAGCAGCGCGCAGCCCTGGCCGGCGAGCTTGCCGATCTGGTGCTCGACTGGCCTGCCGATTGCCCTGAAGCGATGCGCGCCCCGGTGATCACGCTGTTTGGGTTGACGGTGCGCGAAACCGATGAGGAAACGCGCAGCAAACTGGCGCCACGGATCGGCGGTCATGACGAATTGCCGCTTCATCTGATCAATGAGTTTTTCCTTTGCGCGCCGGCGCGGTTGCGCCGCGAAATCCTGACGCGCAATGCGTTGACCGAAGAAGAAGATGCGACGGACGCCGCGGTCCCGCCGACGCCCGATATGGCGACGTTGGTCGACATCGCGCGCCACACGAGCGTCGCCGACTTCACGGTGACCGCGGCTCGGGGTCTCGGCATCGCGCCGGATACGCTGCGGACAATCCTGGCCGACGGTTCGGCCGAGATGCTCAGCGTTTTGTGCAAAGGCCTGCATTTGGACCGCGCGGCGTTTTCCGCTTTGGCGCTGTTGCAAGGAGGCGGCGACGGCGACGCAGTAATGCGGCTGATGGCTTACGACACGGTACCTCAGCGCGCCGCCGAAAAGCTGACGCGCCATTGGCGCGCGCAAGCCGCGCCTGCCCGCCACGCCCACGCGGCGGAGTAGCTACGTCGTGCTTTGCACGTCGCTGCGTTCGCGGGTTTTGGCGAATTTCACTTTGGGAAATTTTTCGGCAACGTAATTGAGTTCCCAACTGCTCTTGGCGAGGAACACCGGAGATTCGTCGCGGTCCGAGGCCATGCCGCCGCGATTGGCGGCGACGAATTTTTCCAACTCGGCGGGCTCGGCACTGAGCCAGCGCGCGGCATCGTAAGGCGCCGCTTCCAGTTCGGCCTCGAGACCGTATTCGTCGCGCAGCCGCGATTTCAGAACATCGAGCTGCAAGGGGCCGACCACGCCGACGATCCAATAAGAGCCGATGGCCGGGCGGAACACTTGCGTCACGCCTTCTTCGGCGAGACTGGTCAGCGCCCGCGCCAGATGTTTCTGTTTCATGGGATCGGAGAGCCGCACGCGGCGCAGGATTTCCGGCGCAAAATTGGGAATGCCTGTGAAGACGATGCTGCCCGATTCCGACAAGGTGTCGCCGACGCGCAAGACGCCATGATTGGGAATGCCGATGATATCGCCGGGATAGGCTTCATCCACCGTCTCGCGTTCTTTGGCGAAAAACAGAATCGGATTGTGCACGCCGATCACCTTGCCGGTGCCCGATTGGGTGAGCTTCATGTTGCGGCGAAAGCGGCCCGAAGCCAGGCGTAGAAACGCCACGCGGTCGCGATGATTGGGGTCCATGTTGGCTTGGACCTTGAAGACGAAACCGGAAACTTCGGGATCGGAGGGTTTGACTTCGCGGTCCTTGGCGGCTTGCGGGCGCGGGCTGGGTGCATTTTCGGCCAGCGCAGTAAGCAGATCGCGCACGCCGAAATTCTTCAGCGCCGAGCCGAAGAACACCGGCGACAAATGCCCTTCGCGATAGGCGGCGGGATCGAATCGCGATAGGCCGCCGCGCGCCAGTTCCACATCCTCGTCGAGTTTGTCTTTGATGTCCTCGGGCAAATGCGCCGCCAAAGCGTTGGGGCCGATACGCTCATTCCCGCCGAACAAGGCGAACTCATCGCTGTATAGATCGTAGACGCCTTTGAAGTTGAGGCCTTGGCCGGCCGGCCAGGTCATCGGCGCGACATTCAATTGGAGTTGATCGGAAATCTCGTCCAGCAATTCGAAGGCATCGCGCGTCTCGCGGTCCATTTTGTTGACGAAGGTCATGATCGGAATATCGCGCAGCCGGCAGACTTCGAACAGCTTGCGCGTTTGGCTTTCAATGCCTTTGGCCGCGTCGATTACCATCACAGCGCTGTCGGCGGCGGTGAGCGTGCGATAAGTGTCTTCCGAGAAATCTTCATGGCCCGGCGTGTCCAGCAGATTGAACACCGCGTCGTGATATTCGAAGGTCATTACCGCGGAGGTTACCGAGATACCGCGCTCTTGCTCGATCTTCATCCAATCGGATTTGGCGCGCCGCGCCTCGCCGCGCGCCTTGACGCGGCCGGCTTCGTGAATGGCGCCGCCGAGCAGCAGAAGATGCTCGGTCAGCGTGGTCTTGCCGGCGTCGGGATGCGAGATGATCGCGAAGGTGCGGCGGCGGGCGGCTTCTTTGGCGAGGGGCATAGTGAACGGGGAAGTAGCAGGTCCTCAGAAAAACTCAAGAACAGCCGCTAGCCCAGGGCATTTCGCGCCATAAGGAGGATCGCGACCCAAGCCGCCGCCGTCCCAAGCAGAATGGCGTGTCCACGCCATCCGTCAAAATCAACGCTTCCGATCCTAAAGCCGCGTGCCGAAAAACCGAACTGCTTGTCGGGAACGCACAGGCAGCTGAACAGCAGAGCCAAACCCGCGACCCATATCAGAAATCGCTGTTCCGGCGTGGCCTGACTGTAGGCGATGTGCCTAGCCCAATGCCGTATGTAGCCCGCATAGATCGCGGTACCCAGGCAGATACCGAAAAAAACAAGCGTCAGTGTGTTGTTGCCGGCGAGAAACACGTCCCATGGCCCCTTTGGTTCCGAAGTAATTTCGTTCACGTCATCTTCATTGCCCAAATCTGACATGATCGGCTGCTCACATCCAGGTAAATGGTCTGACCCGCGGGGCGATGGCGTAAATCAATTGCACGGCCACGATAAAGCCGATGCTCCAGTAGTTGGAGAAAACGCAAAGCGCCGCGCCCAAGGCATATAACAGCTGGGCGCTGACCACACGCCGTATGAAAGCGGTTTGAAATTCGGGCGGTGTGTCTTTCTTGATCAAGTCGAAGTGGCGCGCCCGATAGAGCGCCCCGCCGACCAACACGCCGAGTATCAAGAGATTTGTCCAATAGAGCAGAAGCGCCAAGCGATAGGTGATGAAGGCCGCGAGGAAGGCGGTAGAGAACGGCACCAGCGAAACGGCCATCAGAAACGCAATATTGATCCAAGCGTAAGCGCGGTCGCTTCTTTCCAGATGGTCGTGCTGCGTCTGCTGTCCGACCCAGAAAATACCCAGCGTCAAAAAGCTCATCAGATAGGCGGCGAAGCTTGGGCCGAGTGTCATCAACGCATGCCAAAGATCGCGCTCGTTATGTATTGCAGCAGTGGCGGGAACATGCAGGTCGAGAACCAAGAGCGTCATGGCGATGGAAAAAACGCCGTCGCTCAACGCTTCGAGGCGGCTCAGTTTCTGACCGGCAATGCGGTTGTAAGAAGTGAGCATGATTGGGAGCGAATAGCGAGTAGCGAGTAGCGAGTAGCGAGTAGCGAGTAGCGAATAGCGAATAGCGAATAGCGAATAGAGCAGAGTCTTCCCCTATTCGCCACTCCCTATTCGCCTATATGATTTTCTCGTCCACGAAGGCGCGGCCCTCGCGGTCTTCGATTTCGACGATCCACAGATCGGGATCGTATTTGACCTGTTTGTCGAGATAGACGCGCGCCTTTTCCTCGTCGCAAGGACCGCCCAGGGGCTTTGACCAAATCAACTCGCCCTCGCCCGAGCGCGCCTGATTGAGAACGGTACAGGTGCCGTCGAGCGGTGCGATTTTGAGGAACACCGCGCCGGCTTCCTCCGAGCCTTTGCGTGCCACATACGCCTGGGCGCCGGCCACTTCGGCGCGGCGGATCAAGGAACGGACGAAGATTCCGGCTTTCAGACGGGGGATCATGGCGGACATATGACATCTTTGTGGCGCAGCGCAACAGCCTGGAATTTGTTATGATGGCGGCGAAAAAAGGGGAAACGCCGTCATGACCATCCGTGGAAGATTTGTGCTTGCCGCCGCAGTTTTGGCGCTGTTGTTGCCGGCACAGGCTGCAAGCAAACATGCCCTTGCGGTGGCCGTCGAAGGCACACCGCTGATTGCGCCGGACCGCTATGTGCTGATGGTAGGTCAAGGCAGCGTCACGGCTATGCCCGATACGGCCATTGTTTCGGGCGGGGTCGTTACCAAAGCGCGCACGGCCGGCGATGCCTTGCACGACAACAACGAGGCTATGGCCAAAGTCGTCGCCGCATTGAAGGCACTGGGTATCACCGACAAGCAGATCGCCACCTCGAGAATCCAATTCCAGCCGGTGTATCCGCCTTACGATCCCAAAACCGGACAATCCACGAAAGTGATCGGTTATCAAGTGTCGAACAGCGTGCGCGTGACGTTGAGCGAACTCAGCCGTGCCGGCGACGTGCTCGACGCCTTGATCGAAAACGGTGCCAACGAATCCGCCACGATCGATTTCGAAATCAAGGATCGAGCCGCGCTGGAAGAGAAAGCCAGGACCGAAGCGAGCAAAGATGCCCTGCGTCGTGCGCTGGCTTATGCCAACCAGGTTGGTGCGGAACTAGGGCCCGTGCGTTCGATCCGCGAGGGTTATCATTCCGATTCCGGTGCCGATTCAGAAACAGTCACCGTGACGGCTTACCGCGCCAGTCTAGCGTCTCCGCCGCCTCCACCGCCGCCACCTCCTCCGGGTACGATCGTGCAAGCCGGCGAAGAGACGATCTCAGCGACGGTTACGGTGGTTTGGGCGTTGAAGTAGAGTGTCTAGCATTGCGCGGGTCCATTTTATCGCGTGAGGGCAAACACATGCGCATTCGACATCTGCGTTATTTCCGGCTTGCGGGCGGCCTCGCACTGTTCATCGCCTTCTGTTGCTCCGCAGATCCTGCGCAAAGCGCCGAGAAGCCGGGCTTGTATGTGCTGCTTCAGGTCGACATCGATCAAGTCTGTAAGGATCAAGCCGAAGCGACTGTTGGCAATATCCGCCGCGCGCTGCGCGAGGCGCAGATCGGCTATACCGGGCTTTCAGCCAGCGGCACCGGTGTTTCGCTGCGCATCCTTGACAGCTCCCGATTTGCACAAGCGGTGGAATGGATCACGGCGCTGAATCCCGAGATGGGCCATTCTTTGCAGCCGCCACGTCAGTATGACATCGCCGAACCTGGCGATGGGCGCATCGTGTTGACCATGACCGATACTTACAAAGACCGTGTCAGAAAGGACTTCGTCAATCGGTCGGAGGACGTCATACGTCGACGTCTTGATAAATTTGACGTCGCAAACTACAGCGTCGAACAGCAAGGCGAAGACCGGATTGCTATTCGTGTCTATGGTTCGCATGATCGATCCGTTCTCCTTGAGATCATTGAACCGTCCTCAAAGCTGACATTTCGCCTGGTTGATGAGATGAGCGACGTGGGGGCGGCGCAGCGCGGGAACATTCCGGCCGACGACGAACTTCTTGAACAGAAAAGCCGAAAAGGAGAAACAAAGCCGCCGCTCCTGGTCGAAAAGCGGGTGCTGGTTGATGGATGTCGACTAAAAACCGCAAGCTGGGCGGCCGACCCGCAGAATGATCGAGGGATAGTGGCTTTGACTTTCGACGAGGGCGGTGCCCATCAACTCGCTGTGGCGACCAAGGAGAATCTGTTCCGCCAATTTGCCATCGTGTTTGACAAAATAGTGATCTCGGCACCGAAGATAGAGGAGCCAATCATCGGTGGCCAGGTGGAGATTGACGGATTCACAGTGCGGAGCGCTATCGATTTTGTCGTGTTATTGTGTCCCGGTGTGCTTCCTGCGCCATTTCACGTTCTAGAAAAGCGGGAGATACCGTAAGCAACGAAACAAGGCTCTTACGGCGGCCCCGGCCCCCTTCGCCTCGCGGAGCTTACGCTTCGCGCGGACCAGGGGGCTCGGCACTTCTCCCGCTTCCGCCTTCGCCCTTTGGGCTATGGCGGACAAGTCGCGGAGGCAGAAACTCTATGCACTATTCGCCTTTTTACGCCGCGCCGCGCAGCGGAACGACTTTGGCGTCGCGCGGCGGCAGGCGTATGCCCGCTTCGTCGACCGCGGCATAAGGCAGGCGCACGCGCACGACGGTGCCTTCGCCGAGCGTGGATTCCAGCACCGCGTCGCCGCCATGCATGGCCGCCAACGCCTTGACCAGCGCCAGGCCGAGACCGGTGCCCTCTTTGGAGCGCACATGCTCGCCTTCCACCTGTTCGAAAGGCTTGCCCAGCCGTTCGAGGTCTTTCTTTGAGATTCCCGTACCGGTATCGACGACCGCGATTTCGATACCTTGCGCGTCGAGCCCCGCCGTGATGCGCACCTCGCCGCCGCGCGGCGTGAACTTCACGCCGTTGGACAGAAGATTGACCAGAATCTGCTTGATGGCGCGCTTGTCGGCAAAAATGGAGGAGGCCCCCGTTGCGATGGCGGTTTTCAACACCACGCCGGCGCGCTCGGCGGGCAGTTTGACGAAGCGGATGGCGGCCTCCGCCACGGCATTGAGATCGAAAATTTCTTCCGACAATTCGAACTTGCCGGCTTCGATCTTCGACATGTCGAGGATCGAGTTGATCAAATCGAGCAGATGATTTCCCGATTCGTGGATCAGCCCCGAATATTCGAGATAGCGCGCTCCGCCCAACGGACCGAACATTTGATGCGACATCACCTCGGAGAAGCCGATGATGGCGTTGAGCGGCGTGCGCAGCTCGTGGCTCATATTGGCGAGGAAGCGCGATTTGGAACGGTTGGCTTGTTCGGAGAGATCGCGCGCTTCGATCAGCTCGCGCTCGTAAGCCTTGCGCTCGGAAATATCGCGGGTGACCGCGACAATGTCGGCGGCTTCGCCATTGGGTTTGGGCACCGGGCGGCAGCGGATTTCCGCCCAGACATGGGTGTCGCCGGCGCGCTTGAGGCGCAGTTCGGCCGACGCCGGGCGGCCGAAATAGCTCGCTTCCATGAAAGCGGCTTGCATCGTCTGCAAATCGTCGGGATGGACGAGCGCGGAGGGCGCCAAGCCGATCAGCGATTCGGGCTCTTGGCCGAGCAGCGGCAGCGCGGCGGGGCTGGCGAAACGGATGCGCCCGTCGGAGGAATGGCGTGTGATCAGATCCATCGCATTGTCGGCGAGGAAGCGGTACATGGCGGCGCCATCGGCCGCCGCTTTGTCCGCCACGCGCTGGCGATCTTGCGAGGCGGCGGCGATGAGGGCGGCTTGCACGATCGCGGCGAAGATCGACAGCGCATAGATTTCCCAAGCGGGCATCGGCAAACGCGACGCCGGCAACGCGCCGGCCGCCTCGATTCCCGCCACGGCCGCCAATGCCACGCAGCTGGCGAGCGCGGCACGCAACACCGCGGGGCGTCCGCCCGCCAGCGCCGCTTCCGCCGGTACCAAGGCGAACCACACCACCAGCGGCGAAACCATACCGCCGGTAAGCGCCGCCAGATAACCGATCAACGCCGCGAAAACCGCCAGTGCCGCCGTTTCCAGCACTGCCAGGGATATGGAGGTGAAAGCCAGTAGCGCCAGGGCCGCGGGCGCCACCAAACCGGCAAAGGCGATCGCTTCGGCAGCGTCCGGCCGCCCGACAAAGCCGATAAAGGCAAAGGACAGAATAGCGCCGATGGCGGCCTTACAGGCCTGTACGGCGACGAACAAACGGCGCTGAGCCGTCTGATTCGCCTCGGCGGGGATGGTTTTTTTTCTGTGAATATCCATTACCGGCAGCGCCTCGCACGCACAGGCATCCTGGCGTGCACCCCTTAACGAAATTTGAACGCGCCGCAGATTCGTTCGTTAATTCACAACCTTTGTGGCGGTCCCTATTCATCTTTTGGTAACGATGGTGGCGCGATTCGGGCCATTCCCGCCATGTCCTAATCATTCTGCAAGTCATTCGTCGCAAAATGCCGGCGCGAGTTTTATGAGCATTAACGCGTGAATTTGGCACGATGGCCTTTGCAGGAATGCGAAAGCCTGGACGAGGCGGTTATGCCGTCCGTCCTGCAAGCATTGCATTGCTTGCGCGTCGCCATCACGGTTTTCGATGCAAACGAGAAGCTGGTTTTCGCCAACGAGCATTTCTCTCACATGTTCCGCTCGCTGCCGCCGCGCGCCGATCTGACGGGGATGTCCTATGAAGATCTGATCCGGTTGGAAATCGACAGAGGCGAAATCGTCGATCCCCTGATGCTGGCGAATGTCGAAGAATTCGTCGCGCTGCGCCGCAAGCAATTCCTCGACGGCGAATATCAACCCCGCGATCTGCCGCTGGCCGACGGCCGGATCATCGAGATCAAAGGGCGACGCACCAAGAGCGGCGGCTGGATCGCCTTGTGGAGCGACGCCACGGCGGCGCGCCACGCCTTTGGCCGCTTGCAGAACGCCATATCGCTGTCTGCCGATGCCTTCGCCTTTTTCGACCGCAACGACATCTTGGTGCTGTGCAACGACGAATATGCCGCGTTTCACGGCAAAGAAACGCCCGAAACGCTCGCCGGCCGATCGTTCCCGGATTTGATGGAGGGGCTGAAACGGCGCGGGCCCTTCGTCATGTCCGATGGCCCGGAGGCCTGGATGGAACGCCGGTCGAAAATCCACACCGTGCCGGCAGGCGCGATGACGGTGGAGACCTTATCGGGCACCGCCTATCTGATGCGCGATCGCGCCACGGACGATGGGGGGCGCGCCGTCGTGCTCACCGACATCACCGATCATCGCCGTGCCGAGAATGCCTTGGCCGAACAGACCCATGCGCTCGACCGCACGCGCCGCGCATTGGCCAAATCGCAGGAGGAAAGAAGCCGCCAGGCAAATTACCTCGCCGATCTTTCGAACAAGCTCGATCAGACCACGGCAGCCGTCGACACCACCAAGACGACACTGCTGCGTACGATGAGTCACGAGCTCAAGACGCCGCTCAACGCGATCATCGGGTTCTCCGATCTGCTCGGCAGCTTGGCCGAGCGTGCCAATCCCAACCAGGTGAAGGAATATGCCGGACTGATCCATCAGGGCGGCAGGAATCTGCTCCGCTTGATCAACCAGATTCTCGACCTGACGAAATTGTCCGCCGGGCGTTACGAGCTACGCCCCACCAGACTCGACGCCGGTTCGATGCTGTGGCTCGCCAAAGACGCTTTCGAAGAACGCGCCGCCGACAAACAGATTACCATCGATGCGGATGCTTGCCCGGTGGGCCTTCATGTCGATGCCGACGAGAATGCGTTTACCGCGATGGCGCATCATTTGATCGAGAACGCCGTCAACTTCACGCAAGCGGGCGGCGAGATCCGCCTCTCCGTGTCGCGCGACAAGGACAAGATAATATTCTGCGTTTCCGACAATGGCCCCGGAGTCGCGACCGAAGATCTGGAACGCATTCTGCAACCCTTCGAACAAGGCGGGCGCGGCACGGCCGATCATTCGGCCGGTGCGGGCCTCGGGCTGACTCTGGTAAAAGCCCTTTGCGAATGCCATGCTGGCACGCTCAGGCTGCAAAGCGCGGCCGGCAAAGGCTTCACGGCCACTGTAACGCTGCCGGCGGCGGGTTCCTGAGGTCGGGGATTCGCACCCAATTCCGCACTGAAAAACTGAGCCGTTCGCTCTGTTCATTGCACAGTAGTAGACTGGGTGCATGAGTCGTTTTGCTTGCATGATCGCGTTTGTCGGCGCCTCGCTTCTCTTGGCGAGTGCGACCGTGGCTGGCAATGTGCCGGCTGGGTATGACCCGATGGCCCGTCTCCTGATAAATAAGACACCGGGCGGGCCGACAACAAGCAACGGCAATGCCGCCGATTGCGTACTCATTCCTGCCGGCGGCGGCCAGGGCGTCCGCATAGCCAATCACACACGCTATACGGTGATAGGGCAACACGGCGAACGCAGGGTATATGTTTGCAACAATGGAATTCTGCATCAGGGGATTTAGGGGCGAGAGCTTGTGACTCCCGGAGAACTTGCGGACTCGAGAGCCCCATATTGGACTGCATGATTTCAACAAGCGATTTTGCTAAGCACGCGCTGCCGCGTTCCGTTTTCGCGCCCGCGGAACGGTCGGTTGCGGCGTCCGCAGGATCCCCATTAGCACCTGGTCCACCCACTCGCCGTTAATGAAGGCTGCTTGCCGTTGTACGCCTTCGATCTCAAATCCGGCCGCCGTGTAGGCTCTGATAGCGCGGCTGTTATGGGCGAATACGCTGAGTTGAACCCGGTTCAGATTGAGATGGTTCCAGGCGTATTTGACGGCCAGTTTGGTGGCTTCGGTCCCATATCCCTTGCCGCGATCCGCAACTTGTCCGATGCGCACACCGAGCTCGGCCCAACGATGAACCGGCTGGATACTTTTGAGCACGACGAAACCAATGATTTTTGCGTGAGAAACGTGCCGGATAGCAAACAGCACTTGCGAAGGATTGCCGGTAAAGTCCGTCAGCCAAGCATTATAGCTCATCCAGTCCACGGGACGAAACGCCAAGTCCAAGTTCGCCGATTCGACATCGTTCAGCCACAGGAACAGCGTTGCGGTATCATTGGGGAGAACCGGTCCAATCGCGATGTTGTCGCTGCGCAGCGACAATGCGGCAAGCAGCGGCGTGTTGGTGCCGATCGCCGCCGCGTTCGCGCCCGCTATGGGAGCAGCCGGCTTGGCATTTTGGGTCGCATTCAAAGTTAAGCGTCCTCGTTCTTGGTCGTGCACCTACAGCCTCGCACGCGGACCTTAACAGCTTCTCTCGCTGCGAACGCTGCGGCGATCAGGCAGAAGGGTCGACCAGCGCATTTGCGGCACTGGAAAGCGTCGTTCGTCGGGAATTCGACATCCGCGACAATCCGATACAATCTATTGGCTAGAACGGAATCCGCGGTCGGACATGTCAGCCTCGCAGCGATAAACAAAGCCCCTTTATTAATCGGACGGTGCGGCGGCTACCACCAATTGCACCAGATGGGCGATCTGGCGCTTGCTGATTTTGCTCTTGGTCATTTTGCCGTCCAGCCGGTTGACGATGACCAGATCGCGCGATGGCACCACGACCGCGTATTGTCCGAGATGGCCCTCGGCCCAGAAGCTTCCGCGCGGAAAAATCATGGACTGAGGGTTGCCGCTAGCGGAATCTCCCGTCCACCACAAATAGCCATAGCCTCCGGATGGCGCATCCGAATATGGCGGCGTGCTGGCTTTCACCCAATCCTGCGGAACCACTTGGACATTGTTCCAGCGGCCACCGTGAAGATAAAGCAAGGCGAAGCGTGCAAAGTCGCGCGCGCTCATGTCGAAGACGTAGGCTGCAAATCGTGAATCTTCAATGGTGATATATTTTCCGTCGCGCGCGCGGAAATCCTGCATGCCGATTGGCTGCGCGATCTCAAGATAAAAGGCGTCGAAAATTTTTTGATCCGTCGCGTGCTCATAGATGAAGCCGAGTGTGTTGAAATCCCAATTGTTGTAGTACCAGAATTCGCCCGGAGCATGGGAGCCGCGCTGTGGCCTCTGCTCCTGCATGCCGTTGGTCTCATAGGCCGCGACATGATAAATGCCGGAACGCGCCTCCAGCAGCTCGCGCACGGTCGCCGTCTTTTCCACATCGCTGAGCGAAGGCGGCTTGTCGTCGATACCGAGTTTGGCGAGCGTATCGTCGAGATTGATCTTTCCTTGTGCCACGGCGATACCGATGAGCGCGTTCAACAGACTTTTGCGGGCGGAATGGAGATTGGAGCGGTGTGCAACATCGCCCCAAGCGGCAACCACCACGCCGTGCTGGACAATCATCGCCGATGTCGAGCCTATCTCGTCGACATAGGCCTGCACCTTCGCCAGTTTTTCTGCCGACCAGCCCGCTTGTTCCGGCGATGTCAATTGCTGCCATTCCGCCCCTGGCAGGCCACTGGTTTGACCGATAGCCGCACTGGTCAGCCCAAACAGCAAGAACGGCATCAGCCAGAAATGCTTAGGCATGTGCTTGCCCTCCGAAGATGACATTCACCCGATAATGACCGGCCACCGTCCACGGCATGCGGACCGCCGCGATCGGGGCCAAAATGAGGAAATATAAGGATCACCAATCAGCCCGCAACGCTAACGGCGACTCCGGCAGATTATGTCGCGGACCTTCGATTTTAGCGGGACGCAGCCGTGAGCAAGCACACAGCTGCGATCATCAAGATGGGCGCGCTGTAAACCCCAGGCATCCAACGGCGGCAATAGGCCGACCCGGCAAAGTGCAGCAAAGCGTTGCCGATCCCAATGATGATGGCCAAGGGCCACGCGATGATGCGCAGGCGAATGTCGCCTCCGAAGGCGAGCGGCGAAAGGAGCAGCAACAAAACGATCCCCGCCGTTAGTCCGCCGATCCAGGCCGGAAAACTGAAGGTCGGCAGCGGCAGAAATGGCAGTCTCGTGCGAATAGCGCGAATCGTTGGATTGTATACCGAGAGGAAATCATGAGCCGCCTCATCGGCCACATGAACGCCAACCGCGAGCGCGAAGGCGACCCACGCGAATCCGAAACACAGATTTGCCGGAAAGTTTGCCATTTTGCTCCTCCTAATCTATTGCGCGGCGTCAGAGCGCGCCGACTCCGCGCAAATTGAACTCGGCGACGGCGCCGGCGACCAATTCGGCGGGCGGCCGCTTGGCCGCGGGCTGCTCGAGCCAATGGAAAACGGTTTCATACACGCCCCCCACCCAGCAGCGCGCAATGACCTCCGCATTTGGCGGCGGCGAGCGCAGCAGCGACAGCGCCAGTTCCACCGAACGCGAATGGCTGTCGACAATCGCTCTGCGGATTTTTTGCAGGCGCGCGCCGAGCCCGGAAGTCTCTACAATCAAGATGCGCGCCTCATCGGGATTCTCGGCCATGAACAAAACCAGCCGTTCCACAGCCGCTCTCATCCGCTGGTGCGGCTTTTCTCCGGCCGCATCAATCGCAGCGCTTAGCGTATCGGCGATTTTCTTGCCGAACTCCTCCAGCGCCGCCGCAAAGACATCCTCCTTGTTGCGGAAATAAAAGTAGAAGCTTCCCGTCGAGCCGCCGGAGGCCTTGACGATCATCGGAACGGTCGTCGCGTGATAACCGTGCTTGCCGAAAAGCTTAATAGCGATGTCAAGCAAATGCGCGCGGTTCGCTTCTTTGCGCTGTGCCATTTTCGGTGTCGTGCGATAGGCCATGAAGTGTGTCCTCTAAACCGGAGCGTATATTCGGGAAGCGCGGCATGAAGCCCAGATCTTGTACGATTTTTCGATTCGACAAAGCCTTTGGTGTCGTTAGAAGCCGCAAAGCATGACCGGTCAGGACGGGCTCCCGGCCGGCGATCCAATTCATGAGCTGGTGACCGAGCGCGTAACCATTGACGAGAGAGCGAGGCAGGAAAATCGGCGGACGCGTGCCCAGAAATTCCGCGGCAGTACCGACAAAGCCGCGCCACGTCGCCGGTTCATCGTCGGCCACATTGTATATAGAGACGGCTTGCGGCGCGCGTTGGGCGGCACGCAAAAATGCCTGCGCGACATCGTCGACATGAACAAAACTCACTGGAACGCGGCCCGATCCGGGCCAAGGACACAGCCCTCGCTGGAGCCGCGCGGCCAGTTCGCGGAGCAGGCGGCTTTCCCTTCCATACACTTCGCCAATTCTTAGAATCACCAACCGGCACCCTGGCATCTCTCCGACCATTCGCGTGAGAAGTCCTTCGATTGTCAGCTTGATTTCTCCGTACGGGATGACGGGACTCGTTGGCGCGTCTTCCGTGCCCAAGCCGTCCAACGCGCCATACACTTCCGCCGCACTGGCAAAGACCCAATTCTTCACGCGATGTTTTGTGCCCCACTGCACGAGGTTGTGGGCGATCCGAATATCCGTTCGCCTCAAGGCGCGCCTTCCGCCGCCCGCATAACCGCCGGCAAGATGAAAGACCCAATCGCAAGGCGGAACGTTTTCCAAAGGAAGCCGCAGATCGCGCTCCAAAACATCTGCGGCGGGTGGCGCTTTGCGATGGATGCGGATCACTGCGTAGCCGGCGTTCCGAGTAACTTCGGCGACGCGTGCCCCGATTAAGCCGCCGGCACCTGTGGCCAGAACGGATGTCACGGCTGACCATGGTGCGCGCGGACGAGAGTTATCTTGGTTTCCTGTTCCCAAGACCCCATCTCACTTAGAATTTGTTGCGCACGGGCCGGCCCCACACGGCGATAAAGTGCCGCGTAGTGTGGAAATGGCCGCTTCGCGTCGAGCCCGCCGAAACTTTTGGATTCGTAAACCAATACAAAATCAAACTGAGACGGCAGCGCCGCTTCGTAATAGGAGAACCGCGTGAAACCGTCGCCCTTCGAAATCGCTTCCTGAATCGAAGGCACGATCTCTTTCTCGAAGTCGGCTTGCCACTGGTCCGCCATGCCGGGCTTGCATTTGATCTGCACCATAAGCGCCGGCGAAACGTCCAAAGCTTGCGCCTCAGCGCGTATCGCGGAAGAAAAAAACGCGACAAGACACATCAACATCAGCCCGGCGTAGCATTTGCCGAGATACGTCCATTTCTTTCTGACCATGGTATATCTCCCAATTTCAAGAATAGAATGACATGTCATTCTATTCTTGTCAAATACAAAATGCTCTTTCTGGTGCGTCTGTTGCCCGCTTCGCGTGCCCGAGGCGCGAATCGGGCGACGATCCGCGCCCCGTGAATGAGACAAAGTATTCGCGCACGCTGCCGATGACGGCGAATTGCCGCACGATTTTGTGCCGTTCCAAATCGCCAACAAAGTCCCTTGGCTCGACGACAAGACCTTTGCCTGCAAATTTCATGTCCCGGGCGATGTGCGGCCCTGGCGATCACTCTGAAATTTGCCGGCGGCGACGCCTCATTGGATATCGACCACACAATCGCATCGAAGAAGATCGCCGCGAAAATAGAGTAATAGGCACCCAAAGCATCTCAGTTGGGATAGAAAGGCAATGAGCGCGCCACCCGCAGAAGGAAATTTGGAAAAATGAAACTCTCTGCCTTCTCACTATGGACCGTAGCCCTTTGTTGCGCCCTTGCTGCGACCGCCGTGCCGGGCCTTTGCCGAGGCCATTCTTCCGCAGCAAAATTTACGCGGCCGCTGTCTGCGAATGTCCGGCGCGTCCCCAACGGCGTGCAATTGGCGACCGGCAATCTGAATGTGAAAGTGCAGTTCTATGGGCCCGGCATCGTACGCGTCGTCAAATGGCCGGCCGGCGGAACGCCCGAGAAGATCAGCCTCGCCGTCATTCAAAAGACTTTACCGAAAATGCCCGTGCGGGTTCAGGAAAACGTCACGACCATCACACTGGAATCCGCGACACTCAAATTGCAGCTGAACAAGAGCGACGGAACGATCCGCTATCTCGACAGCAGCAACCATACACTGCTGGAAGAGCAAGGCGCCCCCACCTTCGTTCCTTCGCCAATCGACAAAGAGAAAACCGCGTTCAGTGTCCAGCAGATTTTCAAGCTGACGCGCGAGGAAGGGGTATACGGACTCGGACAACACCAATCCGGTATCATGAATTATCGCGGACATGCGGTGAAGCTGGTGCAGTCCAACACCGAAGCCGTCACACCGATGCTGGTGTCGACGGCTGGATACGGACTCTTTTGGGACAATTATTCCAAGACGATTTTCACCGATAACGCCGAATCGACTTCGCTATGGTCGGAGGTGGCCGACAATATCGATTATTATTTCCTAGCCGGTCCTTCGATGGATCAGGCCATCGCGGGCTATCGCCAGATCACCGGTCAAGCACCGATGTACGGCAAATGGGCTTACGGCTATTGGCAGAGCAAGGAGCATTATGCCACGCGCGATGAACTGCTCGGCATCGCGCAGGAATACCGCAAACGGCGAATCCCAATCGACAATATCGTGCAAGATTGGGCGTATTGGGGCGGCAACGATACTTGGGGCGGTATGTATTTCGACGAATTGAAATATCCGCGACCCAAGGAGATGATCGACATCCTGCACCAGGAACATTTTCATGTGATGATTTCGATCTGGGCGGGTCTTGGACCGGCCGCGCCCATCTATAAGGACATGGACAGTCACGGCTTCCTGTATTCGCCGGTGGGCTGGGCGGGCTTTAAGTATTTCGACGCCTATAATCCGGCGGCCACGGACCTTTATTGGCAATACGCCAAGACCGGGCTGTTCTCGAAAGGCATCGATGCCTGGTGGATGGACTCGACCGAACCGGACATCGTCAATGCACTGACGAAGGAATCCGAAGAGTTTGAAATGAAGAAGGTCGAGAACAATCATCTCGGCTCTTTCGCGCGATACCTCAATCCCTATTCGCTGGCGATTACCGATGCGGTGTACAAGAGCCAACGCAAAGATACCGACCGCAAGCGCGTTTACATTCTCACGCGCTCGACTTTTGCCGGCCAGCAGCGCGCTGCGGCAACGACCTGGTCGGGCGATATCGGCGCCGATTGGGATGTCTATGCCAAACAGATTCCCGCCGGGATCAATCACAGCATGGCGGGCATTCCTTATTGGACCTTCGACATCGGCGCTTATTCGCTGGGTTGCCAGGGCGGCGTGTTCTCCAATGGCGGCAAGGATCCTGCGTATCAGGAACTCTACACGCGGATGTTCCAATTCGGCAGCTTCGCGCCGATTTTCCGCTCGCATGGCTCGGAAACGCCACGCGAGATTTGGGAGTTTGGCGATTACAGCGACACGCTGGTGAAGTTCGATAAGCTGCGCTACCGGCTGATGCCCTACATCTATTCGCTGGGCTGGCAGGTTACCCATAACGGTTCTTCGATCATGCGCGGTTTGCCGATGGATTTCGGACGCGACCGCAATACCTATGCGATCAGCGATCAATATATGTTCGGGCCCGCGATCATGGTCTCGCCGGTGACCCAATATATGTATCATCGCCCGCCGGAAGACAGCGTCCTGATCGGGCCGGAGAATTTCAAAACCAATGACGGCAAGCCGGGCTTAACCGCCAAATATTATTGCGACGATCAGTTCAAAAATCTTTGCCACGAAGCCGTCGAGCCGACAATCGATTTGTTCTGGTACACGGGCTGGCCCGGCTTCATCACCGGTCCCAAATTCTCGATGCGCTGGGAAGGCAAATTGGTTGTGCCGCAAAGCGGCACCTACCGCTTCAACATGAAGAGCTTCGGACCGCGGCGCGTCTATCTGGACGGCAAGGAATTGCCGCACAATTACGACTCCATGGCGTCCTACACCGTTCCGGTGGAGTTGGTGGCGGGAAAAGAATACGCCTTCGCGTTCGAAACCTCGAACGCCGTGCTGGGCGCGTTCCGTGCGCAGATGTATTGGAAGACGCCCCAAATCCACGCGCGCGAAGCCCTGCCCACGCCGCCACGGGACAAAACGCTGACGGTTTATCTGCCGGCCGGAACTTCGTGGACCGATTTCTGGACGGGCGAGACGCTTGCCGCAGGGCGGCTCATCGTTGCGGATGCGCCCATCGACAAGATTCCGCTGATGATCAAAGCGGGCTCCATCGTGCCGATGGGCCCCGATATCCAATATGCCACGGAAAAACCGGCCGATCCCTTGGAGTTGCGTATCTACAAAGGCGCTAATGGCAGCTTCACGCTCTATGAGGACGAAAACGATAACTACGACTACGAGAAGGGTGTCTATGCGACGATCGATTTCCGCTGGGACGATGCCAAACATCGTCTCATCATCGGACCGCGCAAAGGCCATTTCCCCGGCATGCTAAAGACGCGGACCTTTGATGTCGTCCTGGTGAAGACGGGCCATGGCACAGGAGGGGAAATCACCGGCAATCCCGACAAAGTAATTTTCTATCGGGGCAAGCAGGTGGTCGTCCTTTTGCCCCATTGAACCCAGGACTGGCTTCCTGGCGGGCGAGCAGGCTCGAAACGGCAAATTTCCCTCGGAATTCCGGGCTAGTGGGGCTTTGTCTCGAATTTGAATCAACGGCGGCTAAACAACGTGCCGAATTTTCGATTTTCTTGAATTGAGACAGAACCGATCGCAAAACCCCGCGTTCTTACTGATCGGAGCAAAAGCGCAAATTAACTAGCTCGTATCAAACTTTACCGATTCCTTTCAGGCCGTAGCAAAGTACCGCGCTTAGATTGCTCTCGTGCAGTCAAGCAAAGGTCTTACATGCTCTTGCGTGCCGCCTTTTGGATCGCCGTCGTTGCGGTATTTATGCCGCACGAACCCGATCTGGGCTACGGCAGGCCGGGTGCGACGGGGCTCCCCCTCCCGAAAATCGCCGGCTGGACACCGGCTTTCGTATCCGGAAAGAACTGTGAAGGCCAAGAAGCTGTCTGTACGGACGGGCTGAGTTTTGCCGGCGATTTTCGCGGCGCGATCTTGAGCAGTCTCGATCGCGTCAGGGCCGACCTTAAGCAGAGCGCGCAAGCGCGTCTTGAGGCAGGTCACAAGGACGAGATCGGCGGTTTGTTGGCACGTCTTCCTCACCCCTGAGGTTTCGCGTGTGTTTTGGTGTTCTGCCTGCCCCCTCACCCTTCAAGAAATTGAGGATGGGGGGGCTTCGTTTTCCGGGATAGCGCGAATTGCCGGCTGCCAGAGGACAATTCCCCTGGCGCCCAGTTCAGCCCTTCACGCAGACGACTTGGCGGAGCGTATGCACAATCTCCACCAGATCGGACTGTGCGGCCATGACGGCGTCGATGTCCTTGTAGGCCATCGGGGTTTCGTCAATCACACCGGCGTCCTTGCGGCACTCGACGCCGGCCGTCGCCTTCTCGTGATCCGCTACCGTAAAGCGCCGCTTGGCTTCCGAACGCGACATGGCGCGGCCCGCCCCGTGTGAGCACGAGTGGAACGAGTCCGCGTTGCCCTTTCCGCGCACGATATAGGAGCGTGCCCCCATCGAGCCCGGAACGATCCCCAGATCGCCTTCACGCGCCCGCACGGCGCCCTTTCGCGTCACCCATACATTCGCATCGAAATGAGTTTCGCGCGCGACGTAATTGTGATGGCAGTTCACGGCTTCTTTGTCCGTTGTGAAGCCAGGCAGCGTTTCGCGCAATACCCGCAGCACCCGCTCCATCATGACCTTGCGGTTTTCCGAAGCAAAGTCTTGTGCCCAGTGCATGGTCTCCACATAGGCGTCGAACTCCGGTTCTCCTTCGACAAGCCAGGCGAGGTCCTTGTCCGGAATATGCAGGTTGCGCCGAACAAGCATCTCGCGCGCCGTTTCGATGTAGTAGCGGCCGATGGCGTTTCCGATCCCGCGCGAACCGGAATGCAACATCGCCCAGACGCGCTGTTCTTCGTCGAGACACACCTCAATGAAGTGGTTGCCGCTTCCCAGCGAACCAAGATGGATGAGCGAGTTCTCCTTTTCGAAGCGCGGCTCGCGCGCGCAGATCGCCTTGAAACGATCTTCGAGAGAACGCCACCGCGCCATGATGGAGTTGGGAATTCCGCCAGCCTTGCCCTTCCAGCCGGCCCCCGGCCCAACGCCGCCATGGGGAACCGCGCGCTCGATGTCGCTGCGGATTGTCGCCAGGCTATCGGGCAATTCATTTGCCGTCAGCGAAGTCCGCATCGCCGCCATGCCGCATCCGATATCCACGCCGACGGCGGCGGGAATGATCGCCCCCTTGGTGGGAATGACGCTGCCCACCGTTGCGCCGATGCCGTAATGAACGTCGGGCATGACGGCGATGTGCTGATGAATGAACGGGAGCGACGCGAGGTTGACCAATTGTTGCCGCGCGGCATCCTCTACCGGCACGCCATTGGTCCACGCCTTGATCGGCGCTCCACCCCCCTGAATAATATTGTGCATGACACATTCCTTCGTGTTGCCACTTTCTCAGTGACTGAGCCTATTCTCCAGCCCATGCGCCTTGAGTTCGCCATGCGATAGCTGGCGTTTAAAAATGGCGTGACGCTCTGCGTTCGGGCGGGCAGCCGCCCGTTCCAAGTTGGTTGATGAATGGATAGAAAGTGACCGGGCCTTCGCCCGGTCACTTCCTGCTTCAGTGAAGCGCGGTTTCCTGCGCGGCGATCCACGCGACAACGGCTTCGGAGAAACCGTCGACACGCCGCCAGGCGTCGGTGCTGACGCCGTGCTGGTACGAGGCCACATTGATGATGTAGCCCGTGCCCTTCGGCGACGGCACCGAGTTCATGCGACTGCTCGTCGGTGAAGACGATGAGCCGCCTGCCCTTCGCGTCGACCTTGCCGACCGCGGCCCCCAGCATGGTGTTGCCATGCGGCTGAGAGTTTACGATCGCATCGCGAAGCGCGAAGCCGCGGCGCGGCGGAACTTTCACGGTCTCTTGCGAGAACGTGTAGATCTCCACCTCGTCGCAAACCTCGCGCGCCAGAACGGCAAGGCCGCATGCCGCTTCCGCCCGCGTCATCTCCGATTGCGCGGAGAGCGGGTAGAACATCGACCCCGAAACGTCGATCAGAAGCGTGGTGCGGCCGTTCAGCCGCGCATGCCCGGTGATCGATTTCAGCATCGCGGATTCGAGCTCCGGCTCGAAATCCGGCGCATATCGCGCCGCAGCGATGAAACGATACGGCAGGATACGATCCGTCCGCATCGCGGCAATCGCTCCCGCGATCGTGGCGCGCTCGACGCCCGCGTTCTGCATAAGACGCAGATTGCGCAGGAGTGCGAGCCCGCCAAGCTTCTTGCCGGCGATCAAGCGCTCGAACGTCTCGCGCCTGTTCTTTCCGCCCGAGAGCGAAACCTCCCAGGTGTCGGGCGAAGCCAACGTGCCATCGACAAGCTGCTTCCAAACCTTTTCCTGAGCGGCATCCTTCGGCTTGGCATGGACGAGAAACAACACGTCCCTGATCCGCACCGCGCCGTCGCGGTCGTATTTGGCAAGCTGATAGGCATCGAACTTGGTCAACGCCCGCGCCAGACCCTTTTTGATCTGCGCAGAAACTGGCTGCTTCTTGCGTTGCTGCATCGCGCCGAGCGCGTCGGCCCAATAGATGGCCAGCAACTCGGTCATCTCGTCCGGCCGCTGGATGACACGCTCCAGCGTTTCGGCGACGAGCATGCGATGCTTCTCATGCCGTGCCATCTCGCGCACGATCAGAAGCGGCGCATGGCGCAGCTTCATGACCTCGCGCGCTTCGATGGCAAGCGCGGCCACCCGCGCCGGTTCGACCTCGGGCACCAGGCCCTTCATACGCTCGGCCAGCGTGACGCCGTCGACATAGAACTGATCTTCCCACAGAAGGCAGTTCATCAGGGTACGCTTCAGCTCCATCTCGGGCGTGAAGCGCCTGCCTTTCGCGCCTTCATGGGTGAAAACCCGCAGAAGCTTGTTGAGTTTGGCCATGGAACACCCCCTTTCGGCCAGTTTACACACATTGACGGAAAAGAAACGCCAGGGAACGGCCGTCGTCTGGTCCGTGCTTTCGCACTGCCGGCGCGCGAGCAACGCTTCGCTTTCCGGCTCCCGAAGAAACAGACAACTTCACCACTGGCTTTTGATACCTTCACACGCTCCGGGAACAAGCGATGCTGAGACCCGGTTTCGGGTTCACCCCCGATTCCGGCAGTGCTCTATCCTCTGAGCTACGGGTGCATACAACACCCGGCGGGATTCGAACCCGCGACCTCTCGTTTATCAGACGAAGTAACAGCAATCTTCACCACGGATCGTGCGAAGGAATGAAGCGCCGGGGAACAATCGAGTTCTGTACTGCCTCTTGCGAGGCGATGACGCTCTCCCACTGAGCTACTGCGACGATTGCTCGTCGCAGAGCGGAATCGAACCGCCGGCCTTCACCTGAGCGAAGTAACAGAGCTCTTCACCACCAGCCTACGCTGCTTCGCAGCTTCGGCCGGCAAGCCAGCCTAACCGCGTTACAGCGATCTACGAACTATTAAGCTGCTTGGCAGCTTCGGCCGGCAAGCCAGCCTAACCGCGTCACAGCGATCTAATCGGGTAGGAGGAGCTCTTGCGAGCCCCCCCTCCCACACCACCTGGCATACTCAGCGTACCGCGGCGGTTTCCGACAATGCGGAGCGTTGCGGAAAAGAAGCGCCGCCAAGGCTCGGTATTCGACCAACGCCGTAGATGCTGATCCGCTCCACACGCGCACCAGACCCAGTTCCGCTTTCGCCGGTAATGCCGTGGCGAAGTAACCTTTCCATCGGAGAGCGTCACTTCCTTGCTGCTGTTGGGCATCTATCGAGTGGGTTGAACCTGCTCCTTGATTGTCGAATTCGGCCCTTCATCCAGTTGCCCGGACTATTATGGCCTCTGCTGACTTCTCCCCATCCATTGGACGACGTTGCCGTCGCCCTACTCCGATCGCCGGAGAGACAAAGAGATCTCCCAGGGTAAGACGTTGATCCTTCGCTCGGTCGCCGCCGGATTTACCAATGCGCGTGTCCGAATGACTATTGGGCTTCCCCGTCCATGGCCGAGTTACCCCACCGCACCGGCCTCGTATCCGGTTTCTGTTCGTCAACTCCGAGCTTTGCTTCCAGCTTCCTCCCCACCCCGCCTCGCGACGACGCAGTTGCCTTCCGCTATCAGTTCCCGTCATCAGGGCCTGAAGAGGACTTCCACCTCCAACATCAACGCCATGCCTGGCACACCAAACAATCGACGCTGCTTCGCAGCATCGGCCGGCAAGCCGGCCTAACCGCTCACAGCGATCTACGAACAATCGACGCTGCTTCGCAGCTTCGGCCGGCAAGCCGGCCTTACTGCACGCAGCGATCGGAAAACTATCCAGGGGAACAGTCGAGGCGGATCCCCCCATCAAGGGAGGTTCGTTTACAGCGAAGTATCCGGTCCTCATCACCACCTGGAATTCGGCGCCGCAAATAGCGGCAAAAATCCAATACGTCGCGGCGCTCTGGACTATGGCGCGCCGCCGAAGCGAACTCTTAGGTTCGCCCCGCCATCGGTGGACCGCGAGCTTACGCCCGCGCCGTTCCCTCCGGCAGGCCCCGCGCTTTGCCTGCATGACGCAAGCCGGGGTCCGGGTCCCCCGTTCCGGCAAATGCCGGACTGCGATAGGAGCGCGCGGCGCGGGAGGATGTGAAAACAAAAAACCCTCCGGAGCGGCGGCTCGGGAGGGTCTGTCAAACGACAGATGCCGGTTCGCATTATGCGAGACCGCCTCCATGAGCCGCGCCTGCGCCATCGATTGGCCGATAGCCATTCGACAGTTGCGCAAAGCGTTTCATTGCGTGTTGCATCGCTCAACTCACATTCGCTCGCGTGACACCATGTCCGCGAGGGGGCGCCTAGTACTCTTGAGAAAATATCAAGTCAAGCCCGTTCTTCATAGTCGCAGTTTCGCAAATGGCCGCAGCAGACCCTTCCTTGCCGATCCAACGCCGTCCGATGGATCCGTTTTTGCACTAAGACCGGGGGTACATTCACGATGCCAAAAGTGCGGCGCTATTGTAATTGAGATCATTCCGAAAACTGGCTTTCTCGATCAATTGCCTAGGTCAGCGAAGCGAGCCGCATTCCTTAATGCGTGGCCAAACCGCCGCTCGCCCACGATCGGCGATACACCATCGGACAACACTGCGACTGAATCCGAGTTTCGACGATTGTGTGCGGCGCTCTCGCACGATTGCCGACTCAACCGAAGGGTGACATCATGCCGACGATTCCGAATGCGTCGTATCCTCATTGGCGGGTACTTTCCGCCACCGCCCAATGAATAGGGGAGTCTGCCTTGAACGACCTCGTCGACGTTGCGGCAGCGAATGCGTTGATCGATGCGGGTAAAAAGCTGCTTTTCGCCGGAGATGAATCGGCTCTGCGGCTTCTTCACCGTGGAACATGGATCGGAGGCACAATCCCCTACTTCATCACGACCAAGGGAGGCGTTGTGGAGAGGCAAAAAGTGCTGGTCACCCAATTTCCCGACGATGTGACGCACGCGAGTACGCAATTGATCGACATCGGCCATATTCCGGCCATCACCTCTGAAGCGCCACGCCACGGATTCTCGGTCGTCATCGCCCCCGGCATGAGCGACATCCATACCACCTACGCTTTGACGGCAAGCAGCATCCCGGGAATCTTCGAATACCCGATCATCGGCTGGATCGCGGGTATCCATTTGGACGATCTCGGAAAGATAACACCGAAGGTCTTCGACGGTATGTCGGGAGAAGTCAGCGACAATTGTATGGCCGTCATGCATGCCAGGCTAGCCAGCAACAAGGCCGCAAAGATCGGCATCGTGAACTTGTTTAAGCCCGGGTCCGGTGACGAAATCGTTTTCCCACAACATAGCTTTTCGGTGAAAGAGTGCACGATTAACGGCGAGACGGCCGACTTCTATGACTATGCGGTGCAAAAAGCGCTGGATGTGAAATTGCCCTTGGTCACCGAGTTTTCGGGTGTGGCGCTCAATGTGAGCTTTCAGGCCATCGACAGCGAAAGCAGGACCGTCAAATTCTATGCGCCGGTTATGAGAAACCGCGTCTATCGCCAGGCGGATCCGCTTCCCGATTATCGCGCAGCCCTGATAGGAGCCATTGAGAAACTGAATATCTCGCCGGCTTTTTCCTGCAACTGCATACTCAACTACCTGTATGGCCAATTGGAAGGCGAGCAATATATCCCCATGCCGGGGCCGGCCACGTTTGGCGAATTGGCCCATGTCCTGATGAACCAGACGCTGGTTTATTTGTCGCTCGTCGATAGATAGACGCTACAGACATCGGTGCGCCGTTGCAGCGCTCCTGACACAGTTTGATCAAATCGTTACCGCGAGATCACTGATCGGCCGCGCAACAGCGGGGCGATGGTCTCAACATTGTAGGTCCAGATGCCGCCCGTGAAGCCGGGCGGAAGTGCGCGCAATTGCTCTGGCGTATCGATGCCGCTCAACGCGTCACCCTCCTGGAGTGGTCCGGCCAAAAATACCGGAGCATCTACCTTGTCCATCCGTTCGAGGAATCGGTTCGGCCAACCAGGGAGCAGCCATGTGTAGTTCGCTGGCACAAGGATGACGCTGTGGTGGCACGAGGCCGGCACATAGCCCGCCCAACCGAGGGCGGCATAACCCAACAGACAGGACTTGAGCGTAGCCGCGTCCAGCACGCGCATATCGGGAAGTCGAGTGCGGATAACTGCAGCGGGTCGCGGTCCGCCGCTGAAGATCAAAATTCGACGGCGCTCTCCGACAGAGAGCCGTGCCAACCGTGCCGCGAGTTTCTCTCCTTCGCTCGCGCTATTGCTTTTTGTCATCAGGACGAAACGTTTGCCGGGAAACGCAGCAAACACTTCATCCAGCGACGGCATCTGACCGACGCCTTTGCCTCGGAAGGGATAGGTTTTTCCACCATCCGCCGTATAGCCGTACCCGATATCGAGCGTCTTCAGATACACCATGGATTGCTCGCGTGTGACGCCATGACCGTTGGTCCGGCACTCCAGCGTCCAATCATGGAAGACGGCAAATTGGCCGTCGGTCGTGGGATGAATTTGCAGTTCGACGATATCGGCGCCGAGGCCGAAGGTCTCGCGGATCGAGCGGATGGTGTTCTCAAGATAGTCGTGGGTCGGAGGAAATATCTTGCGCGCGGTGCATGAACTGTCCGTCAGACCCACATGCGAGAAGTGCTGCGCAACGCCACGATTAGCGAGCAACGCCGGCTTGCCGTAGCGAGCCGGCGCGAGCCAAGAGGCGTTGATGAAATAGAGCCCACCAAACAGCGCGACGGCCGCCGCGCCCGCAACCCATATTCGCCGCATGTGAACCTCGCTTCGAGTGCCTCACAGCGATATATGTAGCATAGCTACGGATATGTGCGTACCAATAGGTTACACTTTTTGAGTGCTCAATTTGGTCGCAGTGCCTTCTCAAGCGGGCCTATGGTTCGGGTAACGGCATCAAGCACTTCCGTCACGGTTTCCGGTTTCAATTGGCCGAGGATTGCGGCGATGACCGCGATCCGCTTGGCGGATGCTCGCTGGTAAAGCGCCCGACCGTTGGCGGTCAGGGCCACGCGGTGCAGCCGCCGGTCGGTGGCGTCGCTCAAGCGTTTCGCGGCTCCCATTTTGATCAGGCCTGCGACGACCCTGCTCATGGTTGGATGCGTGACGTGCTCTGCGCGGGCCAACTCCACCAAGGGCAAGGGCCCGCGATCATAAAGAACGGCCATAGCGGAATATTGCGCGCTGCCCACGCCCACTTTTCCATGCTGAGAGCGCGCCAGCCGCAGCAATCGCGTCGCCAGATGCTGAAGCCGAATGGCGGCTTCGCTTCTTTTGTCCGAGTCAATCATCGCAGCCTTCAATCTAGGCGGAATTCTCCCAAAACAGAAATTGCATTGCCTGCGAGATATTTGGAATGACGTTCAATTTCTCGTTCGCTGAGTTCGTGTCATCACGAGCCAAACCTAGAGCGACACGCGCCATGCGGCTAACGCCTCCGCGGCGCGAGCGAATCCGCCACGACCCAGGCCACGCCGATCAGGGCGAGATTGAGGGCGTTCTCGCTCCATATCCAATGGCTGGAGGGATCGGCGAGTAGCATCGGCCCATGCACTAGCAGGGTGAAGGACGCGTACATAGCGGTCAGCAGGATTGCGGCGAGGCGGGCCTGCACGCCCGTCAGGATCGCAACGCCGGCCGCGATATGGCCGACTCCGGTTGCATAAGCCCAAAACACTTGCGTCGGCGGCAGCCATTTGGGGACCAGCGGGGCCGTGAGGTTCATATAAACAAAATGCGCCGTGCCGAATACCAACGCACATACTGCGAATGCCAATTGTCCCATGCGCGTCAAGCGTGCGGCCAGAGCCGCATCGATCTTGGCGCTGGCAGCGTAGACGATCAGTCCGCCCGCCGCGATCGCGAGCTGCTCGGCGAGGTTTTCGTAGGTGCCGAACTCGGCATAATGGGCGAGCACGACGCGAGCGTTCATCAGGATGAGGACAATAAGCGCATAGTAGGCTGTGAGCGCCGCCGAGCCCCAGGCCGCAGTCCGGCGCCACTCTGTCGCTGCGCCGGCGACGAGCATGAACGCAGCGGCGGCATAGGCCAGAGCGACGCGGTCGGGAAAGTCCTTGGGAACCGTCTGCCCCGTGATGAAGGTTCCCCAGGCCAGGCCGAGTGTGCCCAGCGCCATCACGCCCAGGCCGTAGACGCGCCAGGCCATCGTTGTTTGTTTTTCTGCGGTCACGACAGCCCTCTTCAACTCCAGCCCGCTACCAAGGCGACGATCAGGCAGAACAACACCATAGGCGAATGCGCCCTTTGGATCGATTGTGATTCTCAACTCGGAGGCCCGAAGGTTGGCGCGGCGGCGTGGGATTAAAGTCTTTCTACTCGACTTGGACGGCTTCCGTTGTGACCGACGCGGTGAGAAACGAAGCGGTCTCATGCGGCGCGATTTTGACTTTCTTGGGCTGGCGCTGGCGCCGGTCTTCGCCGCGAAACAGCGATCGGCTGCCGCCCCGCCGGTCGGGGCCGAAGAAACTCCCGGCCACGATGAAGGGCCGCGGACAAAGCGTGGCGGCGCGCAGCTTGCGCATGATGGTCGCCGCACTGATCGGGCGGACGATCACATCGGTTATACCGTCGTCGCGAGCCCGTTCGATCTGCGGACGTACCGGTGTGGAGAAGACCAAAAAGATCGGCAGCATCGGATTGGGAACGCCGGGGGCGCGGCGGGCAGCCATCGGAAACGGCAAGCCGTTCATATGGTCCGCATGCTCGTCGCAGAACACCACATCGACCCTCTCCTCGCGCAGCCATTCGATGGCACGCGCGGACTCGGCGACAGCGCTCACTTTGGTGAGTCCGATAATGCCGAAAACCGTCCGCAAGGTCGTTATCGCGTGCGGTTTACCGCCCACGATCAGCACGTGCAGAGTCTTGATATCCGCCCGATCCATGCCATCACCCATACCCGTTTCGAGCGTGGCATAGGTGCCATTAAGGTTCGGTTAAGCTTCGACAATGTGCTATGGCGTCGGGGCACAAACTGGTAAACTTCGCGACATGAAAAAATCGCTTCACTTGGCCGTTACGGCCATCGCCGTTTTGTCGCTTGCCGGTTGCGGCATCTTCTTTCCGTCAGCTCGGGACCGCGCCGCGAGGAACTCTCCCAATTTCAAGAGCGGGTATAGCGACGGCTGCGCCTCGGCCACGATGCAGGACACCACCTACCGCACCGACACGGTCCGCGACGAAGACCTTTACAAAAGCGACAAAAATTACCGCTTGGGTTGGGCCAGCGGTTTCTACAATTGCCGCAACAACGCCACGCATAAGACCAACGAGCCCGGTGTAGGGCCCATTCCCGACAACAATCCGGGTGGGCGGACGTTCTAGCGACTGACCCGGGGGGGATCATGGTTCGCGCTTTGATGATAACGCCATTGCTGCTGATCACGGCGCTGTTCGCCGGACTTTTCATCGCCTATGGACAGGTCGATCCCTGCCGCGCTTTGGCGGTGGAACGGGCGCGGCGTTCTATGGGCGTCATGAGCGGTGCGGTCGAACCGTGGACGCGGATCGAAACCAGCCAGATGTCGACGGGTGCCTGCGCCAACGGTTTGCTCAACTCTTGGGGCGCGCGGCTGTCGCGCTATGTTCGCTGAGGCGTCACATTTCCTTAACGCCGCATTAACCTTTACCCACGACCATCCGTGGACGGATTGTCGCAGACGAAAACCTGTGCTAAGCTCCGTGTACGTTGTTAGTGACGAAGAGGCAAACCGCGATGCTGGGACATCTGGTGAGCGTACGGTCCGAGACAATCGGCGGCTGGGAAACCCGTGAGATTTCCCATCGTGGCTGGCTGCGCCGCCTGCTGAACGCGCTGTTTCACAGGCATTAGAGCAGGAACACATAATCCACTCTTGTCATCCCCTAGCCGCGCGTGCTTCGAGGCGCGGCCGCGCACCTCAGCATGACGCGCGGCTAAAGGATGACAACTTCGCCCTAATTCGAAACTGTCTGGCGCCTATTCCAGCACCAGCATATGGATGTCGCGGGTCGGCGCGAAGTTGAGGCGGGTGTCCTCGAAAGTCGCCGGACCGGTCTTCTTCAGCGCTCCGTCCCAGCACAGCAACAGCAGATTGTCCGGCTTGAGCTTGTCGAGCGTTAAGTGGAACCGGCCGATCGGGCCGTGCCAATTGTTGGCCGTTTTTAGGATGTAGTCCGTGCGATAGGCGTTGAGATAGTTGCCATTTTCCGCTTTTGCTTTCTCGCGCGCGACAGTCATGGCGATAATCTTCGCCTTGGCCGACGCATCGATACAGAAATCGCGTGTATCCGTGCTGCCCTTGTCAGTCATATCGCTCTTGCTGAAAAGCGATTGCCCGGTCACCGGTTGATAGGAATGTTCGATCACGACGGTCCTGTGAGCCGGGAAACGCTGCGTCCAGTAGAAGTTGGTGCGCACCAGCCAATGAGGATGAATGCTTTCGCTATTTTCGTACGCGTCCGCAAGGTCGGCATGGAGCAAAACCTTGCGCTTGGCAGGGGACAGCCCATCCATGATTTTGTAGGAATCGTTGACGACGACATTGAGCGGCGCGCCCACCGATTTGAGCAGCGCCGTCACGTCCTTACCTCTGTAGAAGGCGCGTTGCTCAACGCGAAACGAGACCGGCTTGCCGTCAACCTCGGCCTTGAAGCCTATGAAGTTCACTGGATCGGCGGTGACCGTGCCTACGGCGGATTCAGTGAATTCGTTAGTGTCGATATCGGGCAGCGGAAAAGCCACCAGCGTGTCGACATCTTTGGCGCTGTCGTTGACGAATTCGAAGCGGATGCGGACTGCTTTGGGGCTGATGCAAAGGTCTTCCGCCTTCATCCGCACCGGTGTGCCTTTGGTGAAGACGATGCCGCCGGCGGCCAGTGCCGCCGAAGAGTCGTCACCCATCGCCGCCATTGTCGCCAGCAGCAGTGCGCCGAGCACACAAATTGTTGTTCGCATGAGAGCCCCTCCATTCCCCGACCCACCATAGCGCCAACGGGCGGTCTCTTGCGAGACCGCCCGCGTGCCGCGGAGGGTGGGGGTTAGGCTAGGCTGCGGCGAAAGCGTGTTGAGGCGCCGACGTCTTGGCGGGCTCGGCGCGATTGGCCAGACGATCATCGACTTCCGAGATGCTGCGCTTGATCTCGTTGATTGCGGCGTCGATGTCGATCTTCTGCCGTTCTAGCACCACGATGCGCTCTATGAACTTCTTGCGAACATGGGTCAGCTGCCGTGTCGTGCTGGCGGGATCGTAGAGTTCGAGATATTCGCGGATCTCGGCAAGCGAGAACCCGACTTTGCGTCCACGCAGGATCAAGATGATGCGAGCGCGGTCCCGCACCGAATAGATTCGAGTCTGGCCGCGCCGTTCCGGAGCGATCAGGCCTTCGTCTTCATAGAAGCGCAATGTGCGCGCGGTGACGGAAAACTCTTTGGTGAGCTGACGGATCGTATAGGTGCGGCTCATGCTATGACCTTCCCTTACCGTGGGCCCGGTTTTCGACCTATTTTAATTCTTTTGGTTCTCCGACCGAAGCTGGTTTCTTCCCTGACAAATTCTCAGTATTCAAATTCTAAGTTGACACTCTCGTCAACGTCAAGGGGGTTCCTGAGGGAAATAGTGCGAATTAAAAACCAGCGTTTTGGCGGGTAATCAACGAATTACTGGACGAAAGGCTGAAATCTCAACGGTGACGCCGTTTTAGAATAGATACAAATTTGCACCGGTGATGCGAAAAAATAATTTCCCACCACGGAAACATTCGCGGTGCAGCGGTTTCCCCAAAGAAAGCGGAAAGCGAGCTGCCCTAGCGAGAGGGCCAGGCTTTCGTTGCTCCAGTGCACATCGCATTCCTATGATGAGTCACAAAACAATACATAGGGAATTGCACATGCTGGGACTCATGCAGGACTGGCCGTTGCTGGTCCACAAAATCATCGATCACGCCGCGCTTTATCACGGCGATCGCGAAGTGGTGACGCGTACGGTGGAAGGCCCCATCGAACGCACCAATTACCGTGCGATAGCCAAGCGCGCGCGCAAGGTGGCGTCGGCGCTGGATGCGCGCGGCATCAAACTCGGCGACCGGGTTGCGACGCTGGCCTGGAACACGGCGCGCCATCTGGAAGCTTGGTACGGCATCGCCGGACTCGGCGCGATCTATCATACCCTGAACCCGCGGCTGTTTCCCGAGCAAATCGCTTGGATCGTCAATCACGCCGAAGACCGCGTGCTGATGTTCGATATCACCTTCTCGGAACTGGTTGCCAAGCTGGCACCGCAGATGAAGACCGTGGAGTTGTTTGTCGCTTTGACGGATCGCGCCCATCTGCCCGCGAACGTCCCCAACTGTATCGCCTATGAGGATTTCATCGCCGATGCGGACGAGACGTTCGCTTGGAAGGAATTTGACGAACACACCGCATGCGGGCTTTGCTACACCTCGGGCACTACGGGAAACCCCAAAGGCGTGCTCTACAGCCATCGCTCCAACACGCTCTTGGCGATGATTGCGTGCGGCGCCGATACAATGGGTCTTTCCGGCCATGACACGATGCTGCCGGTGGTGCCGATGTTCCACGCCAATGCCTGGGGCATCGCGTTCGCTGCGCCGATGTGCGGCGCCAAGCTCGTCATGCCGGGCGCCAAACTGGACGGACCGTCGGTGTGTGCGCTGCTGACCGACGAAAAAGTAACGATGACGGCTGCGGTGCCCACCGTCTGGCTGGCCGTGCTGCAATATCTGGAGCAATCGGGAAAAACCCTACCGCAACTCAAGCGCGTACTGATCGGCGGTTCGGCCTGTCCGCGCTCCATGATCGAGACCTTCGAGCGGAAATACGGCATCGAGGTGATCCATGCCTGGGGCATGACCGAGATGAGCCCGCTGGGCACGCTCGGCACCCTGAAAGTCAAGATGGCGCAGCTGCCTCTGGAGCAAAGGCTCGATTACAAAGTACGCCAGGGCCATGCCCCGTTCGGCGTCGAAATGAAGATCGTCGGCGACAACGATCGCGAGTTGCCGCGAGACGGTAAAACCTTTGGGCGGCTCAAAGTGCGCGGGCCGGCGGTGTCCAAAGCCTATTTCGGCGGCGACGGCGCAAATGCCTTCGATGCCGAAGGTTGGTTCGATACCGGCGACGTCGCGACCTTGGACGCCGACGGCTACATGACCATTACCGACCGCGCCAAAGACGTCATCAAGTCTGGCGGCGAATGGATTTTCTCCATTGAAATCGAGAATTTGGCGATGGGACACCCGGCGGTTGCCGAGGCGGCGGTGATCGGCGTTCACCATCCCAAATGGGACGAACGGCCGCTGCTGGTGGTGGTGACGAAACCGGGGCAGAACGTCACAAAAAAGATATACTGGATTATCTATCCGGGAAGATCGCCAAATGGTGGATGCCGGACGCTGTAGTCTTTATGGATACGATCCCGCATACGGCGACGGGTAAGATCCAGAAAGCGGTGTTGCGGCAGCGTTTTGCGGATTTCCGGCTGGCGGGTGAATAACAACGGGGGACCATGCGCACTCAACCCATTTTCGCGAAGGCCGCGCTGGCGGGCTTTGTGTTGGGGTTGGTCATTGCGCTGACCGCATGCTTCGGCACGCGGTTGGGTTTCTGGAATTATGCGCTGGGCCTGAAGCTTCTAGTGCCGGGCGTGGCGATCGGCGCCATCGGATTGCTGGCGGGCCTGATCTGGCTCTGGCGCGCGCTGGAAGGAAACGACAGTACCGGCTGGCGCTTCGGCGCCGCGGGCCTGATCGGCGCAGTGCTGCTCGTCGGTATTCCGGCCAATGGGCTGTGGCTGCGCTATACCAAGCCGCCGATCCACGACATCTCGACCGATATCGGCGAGGCGCCGAAATTCGACACGCTTCTGGAATGGCGCAAAGGCGCCATCAATCCGCCGAGCTACGACGGGCCCGTCATCGTGATCTATGGCGGCAAGCAGATGACCACGGCCCTGGCACAGAAATACGCTTATCCCGATGTAAAGCCGCTGGAACGGCTGAAGATGCATTACACGGAGAAAGAATTTTACGGAAAGATGTTCTGGCGTGCGCTCAATCTGGTCAACGCCAATGGCTGGCAGGTGGCGTCGTTCGATTACAAGCGCGGTCGCATCGAGGCAACCGATACGAGTTTTTGGTTCGGTGTGGTGTCGGATATCGTGATCCGCGTGCGCCCGGCCGGCACGATCGGCGTGCGCATCGATATCCGCTCCAAGAGCCGCATCGGCACCTCCGATATGGGCCGCAATGCCCGGATCATCCATGATTTCCTGCCGGGAATGCGGGGGTAGCGACCTGAAATACTAGCGCAAGGGACTTTCCATGACATGCGCACCCAAGATCCTATTGGCTGCCGCAGCGGCGCTATCAGCTTGTGCGGTAGCTGCTTCCGCAGCGCCGCCAACAACAATTGGCATCGTTGAAGAAACCACCCAAGGCGACTGGGGTAGCCCTGTGCGCGCGGAAGTGAGGCTGGGTTTTGTCGAAACGGAGGAAGGTTGGGCAGCAATAGAGTGCCGCTCGTCACCTTCCAGTCGCGATGCAAAATCGGTCTCGATGACTTGCAAGAATTTCACAAACCCAAACGAGCCGATGAATTGGAGTGTAGAGTTTCGCGGGAAAAAGTTGGGAGAAATCACGACGAAAAATTGGTTCGATACCAAGATGTATTCTCACGCAGGGTCATTGCGAATCATTTCGGGAAAGGTGCCGTTCTTTGGCAAACGAAATAAAAACTTCTCAGGATGGATGGACGCCGCCGTTCATCATCCCTTGATTGCAGTCATCCCTGGCATGCCGCCAGCTGCGTATCGTTGGGTTGAAGATAAACAACATCCCGAATTGTTGGATTCGGTCTGGCCGACCTTCCTCAAACTTATCCCAGACGTCGACGTATGCCACGCCGTTAAGGGCGCCGACCCATCCGGTACCACCCGAGCAACGCAACGAACAGACCTTGTCGCTCTGCGTGGATGGCGCTCCGCATCGGGAGAGATGCTACTTCATGTTGCGATCAAATTAGAACTCAGCAGTGATTGTGATGGGCCATCGGACAAGCAAACAGAGTTGTGGTTCTATCGCGACACGAACGGGAAATTGCGCGCACTTCCGGGTCAGTTCGCAGACCCGAACTCAGTCAATCCGTCAACGGGTATGATGCTCGTCGATATCGGCGCATTCGCTGGCGACGACCGCGAGCAAGCGATCTTCTTCATCGGAGGGTACAATATGGACGGATACATTCTCTACTACGATCACTTTAGAAAATTTGCGATCGTGACATGGGGCTATCATTGAACCTTGCCGCGATCATCCGCGATTTCCTTCCCGGGATGCATGGGTAGCGGACAATACTTCGCGCTAAAATGCGCGGCGAAGCCTAATCGCCGACGCCCTGAAGCTGAACACAAACCAGATCGATGATGCTGCCTTTGCCGTTCGGCTTCACGGCGACGACGTGCTGATTGTGCTTGGTGCCCGCCTTGAGCGTCACTTCTCCGCTCTGCGGATTCTCATCCTTGCAGTCCAAGCCATCCGGCGTCGTTCCAGCGTTTCTGTTCGCCGCATTCGAACAGTCCAGCACCTTGCCATATTTCGCCAACGCTTGACGGTAGAACGGGACGATCTTGCCGGGCGCATCCGCCGATTCGAGTTTCAGCACGGCAACCCTGACCCCGAACATGCCCGCCGATATCCAGACATGCGCCGCCGGATCGTCATCAGACTTGTCCTTGTGCGGCCGTGACCCGGGATAAACCGGCAACCCCACATCTTTTTCACCGACGTCGTGACTGACGCCGATGTTCAGATTGACATCGCCGTTTTTGTCGCCGCTGGCCTCCGCCGCAATGGACAGAGACGCAATCAACAACCCAACGCCGAAGCCGATAATAGCAGCTCGCAGGGAATTTTTCTTCGATTGCGGCCCAAGCATGAGAATGTCCTCCCTCGTTTGGCACGGCAGCCCGCGCCTGAGATTGCGCGATGTTAGTTCGGCAATTGGGCCAAAATCATGACCGGCATATCTGTTCTAGAATGGATATAACTATGCTTCGCATCGCGCACATAATGCGAAAGCACAGCGCCTATTTGCTTCCGGAAGGCAGCTCGAATGAGAGGCTCTCGCTGAAGAACGGCAGGACATGGTTCTGCATTCGATCAGCCACCGCACTGGTATGATCGCCGCTATAGATCTCAAACCTGTTCACGATGGCGTAATCGTCCAAAATCTTATGCAGCTCGGCGGCATCGAAGTGCAATCCGTCTTGATCTCCCACGTCCATTGCGATGGCATGATATTGGCGCAGGTTGAAAACATATTGGTCCACCATCGCCAGCGGCGCATTCGCAGCCCAGCGGGCAAGGACGGACGACTGAGGCACGCCGTCCTTGGTCGGCAGATCGAGATAAAGCGGCGGCTTTTTGGGATTGGGCGACCACGCGGCCGCCGAAGCAAGTGCGACACGCGTCCAGAAATCGAGCTTGGCGGAATCCGCCGGTGTCTTGACTGCTTCGAGCGCTTGAGCCACGGCGGCCGTCGGGGGATCGTATAACGACAGGCAGCATGGGCTCATGATGTAAAGACTGCTGAAGACTTCCGGATGCTTCATGCCGATGCGAATTGTGCCGTAGCCGCCCATCGAATGGCCCGCCAAGCCACGGCTCATACGCTCGGGGATGGTGCGGTAATGGCTGTCGATATAAGCGACAAGATCGTGCGCGATAAATCCTTCCCAATTGCCGGTGGTCACCGAGTTGGAATACATCGAGCCATTGTGCAGGGTTTGCGCGTTCGGCAAAACGACGATCATCTCGCGCGTGCCGGTGGCAAACGCGCCTTCGATGGTTTGCGGCGTCTTGATTTCGCTCGTCCATTTTTCATTGCTGATCGAATAACCGTGCAAGGCATAAACCACCGGATAGCGGCGAGATGCATCCTTGGCGTAGCTCGGCGGCAGATAGACGATGACGTCGCGATCGGGTGAATCGCCTTCGAGATTTCCTTCCAGGGAAACGCCGTGAACTTTTATCCGCTCGACCGTGACGGGTGCGGCACCCGGAACTGGTGCGGGAATGAGCAAGGGCGGCGATGCCGGTTGGGCATAAAGCGGCGCAGTGCGCTGTACCAGCGCGAGGGCGATACCCAGAACATAATGGCGATACGATTTCATCTACTGCCCCTCGTTTCTCAGTAACGCAGGAACGACCGGCGTTCGTTGAGCCATGCTTGCTCGTCGGACGCAGCCAGCGCGTCAAGATCGGCTGGTGCCGTGGTCGCATCGTCCACCCATTCGCGCAACAGCGGCGAGCCGTTGATCACGTCGATGGCGCGTTTGCCGTGCTCATATTCGTAAGCAAAATCGCGCCATAACGGATAGTCGGGATAAAGACGGCGGATCGCCTTGAAAACGAGCGCTTGCAGCCGCCAAGGCTTGAACGCGTGGTGATTATAGCTCGGGTCATCGGTGTGAATCTGCACGCCGTGACATAACGTTCCCACATGTTTGTGAAAGGTCGGTTCGAACCAGCATTCGCGCAAGCGGCAACCCTGCAGCCAGTGCGGCGCCAGTGCATGCATTTCCACCATGATGCGTTTGGCGTCGATGTCGGGCGCGCCGAACACTTCCAGCGGCCGCGTGGTGCCGCGTCCTTCCGACAGCGTGGTGCCTTCGAGCATCACCGTGCCGGCATAGGCGCGCGCCATAAACAAATTCGGAGCGTTGGGACTGGGATTGATCCATGTCCGTTCGCCCAGCGGCCAACCGAAACCCGGCGCTGCGTCGGGACGCCAATCCTGCATTTCGATGATGCGATAGTCGACATCGAGCTTGAATGTCGCGATGAACCACAATCCCAATTCGCCCAGCGTCAATCCGTGGCGCATCGGCAGGGGCCCGGCGCCGACGAAGCTTTCCCAACCATGGCGTAGCTTCAAACCTTCGACGGGCCGGCCGGCGGGATTGGGGCGGTCGAGCACCCAGACTTCCTTGCGGTGTTTGGCGGCCGCTTGCAGGACGTAAAGCAGCGTGGTGACAAAGGTATAGATGCGGCAACCCAAATCCTGCAGATCGACGAGGACGACGTCGAACGTATCCATCATCGCATCGCTCGGCTTGCGCAATTCGCCATAGAGGCTGAAAACCGGAATGCCATGTACCGGATCGGTGAAATCGGGCGATTCCACCATATTGTCTTGCTTGTCGCCGCGCAGGCCATGTTGTGGGCCGAACGCCGCAGTGAGTTTGATGCCGCTGCAGTCCGCCAGTGCATCGAGCGAATGCGTCAGGTCCTTCGTGACGGAGGCGGGGTGCGCCAGCAAAGCGATGCGCTTGCCCTGCAGCGGCGCGCGCAAAGCGGGCTCGGCGAGAAGCCGGTCGATGCCGAATTTCATGGTTGCTCCACTGCAGGAAGCTCGAGGGCAAAGCAATCGGAATGATGGAAATCCGCCTTCCCCGGCGGGTGCGCCAGAGCCCAATAGGATTTGCGGCCGCCGCTTTCCTCGATCACCGCCGAAAGGCCGAGCCATCCCGCCTCATCGCGGGGGCACTCCAGCAAGACGAGCATCTTAAGGATCGCGCCGCTCGATTTCACCTCGATGAGGGGCACACCGACCTCGTTCGCAACTCTCTTTCCATTGCGATAACCGTTGAAATGATAGACCGCCCATTGAGTGGATGGCGCGAAGTTGAACTCGTAATACATCTCACCCGAGCGGAAAAACGCCTCGAAACATGTGTGTTGCCAAAGGTCGTCGTCGCTGCGCGCGGGAGCCGTCAGCGGCGGCAGGACGAGATCGCAGATCTTGCCGGTCACGACATAACACAGCGTCAAATGGTTCGAGCGAGGGTGCCAGATTTCCACCTCGATCTGAGTGGCGGCATCGCAAAGCGAATCGGGATGAATTTTCAATGCTCGGCGCATACAGGCACATTAGCGCAACACCGAGGCTCATGTCAGGGTGTAGCCTTCATGGTGCGATTTCACGCGCCCTTCTTGCGCCAGTTTGATGAGATGCGCTTCCACCGTGCGCGCAGCAGCGGGGTGCAGGCGTTTGTCGACCTCGGCATAGAGCCGCGCCACGATCGCGGGGATCGTCGAGATACCGATGCGCAGACATTCTACGATCTGTGCCTCGCGCTCCAGCCGATGCGCCAGATAGGCCTCCAGAAATGGCTGCGGATTCTCGATTGGCCCACCATGGGTGGGATAAAGCGTGCGGTCATCGCGCGCCATCAATCGACGCAAGCCGTTCATATAATCCGTCATATTGCCGTCGGGTGGCGTCACCACGCTCGTCGACCAGCCCATCACATGATCGCCGCAGAACAGCGCGTTCTCTTCGCGCAGCGCATAACATATGTGATTGGAGATATGCCCGGGCGTGTGCAGGCTGTCGAAGGTCATGCCGTCGACCGAGATCACATCCCCATCTTTGATGCGGATATCGGGGACAAAGTCGCGATCGCCGCCTTCCTCCACGCGCGGGCCGCTATCCGGCGGCGATGGATGCGGACCGAAGCCATAGGTGGTGGCGCCAGACCATGCCTTGAGCGCTTCGGCGGCAGGCGAATGATCGGCATGGGTATGGGTGATGAGGATATGGGTGAGGCGAAGTCCCGCCAGCGCACGCTTCAAGGCGTCGATGTGGGCGGGAATGGAAGGGCCGGGATCGATCACCGCGACGTCTTGCGTTCCGACGATGTAGGTGCCCGTACCGGTGAAGGTGAAGGGGCCGGGATTGTTCGCCAGCACGCGGCGGATCGAAGGGCTGAGCGGCACGGCTTCGCCATAGGGTGCGGTGAAGCTGCGATCGAAGATCATGCTCTAGCCGTGGCGCCTATCGGCGAGCACTTTGGCGCGCATCCGCGCCTGGCGCAGCAGCGCCAGAGGCCGCGTGCGGCGGATCATGATCTTCACCAGCAGAGGCGCGCGGTGAATGAAGCGGTCCAGCCAGCGCGATATCCAGCCAAAACGAAAGCGCAGACGCTGCATCATGCGACGGAAATTCTTCGAATGGGTGGTGAGGATGGCGCAACCGACCAATAGAGGCAGCACGCCGATCAAGGGGATGGGGACCGGCGCAGGCGTCAGCACGATGCCAATCGCTACCAGGCACCAACCGACAACCATCCAAAACAGCTTGCGCATCCGCCAACCCGCCTGGGCCAGAGTCCTGGTCCTACCACGGGCGGGGTTACCAAGGCGAGTTGTCGCAAGGGAACAAAGGCATGAATTTTCTGGGGTTTTTTGGCATTTGAACCGTCCCGGCACGGATCAACGTTAAGCATGCTTTAATCATTTCCGCCCGGCGGACCCGCAATGTGCCTAACATAAGGGCATGGAAGGGCAGGAACTCCATTCTCGTCACAGGCACACGGCGCTGACCATCTGGGGCGTTTGCGTGACGCTGCTGCTTGGACCGTCCATTTTGGTGTGGATCGTGCGCGGCACGGCCTATGGCATCCATTGCGTGCCCGGACCCGATCTCTGTCACGGCATGACGCTGGGTGGCGGCTTGCGCGACACACTATCCTTGGCTTGGGCGGTTTCCACCAACACCTTCTTTTTGGTTGCGACATCCATCATCGCGACACTGGCGGCCTTCTTCGCGCGCCGGCCGATCTTGGGCACGCTCAGCCTGTTGTTCCTGCCGATCATGGCGCTGGTGATTCCGATGCTCGCGGTGTTCACCGCCAAATACGACGATTGTCCGGTGTCCAGCGACGGCATCGGCAATTGCACATTGTGGGGCGCCCAGATGGGTATGAGCTTCCACACCGCCGCCAGCGTTCCCGACATCATCTACGGCATTACGCCTTATTCATTCGCCTTGGCGTTGATGTTGGGTCTGCTCGGCTGGTTCTTCGCGCGGCCACGCGAACATACGCCCAAGCCGCATCTCTCTGCGCAGATGCGTCATTTTGGGGATCAATAAACGTGCGAGGGGCAATTTTGCCGAAGCACCGGCTTGCCAAGTTCATTTGGCTGCTGGCAGTCCTGGCATTCGCCGTGCCCGCTTTGGCAGGCTGGACGATTTTGGTCTGGGGGCACACTCATGGCTGCGCTTCCAGCGCCGCGCCTTGCGCGACGGCCCCGACGCTTGGACTTCTTTTCAAGCAAACGCTCGATGCCGCCTGGCTGTTGGGCCTCAATCAATACGCCATAATTTCGTTGGCGATCGTCGTGGCGCTGGCTGCGGTCATCGCCCGTAGTCCGGCACGAGCCTTCATCGGCGTGTTCGCCGGACCGACCTTGGCGCTGCTCCTGCCGGTGTTCGTGGTGATGAGCGCCGTTTATCCCGGTTGCCGGATCGATGAAGGCGGCGGGAGCTGCACTTTTTGGGGTGTGGCCATGGGCGAGACGTTCTACACCGCTGGGGTTGCGCCCTGGTTCGTCTATATCGTTCCGCCGGTCAGCTTCGTGGCAGCACTCGCCGGAATGCTGATTGCCTTTATCGTCAAACGGCAACGGGCCTAACTTATAGATACGGCTTGTTGTCGATTGCCTGCACCAGCCCCTTGATCGTGCGATACAGAAACCAGACGATCAGCAATCCCATCAATGGGATCCCGATCAGCACGAAACATAGCGGAAAGACCACCGCGCCAATCAGCAACGAAATCCAGAATGTGTGGATCACGTTGCTGAAATGCGATTCCCAAATCGTCCCGGCGGCCTCGCCGCGCTTGATATAAGCGAGTATGACGGCGGCGATGGTTGCCAAATGTAAGGTCGGCCAGCCGATCAGAAACAACCCGTAAGTAATGATCGAAAGTATTCGCGTGTCACCGCTCGCAGATTCTTGTTGCGGTGCACCGGTCGCATTGACCTCTGCCATGGCTCAGCCCTCCCACGACGCTGTGTAACAAGATGTGGGAAGCCTGCACCGCAATGTCAACAATGCCATCAATCGACAAAATTCGGGAACATTCCTAAGGATTTGTCATTTGGCTTTCAAATAGTTGTGGCACAGATTGCAGCGAGCCCGGGGGCATGGTGTAGGTCAAAGGAGACGACGCATGCCGAGCTACGAAATCTGCTATTTGAATGCCGATGGAACGCTTGATGCCAAAGTCGCGGCCGAGTGCGACAACGATCTTCAGGCCAAAGTGCTGGCACATGCCATGAAGAACAAAGGATTGAAACGAATCAGAGTGAGGAATGGCGACCATCTCGTCTATGAGCGGCCGCACGAGCCGCAATAGGGAAATTAGCCGGCCACCCGATGTTGGCGGCCGGCTCCAAGCTTCAATGACCCATAGTATTGTTTGAGCCCATCGCGTTGTTGGTTCCACTGTTGGAACCCATCGCATTGTTGCCGCCCATAGCGCCGCCGTTGGACGCCCCCATCGCATCATGATGCTTGGGCTTCGGCTTGTGCTTCTTATTGGACATATGACCTGAGGCCATGCTGTCGGTCGACATCGTGTTGCTGTGCGACATGGACGAACCGGACATCGCCGAATTCGATTGCATGCCGGATTGATCGGCGGCATTGGCTGCGCCGAACGCCAGAGCGCCGGCAATCAGCAGGCCGGCAGCGGTAAGAGACTTCATGGGGTTTCTCCGTATGGTGGGTACATCTTGCTAGTTCGGGCAAGGACAGGCATCGGTTACACTGCCGGGGGTGGCGTGTAACGATTCCCGGCTGTCACGCGAACTTCATAAGGGGGCAGATTTGAGTGCGGCGGAGACGCAGCTGAAAGCTTTGATGCTGGCGGCGCTGGCGGGCGATGCGGCGGCCTATCGGATGCTGCTGGCCGCGCTCTCCCCTCATCTGCGGGCTTATTATGCGCGCCGCGTCGGCGTGGCCGCGGATGCGGAGGATCTGGTGCAGGAGACATTGATCGCCATTCATGCGCGGCGCGCCACTTACGATACCGCACAGCCTTTCACGGCTTGGCTGCATGCCATCGCGCGCTACAAACTGATCGACCATTATCGCCGCGCCAAATTGCGGCGCACTTTGCCGCTGGAAGAAGCCGATGCGGTGTTTGCGGCAGAAGACCATGATGCGGCCGACGCCGCCCGTGACGTCGACACGCTGCTCAGCGAACTTCCCGAAATACGCCAGCGGCTCATTCGCTATACGAAAATCGAAGGACTATCTACGGCGGAAACGGCGGCCCGTACCGGACTTTCCGAATCGGCGGTGAAAGTCGGCGTGCATCGCGGGCTGAAGTCCTTGGCCGCGATGATCCGCGAAAGGCGCGCGCCATGAAGACGAATGATCTGATCGACCGCTTGGCGGAAAACCTGACTCCCGTGTCAACGAGTGCTGCGGCGCGGACCTTGGCGCTGGGGCTCGGCTGCGGGGCGCTGGTATCTTTTGTCATGATGCTGACGATGTTCGGCGTTCGCCGCGATCTGCTATTCGCGCTCGGGACCGAGTCCTATTGGATGAAGTTCCTCTACACCGGCGGTTTCGCACTGCTCGCCTTTTGGACGGTGGAGCGACTGTCGCGGCCCGGAACGCGTGCCGGAAAAGAAGCCTTCTTGGAGGCATTGCCATTCGCGGGTGTGGTCGTGCTGGCGCTCTGGCAATGGAACAACGCGCCTGCGTCGCAGCATATGCATCTGTTGATGGGCGGTTCGCACACCGTATGTCCCTGGAACATCTTGGCTTTGGCCTTGCCGATTTTCATAGGAGTGCTCTGGAGCCTGTCGCATTTGGCGCCAACGCGTCCGGTTTTGACGGGCGCCGCTGCCGGGTTGCTGGCGGGTGCCGCGGGCGCCTGGATCTATGCTCTGCACTGCAATGAGAGCGCCGCCGTTTTTGTCGCGGTGTGGTATACATTCGGAATCGCGCTGACGGGTCTGTTGGGGGCGTTCGCCGGGCGCTTGGCCTTGCGCTGGTAACAGCGAGGGAAACGCGACGGGAGAGATTGTCATGGGATTCACAAATCTTCGTATTTGGTTGATCGTCGCTGGAGTGGCGGCACTGACACCGGTGGCAGCTTTTGCCGATGCTCATTCCGAAATCGTTCAGGCCGCCACACATGCGGGGCTCGCGGCGCAAAGCACGGACGTGGCGATGGTCCATATGCATTTGCATCATACGCTGAACTGTCTGGTAGGACCGGACGGCCCGGGATTCGATGCCAAGGAGATGAACCCTTGCGCCAATGCCGGCGCCGGTGCCATTCCCGACGGTGGCATCATGAAAAAGATGATGCTGCAAGCCGCCGCCAACGAGGCCCGGCTGGGCATCGCGGAACCCGATTTGGCAAAGGCGCAAGCCCACGCCTTGACGACTGCGAAGATGCTGCTGAAGGCGGAATAGCTAGAGTTTGATCAGACGCATAAATTTCGCTTCGCCGGATTTTGTAAAGATCATGGCGCGCGAATTTTGGGCGCGCGCAGCCCAGCCCAGCGCGGTGATCCGCGTTAATAACGCCGCGCCCAGGCTTCCTGCCAGGTGATAACGGCGCATGCTCCAATCCAGACAAGTCTTGCATAAGGGCCGGCGCCTAGCGGACAGCGCGGCGAGATCGATCCCGAACTGCGCCGCGAAATTTTCGCCGCGCTTCGTCAGATGGCATTCGCCGCCGCGCTCGGTGACGCGGCCCGTGGCCTTCAAACCGTCGAACAACAGAACGCCCATCTCTCCGGCCAGATGGTCGTAGCAAACACGCGCCCTGCGGATCAGCGGATCGGACGGCCCGATTCGCGTTCTCAGATGTCCGGCCTGCGCGGCGACACCCATCATCTTCTCCAGCATCTCGGCGACATCGCTGCCGGCCAAGCGGAAATATCGGTGGCGGCCTTGTTTGAGCCCGACGATCAAGCCCCCCGCCGCGAGCTTCGCCAGATGCGAACTGGCGGTTTGCTGCGTGACGCCCGCTTCGCTCGCCAATTCACTGGCCGTGAGCGCCTTGGCGCTGATCAGCGCGGCCAGCATGTTGGCGCGCGCCGGATCGCCGGCCAGCGAAGCGATCAGAGCGATGCTCGGTCCGTCTTTCATACTTCGATGGTAGTCGAAGCATTGCCGTACGGACAAGCGCTATGAATATTCCGACGACAAGGAGATCACGATCCATGCCGCCGGAACGCAATCGCCGAACCGTGCTGCGATGGGCGCTGGATGGCGGGCGGGCTGTTCTGGCACTGACGTCGAATGTCTTCGCGCCGGACAAAGCGTCGGCCCTCGGCACGCCCGGTCACGGCCATAACATGGAGGAGAGGAAAATGCAGGTCGTTTGCTGCATCCGCTATCAAATCGATCCGTTCAAGCGCGATGCGTTCGAACGCTACGCCGAGGCGTGGGGAAAGATCATCCCGGCCTGTGGCGGGGCGCTGATCGGCTATTTCATGCCGCACGAAGGCAGCAACGACATCGCCCTGGCGATGATCGGTTTCGACAGTCTGGCAGCCTACGAACAATACCGGGCGCGGCTGAAGAGCGACGCAAAAGGCAAAGAGAATTTCGCCTTTGCAGAACGCGAAAAGTTCATTCTGCGCGAAGAACGCAGCTTCCTGCGGGCGGTGCACGGTGCGCCATGATTGCCGTGATCTTCGAAGTGTGGCCTGCGCCGGGAGAGCGCCAGCATTATCTCGATATCGCCGCGGAACTGCGGCCATTGCTGGACGGCATCGACGGATTTCTGTCCATCGAGCGCTTCGAGAGCCTAAGTGAACCCGGTAAAGTGCTGTCGCTGTCGTTCTGGCGGGACGAAGCGGCCGTGATGCAATGGCGCAGGCTGGAGGCGCATCGCGCGGCCCAGAAGCTGGGTCGAGCCGAAGTTTTCAAGGATTATCGCTTGCGCATCGCAAGCGTGCTGCGCGATTACGGCATGCGCGACCGCGCAGAGGCCCCGCCGGACTCGCGCACGGTTCACGATCGCTGACGGTCGGCCGGCGCCGCCGTCATCGCGGCCAGCTTGGTGCTGACCGTGCCGTTCAAGGCCCGAAAGCAGGCTTGCGGATCGACGGCCGACAGGTCGATTTTACGGAATTCTTCCTTCGTCGCATGGACCGACATGATACAGGCGCGACCGGGCCTGCCATGGACTTGGTCGACGAAATTGACCCAACCCTTGAATGCGACGGAACGGATCGCATCCGCGGCATCCGATGCGAAGAGCAGATGCAGCACTGACAGGCAAGTTTGATACACGGCTTCGGCATAAAGCCGGTCGCGTTCGTCCTCGGGAAGCCGCAGCGTCTCGAAGGCATCGCGCGCGCCGATATATTTCATCGCTTTCACCAGGGGCATCTGATCGGTGGACGGCAAATCGTAATCGATCGTCAAGGCGCCCGCCGCAAAACCGATCTGCCAATGCACGGGAAATCCCTCGGGACGGTCGGCGGCGTGCAACACCATGTCGTTGTAAGCGATCACCGCGTCGGGCCGCTTGCTGCTATAGCGGTTCCTTAAGGCACCCAGTCTTGTCGCGGTTTCACTTTGCGCGGTCTGGAATGCAAACCGGCGCGCCTCCCAATCGCTCATCGCGGCGCGGTATTTTTTCATCGCGGCATCGTGTTCGCGCGCGTTCCAGCCGACCGCGTGCGTCCAAGCACCATGCGCATCTTTGAATTTCTGTTCGGCAGCGGCCTTTTGCGCGCGGTGCTGTTTGACGGCGAGGAGTTCGAACAGCGAGCGCGGCGGCGGCGAACGAAATTCCCGCTTGCGCGGCTCGCGCGGAATCGGCAGCGCAACCGGTGCGACCGGCTGGGATTCAGAGAATTCGCCAACATCCTGCGCCCACCGGATCGACGGCTTGGAGCGCAGCGCGTTCAACAGAATGGACGCCAGGCCTACGATTTCGCGATTGGCCTCTTCGCTTTGCTCGTCCGCCTGAAGTTTTTTCAGCGCTTGCAACGCAGCGGCGTTCGGACCGGCAAAAAATTTCCGTTCGAGCGTTTGGCGCCGCTGCCATTGCTTGTCCCAGATTTGTTTCTGCGCGGACGCTTTTTCTTCGACGGCGGCGAAACCGGCGATGCGGCGGAATTTGCCTAGACCGTCATGCTCAAGATCGACACTACGCATTGCCCATACCCCACCCATTTATTTCTTAACAGACCACAATTTCGCGAAGCGTACAATTTCGGATCGTGCTTGTTATTTGTGCAAACAGATCAGAAGAGCGGCAGATTATCGAGAGGCGCGCGGCTACATCAGGTTTTGGCAGTCCGCCGCGTGTTTTCGCTACCGATTTGCGCTTCCATTTCCTTGTGCCATTGCGCCCTCAATTTGGCACGCGGCGTCGTGTAGCGCGCTTCGAGAAATTCGTAGCGGGCGATGCGGTCGGTGCGGAAATGGCGAAAGCCCTTGCGCAATTCGCACCACGCCACAATCACCCGCACCTTGTCGAAATAAGCGATGGCGATGGGCCAGATCACGCGCTCGGTTTGTGCGCCCACTTCGTCGCGATAAAAAATCCCGATCTTGCCTTGGGCGCGGATGGCACCGCGCAACCGTGTCATGTCGATACTATCGGCCGGCGTGTCCCATTTCGACGGAGCGCTTAGCACCGGCTCCATCATCAGCGGCCTCAGGTGTTCGGGGATCACTTGACCGATCTTCGCGATCAGATCGGAGGCGGCGCGCGCCAGCACCGCATCGCCGCGCCCCGCCACCCAGCCCGCGCCCAGCATCGCCGCTTCCACTTCGTCCGGCGTCAGCATCAAAGGCGGCATGTCGAAACCGCCATCCAGCACATAACCGATGCCGGCCTCGCCGCGGATCGGCACGCGATCGGCCATCAGTTGCGCGATATCGCGGTAGATGGTGCGCACCGAGGTTTCCAATTCCTCGGCGATGTCGATGGCGGTCACCGGCCGCTTCTTGCGCCGGAGCACTTGGATAATGCGGAACAACCTGTCAGCGCGTCTCATGACGGTACCGTCGCAAATCACTCCTGACAGCATGTTGTCAGGAGGATGGCAGTAAGACTAGCTCATCCAATCGAGGAGAGGCAGTCATGATTACGCTTTACGGTTACGCCCCCGCTTTCGGCCTGCCGGCCGCCAGCCCCTTTGCCATCAAAACGGATATGCAGCTTCGGATGTCCGGCCTGCCATTCCTCTATGGCGAAGGTGGCATTCCGCAAAACGGCCCCAAGGGCAAGATTCCCTATATCGAAGACGGCGGAAAGCTGATCGGCGATTCCACCTTCATTCGCGACCATATCGAGAAGACCTACGGCATCGACCTCGATGCCGGGCTGACAGCGCAGCAGCGCGCGCAGGCCTGGACGATCGAACGGATGCTCGAGGAACATCTTTATTGGGCGATGGTTGATGAACGCTGGACGGACGATGCGAATTTCGCCAAAGGGCCCTCGACATTTTTCGACCGGCTACCCGAAGCGATGCGCGACAATGTGCGGCGCGAAACGCGCGAACGCGTGAAGGCAACGCTGCGGGCCCAAGGCATGGGCCGCCATACGCGGGAGGAGATCGTGGACCTTGCCAACCGCTCGCTCGGCGCGCTGGCGATGCAGATCGGCGACAAGCCTTATCTGATGGGATCGAAACCCTGCGGCGCGGACGCCACCGCCTTTGCCTTTGCCGTTTCCGTGCTGACGCCCTTCTTCCGCGGACCTCTGCACGATGCGGCCTGCGCTTATCCGGTACTTGTCTCCTATGCGGGGCGTTTGATGCAGCAATATTATCCGGAAGTCGCGAAGGCGGCCGCGTGATGGGGGACCGAAGTGGAGCTGTCTATTTTCGCCCGCTTCCATGCCCGTAAGGGGCTGGAAGCGGCCGTCGACGAGGCCTTGCGTGAGCAGGTTCCGCGCGTTTGGGACGAGCCGGGTTGTCTGGAGATCGGCGCCTATCGCTCCTCGCGCGATCCGCGCTTGTTCTGGATCGCCTCGCACTGGGCCAATGAAGCGGCTTTCGAAGTTCATGCCGAACTGCCGAACACCAAGCGTTTCGTCAAGCGAATGCAGGAACTGATCGACCATCCATTCGAAGCGGCGCGTGCCAGCCGGATCGGATAGGCAATGTCAGTCGAGATATTGACCGCTGTCCGCTCCGTCGAGATGACGCACGCGTGCGGCGGCCAGAATCTCCGGCGCCATCAATCGCGCATTGACGCCCATGCGGTCGCGGGTATTGTCGACCGGCGCCCAATGGGTAACGCAGCCGCAGATCTTGCAATGATGGAATTCGATCGACTTGTCGTCCCACATATAGATCGCGGTGGCGCCCTCGGACGCAATGAGGCGCACATCCTTCGGCGTATAGTAAGCCCAGAGCACGCCATAGCGCCGGCAAATGGAACAGTTGCAGTCCGTCACCGTTTCCGGCGGCAGCGCGATCTCAAGACGAACGGCACCGCAATGACAGGACGACTCGATCACGATGACCTCGAGATAATAAGAAGCTGCACGAGAAGCAGTCATGCACTATATTGGCGCGATGTCAGATAAAGACGGCAAAGTTTCGCATAAGGGGCACGCGCGGATTGGATGGCTGTGGGCTTTTCGGATCGGCGTCTGCACGGCCGCGGCTTTTGTCTGTGCCGTCTTGCCACCAGCTTCTGCCGCAGACGGTGCCCCTCTTCCCCTTTCGCATTGCACGTTTCAACGCATCGCGGAACAGCTCAAGGGAACCTGCGGAAAGCTTTTCGATCAAAATCCCTTTATGACGCTGGCACCCGCTACGGCCATTAAGAGCGGGACGTGGCGCCTCGGTGTTCGCCCGCAATCCGTTTGGGCGGGCAGCATGACCGACGAAGGGTATCCCGATGCTACGCTTGAGCTGGAAATCTATGCGGATGATACTGGAGTTTTGCGGACGGAATATGGCTGGTTCCCCGTCACGCATTTCGTGTCGTCACCCGCATTGACCTTCGATCTTGACGGTTCGCACGAAATTGCACCCAACGCGCTGGACGAGAACATTGTTCGGCGCGCCGCGGCGATTCTTTCGACCGTGTCTGCTTGGAACCGCGCGGACAATCGCGTGTGCCCGGACAGCGCGACGACATGGAGCATCTATTGCGCTATGCGGAAAGCGACTATCGAAGAGACCGGTGCGTTCCACCACCGGCGGCCCGCTTTGGAGGCAGTTCGCAAGATCATCGACGAGCGTGCCGCGGGACGGAATTACGATCACCGCGCGATGGACTACAACAATGATGTGAGAACGCAGCTCGGCGATGTCCAAAGCCTCTTTGCCGAGGCGCTGACTGGAATGAAAAATCCCAATTGGCTAGCCACGCATGGGTTCGCCGCACTCGGTCCGCAATAAAAACCACAAGCCAGCCGCCGCAGAGCGGCCAGGTTTGAAGACCCGCGCCGGACGTTATTGATTCGTTGGTTCTGGCGCGGGCTCGGCGCGATCGTGCCGTGCCGCATCTTCCGCCTGTCTGCGTGCTTCTGCGGCCTGTCTATGCGCTTCGACGATGGCGTCATGGGCTTGCGCGAGTGCCTGATCGATCTGCGCGCGTTCTTGTATTTTCGCTTCCGCCGCTGCAATACGAATTTGCGCCATCGTTTTCTCGACGTTTGCTCTGCTCTCGGCCAGCGCCTTGGCTTCCGCGGCTCTGATGTCGGCCATGGCTTTTCGGATAGCAGCCTCATGTACCACCCGGCTCTTGGCGAGCGCATCTCTTGCCTGTTCCATCGCTTTGTCCATTTCGGCTTCGGAGCCCTCCCATTTCATCACTTGCACTCCGTCCGGCGTTTCCCATTTCATGATCCGCACATGGGTATGGGTAGGCGGCGCAGCAGGCGCGGCGGCAGCAGCAGGCGCGGCGGCAGCAGGAGGCGCGGCGGCGGCAGGCGCAGCTGGTGCGGCAGGAGCAGGCGGCGATGCCATGCTTGCCGGTGGCGGCGCCGGCGGAACGCTGTCGGAGGAGGTCTCCTGAACGTCGTCTGACGCGGTTCCTGGCGATGCCGCAACAGGCTGTGAAACATCCTCTTTGTCCGTCGGTGAATCGATCGCGCGCACCGCGGGGAGGGGTGAGACAGTCTCCTTTTCGGCAAAAGCGGGACGCGCCGCCGCCATGAGCGAAACAGATAGAAGGGCAAGACCGGCAATCTTGAAGACGTTCATGGACGTCACTCCTGATCTCGATTGGGTTGGTGCCAAAATGGATTTTACGCGCGCTTCCAATGCCGAGCGGCCGGCCATGGAGAATTTCGTGTCGCAAAACGACAGCCGTGCGGGCCGGAAATCGGCGGCGAGCCGTAACAGCGCTTCGGCATACGTTGACGCTTTCACGCCCGAGAGCAGCACCGCATCGTCCGCGGCGCGTTCGGCTTCGTTGCGCATGGCGCGGGCGCCTATCCAGACAAGCGGAATAGGCCAGTAGATTGCACAGGCCAAAAGTGAGAGCGCCTGTGTGAAACTGTCGTAGCGGCGCACATGCGCCACTTCATGCAGGAGAACCGCTTCCAGTCGCTCGCGCGGCCAGCGAACGGCGACTTTTGGCAGCATGACGATCGGCTTCAAAAATCCCCAAGTGACCGGCCCCGCGCCGCGCGGCGTGGTGGAAAGCCTGAGCTTCCAATTCCGTCCTGCAACCGTCAGCTTTGCCGGATCCACTCCCTCCAGAAAATAGGGCACGCTGCGATGGTACAGGGTACGAAGACCAATGAGCCCGATCACGCCGCGAAGCGCGATCCAGCAAAAGCCCACCAACCATATGGCAAGTATCACGCCGGCAAGTTTGTCAAAGTCGAGGACGGGTATGGCCTCCGGCGCAGGGGCCATCGGCAGGGCGGCAGCGTATGGAACACTCGGCGACGCAGCGACGGGCTGCTCGATGACGACATAGGAGGGCACGACGGCTGCCAGAACGGGCAGCGCCAGCACCGCGCAAAAAGCGATAAGCCAGATAAGATGACGTTGGCTCGCCGCCCAGCGCGCATCTTTCGTCGCCAGCCAGGATACCGCCAGGATCAACGTGGCGCCTAAGAGACATTCGCCGGCAAACAACAGCAACGAGATCGGAATGTTCATCGCCCTTCCTCTTTGGCCTGTTCGATGAGCCGCGCCAGCCGCTCCAGCTCTTCGCGCGAGACATTGGCGTCTTCCTGACTGAGAAGCGCGGCGACAACGCGCTCAACGGAGTTGCCGAAAAACGTCTTGAGAACGGTGTCGATGGCGCGGCGGCCCATCTGCTCGCGCGCTACCAGAGGCTCGTAGATATAGCGCGTGCCGTCGCTTTCGTGCCGCACATGTCCCTTTTTCTCCAGGATGGTGAGATGGGTGCGGATGGCGGTGTAGGTCGGCGGATGGGGTATTTGCGCCATAATCTGCGCCGCGGTTGCTTTGCCCAGCGTATAGAGCGCATCCATGATTTCGCGCTCGCGCCGGCTGTGGCCGTCTTTCGGAGCATCAGCAGACGCGGCTTTGCGTGTACGTTTAATGGGCTTGTGTCCAACCATGCCAAAAAATTGGCATGAGTCCCCGCACCTGTCAACGACCTGGTGCGTTGCTTCTATTTCATGTTGGCATGAGAGGCCCGCTCCTCATCGCTGTTTCTGTATTGCGTCGTATAACGTTATGCGTTATAGTTGCTATATGATTCGAGGTTTCAGCGACGCGGAAACTGTACTTATCTGGGAAGGGCGGAAGAGCCGCAGACTACCGCTTGATATCCAGGCAACTGCGTTGCGAAAACTGATGATGCTGCATCGGTCGCGCACGCTGAACGATCTTCGCGTACCGCCCGCCAATCGGCTGGAAGCCTTGAAGGGCAAGCGGGCCGGCCTATGGAGTATTCGGATCAACCGGCAATGGCGGATTTGCTTTCGCTGGAACGAAGGAGACGCGAGCGATGTCGAAATCGTCGATTATCATGACGAATAAGAAGCGCAAGGCGGTGAGCACACTGCTTCCGCTCGTCACACCTGGCGAAATTCTGGCAGAGGAATTTCTGGGGCCGATGGGCCTCAGCCAGAACGCGCTCGCCCGCGCCATCCGCGTGCCGCCGCGCCGCATCAACGAAATCGTGCTCGGCCAGCGCGCCGTGACCGCCGACACCGACCTCAGGCTGGCGCGCTATTTCGGCATGTCGGAGGGATTTTTCCTGGGACTGCAAACCGACCACGATCTCCGGGCGAAGAAGCGGGAGATTTCCAAGGAACTTTCCGCCATCGCAGCGCGGATCGCGGCCGAGTAGGCGCGGCCCTTTAAGGAAGAAGCTGGAGAATACGGTGCGCTCAGGTAAGGCGCATTTTCCCGACGCACATATACTATGACAGTATTACACATTCTGTATCGCTAAGCTCGAATCTAACAATCTCAATATCGAGCCGTTTCAGAGCGTCGCCCAAATCACGCTGCACGCTTTCACTTTTCGGCAACACTATTGCTCGCTGACAACTCTCTGCTGTTCCGTGAACCATGATCTGACCAATCGCCGTATAGATGTTTGACCGTTCAGCGCTAGTTTTCACTTCGTACACTTCAACCAACTCCGAACCTACTGCCACGCCCAGATCGATCAATACGTTCTTCACGATGCGTGACGACGGCGGAAGCACTTTCTTGTTCCTCCACAAACGCAACGCATCGACTATTTCTCCGTGACGAGACAGATAATCGATTTCGGTACGCCTGTTTCCTTTTCGACGACCATGCCCTTCCGAATAAAAATCTTCAAATATCTTCCTTTTCTGTTTGAAATCCGGCGTCTGGGTGATACCAGAGCGCACGTCCTCCTTAAATCGCGCTATCGTATCGATGTAGCGAATAGCTGATCTAATTGCCGCTTTTCCAGAGATGGGCATTACCATCACGCCACGGAACGCCCGGCCGCTGGCATCCACAATTTCAGCTAATGGCTGATCAATTGAAGCCAAGAACGCGAATTTTCCCACACCATGCCTGCCCCCGCCAACGCGCCCTGAATGGAACAGATAAATTGAGTCGCTAGCGTGGTCTCTCGCGAAAAAACCGGCGATTTGCGCGTTCCTACCCTCGTACGGTGTGTTTATCTCAACTGAAATCTGCAGCGCACCGCCGTCGCGCAGGAGGCCGAACCAATTCAGGTTCCGATAGTTTCGTGAAGCACGGTAGTCAGAAGAGTAAAACCAGTATTTCCCGTCGGAATGAACCGGGGCATTGAGAGTCGTGCCGCCAGGATAACCAATATTTCGAGTAATTGTTTTCTTGAAACTGCGATGAATTGTGAGTTCCAGAGCGCGCTGTGCCGCAGCAATTTCCTTCTTTGATTCGAGAAGTAAGAACATCAATCAGCCCTCCTAATCACGGCTTAATTGCTCGCTTAAAGGCGATGGCATGGAAAAACTAGAATACGAATGAATGCCCCCTGCACAAAGCGCGAACGCGCGCCTATATTGGACACTATGGCGCACAACAACGGCATGATCCCGCAAGGCGGGTTTGCGGAATCCGCGAAAGGCTTCGGCCTGATGACCGGCGCGGAGATCGCCGGATTCGTGCCGCATCGCCCGGCGCGGCCGGAGAAATCCGAAGGCGGCAAAGCCTTCAAGCTGGTCAGCGAATACGAACCGGCGGGCGATCAGCCCACCGCCATTGCCGAACTGGTCGGTAACATCAACGCCAATGAGCGCGATCAAGTGCTGCTGGGTGTCACCGGCTCGGGCAAAACCTTCACCATGGCGAAGGTGATCCAGATCGTGCAGAAGCCGGCGCTGATCCTGGCGCCCAACAAAACGCTGGCGGCACAGCTTTACGCCGAGATGAAAAACTTCTTCCCCGAAAACGCGGTGGAGTATTTCGTTTCCTATTACGATTACTACCAGCCGGAAGCCTATATCCCGCGCACCGACACCTATATCGAAAAAGATTCCTCGGTAAACGAAGAGATCGATCGCATGCGCCATTCGGCGACGCGGGCGATTTTGGAACGCGACGATGTGATCATCGTGGCCAGCGTGTCGTGCATTTACGGCATCGGTGCGGTGGAGACGTATTCGGGCACGGCGGTGACGATCGGCAAAGGCGCCAAACTGGACCGCATGGAGCTGATGCGCAATCTGTCCGCCTTGCAATACCGGCGCAACGACGATGCCTTTGCGCGCGGCGCTTTCCGCGTGCGCGGCGATGTGATCGACATTTTCCCGGCGCATTACGAGGATCGCGCGTGGCGAATCGAACTTTTCGGCGACGATGTCGATTCCATCAGCGAGTTCGATCCCTTGACCGGCAGATCGGCGGGCAAGCTCGACAGCGTGAAGGTCTATGCCAATTCGCATTATGTGACGCCGCGGCCCACCCTGGCCCAAGCGCTGAAAGGCATCAAAGAAGAACTACGCGTGCGGCTCGACGAGTTCCGCGCCAATGGCAAGCTGCTTGAAGCTCAGCGCCTGGAACAGCGCACGCAGTTCGACATGGAGATGATCGAAGCCACCGGCTCTTGCGCGGGCATCGAAAATTATTCGCGCTGGCTGACGGGACGCAAGCCGGGCGAGCCGCCGCCGACCCTGTTCGAATACCTACCCGACGAAGCGCTGGTGTTCTGCGACGAAAGCCATGTGACGGTGCCGCAAATCGGCGCCATGTACAAAGGCGATTACCGGCGCAAATTCACGCTGGCGGAATACGGCTTCCGCCTGCCCTCTTGCATCGACAATAGGCCGCTGAAATTCGAGGAGTGGGACGCCATGCGCCCCGCCACGGTTTATGTATCGGCGACGCCGGGCAAATGGGAGATGGAACGCACCGGCGGCGTTTTTGCCGAGCAGGTCATTCGTCCTACCGGACTTATCGATCCCCCTGTCGAAATTCGACCCGTCGAGTCTCAAGTCGACGATCTGATCGCCGAATGCCGGTTGATCGCCAAGCGCGGCTATCGCGCGTTGGTCACCACCCTGACCAAGAAGATGGCCGAAGATCTGACCGAATACATGCACGAGCAGGGCATCCGCGTGCGCTATATGCACAGCGATGTGGAAACCCTGGAGCGCATCGAGATTATCCGCGATCTCAGGCTGGGCGCCTTCGACGTGCTGATCGGCATCAATCTCTTGCGCGAAGGCCTCGACATTCCCGAATGCGCGCTGGTGGCGATTCTGGACGCCGACAAGGAAGGATTCCTGCGCAGCGAGACCAGCTTGATCCAAACCATCGGCCGCGCGGCACGCAATGTCGACGGCAAGGTGATTCTCTATGCCGATCACATCACCGGCTCGATGGAGCGCGCCATGGCGGAGACGGGCCGCCGCCGCGAGAAACAACGCGCTTACAACGAGGCGCATGACATCACGCCGCTCAGCATCAAGAAGAGCATCGGCGACATCATGGGCTCGATGTATGAGCGCGACCATGTGACGGTGGGCGCGGGCGAGCTCGGCTTTGCCGAAGGCGATGCGGAATATATCGGCCACAATCTCAAAGCCCATCTCGCCGATCTGGAAAAACAGATGCGGCAAGCGGCGGGCGATCTGGAATTCGAAACCGCCGCAAGGCTGCGCGACGAGATCAAGCGGCTGACCGCAGTGGAGCTGGCGATTTCGGACAATCCGTTTGCGCGGCAGAGCGAAGTGGAGCGTTCGGTGGATGACGCGTTCCTCAATGCGGTGCGCGACGGCACCGACTCAGAGCGGCTTGCCACGTCGAAGTCGAAGGCGAAGACGGGACGCTCGCGCCTGAAACGCGCCTCGCGCCCCGGTGTGCCGAAGACATTTGGTAGTCGTTCAAAGTAGGTCTAGCCCGTCCGGCGAAGCTCCGCAGGAGCGAAGCCCGACGGCGAAACCCTTCCGCAGTCGGTCGAAATAATACCGCACTGCAGCACACATTGAGCGGCACACTTCGATACAAATTCGCCCCGTCTCCAAGATGGACAACGACTGGAACCTTTGGGATGCTGCCGACGTTAGCTCTCTGTTCCGACGGAGAAAGCGGCGTGAAAGTATCATGGGCGGCCATACTGTGCGCTGCAGCAGTGTTCTTTGCGGCGGCGCCTGGTCGGGCGGACGACGCCGATAGCAATTGGGAGGGCTACGGTTCTCTCGGTGTGGGTCTCCTGCCCGATTACGACGGCTCGAAATATTACGAGGTGCTGCCCTATATCGAAGCGCGCCTGAATTACGGCAATTACTACGCGCGCTTCGATGGCGGCGCTCTGCGTTTCAATATCGTGGACGACGAGGCGTTTCATGCCGGACCGCTGCTCGGATACCGCCGCGGGCGCGGCACAGTGGACAGCCCCATCGTTTCGAAGCTTTCCAAGTTCAACGACATGCTGTCGGCCGGCGGCTTCGTCGAATGGGAGCATGTGGCAGACGACCCGCGCTCGGGCGAATCCGTTATGATCGCCGCCGACGACGCGGTCATGGGCACGCGAAGCGGCTGGCAGGTGGTGCTGCGCGCCGATATGCGGCGGCCGGTGGAAGCGATCAATCCGGGATTCATCGTCACGGTGGAAGGCGACGCCACCTGGTCGACGGACGAGTACATGCAGTCCTACTTCGGAATCTCGCCGGCCGATTCGGCGGCGAGCGGTCTGCCCGTCTACTCGGCGGGCGACGGCTTTTCGCAATTGGGCGCGGCGCTGTGCGTGGACCAGTTTCTCTCGCGCCATTGGAGCGTCGGCCTGCGGATGCATTACGGCCGCATGATGAGCGATGCCGCGCGCAGCCCGATCACTTCGGTGGCCGGCAGCCCCAATCAGTATTTTCTCGGCGCGGTGGTGGGATACGTGCTGTAACGGCGACAGCGCGCACGCGGGCGTACTGAACAAATGCTTGGCGCGGCTCGCCGCCGATCTTCCGGGCACCAGCCGCGCCGCGCTCGACCGCTTGCTGGATGAGGATAACGCCTTGGTCACGCTACAGACGATGGGTCGAGCCGCGGCGGCGCTCGGCAAGCAGCTGACGATTTCGTTCAAGGATGCGGAGTAGTCACAGTCGCCTCCCTTGCATTTTGGGGACGCCGACTCAGCGCAAGCTGTGAGGCGCATCGGGACCGGCGGCCGCCGGTCCCGATGCGGATGGGCGGGACCGTAACCCCCCTGGTCTTTGGGACCGTGGGTGAGCTTGGTCCGTCCGTCCTCGGCTCTTGTCCTCAACAGATGAAAGGGAGCACGTCCCGCATGCAAGGCAAGGAAGCGTCCGAACAAGAGACTCTGCATTGTACCGCAGGAATCGATGTGAGCAAAAGTTGGCTGGACGTTCACGTCCTTCCCGCGGGAGAATCGTTGCGTGTGTCCAACACGGCTGACGGCATTCGTCAGTTGAAGCGCTGGCTTTTTCGCCGCCTTCCCAAGCTGGTGGCGGTGGAGGCCACAGGCAAATGGCATCGTGCACTCTGCCGAAGCCTGCATGCCTCGCAGATCGCGGTGGCGCTCACCGATCCTTATCGGGTCCGCCAGTTTGCCAAGGCCCAAGGCATCTTCGCCAAGACTGATCGGCTCGATGCACGAGTTCTGGCGCAGTTTGCAGCCGTCATGGCGCCGGCGGTGCGTCCACCGGCACCGCAAGCGTTGGAGGCATTGAAGGAGATGGTCACCGCTCGAGACAGTGCCGTAGCCGAACAAACCGCGCTCAAGAACCAATTTGCTGCGGCCGAAAGTGCGTTCCTGAAACGCCAGCTCACCAGCCGGATCAAGCAATTGTGCGTTCATATCACCGCGACCAGGCGCGAAATCCTCAAACGCATCAAGGCCGATGAAGGCTTGGCCAAGCGTTACGCCATCCTGACTTCGGTCCCCGGCTTCGGTCCCATCGTCGCCCAAACACTCATCGCATGCATGGCCGAGCTGGGAACCGTAAACAACAAGCAAGCTGGCGCGCTTGCAGGCCTTGCTCCCGTCGCCGATGATTCCGGTCAACGTCACGGGGTGCGCTCCATCTGGGGCGGCAGAGCAATCGTTCGCAAAATTCTCTATCTCGCGGCGGTCTCGGCCAGCCGATGCAACGCCGACATGAAGGCTTGCTACGAGCGCCTCATTACCAACGGAAAACCACCAAAGGTCGCCCTCATCGCCATCGCCAGAAAGCTCCTTGTCCTTGCCAACACCCTCATGGCACAGAACCGAACCTGGCTGCCCTGCCCCCCAAAAAATGCTTGACTGCAAACACAGATGCTCACCCGCGCAGGTTGCGCGATGCGCATCCTGCTTTCCCTCTCCCACAAGGGGAGAGGGAGCTACGCCCTCACCCTCTCCGCAGTCCTCTGCGCCGCAACAGTTCGCGCGCGGTCAGAACGATAGCCGGACCGACCAGTACCGCGGCGGCGAGATACCCTAGCTGTGCGGCAGTTTCGTTTTGTCGTAACCCGGGCCGTAATCGAGGATGAACAATGGCCCCAGGTCGATCACCTGCGCAGCGGTGGCAAGCTGAAGCTGCACGCCCACTTCGTTGGCCTTGTAATCCTTGTCCGTCGTGGCGATCACGAAATACATCTTCCATTGCGGGCCGATATGCAGCATCGCGGAACCCAGCGAAGTATATGGCGCCCCGTCATTCTGAATATTGACGTTGACGTCGATCATCGTGCTGCCGGGAGGCGGCGTTTCGGCCTTGGCCCAGAATGCCAGCAGCAGAACATCGCCTTGCTTGAGTGGCTTGATGATCGAAATATGCCCGCCCCAATCCCACGCATTGGTGCTCTTGCCGCTGATGGTCATGCGTTCGGCCGTGCCGCCGGTGACCGTCGGATCCTTGAACAGCTCGACTTTGGCGCCGCTGCCGGTGGCACTCCAGCCCTCGCTCGGATCGTTGACCGCCTTCGACATAATATCGTCAGCGGCAAACGCCGGCAGCGCCAGCATGGCGCCGCACAAAACCAAAACTGACAATCGCGCGCGATGAAACATGGTTTCCCCCTTTTTTTGTTACGCGGTAGTCAAATTGTCGGACGAGGCGATCAAGCAGAGCGCGTCGCCCGATTGGTATGCCCCTAGCCCTCTGCAATCTTTTTTGCCGCCATGGTGGCCAGTTCGGCATCTTCTTCGCCGGAGAGGCCGCTGACCGCGATGGCGCCGGCAACTTCGCCGCCGATCGTCACCGGAATGCCGCCGTCCCATCCCACATAGCGGCGATCCCCCAGATAAGCGATGTCCCAACCGTCGGCGCGGCTGCCGCGGCCGACATCGCCGCTCGGCTTCCGCTCGCGCGCGGCGGTGAATACTTTGTTGGCGGCGATCGTCACCGAAGACAGCGGCGCGCCGTTCATGCGCCACAGCGCAATCAACTCGCCATGGCGATCGCCGACCGCGATGACGCCCGCTTTGCCGCGGCGCTTCAGCTCGCCCACGATCAGATCGATGGCCAGTTTGGCTTCTTCGTCGCCGATTTCGCGAACATTCTGCATCCGGACTATCCTTCAATGCGCTGCGCCCGACCATACCGCGCAACGCTGCCCAATATCACGCATGACGGAGTGCAAAATCGACGCGCCATCGCGGCAACTTAAAGCTGAGATTCGGGCTGCAACGGCGTCGACTTACCAGTGGTCGGTCCAGCGGCAATTGCCGCCGTCTTTATCGTGGCCGTCCTTGTCGTGACCGTCTTTGTCATGACCATGGCCGCGCGGCTCTTCGTGCCGGCGATCTCCACGATCTCGATGCCTGTCATCGCCATAGCCGCCCTGCCCGTCATAGCCGGCTTGGCTGTAATAGCCGTCGCGCGGATGCCAACCGCCATGACCGCGACTATCGCCGCTGTGCCGACGATCGCCGCCGCCTTCGCGATGACCGTCATGGCCGTCGTCTCTCCTATCTTCGTCGCCGCAGACCCAGCGCTGATCGTTTTGGTGATCGTAAATCTGGTGATAGCCGTGATGTTCTTTGACATCCTGCCACTGATCGTCATGGTTGATGAAATGCGAGCGCCAGCAATTCGCGCCCGCATCGTCGCAAACGATGCGCTCGCATTGGTCGCCGTCGCAATGGACCTTCACCCGATCGGCGCGAGCGGGCGCCAGTGTCACACCGAGACCGCACAAACAGGCCAGCGCACAAGCCGTCAACATGCTGGAAAAACGCGTCATCGCCCCACTCCACTCACCTTACCCGCCCTAGACTACGCCTTTGCCAGGGGAAAATGAATGCTGGGATCAGCCCTTGGCACCCGCCGCGGCACTGGGTTTTCCGTCCGCGCCCCGTGCGAATACGCTGGCGCTACGCACTCCAGGCGGTTCGTAGCAGGCGCGGCAGCGTACCTGGTATTCGCCTACATCCCCCACCACCAATTGCTGCTCGCCCGGGATGATGCGGTGCGAAATATAGCCGTCGTCGGAGCCGCAGACCATGCAGACGCCGGTAAGTTTTTCCACCTGGTCGGCGATGGCCAAGAGGCCGGGAATCGGACCGAAGGGATTTTCCGCAAAATCCATGTCGAGCCCGGCAATGATGATCCGCAAATGCGTCTGGCGACGCTCGCGCAACAGCGCGCGGATGGCCCGGCCGAACCAGCCCAGCGTGTCGCGCATCGGTTCGTCGAGCGGGAAGAACTGCGCCTCGTCTACCGCCAGCACGTCGAAATCGGCCGGGCCGACGGCGCGCAGGAAATCCTGTTCGCTGCGCACCATCACCGCGGAAAGCTTGTCGGTGATGTCGGTGGTGCCGTCGGCGTTTACCGCGCGCGAAGCGATGAAGCCCTGGGTTCGCGCGTCATGCGCCGGTTTGAGGATGCGGATGCGCTTCTTGGCGTATTGGGCGCGGTGCAACTTGGCGATCAAAAGCTCGGTTTTGCCCGAGAACATCGGCCCGACGATGATTTCCAACCGCGCTGTCATCAACCGCAGTCCTTGTCGTCCCCACGCCGTGCCGTAACACGATTCTCGGATCGTGCGGCAAACGCGGCCGTGCGAAATGCGTCCGTTCTATGGAACGCGCGTGTTCTAATGGGCGATTTCGCCCTTGCCGTCTTTCAACGCTTTTTTGTGCTGGCTGCTGATATCTTGTTCCTGAGTCAGCGAGCGATAGCGCGGCGGATTGATCGGACCAGGCGGTTTCTCCGGCGGCCTCGGCTTGGGATGCCACGGCCGGCGATAATCGTTGTACCCGCCGTCCCGCGCATGGTCGTTGTAGCCACCGCCATCCCGCGCACGGTCGTTGTAACCCTCGCCATTCCGCGCATGATCGTTGTAGCCATCGATGGTGGCATAAGGCGCGCCGCCGGAGCGATAATTGTCGTAGCCGCCGCCGGATTGGCGATTGTTGTAACCATTGTCGGAGGAATAATTGTCGCCGCCCGACGAATAACCGCCATTCGAAGGCGTCGTCGCGTAGCTGTTGCTGTAAGGTTGCGACGATGGGTAAGTGCCGCCTTCCTGATAACCACCGCCGCTGCCGGTATAGGGTGTCGTCGGATAGCTATTGTTGCCGTAATAGGGCTGCGGATAACCGTTGCACACTCTGTAAAGTTGCGGTTTTCCGGCCGCGAGATTCTTGAAATTGTAGGTATAGGTGCGATAACCGCCCTGCCGGTAGCCCACCGTGACGACGATCTGCTTGGCATCGGCCAGCGCGAATTCCGCGGTATCCGCAGGCACCGTCACATCGTCAGCCCAAATCGGGTCGTCGCGCGTCAAAGCCAACACGGAGCCATAGGATTTGTCGGTCGAGACGTCGATGTCGTAGAGCCCTTCGACATATTGCGAATCGGAATCGCCAATCAAACTGAGATCGAAATGCCCATCGCGGCAGCGCAGGAACAGATCCGGCCCGTGCAGATCGGCAGGCGGCGCAGACGCGGTGAGCGAATAATGGCTGCCATAGGCATCCCAGCGCCCTTCCACGGTCCAATCGCTGGCGCTCCAGCGCCCGGAGCCCCCTCTGTCGTGGTGCTCGCCCGGCGTTTGGACGAACGGAACGTCCCACGGATGCTGATACAGCCATACCGCGCCCGCAATCGCCGCGATGATAATGGCGATCGCGATAAAAGCCCGCATTCCTGCCCCTTCTTCCATCCTAGTTCGGGCTCCCCATCAAAAATGAAACGCACCTCATGACTTTGGCCGCCAGCCTCCGGGGTCGCAGTTCACACCGGGTGTGCAGTCGGGACCCTCATTAGATGGCGGATAACGATGATCGCGGTTGCGATCGCGGTTGCGATCGCGGTGGCGATGCGGCGGCGGCGGCGGTTCGACCGGCGGCGGCGGCGGCGGATCAAGCGCATTGATTTGCAAGGTCACGTAGGATTGCTCGCGATAATCGCCGATCTGCTCCTGCCACTTGTTCTTTTGACCGGCATCCGCGAATTGGTCCTTGCGGCTTTGATAATTGAGATCTTTGTCGGTACGCGGATCGCGCGACGCGATCTGACCATTTTCGTCGCTTGCAGAGGTGGGCCGATGCGACTCCGCGCCGGGTGGCAGCATCTCATCGCGGCGTTCGGCGTAAACCAACCGCCCGGTATTGTTGTCGAGCTGCAGCCGGCTCCATTCGAAGGCGTTGTCGCGCTTGTCGTGGCGCATCAGGACGTAATTGCCCGCCTCGAAGCGAGGATAGGGAAGGCCGGAAACGCCGCCCGACGGCAACAGCGTCAGCGTATAGCGCGTCGAAAACCCATCCGAGTCGATCAGGTTGAACAGATCGCGCTCGCGCGCCTCCCAAGTTCGCCGCTTGTTCACGGCGGGACCGATCATCTGCGATTGCGCCGTATCCGAGGGACCACCGGCGGAAGAGGTCGGCTCGTCGTCGCATTCGTCATGGCCGCTGGCTCTGGAATGACTGCCGAGCGGGCAGTCGGGCTCCGCCGCCAATTCCTGCAGCATTTGCTTGATGTGGTCGGTGGTGCCGCGCAAATGAATTTCGTCTACATCGATGGTGACAACTCCGCCGGCATATTCCGTCGGCCCGACGGTCAGCAGGTTGGAGAAATTGAGAAACTGCCCGCCGACCTTCAAATCGTCGGTGAAGAAAACCAGGCGGCCCGGGTGGGAACGATCGTTGCTGTCATGCACGCGGAGCACCAGCGCAATCTGTTCGTGCTCGCCAAACCAATTGGTGCCGCCCGCGCGCGCTTCCGGTCCGACATAAGCTTGCAACAGCGAAACGTAATAGCGCCGTCCCGACATGATCGGGATCGCATTGTTGCCCGAGTAGTCGGTGGTATCGGAGAGCGCATATTTTTTGGAGATGTCGGTGGGGGCGCCTTCCGCAGAGTGACGATCGATAGTGGCTTTGCGGTAATCGGTGGCGCCTTCGTTCACATTCTCGGTGCACGCGGACAACGCAACAACCGCAATGGCGCCAAGCGCCATGGCAGCCATCCGCGCCGCGCGGCGCATTGCGCCTCGAGATACCCCGCTTGCCATTACCCGACACCCCAACACGGTTTACTTACCGATAGGTCGGATTCCGCGCCTGAAGCACCTAAGAGTCAATCTTTACAGTCAAAATTAACCAGTTTGTTTTTGCGAACGTAGCCCGAATGTTGCCCGAATCAGGGGCGGAGTGACATTTCAGCTTGAGACTAAAGAGCTAGTACCTCAAAATGGAGTGTCATCAATGTGTAGTGCCACCTTGTTGGATAACTCGGCACGAATCGGATCGGCGTGCCCCAAATCGGCTTCGAATCATCCTCTCCCCGTTTCGATTCCCGAGATCAGCTCCCTAACGATGCGATTCTCCGTCCGGGCGGGCGCGGCAACCGCCATCGCAGCAGCCGCGTAAGTCATCCCAAATCTCATTTGCACCTACATTGGATGAGTCTCTGGCTATACTAGCGCGACCATGTGTCCATATCCCGTTAAACGCGAACGACGCCAATATAGCGTCCGCGTTCCCTTTGCGGGCACGCAAAGGGGGCGCCATGAAAAAACTCTTTGCTTGTTTTCTTTTGACGACATTGGCCGTTTCGGGGCCTGCATTGGCGGTGGCCGCCAAAGCCCATGCCGTTGCTCGGTTGATCGGCTTGGATAAACAGCCGGCGGGCCAGGCGAATTTCCAGCAAACCTCCCACGGCGTATTGATCGAGATCGATATGCACGGATTATCGCCCGGCGCACATGCGGTGATGATTCACATGACGGCGTCTTGCGATGCCAAAAAATTATTCACTTCGGCGGGACCGGATCTGACCTTCGAGCCGACCAAGTTGCATGGCTTTTTGACGAAGGGCGGACCACGCGCGGGCGATTTGCCCAATCAGTTTGCAGGTCAGGACGGGCGAATGCATGCCAGCATGATCGCCAACGCGTTCTCGCTGGGTAACGGTAAGAAATCGATTTTCGATCGCGATGGCGCCTCGATCATCGTGAATGCCAGAGGCGACGATTACACGAGCCAACCCGACGGAAATGCGGGACCGCGGATTGCTTGCGGAACCATCATCCGCACGGTGGCGCCGGGATCGCGCAAAGTTGGTTCGCGCCGCACGCATAAGTAAACCGTGGCGCAGCCGTTCATGATGGCACGGTGAATCGCCAAAGGGACACCATGCCGATCCTTCATCAAATGCACGTGTCGGGAAACTGCTACAAGATACGCCTCGCGGCGCATCAGCTTTCCATTCCTATCACGCTCAAGAATTATGGCCTGCATGACGGCACGACGCGTCTACCGGATTTTCTGGCGCGCAACCCGAACGGACGCGTTCCGCTGTTGGAATTCGAAGACGGACGCACCCTGCCCGAATCCGGCGCGATCCTTTTTCATCTGAGCGACGGAACCCGGCTGCAACCCGCCGATTCCTGGGGCCGCGCGCAAATGCTGCAATGGATGTTCTTCGAACAATACAGCCACGAACCCTATGTCGCGGTGGCGCGCTATTGGCTGAAATTTGCCAAGTCCGAAGAGCTGGAGAAGAAACGGCATCTCGTGCCCGAATGGCATGCCAAAGGGAATGCGGCTCTCGGCGTGATGGAAAATCATCTGCAAACGCACGATTGGTTCGCCGCAAACCAATACTCGATCGCGGACATCGCCTTGTACGGCTATACCCATAGCGCCGCAGATGGCGGCTTCGAGTTGGCGGATTTTCCCGCGGTTTCCCGCTGGATTTCCCGCGTTGCGGCACAGCCGGAACATATTCCGTTAGCGACGGCGTGGTGAGCCGGTCTTGCCTAAAATTTGGCGAACGCCTATATCGGCGAAAGTTGAGGCCGCGCAAGCCAGAGACAAGTTTCAAGCGCGCCCATGCGACCGCTCCCCGTGGGAGTGAATGGCCTGGAGTGACGACGACGACGCTTTCCCTGAAACATTGGTGCGACTTTGACAACCGTTGCGGACATGGTGTTCGCCGCGGACTTTAATGTTTTCAGGAGAAAGCCGGTATGACTATCGGTCAAGTCAAGTTCTTCAACACCACAAAGGGCTTCGGATTCATCGCGCCGGAAGGCGGCGGCAAGGACGTCTTCGTCCACATGACTGCCGTTCAGGCTGCGGGTCTTCGCGGTCTCAATGAAGGCCAACGTGTCAGCTTCGACGTCGAAGCCGACAAGCGCGGCCCGAAAGCCGTAAATCTGAAGCTCGTCTGAGCGGAAGAACAGCATAACTGTGCGGCGCGGAAGCAATTCCGCGCCGTTTTTTTATCGTTTCGGCTCCCACAACTCGATCTTGATGCCTTCGGGATCGAGCAGCCAAGTGAAGCGGCCGTTTGGATCGTTATTGGCGCGCCCCAGGATTTCGACACCTTTGCCTTGGACACGCGCAATCATGCCGTCCATATCGTCGACGGCAAGGTTGATCATGAAGGGGCCTGTCGACGGCGCAAAATAATCCGTATCCTGACGAAACGGGCACCACACCGCATAGGGCGGGTGGCCGGCGCCGTCGTTACGCAGTTGCGCGCCGCCCCAATCTTGGACATCGACGCCCAACACATCCCCATACCAGCGCGCCAACCCCGCCGGATCGCGGGCTTTAAAGAATATCCCACCCAGGCCAACGACCCGTGCCATGCGTTTCCTCCTCGTTTCGGATCTGGCTATAATGGCAGACATGAGCGAATTCGTCTTCCTCTACTCCACCTTCCCGGACGAAACTTCGGCGCGGCGGGTGGGCGAAGCTTTGGTAACGGCGAAACTTGCCGCTTGTGTGAACATCGGCACGCCAATGACCAGTCTGTACATGTGGAAGGGCAGGTTGGAATCAAGCCCCGAAGTGGCGGCCTTCATCAAGACGCGCCGCGTGCTGGTGGATGACGCCATCGTCATGGCGCGGCCCCTGCACCCCTATGAAGTTCCTTGCTTCCTGATCCTTCCGGTGGAAGGCGGCAATGAGGACTATCTCGCCTGGGCGCGTGCACAGACGACGCAGTAAAGATGGTTCGCCTTGCCTTTGGCGGCTTGCCGGACTTCTATGCATGGGAATTCAGAGGTTTACGCCGTGGGGTATGAGGGACCGGCTTGCGAGATGCTGCTCGACGGCGAGGTATTGCGCAGCAAATTGACCGCGCTGGCGGTGGTGAATCGCGATCGCGGTGTCCTACGCAAAGAGGCCATGCTCCTCATCAAGACTGCGTTTCTGGAGGCGCGGGAGAGGGTCAAAGAACAGGTCGAAATCGAAAATCTGCCGGGGATTTTGGCCGCCCGCGCCTTGTCGGCCATTCAAGATGCCGCCATCCAGGTCATCTACGATTTTGCGGTCACGCATTTCTATCCGTCGAACAATCCGACATCGGCTGAGCACGTCACGATCGTCGCCACGGGCGGATATGGGCGCGGCGAATTGGCACCCGGCTCGGATGTCGATCTGCTGTTTGTGCGTCCCTACAAACAAACGCCCTGGGGCGAGAGCGTTATCGAATTCATCCTCTACATGCTGTGGGATTTGGGGCTGAAAGTCGGTCACGCGACGCGTTCGCTGCCCGAATGCGTCCGCCTTGCCAAGCAGGACGTGACGATCCGCACCGCGCTCTTGGAAGCGCGCTATCTATGGGGCGACGAAGCGCTTTACGAGGATCTGCGCAAGAAATTCTGGTCCGAGATCGCCACCGGCACGGGGCAGGATTTCGTCGACGCCAAGCTGGCCGAGCGCGACGATCGTCACCATCATCAAGGCGAAAGCCGCTATCTCGTCGAGCCCAACATCAAAGAGGGCAAAGGCGGACTGCGCGATCTTCAAACGCTCTATTGGATCGGCAAATATCTCTACCATGTCTACGACGCCGGCGATCTCGTCCAGCACAACGTCTTCACCATGGACGAATACAAGACATTCCAGAAAGCCGAAGCCTTTCTATGGGACGTGCGCGTGCGGCTGCATTATCTGATGGGCCGGGCCGAGGAACGCCTTTCTTTCGACGCGCAACCTACGCTCGCCGCACAACTCGGCTTTACCGACGCGTCGCCGCGCCACGCCGTGGAAGAATTCATGCGGGCTTACTTCCTGGTCGCCAAGGATGTGGGAGACCTGACGCGCATATTTTGCGCCGCCTTGGAAGTGCAGAACCGCAAGCGAAAGGCGTCGTTGTCGCGCATCTTGCCCGGGTTTCTTAAGCCGCGCGGCAAAGGCGACGATTTCTTCGTCGAGACGGCGCGGCTGAACGCACGCCCCGGCATCTTCAAACGCGATCCCGTCAATTTCATTCGTATTTTCCACATCGCCGACGCCAAGAGCATCGATATCCATCCCGACGCGCTCAGAACGATGACGCGCTCGCTCGATCTGATCGACGAAGATCTGCGTCGCAATCCGCAAGCCAACAAATTGTTCCTGGAAATCCTGTGCTCGAAGCGCGATCCCGAGCGGGCGCTAAGGATGATGAACGAAGCGGGCGTATTCGGAAAATTCGTCCCGGAATTCGGGCGGGTCGTCGCCCTCATGCAATTCAACATGTACCATCATTACACGGTCGACGAGCATCTGATCCGCGCGGTGGGAAACGTCTCGATGATCGAGCGCGGCCAGTTGGAGGAAGAACATCCGCTGGCCACCGAAATCATAAAGCGCATCAAACCGCGCGAACCGCTTTATTGCGCCATGCTGCTGCACGATATCGCCAAAGGATTGCCGGGGGATCATTCCGATGTCGGCGGCGCCATCGCCAACAGTCTATGCCCGCGGCTTGGCTTGTCCGCGGAGGACACTGCTACCGTCGCCTGGCTGGTGGAACATCATCTGATCATGAGCGATATGGCTCAGCGCCGCGACATTTCCGATCCCAAGACCGTGCATGACTTTGTCGCAGTCGTGCAATCGCCGGAGATGCTCCGCCTGCTGCTGGTACTGACGATCGCGGACATTCGCGCCGTAGGACCGGGCGTGTGGAACGGCTGGAAAGGCCAATTGCTGCGCGAACTTTATTTCGAAGCGGAAACCGTGATGACGGGCGGCGATACGGCGCGGACGCACAATGCGCGCGTCGAAGAGGCCAAAGAGGAGCTAGCCAAGCGCATCTCGGATTTGCCGGCCGCGGCGCGCGAGAAAGCGCTTTCGCGTCACTACGATTCCTATTGGCTGGCTTTCGACACGCCGACACACGAACGCCATGCCCGGCTGGTGAGCGAGGCCGATGCCAAAGGCAAACTTCTGGCGTTGGCCGCGGAAAGCAACGAATTCCGCGCCATTACCGATATCGTCATTTACACGCCCGACCATCCCGGCCTTTTCGCTCAGATCGCCGGCGCCATCGCGGCGTCGGGCGGATCGATCGTCGACGCCAAGGCCTTCACCACCTCGGACGGATTCGCGCTCGACGTTTTCTCTGTGCAGGACACCGAAGGCGGGCCATTCGGCGATCCCGAGCGCGTCGAACGTTTGCGCCAGAGCATCGAGAAGACCCTGACCGGCGAGATCGCGCTGCGCGCTTTGATTGCCAAGCGTCCCACCAAGAGCCGCGCCAGTGCCTTCAAGGTGTTGCCGCGGGTGAATTTCGACAATGAGGCATCCACCACGGCAACCGTCGTGGAAGTGCGCGGATTGGACCGCCCCGGCTTCCTGTTCGATGTCGCGACCGCTCTGTTCGATTCCGGTTTGTCGATTTCCTCCGCCATGATCTGCACCTATGGCGAGCGCGTGGTCGACGTCTTCTATGTGCGCGACGGCTATGGCCACAAGATCAGCCATCCGGCGCGGCTGAAAGCCGTTGAGGCGCGTTTGCTCGCGGCGGTGGAAGGGGAAACGGCGGAAGCGGAACCTGCTAAGGCGTGATCGTCCGAGAAACTTGCGGCGCAGAGCACTTCGCGGCATAACGCGGCGCATTCCTTTCCTCCCCCGTGAACGGGGGAGGTGCCGAGCGAAGCGAGGCGGAGGGGGCGAATGCCATCATCCATGCCCCCCTCGCCGCCTCCGGCGGCACTCCCCCCGTAAACGGGGGGAGAAAGACAACCAGTTCGCATAATCCGGGTTTTTCCTCCATGACCGACGCGCCGTCTCATAAACAACTCGTCTTTTCCGGCATGCAGCCGACCAACACGCTGCATCTGGGCAATTATTTGGGCGCGCTGAAGAATTGGGTGAAAATCCAGGACCGGATGCCCTGTATCTATTGTGTCGTGGATTTACACGCCATCACGGCGGACGTCGGTTACGCTCATCCCGGCGAACTGGCGCAAGCGACGCGCGAAGTCGCGGCGGCTTATATCGCCTCGGGCGTCGATCCCACGCGTTCCATTCTGTTCAATCAGAGCCGCGTGCCGGCCCATGCGGAACTGGCCTGGATTTTCAACTGCGTGGCGCGGCTGGGCTGGATGGACCGCATGACCCAGTTCAAGGAGAAATCCGGCAAGCATAAGGAACGCGCCTCCGTCGGGCTTTACACCTATCCCGTGCTGATGGCGGCGGACATCCTGGTCTACAAGGCAACGCATGTGCCGGTGGGCGAGGATCAGAAGCAGCATCTGGAGCTTTCGCGCGACGTGGCGCAGAAATTCAACAACGATTTCGCCGCGCCCGATTTCTTCCCGCTGCCCGAACCGGTGATCGTCGGACCGGGTACGCGGGTCATGAGCTTGCGCGACGGCGCCAAGAAGATGTCGAAATCGGATGACAGCGATTATTCGCGCATCAACCTGACCGACGATGCCGATGCCATCGCCCAGAAAATCCGCAAAGCGAAGACCGATCCCGCGCCCTTGCCCGAATCCGAGAAAGGCCTGGAGGGCCGCCCGGAAGCGGAGAACCTGTTCAACATCTATGCGGCGCTGGCCGACGAGCCGCGGGCACAAGTGGTTGCCCAATTCGCGGGTCAGCAATTCTCGGGTTTCAAGAGCGCGCTGGCGGATTTGGCGGTGGCGAAACTCACCCCCATCGCGGCCGAGATGCGCCGTCTGCTGGCCGATCCGGCCGAAATCGACCGGATTCTGGCGACCGGGGCCGAACGCGCCGGCGCCATCGCGGAACCGATCCTGAACGACGTCAAGCGGCTGGTGGGATTTCTGCAGTAATAACCTCCCACACAAAATCGTTTCACCTCCCCCTTGCGGGGAGGTCGAAATGCTTGAGCACGGCGAAAGCATTTCGGGTGGGGGTATCAGCAATACCGGCCCCCCACCCGGCTCACTTCGTTCGCCGACCTCCCCGCGAGGGGGAGGTGAAGAATTGGCCTTTTGGGATAAACTCCCCTCATGACCACGCCCCCCAAAACCGTTCTCGTTACCGGCGGCGCCAAACGGCTCGGCCGGGCCCTGGCGCTCGATCTCGCCCGTCATGGCTGGCAGATCGCGCTGCATTACAATTCGTCGGAAAAAGAAGCGCGTGCCACGGCAGCCGATGCGGCGACGGCCGGCGTGAAAGTGGCCCTGCTTAAAGCCGATTTGGCGCGCGAAAACCAAACTGCGACGCTGGTCGAGCGGGCGGTGGCGGAACTTGGCCCGCTGACGGCGCTGATCAACAGTGCCTCGCTGTTCGAGAACGACGATTGGTACAGCGTCACCCGCGAAAGCTGGGATGCGCATATGGAAACAAATTTGCGCGCGCCCTTCGTGTTGTCGCAGAGCTTTGCGCGCCAGGTGCCGCGCGAGGGATCCGGTGCCATCGTCAACATCATCGATCAGCGGGTGCTGAAGCCGACACCGCAATTCCTGTCATACAGCTTATCCAAAGCGGGGCTGCACTGGCTGACGACGACATTGGCGCAGGCGCTGGCGCCGCGCGTGCGGGTTAATGCCATCGGCCCCGGCCCCACCATTATCAATCCGCGGCAATCCCAGGCCGATTTCGCGCGCCAGTGCGAATCCACCGTGTTGGGCCGCGGCGCCGAGCCCCAGGACGTTTGCGATGGCGTACGCTATCTTCTGGAGGCACAAGCCGTTACCGGCCAGATGATCGCGGTGGATGGCGGACAGCATCTGATCTGGCAAACGCCCGATGTCGGCGTGAGGGAGTGATATGAGCGGATCGAATGTTACGCCTCTGCGCATCGCCGACGCGGCGACCGCGATCCGCCATGTCTTCATCCGCAATCTGGAACTCTTGGCGCAGATCGGCGTGCATGGTCATGAACACGGCAAGATGCAGCCGGTGCGCATCAATGTCGATCTGGCGGTGGAAGATTCCGCGATCATCGAAGACCAATTGGACCAAGTTGTCGACTACGGCGCCATCACAAAGAAAATCCGCGGGCTGGTCGCCAAAGGCCATATCAATTTGGCGGAAACCATGGCCGAGCGCATCGCCGCGCTCTGCTTCGAAGATCCGCGCGTGAAGACGGCACGGGTGCGGGTGGAAAAGCTGCACGCTCTGCCGGGCGCGGAATCGGCCGGCGTCGAGATCGAACGGACGAGGCCATAACCGCTCGTGTCATTCCCGGCCGAGCCTTGCATCAGCAAGGCGAGGGGAAGGGAAACCAGGTGGATACGCTGGGAATGATCCATCCACCTGGCTCCCCTTCCCTCGCATCCGCGCCACTGGCGCGAATGCTCGCCGGGGATGACATCTGTTATTATATAGGCTGAATGGCAGACGATCCGAACATCGCGGAACTCCCCCTCATCGGCATTGCGCGCATTGCGGCGTATTTGAAGTCGCTGCTGGATGCGCCCGGCGTCTATCGCATGATGGATGCCAAAGGCGACGTGCTGTACGTCGGCAAGGCCAAAAGCCTGAAGAAACGCGTCGCCTCCTACGCCAAATCGGGCGGCCATACCGAACGCATTGCCCGCATGATCCTGGAAACGGCCGAGATGCTGTTCGTGACGACGGCGTCCGAAACCGAAGCGCTGTTGCTGGAATCCAATCTGATCAAACGGCTGAAGCCGCGCTATAACGTTTCGTTCCGCGACGACAAATCCTTTCCCAACATTCTAGTGCGCCAGGACCACGCCTTTCCGCAGGTGCTGAAACATCGCGGCGCCAAGACCGTGAAAGGAATCTATTTCGGGCCCTTCGCCAATACCGGGGCGGTCAACCGCACGCTGAACACACTGCAACGCGCGTTTCTGCTGCGCTCTTGTTCGGATTCCGTCTTCGAGGCACGCACCCGGCCTTGCCTGTTGTTCCAAATCAAGCGCTGCAGCGCGCCCTGCGTCGGACGGGTCGATCAACCGGCTTATCAGGAACTGGTGGACGAAGCGGAAAGCTTTCTCGCCGGCAAGAGCCGCGCCCTTCAAGCCCGGTTGGTGAAAGACATGGAAGCAGCCTCCGAGGCGCTCGATTTCGAAGCCGCCGCGCGGTTGCGCGATCGCCTGCGCACCATGAACCAAGTGCAGGCGACGCAAGGTATCAATCCCTCCAGCTTCGTCGAGGCCGATTTGTTCGCCGCCTTCGGCCAGGGCGGAGAAACCTGCGTGCAAGTCTTCTTCTTCCGCGCCGGGCAGAATTGGGGCAACCGGCCCTTTTTCCCGCGCCAAACCGGAGATCTGTCGCCGGGCGAGGTTTTGGAAGCGTTCATCGGCCAGTTCTACGACGAAAGATTGGCACCGAGTCTCATTCTACTTTCCAAAGACATCCCCAATCGCGCGTTGCTGGAGGAAGCTTTATCGCTGCGCGCCGAACACAAGGTGCAAATCTCCGTTCCCGAGCGCGGCGAAAAGCGCGACATCGTCGAGATGGCAATGAACAATGCGCGCGAACAACTCGGCCGGCGCCTGGCGGAGAATTCGGCGCAGCGCGAATTGCTCGACGGCGTGGCGGAGACCTTCGGGCTCGATGCGCCGCCCAAACGCATCGAGGTCTACGACAATTCGCATATCCAAGGCACCAACGCGGTCGGTGCCATGATCGTTGCGGGCCCGGACGGCTTCGAGAAAGGCGAATATCGCAAGTTCAACATCAAGACGGCCGATCTCGCCGGCGACGATTACGGCATGATGCGGGAAGTTTTGACCCGGCGCTTCTCGCGCCTGATGAAGGAAGACGAGGATGCCAAGGCCAAACGGCCCGATCTGGTGCTGATCGACGGCGGGCCGGGCCAGTTGGCGATTGCCTGCCAAGTATTCGCCGATCTGGGCGTGGAGGATGTGGCGCTGGCGGCGATTTCCAAAGGCGCGGAACGCGATGCGGGCTACGAACACTTCCACTTACCCGGGAAACCGCCGTTCCGCCTCGATCAAAAAAGTCCGGTGCTCTACTACCTGCAGCGTCTGCGCGACGAAGCCCATCGTTTCGCCATCGGCAGCCACCGCAAAAAGCGCTCCAAGGCAATCGGCGCCAATCCGCTGGACGAGATCGCGGGCGTGGGCCCCGGGCGCAAACGCGCCTTGTTGCAGCATTTCGGCTCGGCGCGGGCGGTGGCGGGCGCAAGCCTCAGCGATATCGAGAGCGTCGCGGGCGTTTCGGGCACATTGGCAAAGAAAATCTACGACTTCTTCCATCCCAGCGGATGACAGCCTAAACTTGGGCGATGGTTCGTCTGCCCAATATCCTGACCGTTTTCCGCATTGCCCTGGTGCCGGTGTTCGCGATCGCCTTCGTGCTGCCGGGCGACACCGCAAGGCTGATCGCTTTCGGCGTGTTCTGCATCGCGGGATTGAGCGATGCGCTGGACGGGCTGGCGGCACGCAAGCTGAATGCGGGCAGCGATTTCGGGCGCATGCTCGACCCCATCGCCGACAAAATCCTGGTCGGCGTGGCGCTGATGATGCTGGTGGCGGAAGGCACGATAAACCAGCTCAATCTGGACGAAGGACTGCGCGGCTTGCTCAAGCTGGTGCCCGCTTTGGTGATCTTAACCCGCGAGTTCCTGGTCTCGGGGCTGCGCGAATTCCTGGCCGGTGCCGATGTCAGCGTTCCCGTGAGTTTCTTCGCCAAGATCAAGACGGCGATCCAGATGGTTGCCATCGGCGCAATGATCTTGGGTCCGATGGCCGACAAGGTGGTGCCCGGCGCGCTGGCTTTCGCCTATGTGTTGCTTTGGGTCGCCGCGGGCCTGACGGTGGCGACCGGCTATGTTTATCTGCGGGCGGGGCTGCACCATACGCGCCCGCCAGGCGGCGCCGCGTGAAGCTGCTCTATTTCGCCTGGCTGCGGCAGAAAACCGGCATCGGCGAGGAAGACCTAACGCTTCCTGCCGATATCGCAAATCTGCGCCAATTGACGGCGTTTCTTGCGGCACGCGGCAACGGTTACGCCGAAGCATTCGGCGATCTGAAGCTCTTGCGCGCAGCAATCAATCAAGAACATGCCGGCTTCGACATGCCGATCGGGCCGGATGACGAAATCGCCTTCTTTCCGCCGGTGACGGGCGGATGAGCGTTACGATCCGCATTCAGCCAGAGCCGTTCGATCTGGCAAGGGAAATCGAACTGCTATCCGGCAGCGGCGCCGGAGCGGTCGCGAGCTTCATCGGCCAGGTGCGGGGCGAGAACGGCATCGACGCACTGATCCTCGAACATTATCCCGGCATGACCGAGCGCGAGATTTCGCGCGCCGTCGCCGAGGCGGAGCGGCGTTGGAAGCTGCTGGGCGTCACCGTCATCCATCGCGTCGGCGAACTGAAACCGGGTGAGGCCATTGTGCTGGTCGTCGTGGCGAGCTTGCATCGCGGCGATGCCTTTGCCGCTTGCGAATTTCTGATGGATATCCTTAAGACGACGGCGCCGTTCTGGAAGCAGGAACGGCGCGGCGGCGAAACCCGCTGGGTCGAGGCGAAAACATCCGACGACAAAGCCGCCAGGCGCTGGCGTGGCGAATGAGCGGATTGTGGGCGGTCTTCACGGTCCCGGCGTCCGCGGGCCAGACCGCGCGCAATGCCATGCAGCGCAAATTGACCGTCAGAGCATGATCTTCTGGGATCGAACCGTCTGCGTTTCGCGCTGGCGAGGCGATCCGCCCACCTACGCTAAAGCTCCGGTGGGCAAGGTGAGATACAAGGCGGACCGAAGCTGCGCAGCAGCGTAGGCCGCCAGGCGCGGCGCGAAGGGCGATGCGGGGACATCGGTCGAGCGCCGCAACGCAGCGGACGCCTGCCAGCGCGAAACCCGAAGGGCCGTAGGATTTTGCGTCGTGGGTTCGTCGAAGGGCTCGCCCGTAGTGCCGCTACGCGCTTCGCCCTTCTTCTGCCCACGCCGCAAAATCCCTACGGCGCAGGCAGTTCCATCCCAGAAGATCATGCTCTCGCCTTGGCGCCATCGGCGCCACCCATGTGCGTTTTCTGTTCGGCTTTCCCTTCGCGCTGATTCCTCTGACAGGATTGTGCGTCGTTTCGGGCGAAGCTTTGCCGCATCCAACCGTTGCGTTCTGGGCTTGGATTGTGCTCGGCGCGCTCACCCAGATCGCGGGCACCGCACTGATGTTGTTGGCGATGACCGAGCGATCCTTCGTCGTCACCGTGGCTTACCTGAAAACGGAGCCTGTGCAGGTCGCGGTGTTCGGCTTGGTGTTCCTGGGCGATCTGCTGAAGCTGCCGACCATCGCGGCCATTACTGTCGCGACAACAGGCGTTTTGCTGATCTCATACAAAACCGGCGAGACAACAAAAAGTTGGCGCCCGGCGCTGGTCGGATTGGCCGCGGCAACCAGTTTTGCATTCTCGGCGATCGGCTATCGTGGCGCGATTCTGTCGCTAAGCGGCGCATCTTTTGCCATGGCGGCAAGTGCTTCTTTGGCCATCGGACTGACTCTGCAAGCCGTCTTGCTCAGCGCTTATTTGGCAATGAGCGATCGAGCGGTGCTCAGTGCGATCTTCCGCTTGTGGCGCCCGTCACTGTTCGCCGGCTTCATGGGAGCCTTGTCGTCCGAGTTCTGGTTTCTCGCTTTTGCGCTGGCGACCGCCGCGAGCGTGCGCACGCTGGCGCTGATCGAAGTGCTGTTCGCCCAGGCGACGACCCATTTCGTTTTCAAACAGAAAACGAGTACGCGCGAGATCGCCGGCATCGCGCTGGTCGTGGCGGGATGCGCATTGCTGGTGTGGTCGGAAACCTAACTCGCTTTGCGCAATGTCACTTGGCTGACAGGCCGGCGCACTTCGTCGGCGTAATCGTGCATCAGCGTTTCGCTGATTTCGGCGGGCTTGTAGCGATAAGGACCGATTTCGGAGACCGGCGTCACTTCCGCAGCCGAGCCGGTGAGGAAGCATTCGGAGAATGTCTCCAACTCGTTGGCTTCGATATGCCGTTCGATCACCGGAATTTGCCGGTTCTTCGCCAGCTCGATCACCGATTGGCGCGTGATCCCGTTGAGGAAACAGTCGGCGATCGGCGTATGTAGCTTGCCGTCCTTGACGAAAAAGATATTCGCGCCGGTCGCCTCTGCGACATAGCCGCGATAATCGAACATCAGCGCATCGGCATAGCCTTTGGCCTCCGCGTCGTGCTTGGACATCGTGCAGATCATGTAGAGGCCGGCCGCTTTCGCGCCGGTCGGCGCCATATCGGGACCGGGCCGCCGCCATTTCGAAATGTCGAGCTTGATGCCCTTCAGCTTTGTCGCCGGATCGAAATAGGACGGCCATTGCCACACGGCGATGGCGACATGAATCTTGGTATTCTGTGCGGAGACCGCCATCATCTCGCTGCCGCGGAAGACCACCGGGCGGACGTAACCGTCGACGATATCTTGCGCCTTGGCCGCTTCCATGCAGGCGGCGCTGATTTCGTCTTCCGTGTAGGGAATTTTCATCCCGAGGATGCGCGCGCTTTCGAACAGCCGGTGGGTATGTTCCGCCAGCTTATAGATGCGCCCGGAATATATGCGTTCGCCTTCGAAGACGCAGGAGGCGTAATGCAGGCCATGCGTCAAGACGTGCGTCTTGGCGTCTTTCCACGGCACCAGCTTGCCGTCGTACCACAAGGAGCCGTCGCGCAGATCGAAGGGGATCACATCAGCCATTTCATCGTCCTCCGGCCCCTTGCCTTGCTCGGACAGGCGGCCTATTTATGTCAGAATGTCTGACGTAAAATTCGGCGGAGCTCCGCCCGATACGCGAACATTATACCTCTCGGACGAGGCGCTAAAGCAAGGGTTAGACTTGCTGTTCATCGCCGCGCGCGATGTTTCGGCGCAAGGCGCGCGTGTTTTGGCAGACGCACAATTGGGTCGCGCGCATGCCCGCGCCCTACATTTCATTGCTCGTAATCCGGGGCTTTCTGTCGCTGAATTGCTGAGCTTCCTGAAAGTGACCAAACAGAGTCTGAATCGCGTGCTCACCGATCTGTTGAAAAACGACTTCGTCGAACGCAAGACCGGTATGCAAGATCGGCGCACCCGCCGTTTGCAGCTCACACAAAAGGGTAAGGTGTTGGCCGATTCGATCTGGGACGCGCAACGCCCGACGCTGGTGGCCGCCTTCAAATCTGCGGGCCAGGATGCGGTGAACGGGTTCCGCAAAGTGCTGTTGGGCATGATCGCCGACGAGGCGCGTCCGAGGAGCAAGCCATGAACGCCCCGCAAATCCTGCAGGATCCCCATCTTCTGGTGGTCGACGACGACGAAAAGCTGCGTACGCTGTTGCAGCGTTATCTTTCATCCAACGGCTTTCGTGTCAGCGTCGCGGCCAATGCCGCCGATGCGCGGACATTGATGAAGAGCATGGCCTTCGATCTTTTGATCCTCGACGTGATGATGCCCGGCGAATCCGGCTATGATTTAACACAGTCTGTGCGTGCTTCTTCGGCGGTGCCCATCCTGATGCTGACCGCCAGAGGAGAAGCCAAGGACCGCATCGAGGGTTTGGAACGCGGCGCCGACGACTATTTGCCCAAGCCTTTCGAACCGCGCGAATTGGTCCTGCGCGTGGGCGCGCTTCTGCGCCGCGCGGCACCGCCCGCACGCACCGCCCATGGCGAAGTGCACATGGGCGATTGCGTCTACGACCCCGAACGCGGACAGCTTAAGCGCAAAGGCAAGCCCGTACGGCTTACGAGTTCGGAAAGCGCCTTGCTGCAGCTGTTTGCGGCCAATGCCGGGCGGTCATTCTCGCGCTCGGATTTGTGCGCGCGGCTGGGCGTGACGCTGGAGCGCTCCATCGACGTGCAAGTGACCAGGCTGCGGCGCAAGATTGAAGAAGACCCCAAACTTCCGTTGTATCTGCAGACGGTGCGCGGCGTGGGTTACGTTTTGGTGCCCGACAATGTCGCCTGAAATCCTCGCCGAGCTTTCTGGGGCGGCTGCGGCCGGGGCGGTTCCTCAAGCGCTTCATGCCGCGCGGGCTGCTCGGCCGCTCGCTCATCATCATCGTCGCGCCGATGTTTTTGTTGCTGGCGATCGTGTCTTACTATTTCTTCGAACGCGATCTCGACGTCACCACGCGGCGCATGGCGCGCGACGTGGCCGCCGATACGGCGTTTCTCATCGCTTTGGAAGACAATTATCCTGCGCCGGAACGTGACAAGCTTCGGGCCCTGGCGTCCCGTCAGCTGCGCTATGATTTGAAATTTGTGCCCGGCGTCGAGGTCGCGCCCCCCAAACATATTCGACGCCGCACCACGATCGACGAAGCGCTCAACGAGGTGATGGCCCAGCAGATCGGCGGGACGCGCCATTTCAAAGTCAGCACCAGACCGGATGAATTTCACATCTCGGTGGAAGTGCATGGCGGTGTCCTCAACATCTATGTCCCGCGCGACCGGGTCACGGTCTCGCGGCCCGATCTGTTCATCGTCTGGATGCTGGGTTCGTCGCTGATCCTTTTGGCGGTGGCATACCCGTTCCTGCGCAATCAGGTGCGCCCCATCGAGAGGCTGGCGCGCGCCGCCGACGCCTTCGGCAAGGGCCGCGCGGTACCGGATTTCAAGCCCTATGGCGCGACCGAAGTGCGCCGCGCCGCGCAGGCCTTTCTTACCATGCGCGAACGCATCGAACGTCACGTGCAGCAGCGCACCGAAATGCTGGCCGGAGTCAGTCACGACCTCAAGACGCCGCTGACCCGTATCCGATTGCAGCTTGCCATGATGAAGCCCGGTGCCGAGATCGACGCGCTGCGCGAAGACATCGCCGAAATGGAGCGCATGCTCGACGAGTATTTGGAATTTGCCCGCGGTGAAGGCGGCGAAAAAGCGCAAACCGCCAATCTGGGCGATCTTGTTCGCGATGCAGCCGGTGCCGCCGCGCGCGCCCGTTCGGGCGGACCCGAGCGCCTCACCATCGACACGCCACCCGACTTTCTGTTGGCAGTGAAGCCCAATGCGCTGCGCCGCTGCGCCACCAATCTGATCGACAACGCACTCAAGCACGGCCGCCATGTGCGCGTATCGCTCCTACACGAGCCGCATTTCGCTTATATCCACATCGACGACGACGGACCGGGCATTGCGGTAGATCAACGCGAGGAAGCGTTCCGGCCCTTCCGCCGCCTCGATGAAGGACGCAATCTGCAGACCGGCGGTGTGGGTTTGGGATTGGCCATTGCGCGGGACATTGCTCGCGCCCATGGCGGCGAATTGTTGCTATCCGAAAGCCCGCTCGGCGGCCTGCGCGCAACGATAAGGCTACCCGTTTAGCCTAACTCTTCCGCCCGCTTTTTGGCGGCGGCGACGGCGCGCGTCAGCAAAGCTCGCAAACCATTATCGGCCAGCAATATCTTGAGCGCGGCTTCGGTGGTGCCGCCGGGACTGGTCACGTCGCGGCGCAATTCGCCTGGCGGGCGCCTATCGGCGTCGAGCAATGCGCCGGCACCGCATACCGTCGCACGCGCCAAATGTTCCGCCGTCGCGCGCGGCAACCCGGCCGCTTCGCCGGCCGCCGCCAAAGCTTCGGCCAAGGCAAAGACATAAGCGGGACCCGACCCGGACACCGCCGTGACCGCATCGATCAGCGCCTCGTTTTTGACCCAAAGGGTTTGACCGAGGGCGGCGAGCAGCGTGCCGGCCAATTTCTTGTCTTTGGCCGTGGCCTTGGGTGCTGCGTAGAGCGCGCTGATCCCGCGCCCGATCGAGCCAGGCGTGTTGGGCATGGCGCGAATGATTCGTACTTGCTTGCCCCATTGCTTCGCCAGGAATTTCGCGCTCGTGCCCGCAGCGATGGAAATCATCAGCGTGCCCGACGAAGCGATCGGCGCCAAGCGCGCAGCTTCCGTCTTCAAAATTTGCGGCTTCAGCGCCACCACACAGGCCCGCCAGTGCCCACGCGGAATCTTGTCGATACCGGAAACAAAGCTTAAGCCTTTCAAACGGCGCAGCGCGGCGGATGGACTGGGCTCCACGGCGACGACCGGCCCTAACCCGCTTTTGAGCCACCCTCTAGTGAGGGCGGATCCCATGCGACCGGCTCCGATGAGGAGGATTGACGAGCTATTTTTAGAGTGGGCCATTCCCCCTTCGCCTCGCTGCGCTCGGCACTTCCCCCACTTCGTGGGGGCAGAAAATTCCAGCGCCAACTCTTTCTGCCCCCGCGAAGCGGGGGAAGTGTCAGCCGAAGCTCTGCAAGAGCGAGGCTGACGAAGGGGGCAGTTTACGCCTGTCCGGCGCACTCCAAAATCGCCGCGGCCACCGCCTCTTCGGCGGTCTTGCCGCCCCACAGCACAAACTGGAATGCCGGGTAGTAATGTTCGCAGGCTTCGAGCGCCAGATTCAGCAATGCTTCCATTTGCGACGGACTGGCATGCGCATCGGGGAAAATCATCGCATGACGGAAGACAATCGTACCGTCTTCGGGCCACAGATCGAAATGGCCGATCCACAACCGCGCGTTCACATACATCAACAAAGCGGCAACGTCGGCGCGGCGGGTGTCGCCCTTTACGCGCATATCGAAGGCGCTGGAAAGATGCAGCGACTGAAGATCCTCGCGCCATGTGAAACTGAAATGGTGGTCCGACCAACGCCCGGCCACGGACAGATTCAATTCGTCGGTTCCCGAACGTTCGAACGCCCAGCCGTTCTCCTCAACCGTCCGCTCGAGCATGTCGAGCGGATGGGGGCGGCTAACGGTTTCGTCCTGGTGGATAAAGGTCATCCCTGACTCCTGAACGTGTAACGGACGCGCGACGCAAAACGAAGCAGTTAGGGGTCAACCTGACACAAGATTTTGTGGAGTGACAAGAGTCCCGCCCGGATGCCCTTTGGACACAGTTAGCAACTCACAGCTTTCAATCGGTGCGCCGCTCCGGCTGGCCGGCCTCGAGTGCGGCGATGCGCGCTTCGAGTCGCTCGTTTTCGGCGCGCGCCTTCGCCGCCATGGCCTTCACCGCCTCAAATTCCTCGCGGGGAACGAAATCCATGTCGGCCACCAGCTTCTCCAGCCGCTGCTTCACAAAAGTGTCGATCTCGGCACGCAAGCTTTGGGCGGCGCCTGCGGCATCCGTGAACATCTTCGCGAGCCCGTCGAGGAATGGATTATCGGTCTGCATAGGCCGCCGTCCTTGGTTTGAGGATTTATATGACAGGCGAATAGCGAATAGCGAGTAGCGAATGGTAAACGGATGCCCTATTCACCATTCGCTCGGACCTTGACACACTACCCCGAAGCAGAGCGTCTTTACCGCGATGATCCTTGCCATTCTGCCCTACCCGCAAATCGACCCGGTGCTGATTCAAATCGGCCCGATCGCAGTGCGCTGGTATGCCCTGTCGTACATTACCGGCTTGCTGCTCGGTTGGTGGCTGATCGTCAGGATGCTCGCGAACAAGGCCCTTTGGCGGAGCCCGATATTCAAAGGAAAAGCGCCTGCCTCGGCCGACGACATCGGCGATCTCTTTGTCTGGACGACGCTTGGCGTCATCATCGGGGGACGGCTGGGTTACGATCTTTTTTACGGGACGATCTTTTGCGGCACCTGGTCGGGACGGGACTGCGGCGATCTGCCAATGGGTTATCTGCATAATCCGCTGCGCTTGATCGCCGAATGGCACAGCGCCACGGTCGATTTGTTCGGCTGGAGTTTCCACATTTGGGTTCCGCAGCTTCAGGGCATGTCTTTCCATGGTGGGTTGTGTGGTGTCGTCGTTGCGTTGGTTCTGTTTTGTCGCAATCGCAAGCTGGACGTTGTCCAAATCGGCGATCTTGTCGCGCTCGCCGCACCGATCGGGTTGTTTTTCGGACGCATCGCCAACTTCATCAATGGCGAATTGTGGGGAAAGCCGAGCAGCATGCCCTGGGCCATGGTGTTCCCCCGCGCCGACGATCAACCGCGCCATCCAAGCCAACTCTACGAAGCGGCGCTCGAAGGCTTGTTGCTATTCGGCGTTCTGCAGATTTGTTTGCGCGTGTTCCGGTTGCACAACAGACCCGGCTTGCTCACCGCGATTTTCTTTACCGGTTATGGCTTGGCCCGATTTTTCGTGGAGTTCTTCCGCGATTCGGAATCGATGATCTCCGGCTGGTTCAGCATGGGCATGGCGTTGAGTTTTCCCATGTGGGCCGCCGCCGCATTCTTCTTCTGGTACGCGCTGAAGCCGCGCCCGAAACCATGACGCAGCTGGCCACATCCATTGCCGATCTGATCGCGGCGGAAGGTCCACTCTCGATCGCGCAATACATGACGCTCTGCTTGCACCACCCCGATCACGGCGCCTATGCCGCGCGCGAAACCATCGGTACCGATTTCACTACCTCGCCGGAAATCAGCCAGACGTTCGGCGAACTATGCGGGTTATGGGTGGCACAGGCTTGGCACGACCAGAGGCGTCCCAAACGCCCGCGTCTTGTCGAGCTTGGTCCAGGACGAGGCACGCTGATGGCCGACGCGTTGCGCGCCATCGAATCGGCAGCGCCGGAATTCCTGGCAGACGGGGACGTTGTACTGGTCGAAGCCAGCCCGCTACTGCAAGATCAACAACGCGAAAAACTCAAGACTTCGACTGCGGATATTTCCTGGTTACCGCGTTTCGACGACACGCTGCGCGATCGGCCGCTCTATCTGATTGCCAATGAGTTCTTCGATTGTCTACCTATACGGCAATTTGTGAAGACCGCACGAGGCTGGTGCGAGCGCATGGTGACACTGCAGGAAGGCGCACTGGCTTTCGCTTTGGCGCCTATAGCGGTGAGCCCCGCCATGATACCGCCGGATCGCGCGGACGCGCCCGAGGGCGGCGTCGCCGAATTCGCGCCGGCAGCTGTTGCTTACGCGCAGGAGATCTCCGCTATTATCGCCGCGAAGGGCGGGGCCGCGCTAGTCGTCGATTACGGTTATGATGCGCCGGGTTTCGGCGAGACGCTGCAAGCAGTGGCAAGTCACAATTTCGCCAATGTGCTGGCCGATCCGGGCGGCAGCGATTTGTCCGCGCATGTCGATTTCATGGCCTTGGCGCGCGCCGCGCTGGCTGGCGGAGCCTTGGCGTATGGCCCTGTCACACAGTGCAATTTTTTGGCCGACCTTGGTATCGGTCCACGGGCCGAACGCTTGATGATCGCCAATCCTACAAAGGCACATAGCATCGCAGCAGCGATCGACCGGCTGGTGAACCCCAACGGCATGGGAAGCTTGTTCAAAGCGCTGGCCATCGCGCCGAAAAATGTGCCGCCGCCGCCGGGATTCTGATTCGATGCTCATTCTGCAGGCCGATAACCTTCGTGTTCCGGGCGTGGCGCACGGGTTCTTCGGACGGCCGGGCGGCGTTTCGGAAGGGATTTACGCTTCGCTCAATTGCGGGCCCGGTTCGGGCGACGACCGCGCCAGGGTGATCGAAAATCGACGCCGGGTTATCGAGACGTTCGCCCCCCGAACAAGTCTCGTCACGCTTTATCAAATCCACAGCCCCGATGTCGTGACCGTCACTGTCCCCTGGGACATTGCCGCCCCGCCGCAGGCCGATGCTTTGGTGACGAATAGGCCTGGGATCGCCCTTGGCATCCTTACGGCAGATTGCGCGCCAGTGTTGCTGAGCGATGCCGAAGCGGGCGTGATCGGTGCCGCCCATGCCGGCTGGAAGGGTGCGCTCGACGGCGTGATTGCCTCGACCGTGGCCGCGATGGAAAAGCTAGGAGCCGTGCGCAAGCGCATCGCCGCTGCTATCGGACCGTGTATTTCCCAAGCAAGCTACGAAGTCGATAGCGAATTTCGCGCCCGATTCTTGGCGGCTGAGTCGTCTCACGCGCGATTCTTCATGCGCAAAGGCCGCGAAGGCTATTTCCACTTCGATCTTGAAGGTTTTGCCGCAGCGCGGCTTGGCGACGCGGGCATCGCCAACATCGAGAAGCTTTCCGCCTGCACCTATGCGCGTTCGGCCGATTTTTTCAGCTTTCGCCGCGCGACTCACAGGGGCGAACACGATTATGGGCGGGAGATTTCGACGATCGTGTTGACGGGCGAATAATACGGTTTACCCACCCCCCTCCCCTTGCTAAAAGCCGGTCACCAATTCGTCATAAAAACGGGGTGTGCGCGGGCCATGGGCGAGACAAAACCGACTCGAGGCATGAGGTTGCTCGCCGGCAATTCAAACGCCGCGATGGCCGTGGCGATTGCCCAATATCTCAAGCTGCCGATGACCAAGGCCGTGGTGCGGCGCTTCGCCGACATGGAGATCTTCGTCGAGATCCAAGAGAATGTCCGCGGCGAGGACATGTTCGTCATCCAGTCCACCAGCTTTCCCGCCAATGACAATCTGATGGAGTTGTTGGTCATCATCGATGCGCTACGGCGTGCGAGTGCGCGGCGCATCACGGCGGTGATCCCTTATTTCGGCTACGCCCGGCAGGACCGCAAAGTGGGGCCACGCACGCCGATCTCGGCCAAACTGGTGGCCAATCTGATCACCCAGGCAGGCGCCAACCGCGTGTTGACGGTCGATCTGCATGCCGGCCAGATACAGGGCTTCTTCGACATCCCAACCGACAATCTCTACGCCATGCCGGTGATCGTGAAGGACATCAAGGATTACTTAGGGCTGGGCGATCATTTGATGGTGGTCTCGCCGGATGTCGGCGGCGTGGTGCGCGCGCGCGCCTTGGCCAAACGCATCGGTGCCGCTCTGGCAATCGTCGACAAGCGCCGCGAGCGTGCCGGCGAATCGGAAGTCATGAACATCATCGGCGATCCGAAAGGCCGCTCGTGCATCCTGATCGACGACATCGTCGATTCGGGCGGCACGATCTGCAATGCGGCGGAAGCGCTGTCCAAAGCCGGCGCCAAGGATGTTTGCGCCTATGCCACGCATGGCGTGTTGTCGGGTGGAGCAGTGGCGCGCATACAAACTTCGGTGCTGAAATCGATGGTCGTGACAGATTCCATCGCTGCGACCGAAGGCGTCAGCAAATGTCCGAACATACGGCGCATCTCTATTGCGCCGTTGATCGGCGAAGCCATGCGCCGCATCAACAACGAAGAAAGCGTGTCGAGCTTGTTCGACTGATGTGGGACTCCCCGACAAATTAAGCTTGTCATCCCCGGCCGAGTGCGAACGGTCCTGAGCGACAGCGAAGGACGAGCACGAGGGGAAGGGGAACCAGGCCGATCACGCCGACCAGTTTGACTTGTAAATCACAACAAATTCTTGCGAAACCGCGTTGTCTCGACGGCCTGGATCCCCTTTCCTCGCATCGCGCGTGACACGCGCGATGCTCGCCGGGGATGACAGAACACCTTAAGTCCGCATAAGTTCTCTCCATGCCCACCCCCGCCGCCATCCGCAAAATCGCCCTCGCGCTAGACGGCGTAACCGAAGTCGACCATTTCGGACGGCCGGCCTTTCGTACCAAGAAGCGCATCTTCGCCGTCATCCGGCCCGACGGACTCTTTCTCAACCTTCCCCCGGAACGTAAGGACTTCCTCTTTGAGGCCGATCCCAAGACGTTCGTGAAGTTCATGTGGGGGAAGACCGCCAATGTGATCGTCCAGTTCAAGCAGGTTCCCAAGAAGGAACTGACCGGGCTTATCCGTGAGGCGTGGGAATATGCCGTCCCGACTCCGGCCAAAAAACGTGTATCCTCGCGCTAAATTCGCGAGTAGCAAATGCCCCCATTCGAACAAGACGTCCCACGCGGCCATATTCCCACGCCGCCTTCACCGGAAGCGGTATTCATACGCCGAATCATGACCGCGGCCTTGATCGTCATACTGCTCCTGGCGTTGTGGCGCGTATCGCTGGTTCTTATCCTGACCTTCGGCGGTATTCTTGTGGCCGTGGCCTTGCGCAATATCGCCGCCCCGCTGGGCCGCTATTTGCGCATCTCCGACCGCTTCTCGCTCGTCATCACCGTGTTGGGCTTGCTGATCATCTTCATCGGCTTCTTCGATCTGTTCGGCAGATTGGCAAATCAGCAATTCTCCGATTTGGTTGCGCAGATTCCCGGAGCGATCAATTCCGCGCGCGTCTGGCTGCAAGGCTCGGTGATCGGCCGTCAGATATTGGCAGCGCTACAAAGCTCGTCGGACGCAGCCGATCGCGTCATGGGTGCTTTGCCTCTGGCAGGGGGCATTCTCGGTGTTCTCGGCGAAGGCATTCTGGTGGTCTTCGTCGGCATCTATTTGGCCGCCGATCCGCATCTCTATGCCACGGGGGTATTGAGGTTGTTGCCGCAACGCCGCCGTTCGCGCGGACGCGAAGTTCTCGATGCGATGGGACTGGCGCTCCACAAATGGCTGGTGGGCATGACTCTCGACATGCTGCTTCTCGGTGTCATGACCGGTGTCGGCATGTGGTTGATCGGCGTGCCCTTACCGTTTGCCTTGGCGGTGCTATCGGGCGTTGCGGTGTTCGTGCCCTATATCGGCCCGTTCATCGCGACCATACCGGGCATCCTTTTGGCGCTCAGCGTCAGCCCGATGCTCGCGCTTTACGCAATCATCGTCTATCTGATCGTGCTGACCATCGAGGCCTATGTCAGCCAGCCTCTGTTGCAGCGCTGGACGGTATCGTTGCCGCCCATCGTCAATCTGCTGGCCATCTTGGTGTTTGCGCCGCTATTCGGACTGTGGGGCGCCATTCTTGCGACGCCGCTGGCGGTGGCGCTGTGGGTGCTGATTAAGATGGTCTATATCGAAGACGTGCTGGAAGACTTGAAACCCTGAGACGTGCCGTCATTCTTCGTCCACCACAGGCAAATGTTCGATCCGTCCCACATTGGCGACGGCCGCTAGCACATCGGTGCGCGCCCTTAAAGCGTCCCAGCGCGCATCCAATGTGCGCTTGAAGGCGGATTCGTGGACCAAATGCGGCTTGGCATAAATCTGAAGGCTCAGCAGCGTCGGGGACACCAGTTCGGGATCGCCCAATTGCGTTATCGCCGTCTTTGCAGCGCCATCGAGATCGCCGGCACAGATCGAGACGTCCAGTTTGACACCGGGAGCGTCCGCCGTATGTGCATCGATATAAGCCATCGACTTGGTCAAATTTTCAGCATCGTTCAATTGGGCATAGGCGCAGGCGCGTGCTTCCTCGAATTGCATCTGACCGAAGGGGCTCGTATTCCCTTTGAAATCTGCGAGGGCGGCGAGCGTATCTTTCGGCCGTCCCAATAAATAATAGGCATCCGCTAAGTTGATTGTCTGACTGACATTGGGAGTGCCATGTTCGGACAGGCGGGCGGCCTGGGCAAATTGCGCAACACCCTCGTCGACCCGATCCAGCGACAACAACGCGCGCGCGCGTATGTCGTAAATCCAATTGAGCTTATCCTCGACATCGCTGAAAGGCGGCTTGCCCGTTCCGGCGCGGCGAATGCGCGCCAGCGCCTCGTCCAGTAGCGCTAACGCCTCCGACGGCCGGTCCATGCGCACGAAATAATTGGCCACGTCGTAGACCGCATCGAGCAGTTCGGGATGCGCGGACATTCTAGCCTGTGCTCTTGCGAGCGCTTGAACATAGGCGTTGGCAAGATCAAACCGCGCCGGATCGGCGGTCGTGATCGCGTCGAACTGTTTTTCGATACGCATCGTGGTGATTACGTTAGGATTGGTGATCACGGCTGCCAGTTTGGCGATCTGTGTCTGATCACCCCATTTCAGGTCGAACCGAATAAGATCGAGCCACAGATAATCGGCACCGTCGGACGCATCGTCCGTCGGTTTCCATTGGATTGCAAACAGAGCTCTGAGAAGCTTCGCTTGGCGTTCCTTGCCGGCGGGCAACGTTGTCGCCTTGTGGGAAACGAAAAAGATAGTCTGATCATAGAAATCCGCCAGTTCCGCCGGCCATTTCTCAGCCAGCGTCGTGAAGCTCGTTACGCTGTCGTCATCGTCATGGCGTCTGGCGGCAATCGAAAAGCGCAAGCGCCAGTCCCCTCCCGCGGCTTGTGCGTAGCTGCAGGCCCGCCGGATAGCTTGCCTTGCCGTTTCATCATCTTTGTTCTGGTACGCCGTGCTTGCCAGAAAATGAAAGACCGAATGCTGCGTTTCATCATCGAGCAGCGAAAATCCGTCGTCCTCGCTGATTTGCTTCAAGAGCGCTTGGGCCCCACGCCAATCCTTGCTTTGCAGCTTCTCGTTCGCTTGGTTGATCAGGGATTGCTCATGCGCCAGAGAGTTGGTTGCCGAACTTCCGGTGTCGGTGGCCCAAATCGGCTGGCTTCCCAACAATGCAAACACAGCGAGCAAGACGGCATATTTACGCATCCAACCAATCCCCCCAAACCCCGCCCGATGGTGTCACGGAGGGGCATCAACCTGAAAGCATGCTGAATGAGATGTATGCGCCTACATTGCCGCAGACAAAGGTGCGGTTGCGCTGATCCCTCCCATCCGCTACAAGCCTGCCCTTTGCGGCCGGAAATTGGCCCTTCAGCATTTATAAAATGCTGGAAAAACAGGGACTTAATCATATGCGTCAGATCCAGGAACTCAGCGCCGAACCGCGCACCGGCACGGGCAAGGGCCCCGCCTATCAGATCCGCACCAAGGGACTGATCCCGGGCATCGTTTATGGCGGCGAAGAACAGCCCCTCCCGGTCACCGTCGATGCGCAGATTCTGGGGCGCCATGTCGATAGCGGCGCCTTCCTGACGACGCTGTTCATGCTCAACATCTCCGGCAAAAAAACGCGCGTGATCCCGCGCGCCTTACAGCTCGATCCGGTCAGCGACCGTCCGGTGCATGTCGATTTCATGCGCCTCGCCGAAGGCGCCACCGTGCGGCTTGCCATTCCCGTACATTTCAAAGGCCAAGAAAACTCGCCCGGCATCAAGCGCGGCGGCGTGCTCAATCTCGTGCGCCACGAAATCGATCTGATTTGTCCGGCTGAGAACATTCCCGATTATATCGAAGGCGATCTAACGGGCCTGGACATCCACGGTTCGCTGCACATTTCCGACTTCAAACTGCCGGAAGGCGTTCGCCCAACGATCAGGGAGAACTTCACGGTCGCCTCGATCGTCGCGCCGACCCATGTCATCGAAGAGCAACGCGCCGCTGCGGCTGCCGCCGCCGCTGCTGCCGCTGCACCGGTTGCCGCCGAAGGCGCCGCACCTGCCGAAGGTGCTCCCGGCGCCGCACCCGCTGCCGGTGCCGCCGCACCTGCCGCCGGTGCTGCCGCGCCCGCCGCCGGTGGCAAAGCACCTGCCGCTGGTGCCAAAGCACCTGCCGCTGGGGCCAAAGCGCCCGCCAAGGCTCCGGAGAAAAAGTAATCCTTCGCGGCGCCGCTTCGCGTCGATGCGCTGTCGCTATCGACCCTCGGATGACGATGACACAAAAAGGCGTCATGCTGAGGTGCGCGACTGCGTACTATGAAGCGACGCGACGATGACTGACACACCGCTCCTGATCGCCGGCTTGGGCAATCCCGGCGCGCAATATGCGCGCAACCGGCACAATGCCGGTTTCATGGCCGTGGACACAATCCATGAGAGCTACGATTTCGGCCCTTGGCGGAGCAAACATCAAGGCCTGATCGCCGAAGGCAAGCTGGCGAAGCGCAAAACCTATTTGCTCAAACCCATGACCTTTATGAACGAGAGCGGATTGTCGGTGGGCCCGGCGGCGCGATTCCTGAAATTGCGGCCCTCGGCTGTTGTCGTTTTTCACGACGAGATCGATCTGGTCGCCGGAAAGCTCAAAGCCAAAACGGGCGGCGGCGATGCGGGCCACAACGGTTTGCGCTCAATCACGGCGGCGCTCGGTCCCGATTACCACCGCGTGCGGATCGGCGTCGGCCATCCCGGCGAAAAGGATCGCGTGCACGGCCATGTGCTGCAGAACTTCTCCAAAGCCGACGAAGATTGGCTGGTGCCGATGCTGACCGCCATCGCCGAAGCGACACCGCTCTTGGCGCAAGACGACGTATTGGGCTTCATGAGCAAGGTGGCGCTGATCCTTCACCCGCCCGAGAAAAAGCCGAAGAAAGATGAATTAGAGTGAGAAAAATCGCAGAGCACATTTTACCTCCCCTTGGTGGTGAGGTCGATCCGGCGGAGCGAAGCGGAGACGGATCGGGTGGGGGGATGGTGTCGACATCGCCCCCCACCGCGCGCACGCTGTTGCTGCGCGCCACTTTGTTCGCCGTCGGCACGCGGTCGCTACCGACCCCCACAAGGGCAGGGCTATCGCATATGGTTGAGAAGACCGATCAGGAAGGAATCGTCCCATCCTGCGCGTTTGAGCTTGAGGCGCATGGACATCGCAGCGGGGTGCGAACGGGCGATGTTGAGGGCGAGCCTGCGCAGAACGGCGATGTTCTCGGGAGCATTATCCTTTCTGGTGCGATTGGCGTCTTCGCCGAAGTCGGCGTCGAGCACCCAATGCAGGCGGTTCTCGATACCCCAATGGGCGCGCACCGTTCGGAGCAGCTTTGTCGCCGACATGATGGTCGACATCAGGTAGTAGCGCACGAGCGGCTTGTCGGCGTTGCGCCCGCGGACTTGCCGATAGGATGTAACCCGTCCCAGCGCCACGACCCCGGGGAAGTATGTTGCGAGAGTGTTGTCCTTGATGACGGTGGCTCTGCGCCGCTCTCGTCGGTCGTGTGTCGATGGTTCAAGTTTCTCGACGCATCTTCGCGGTCCCGCCCGGCTGAACAGGCTTTCCGCCATTCTGTAGAGCTTGCTCCGGTTACGCTTGAGCGCGAGCACGTATTGGCCTTCGCGCGAAAGTACGCCCTCGGCAAACTTCTTATGGCAATGCAGAGCATCGGCCGTCACGACGCTGTTGCGAAGGCTGAGCATTTGCAGCATGTCCAGTGCAGCAGCGGCTTCATTGCGGCCACGCGCCTTGCGCATCGACAGAACAAGGCCTGCCTCGACCGCGAAGGCGTTCACCAGATGCAGCGGCGTTGCAGCCCGTCCACGCTCGTAGGTGCCGCGCAAGGCTTTGCCGTCTATTGCAATGGTGCCACCCTGGACGAGCCCGTTGGCTCTGGCAAAGATCGCCATGAACTGGCGGAATGCTCGTTCGAATGCAACCGGGTCCAAAAGTCGGAACACGCGGCTGAACGTGTCATGGCTCGGCGTGCCGTGCTCAAGCTCCAACAGCGTGCGCAGCAGCGCAATCTTGCCTTGGCCCCACTGCTCCATCTCAGAGGCCGTTTCGGCCCCGCTCATCACCGATGCCAACGCTATGAACAGGATATCTATCAGCGAGAAGCTCGCATTGGCCGCCCGCGGGTCGGCCAGGCCTTTGAACGCTCTCCGGAATTTCCGCATCTGACTCCCCTCTTGATTTGGGAGCCATCTTCAGAATCCTGTTCGCAAACCCGCGCAATAGCCCTTCAAAAGCCATATGCGATTCCCCTGCCCACAAGGGGGAGGTAAACATGGGGTTCAAATGCGGCATTGTCGGCCTGCCCAATGTCGGCAAATCGACGCTGTTCAATGCGCTGACGCAAACCGCGGCGGCGCAAGCGGCGAATTATCCCTTTTGCACCATCGAGCCGAATGTCGGTGATGTGGCCGTGCCGGACCCGCGCCTCGACAAGCTTGCCGCGATCGCCAAATCCGCCGAGATCGTTCCCACGCGCATCGGCTTCGTCGACATTGCGGGCCTGGTGCGCGGCGCATCGAAAGGCGAAGGGTTGGGCAATCAGTTCCTTGCCAATATCCGCGAAGTGGATGCCATCGCCCATGTGCTGCGTTGTTTCGAGGACGACGACATCACTCATGTCGAAGGCAAAATCGATCCGGTCGGCGACGCCGAGACCGTCGAAACCGAGCTGATGCTGGCGGATTTGGAAAGTTTGGAAAAGCGTATCAAGCCGCTTGAGAAAAAAGCGCATGCCGGCGAGAAGGAAGCCAAAGAACAATTGGTGCTGATGATGAAGGCGGTCGAGCTGTTGCGCGAAGGCAAACCGGCGCGCCGCGCAGAGCTGACGCCCGAACAGCGCGAACCCTTCCGTCAGCTTGCTCTTCTGACCCAGAAGCCCGTTCTCTATGTCTGCAATGTCGACGAAGCCTCTGCGGCAACCGGCAACAAATTCTCCAAAGCGGTCGAAGAATTTGCCGCACGCGAAGGCGCCGGCGCAGTGACGATCTCCGCGCGCATCGAAGAGGAAGTCGCGCAATTGGCGCCGCTCGAGCGCACGGAGTTCCTTTCCAGCCTCGGCTTGGAGGAGCCGGGTTTGAACCGGCTGATCCGTGCCGGATACGATCTGCTCGGCCTCATCACGTTTTTTACCGCGGGACCGAAAGAGGCGAAGGCCTGGACGGTGGCGAAAGGCGCGCGCGCGCCGCAAGCGGCGGGTGTGATCCATACCGATTTCGAACACGGCTTCATTCGTGCCGAAACCATCGCCTATGACGATTACATTGCCGGCAATGGCGAAGCGGGCGCGCGCGATCTGGGAAAATTCCGCCTCGAAGGCAAGGACTATGTCGTCCAAGACGGCGATGTGATGCATTTCCGGTTTACGTCGTAGCACGCAAAAATAACCCTACGGTAAGTTGGACATCGCGCGATTGCGACGCGCGCCGTTTGCCGCTAGTGGAGCGAGATGACCCTGCTCCACTTCGAAGATTTCTCGCCCGGGCAGACGCTGGCGCTCGATACGCGTTACGCGGTGACGAAAGAAGAAATCATCGCCTTCGCCGAGCGCTACGATCCCCAGCCGCATCATCTCGACGAAGAGGCCGCAAAGAAGACTATACTTGGCGGGCTGGCGGCGTCGGGCTGGCATGTCTGCGCCATGGCGATGCGGATGATTGTCGACGGACTGGTGACCAAAGCGGCGGCGCAAGGCGCGGCTGGCGTCGAGGAATGCCGCTGGCTTAAACCCGTGCAGCCGGGCGATGTGTTACGGCTGGAGCTCGAAGTGCTGGAGACGCGCGCGCCCGCAAGCCGGGACGATATCGGCTTCGTGAAAATCCGCTGGGACGTCTTCAATCAAACGGAACGCGTGGCCATGCTCGTTTCTTCCCCGATGTTCCTTCGGCGGAAAGGCTAGCGCCATGTGGTTCGAGGATTTCCTGATCGGCGATAAGCACGCGCTCGGCGAATATACCTTCACCGAAGAAGAGATGATCGCCTTCGCCAAGCAATACGATCCGCAAAGCTTTCATGTCGATCCCGAGGCAGCCAAACATTCCATCTTCGGCGGGCTGATCGCCTCGGGCTGGCTGACGGTCGCCATTTGGATGAAGATGATGACGGCGCATCACACGCCGGAAGCGAAAGGCCTGGCGATTTCGCCGGGCTTCGAGGATTTGCGCTGGCACAAACCGGTGCGGCCGGGCACCACCCTGTTCTTCTCGACGGAAATCACCGGCAAGACGGAATTGAAATCGCGGCCTCAGATGGGGCTGGTGCTGAACCGCAATGAAGCGCGCGACAAAGACGGCGTGCTCTATATGAGCATCGTCACCAAAGTCTTGAGAGAAAAGAGGAACCCTGCATGACGGCCGGAAAAATAATCTCGATGAAAATGTCCGATGGCGCGAGCATCGGCGTCTATCATGTCGAGGCGCAAGGCGCGCGGCGTGGCGGGCTGGTGCTGATCCAGGAAATCTTCGGCATCACCGATCATATCAAGGCGTGCTGCGACGGTTATGCGGCGGACGGTTACCAGGTGCTGGCGCCATCCTTATTCGACCGCGAAGCGCCGGGCTTCGTTGCCGGCTACACGCCGGAAGATATGCAGAAGGGTGTCAGCCTGGCTTACGGGCAGAATTTGGACCGGCGCGTTGCCGATGTGCAAAGCTGCATCGACGCGCTGAAAGACAAGGGCAAAGTGTTTATCACCGGTTATTGTTTCGGCGGATCGGTGGTGTGGGCGGCTGCTTGCCGTGGCGACGGCCTTGCCGCCGCGTCCAGCTATTACGGCAAGCTGGTGCCGGAGTTGGCGGACGAGACACCCAAATGTCCGACGATCTGTCATTTCGGCAAAAACGACACGAGCATTCCGATGGAGGGTGTGGAAAAGTTCCGCGCCAAACATCCCGAAGTCGCGGTTTATATCTATGACGCAGGCCACGGTTTCAATTCGGACCGCCCGACCCATCACGACGAAGCCGCCGCCAAGCTGGCGCGGCAGCGGACGTTGGATTTGTTTCGGAAGAATGGGGGATAGTCTCGCGGAGCCCCCGCTAGGGAGCAAGCACCGCTCCCGTCTTGGACAGCTCACTGGGCAATTCGCTCTGCGATGCCGGGGACCAGTAGCTGAGGATATGTGTGTGCTTCAGGCAGCGCATCGCCATTTTCTTGGTGACGACGAGTCCCTTCACCTCTTTGGCAGATTTGTGTAGGCGGCCTTTTGCAATTTCGCTTGCAACGTATTCGTCCGGATGCAGCCATGCCGGACAGGATAAGAGCCGCTTCTCAAAATCATTCTGCACCGGAAGCTCGGCTTTGACGCCATCTATCGTCTTCTTAAACGTCTTGTCCCACTCGCTCGCCGGCACTTGCGGGTATTTGCTGGCCAATATCTTTCGTTGAGCGTTGTTATAGTCCGCAATCGCGTCCGGATCGATCGAGCCATGCACGGTGACATAGGAATGCGGCAGGACGATGAGGTTTGTGGCTGCCGGGATAACGTAGTTGGCACAACTGGAGTTGCACCATTGCGTAACGATCACGAGGTCTATCTTTCCGCGATACCGCTCGACAACCTGCAAGGTTTGCCATGCATCTCCTCCGTGGGAAGAGATTTTCAGCTCTCGAATTTCAGACCTATGTGCGCCATCGAGACAGGCGCCGAACTGTTTTCCGCTCGGCCCCGAATATACGACGTGCCCAGGAGCAGGATACTCGCACTTTTCCGGCAGCGGTTCGGGAGAAGATGCCACGCCGGGCGTGGCAGCGGGCAACAGTCCTGACAGAAGCGCGATAATGGCAATACGCAAGCAATTGGGCCTCGCCATGTTCCCCCCCACCTGATCCGTCTCCGCGTCGCTCCGCCGGATCGACCTCCCCGCGTTGGGGGAGGTGAAGTCTCTATTGCGGAAATAAGTTCCGCAACCCTTCTTCGTTCGCCTCACACACACCGCGTTCGGTGATGAAAGCAGTAACCAACCGCGCCGGAGTCACGTCGAACCCGGGATTGGCGGCGGGAGAGCCGGGTGCTGCGATCTCCACGGTCGCGATGCCGCCCTCCGGCAAACGCCCGGTCATTTTCAGAATCTCATCCGCCGAGCGTTCTTCGATGGGAATCTCGGTGCCCGAAGACAGCGTCCAGTCGATGCTCGACGAGGGCAGCGCAACATAGAACGGCACGTCATTGTCCTTTGCCGCCAGCGCTTTCAAATAAGTACCGATCTTGTTGGCGACATCGCCGTTGCGCGTCACACGATCGGTGCCGACGATGCAAAGATCGACGCGTCCCGCTTGCATGTAATGGCCGCCGGCATTGTCGGCGATGATAGTATGGGGCACGCCATGGGCGCCGAGTTCATAGGCCGTCAGCGAAGCGCCCTGATTGCGCGGCCGCGTTTCGTCGACCCAGACATGCAGGGGAAGTCCTTCATCATAAACCATGTAAATCGGCGCCAGTGCCGTGCCCCAATCGACGCAGGCGAGCCAACCGGCGTTGCAATGGGTGAGAATATTGAGCGGCGCGCCATTCTTTTTGGCCGCGGCGGCGCGGAGGATTTCCAAACCGTGCACACCGATGTTGCGGCAAACCTCGACATCTTCATCGCATATCGCGGCGGCTTCTTTCCACGCCAGGGCAAAGCGGTCCTCATGCGAGCGGTTGTGCAACAGATCGTGCATGCGCTTGAGTGCCCAGCGCAGATTGATCGCGGTCGGCCGCGTCGCTTGCAGCATGTCCAGCGCCCGGATTAATGCTTTGCTGGACGGTTCTTTGCGCATTGCAAAGGCGACGCCATAAGCCGCCGTGGCGCCAATCAGCGGTGCGCCGCGCACCAGCATGGTCTTGATCGCCACTGCGCAATCTTCGGCGGAGCGCAGAACGGCCGTGGCGAATTCGTGCGGCAACTTGGTCTGATCGATCACCTCGACGGTTTCGTCGGGCCGCGTCCAGATCGTGCGGTAAGGTTTGCCGTGGATTTTCACGTGAGGTTCGCCGGCCAGGTTGCTTTCATCGACGGGTATTGCGCGAATTTGGCGTACCATGCTGCGAGGTTCGGGCGGGTGTCGCGCCAACCCGCAACGACCTCGCGGAAATCGAGATAGCCGATGGCGCAGCCCACCGCGATTTCACCGATGGTGACTTCGGTTGCGAATTTCGCGCGATCGAGGGCATCGAGCGAGACGGCGATCGCTTTCATGTAACGCGCGATCGTATCCGGGTTTTGCTGCTCGGGCGGACGGCGGCTTTCATAGATGCGCGCAACCGCCGCATCGGCAATACCGTCGCCGACGGCTTGCAGGCCGAGCGCTTTCCAGCGGCCGCTGGTCGAACGCCAAATGCTCATGCCGGGAAAGAATTTGCCGCCGCCGAGTTCGTTGAGATATTCGCAGATCACCGGCGAATCGATCAGCGCCGAGCCGTCGTCCAAGATCAGCGCCGGGATTTTCCCCAGCGGGTTGACCTTGCGCAGATCCTCGTTGGTGGCCGGGTTGGTTTGAACCTCCTGTACCAATTTGCCGAGCTGCAGCTCGTAAATGATGATCCGCGCTTTGCGGGAGAACGGAGATGCGGGAGAGGTGTAGAGTTTCATGGTACCTTCCAAATCACTTTCCTCCCCCGTTTACGGGGGAGGTGTTCCGCGAAGCGGAACGGAGGGAGTATACAAAGCGTCCGCCCCCCTCGCCGCCTTCGGCGGCACTCCCCCCGTAAACGGGGGGAGAAAGATTCTCAATGCCCCCCAAAACTCACCAACGTTGTCACTTCCTTGCCCAAGGCGCGGATCTTGTCGGCGCCGCCAAGCTCGGGAAGATCGATGACAAAGGCGCAGCCGATCACCTTGGCGCCGGCGCGCTCCAAGAGCTTGATGGCGGCAAACGCCGTGCCACCCGTGGCGATGAGATCGTCCACCACCACGACATGTTCTCCAGGCTTCACCGCGTCGGTGTGAATTTCAATGCGGTCCTTGCCGTATTCGAGATCGTATTCCTCGCCGATCACGTCAAACGGCAGCTTGCCCTTTTTGCGGATCGGCACGAAGCCCGTGGAAAGCTGATGCGCCACCGCACCGCCCAGGATAAAGCCGCGCGCTTCGATCCCCGCCACTTTGTCGATGCGCACGCCGGCATAAGGCTGCACCAGAGCGTCGACCGCGGCGCGAAAGGCGCGCGGATTGCCGAACAACGTGGTGACATCGCGGAACATGATCCCTTTCTTGGGATAATCCGGAATCGTGCGGATGGCGGCTGCAAAGTCCATCTTATTTCCCCTTGAGAATCCTGCCCGCAACGGCATCGAGCTTGGCCGTCAGCGCGGCATCGCGTTTGTCGGGCGCCGTCATCACAGCCGTGTCGAGAACCCGTTCGATGCCGAGCGATGAGGCCGAACGCTGCGGACCCAAGTCCGTGGCCAGCCTACAAATCAGCTTGCGTGCATTGGCGGAATTGGCGTGCAAAACTTTTATCACGGCGTCCACCGTCACATGATCGTGATCCGGATGCCAGCAATCGTAATCGGTCACCATGGCGACCAGGGCGTAAGGCAGCTCGGCTTCGCGCGCCAATTTGGCTTCCGGCATTGCCGTCATGCCGATCACCGAACAGCCCCAAGAACGGTAGAGATTGGATTCGGCGAGCGTGGAAAACTGCGGTCCTTCCATGCAAATATAGGTGCCGCCGATGGTGTAACTGATGCCTTCGTCATGGGCGGCTTTGCCGAGCGCCTCGGTTAGCTTGGCGCAAACCGGATGGGCCATCGAGACATGCGCCACGAAGCCCGGGCCGAAAAAGCTTTTCTCGCGTGCGAAGGTGCGGTCGATGAATTGATCGACGATCACGAATTTTCCCGGTGGCAATTCGGCCTTGAGCGAGCCGCAGGCCGAGACCGAGATCACGTCGGTCACACCGGCGCGCTTGAGCGCGTCGATATTGGCGCGGTAATTGATCGAGGTCGGGGTCTGGATATGGCCGCGGCCATGACGCGGCAGAAAAACCATATCGACGCCGGCGTAACGGCCGAACAACAGCGCATCCGAAGGCGCCCCCCAAGGGCTTTTCACCGTTTCCCAGGTGGGATTCTCCAGGCCCGCGATGTCATAGACGCCGCTGCCGCCGATAATGCCGAGAACCGTTTTGCCCATGATCCACCCTTACCAAAACGGTGGGTTTTAGCATGGGCGCGGCGGTAAGCGAGATGCAAATCACCCCCCGGAAGTGAGACACTCCGGCATGTTTCGCCCCATTGGCCCGTGATATCCTTTTCGCATGCTAAACCGATTTGCCCTGTTGCTATCCGGCATGCTCATGGCAGTTGCCGCCCAGTCTCAAACCATCGCCCCAACGCCGCCGATGGGCTGGAACAGTTGGGACGCTTACGGGCTCACCATCGATGAGGCCGCTTTCAAGGCCAATGTCGCAGTTCTGGCCGGATTGAAGCCCTATGGCTGGACCTACGCCGTGATCGACGAAGGCTGGTACATGGCCAATCCGCTCGGCGACAAGCTGGAAACACGCAAATACCTTCTGGACGGCAATGGAATGCTGCTCCCCGTCGCCGATCGATTTCCTTCCGCCGTCAGTGGAGCGGGTTTTAAGCCTCTCGCCGACTGGGTGCACTGGCAAGGACTGAAATTCGGCATCCATATTTTGCGCGGCATTCCCAAACAGGCCGTCCGCGACAATCTTCCCATCGCCGGTTCAGCCTTCCATGCGGCCGACGCGGCGGATACTACCGACACATGCCCCTGGGACGGCGGCAATTACGGCATCAACGATACGCCAGCGGGACAAGCTTTTTACGATTCCGAGATCAAGTTTTATTCCGACTGGGGCGTCGACTTCATCAAAGTCGATTGCATCGCCGACCACCCGTATAAAGCGAGCGAGATCCGTCAGATCGCCGAAGCGATCAAGAAGACCGGCCGGCCCATCGTGCTGAGCCTGTCGCCCGGCCCGACGCAATTGAGTCATGCCGCGGAGGTCGGCCGCTATGCGCAGATGTGGCGCATCGGCGACGACACCTGGGACGGATGGACGTTTCCCCATCCCGATCCGAACAGCGAATGGCCGCAAGGATTGCGCCAAGGCTTCGACAAGCTCGCGCAATGGTATCCTTATGCGATGCCCGGAAACTGGCCCGATGCGGACATGCTTCCCTTCGGCGCCCTCTCGCCACATCCCGGCTGGGGCGATGCGCGGCAATCCCGGCTGACGCCAGACGAGGAACGTTCGCAGTTCACGCTATGGGCCATCGCCCGCTCGCCGCTGATTCTGGGCGGCAACCTGACGGAAATCGACGATTTCACGAAGTCGCTGATCACCAAGCGGAATGTTATCGAGGTCAATCAAACAGCGCGGGAAAGCCATCCGGTCGTCGTTTTGCCGCACGGCTTTGAGCAGGCGCGCGTCTGGGCCGCATCGGCAGGATCACAGAAAAAGCCGTCCCGCTTCCTGGCATTCTTCAATCTCGACGACAAGCCGGTCGTTCTGCACGCCGCATGGAAACAACTTGGATTGCGCGGCGCCAAACACTCTGCACGCGATCTTTGGCAGAACACCACTTTACCAGCCGCCAAAGCGCTCAGCGTTGCTTTGCCCGCTCACGGCAGCGCCCTTTATCGCGTTGAGTAATGGGAACGGCTCGCAAGATACTTGAAAATGTCTAGCAGTTTGCTGAAAAAGTCTGGATTTGACGCTCCTGCGCCTTTGGCTGGCGGAACGGTGTGCTGCGGATTTGGTTTTTGACGGTGCTATTGGGGATTGGCGGGCAGGCTCGTCCTCAAGCGGCGATCAATTTTGGGATACGGACGAGATTGTAAGCGATGAGATTGAGCAGGAAGTCGGCGGCGACGCGGCGGATGCCGCGATGCTTGGTTTTGCGCATGGTGCCGTGCTGCTTGCCCCAGCCGAAGATGCACTCGATCATCGCCCGGCGTGATTGCGACATGGCGTAGCCGATATGGCGGACGGTTCGCCCGTCGATGGCGCTTTTGCGCCGCTTGCCGGTTTTGGTCACGGCGTCGTTCTGCGTCACATGCGGCGTGACGGCGATGGCGCGAAGGTTGGCCACATGATCGGCGGTGTCATAGGCCTTGTCCTCGCCCGCCGTGATACGGCGGGCCATCTCTTTGCTCTTAGCTGCAAACATTTTTTCCGACGCTCGCCGCTCGGCCGTGCCATTGGCTTGCGTCACCATCCCGGCCACTGCCAGGCCATGGCGGTTCTCCATGATGGCATGGCCCATATAGCTGAGCTTCGCCTCTCGCCCCAACGCCTTGCGGTAGAGCCGGCTGTTTGGGTCGGTGACGCTGGCATGAGTGTCGTTCTTGCGCTTCTGACCGTGGAAGTTCGAGCCGTCGCCGTCATCGCTGCCGTCCTTGGGGCGAAAGCTCTTCTGCGAAGCCCAAGCCTCGATCAGCGTCCCGTCCGCCGAAAAATGCTCGTCCGACAATAGCGGCTTCACTTCGGGATGGTTCAATAGCTTGATCATGAACTTCTCGAAGGCTTCCCCGCCCAGCAGCCTGTCGCGGTTCTTGGTGAAGCTCGTCGGGTCCCACACCGGATCGTCCGGCGAGAGCCCCACGAACCAGCGGTACAGAAGGTTGTAGTCCAGTTGCTCCATCAATTGCCGTTCCGAACGGATGCCATAGAGTGCCTGGAGCAGCAGGGCGCTCAGCAATTGTTCCGGCGGGATCGACGGGCGGCCTTCCTTCGCATAGAGCCGCGAAAAGCTTCGGTTCAGTTCCTTCAGAACGTCCCGCACAAGCTCGCGTATCTTCCGCAGAGGGTGAGCCGCCGGAACCCGCGTCTCCGGCGAGACATATGAAAACAACCCGCCTTGATCCTGAAACCGCCCGCGCATTTTTGCCGATCCAACAGCCTCGCGACCAGTGAATCACGTCAAATCGCCAACAGCGAGGGGTTTTTCAGCAAACTGCTAGTGCTGATCTTTCCAGATTTGGCGGTAGCAGAGATACAGCAAAACGGACAGCAGCAGCAGGAAGGCGATCACCGTGAAGCCGAGCTGATGGCGCTCTTCCAGCTTGGGCTCTGACGCCCAGCTCAAGAAGGTGACGACCGAAGCCGCTTCGTTGTCAACCGTCGATGGTGTGCCATCGGCAAAGGTCACCGAGCCTTGCGCCAGCGGCGGCGGCATCGAAATGTTCCGGCCGGCGAAATAGGGATTGTAATATTTGCCGTTCAGCACTTTGAAGCCATGCGGAGGCGTCTGACCGAAGCCAGTGATGATCGAATAAACGTAATCGGGACCGCCGGCGCGCGCCTTTATGATCAGCGACAAGTCGGGCGGTAAGGCTCCGCCATTCGCGGCACGCGCGGCCTGCTCGTTGGGAAAGGACGGCGGGAAATGATCGGCGACGACACCGGGCCGCGTCAGCCGGTTGCCGTTGGCATCGAAAATATCGCCCTTATCGTTCGGCTCGGCCGGTATTTTGTACGACGCGGCAAGCGCTTTGGCTTGTGCCAGGCTAAACCCGGGACCGCCGGCCGCGGCCAGATCGTCGAACGACACAAGGTTCATGCTGTGACAAGCGGAGCATACTTCCTTGTAGACTTGGTAGCCGCGCTGCAACGCGCCGCGGTCATAGGTGCCGGTGACGCTGTTGAACGACCACGGCATTGTCTTGACCGGTAGGGCCGCGCTGGTGTCTTCGCCATAGGCCGCGCCGCACAGCGACAATCCGAAGGCAGCGGCAAGAAGCGGGAGAGCGATTCTCATGGTCATTCCCTCAGGCTTTCTTGCCAAGAACGGATTGGGCGATGCTTTCCGGCAATGCTTTGGGTTTTTCAATGAGACCGACCAGCGGCATGAGCACCCAGAAAAACGCGTAATAGTAGAGCGTTCCGACCCGCGCCAGCCATACCAACGGCAAATCCATACCTTGGAGATGCAAGGTGGCATCCGCGCTTTGTGCGCCGACATAACCGAGCATGATGCAATCCAGCGCGAAGACCCAGAACAATTGCTTCATCAGCGGGCGAAAGCGGCAGGAGCGCACTTTCGAAGTGTCGAGCCAGGGTATGAATACCAGCGTTAGCAACGCGCCCACCAGCACCAAGACGCCGATCAACTTCTGCGGCACAGAACGCAACATGGCGTAGAACGGCAAGAGATACCATTCCGGCACAATGTCGGGCGGCGTCACCAGCGCATTGGCGGGCGTGGAATTGTCGGGATTGCCGAAGAAATTCGGTGCGTAGAACACGAATACCGCGAACACGATCACGAACAGCGAGAGATAGAACGCGTCTTTCACCGTGTAATAGGGGTGAAACGGAACGGTATCCTGCGGGCCCTTCACGTCAATGCCGAGCGGGTTGTTGTTGCCCGGAATATGCAGCGCCCAGATATGCAGTCCGACCACGCCGAGAATCACGAAGGGCAACAGATAATGCAGAGAGAAGAAACGGTTCAGCGTGGCGTCGTCGACCGCGAAGCCGCCCCACAGCCAGGTTGTGATCGCCGTGCCCAGATGCGGAATCAACTGGTCCAAGGCGCTGAAAAGACTGGTGATGACGGTGGCGCCCCAAAACGACATCTGGCCCCAAGGCAGCACATAACCGAAGAAGGCCGTCGCCATCATCAGCAAATAGATGAGCACGCCCAGAATCCAGATGATCTCGCGCGGTGCCTTGTATGAACCGAAATAGAGACCGCGAAAGATATGGATATAGACGGCGAAGAAGAACATCGATGCGCCGTTGGAATGTATATAGCGGATCAGCCAGCCATAATTGACCTCGCGCATGATCCGGCCTTCGACCGAATTGAAAGCGAGATCGGCGTTGGGGACGTAATGCATCGCCAACACGATACCGGTGACGATTTGTACGCCCAGGCAGAAAGTGAGAATGCCGCCGAAGGTATACCAGATGTTCAAGTTCCGCGGCGTCGGGAACGTCGTCATCGTGTCGTTCATCAACCGCAGAATCGGCAGGCGCTGATCGAGCCAGCGCGTGAACGCATTGCCGGGAACGTAGGTGGATTGGCCTGCCATTAGAGCATGGTCTCCTGGGATCTGCGTTAGCCAACTTTGATCTTGGTGTCGCTGGTGAAGGAATACGGTGGAACCGCGAGGTTCTGCGGCGCGGGTCCTTTGCGGATGCGTCCGGCGGTGTCGTATTGCGAGCCGTGGCAATGGCACAGCCAGCCGTTGAAATCACCCTCGAAGACCGTCGGCGTACAACCCAGATGGGTGCAAACCCCGATCAGAACGAGCCATTCGGGCTTGGTGCCGCGATTCGCATCGATGGCCGCAGCGCTGTCGGGCAGATTGGCATTGCGCGCCAACGGATCGGGCAAATCCGCGACATTCGTTGCACGGGCTTCGGCGATTTCTTTCGGCGTACGGCGGCGCACGAACAAGGGATGGCCGCGCCATTTGAAGACCACTTGCTGGCCGACTTGGATGGCGGAGATATCTTGTTCGAGCGTTGAGGCGGCAAGGACAGCACTAGAGGGATTCATCTGATCGATGAACGGCCAAGCCGTGAAGGCTACGCCAACCGCGCCTGCAGCTCCGGTCGCGAGGTACAGAAAGTCGCGTCTCGTTGGTTCCGGCTTGGTCGCAATCGCCACGGAATTCACCCTCTTTTGCTGGCGGACGATAGACAAATACCCCCGACGACGCACCGTCCCCGCGAAAAACGGCGCACCTGAAACTCATATGCTAAAATAGACGGTGGAATTTAGAGGGTCTTGCGTCACAATGACGCAGAAAATGCCAAATTCCACCCGACGTTACGGGGTTAAAGACGGCCGCCCATACCCAAGCCGCTAGGTCAACATTCCACAGCACTCAGATGTCCTTCACTTGCGTAGGCCAATAGGGAACGGTCACGCGTCATGACAGTCAAGCCGAATTCGCGCGCAGTCGCGGCAATAATCCGGTCGGCGGGGTCTTTGTAAATATTGCCCGGCAGAAACCACGACCCCAAGAGCAGTTCGGGCGACATGTCGGCAATTCGCAATCCCGGAACGTTCATGAGCCGTCGCAAATACTCGGTCGGTGTCACGGCAGATCGGAAACGCCCTTTTGTGAACAGCAAGCCCATTTCCCAGCCCGTGATCGGCGAAAGGAAAACTGGCTCGCCCCGTTCGTAACGTTCGGTTAGTGCCTTAAGAGGGCCTTCCGGCAAAAGCCCATCCACCAACCAAATCGCAGCGCAGGTATCCAACAGAAGCGGCGAACTCATTTGAGCAGCCCATCCCACTTCTTATCGAACGCCTCTTCCCAGTCCTCGTCTATTGCCGGCTGAGTCAAATCGTAACCCGGCTCGATCCAAAGCAGGCCCTTCAGCGCTCCAAATGCCGGATGGCGGCGTGGCGGGTTGTTTTCCGCGGGTTCGAATTCGCGTGGGGAATCTGCGAAGCCGTGCATCGCATAGCGCGGCGAGTCATCGGCCATACGTTTGAAAACGAGTTTTTGACCTGCCATATCCACTCGTGTCGCTTCAAAACCGGCGTCCAGCCAAGATTGGGCATGGACATGTCCTGCGGCCTCATTGGCCCACCAAGGACGATGGCGATATGCTGAAGGAGGTAGGTCCGCGCCCACAATCCGCGAAACTTCCTCGAACGTCATAGGAACTTCCGATGCCTTTGTATTCCGCAAAAATGCGCCCAAGGCGGTATATTTAGCCATGAGGGGCCCTTCGATAAGTAAGTAATAGTAAGATATTAAGTAATTACTTTTCTCCTGTCAAGGTCTTGCCATGCGTCTCGCCCTCTACCAGCCCGACATCCCCCAAAACACCGGAACGCTGATCCGCTTGGGCGCCTGTTTAGGGGTACCGATTGATATCATCGAACCATGCGGCTTTCTGTTCAGCGATACCCGCTTGCGCCGCGCCGGCATGGATTATCTCGACCAAGCCGAAATCATGCGCCATCCGTCCTGGGACGATTTCCGCGCGGCGCGCACCGGTAAACGGCTGGTGCTCCTCACCACCAAAGCCACTCAGTCTTATCTGGATTTCGCTTTCCACCCGGACGATGTTCTTCTTCTGGGCCGAGAGAGTGAGGGGGTATCCGAGGATGTTCATCGACAAGCCGATGCCGAACTGCGTATCCCGATGAAGGCGCGCTCGCTCAATGTGGCACTGGCAGGCGCCATTGTCTTGGCCGAAGCGCTTCGGCAAACCGCAGGATTTCCCGAATGACCGCAGAGCAGCGCAAAGCTCGGACCCAAGCGTGGTTCGAGACCCTGCGCGACCGCATTTGCGGCGAATTCGAAGCCATCGAGGATGAAGGCGCATTGGGCGACCGCGCCGCCGGACGCTTTGTGCGCAAGGCCTGGTCGCGTCCGCCGCAGGACGGCGAAGAGACCGGGGGCGGCGTGATGAGCCTGATGCATGGACGCGTTTTCGAAAAAGTCGGCGTCAATATTTCGACCGTGTCCGGCAAATTCGCGCCGGAGTTTGCCAAGACCATTCCGGGCGCCGAGCAAGACCCGCATTTCTGGGCCGGCGGCATCTCCGTGGTGGCGCATATGCAAAGCCCGCATGTTCCCGCAGTCCATATGAACACAAGGCACATCGTCACCACCAAGGGCTGGTTCGGCGGCGGCACCGATCTCACGCCAATGACGCCGAACGACGCGGACGCCGCCGATTTTCACGCGGCCTTGAAGGGCGCTTGCGATCGAACGGACGAGACTTATTACCCGCGCTTCAAACAATGGTGCGACGAATACTTCTTTTTGCCGCATCGGGGCGAGCCGCGGGGTGCGGGCGGCATCTTCTATGACTGGCTGGATAGCGGCGATTGGGAGAAGGATTTTGCCTTCACCCAGGCCGTAGGACTCGCATTTCTGGATATTTACCCCCACATCGTAAGACGGCATATGAGACGAAGTTGGACGCAGGTCGAGCGAGAACACCAATTGGTGCGCCGCGGCCGTTATGTGGAGTTCAATTTGCTGTACGACCGTGGAACCCAATTTGGGCTTAAGACGGGCGGTAATACCGAGGCTATTCTGATGTCCCTGCCGCCGGAAGCACGCTGGCCCTGACAAGGCGCGCCCGGTAACAGCGAGGAAATGCATTGTTCGACGTCTTCAGCCATGGCGGGTTCTTCGCACTCTGTCAGGTGATTCTGATCGACCTTGTGCTGGCGGGCGACAACGCCGTCGTCATAGGCATGTCGGCGGCACGCGTGCCCCATGCCGACCGGCGCAAGGTGATTTTCTGGGGCTTGGCGGCAGCGGTCGTGCTGCGCGTGATCCTGGCGACCTTCGCCGTCTCACTGCTCGAATATATTCCGCTGATGATTGCTGGCGGCATCCTGCTGCTCTGGGTGTGCTGGCGCTTATGGCGCGACATTCACAAAGCGCATGTCGCCGAACGAGCAGCCAAGGCCTTGGCGGATGCGGGACAGCCCTGTGCACCTCCTTGTGTGATGGCGGGCCATGCCGATCCGACCCTCGTGCGTCGCGCCATCGTTCACATTGCCGCCGCCGATATTTCCATGTCGCTCGACAATGTTCTGGCGGTATCTGGCGCGGCGATGCATCACTGGTCAGTGTTGGTGATCGGACTGGTGCTCTCGGTGGCGCTGATGGGCATGGCGGCCGGCATGGTGGCGAAACTTCTGCACCGTTATCCATGGATCAGTTACGCCGGCCTTTTCATCGTGCTGTTCGTGGCTTTGCGCATGATTTGGACCGGCTGCATGATGATCTTGCATGCTGCGTGATACTGGTCAGCGCAGCCGCAGCAATATTGCCGTCGCATCGTCGCTCTTTTTGAGCCGCGGAAATTTCCGCCCCTCGGCGTCGGATTCTTCGAGTGCGCGCAATTCGAGACTTAGCGCCCGGAGGCCTTTTTCTTGCGCGGCGGCGATCAATCCCGGTCCGTCGTAAGCGCCATAATCGCTGGCCAGAGCGAGAAACCCGTCAGAGCAAAGCAACACCAGCGACCCCGAAGGCGCATCGATATGCTTCGCCGCAACGTAATCGGCCGCGCGGACATCCGGAGCGAATAGCCAACTGCCGGCATCCGAATTCACTTTGTTCCGCCCCGCGCGGATATGGGGCAGAATCTCCGCACGCGTAAGGCCGGCGGCCGGTGCGAGGCCCTTCGCCTCGGCCATCATTTTCACGCGCTGCGCTTCGGCCGCGCGCTTTTCGAATGCTTCGCCGACAATTTCCAATGGGTTGTCAGGACGCAAAACCAAAGCCGCGCAATCGCCGAACCACAGGGCATCGAAGCCGCTATCGTCGGCTGTCACGAACATCATCGAAGCAAACGGGATTTCGTAAGCCTCTTTGGGTGGGCGTTTGCGCAATCCCGCAAAGGATTTTTCCGCATCGGCCAGCGTATGGCGCAAGGCGTCTTTGGGCTCATTGCCTTCGCGCAGATGCGCCATCAGGCGGCGAGTGCCGAATTGCGCGATCCAAGCCGCATCGCTGGGCCCGGGCAGCAGGTTTTCGCCCAGCCCTGTTGCGCCGTCGAACACAACAGCGGCCTGTTCGTCCGCAGCGAAGGCATCTTCGTTCGCTTTGGCCGGATCGGCGGGAATAGAAAGAGATTCGATAAGTTCGAACGTCATCAATATGCCACCGCCTGCACCACCGCTTTGAGCCGCTCGGCGAGCGAAAACTCGTCCTCGGTGAAATCGCTGTCCACCCACCATTCTTCGACTTCGGCCAGGATTTTCCCGACCAGCGGGCCTTCCTGCACGCCCGCCAGCATGACATCGCGGCCGCTCAGCGGAAAGCGCGGAGGCTGCCAAGCGTCAGCCATCGCCAGCAACGCCCGCCATTGCATCGAGGCTTTGGTGTCCTGCGCCCATTTCAAAAACAAGCGATCCCTGAACGGTCCGGCGCCCAAGCGGTAAAGCAGCTTGCGGGTTTCGCGCATGGAAGAATACGAAACGATCCTTTCGCTGGCTCCGGCAATATCGGCCAGTCTGGCGCGCGCCTCGTTCGACAGCTTCCAGCGATCGGCAATTCTATCCGCGACAGCTTTGTCGGGGGGTAGCAACGCCGCCAGCCGCAGCATCGCATCGGGCGTGAAGAAATTGGCGGCATCGATCTCGGCCAAGCGCTCGAGCCGCACAATATTCGAGGCGCCGGGTAACACTTCCTCCAATATACCGGCCGCCGCCATCAGACGCAGCGCCGGGACAGGGTTCGCCGCTTCCAGCAAACGCAACATTTCTTTGGCGATGCGTTCGCCGGACAATTTTGCGATGCCGGATTTTTCTTGGGCCGCTGCGCGCAAGGCTTCCGCATCGATCTCGCCCTTGCCGTACCAAGCATGAAAGCGAAACAGCCGCAGGATTTGCAGGTAATCTTCGCGGATGCGCAGGGTCGCGTCGCCGACGAAGCGCACCCGTCCTGCCTGCAAATCCGCGATGCCGCCGGTGTAATCGAACACTTCGCCGTCCGCCGAGGCGTACAAAGCGTTCACGGTGAAGTCACGGCGCTGGGCGTCCTCGGCCCAATCGTCGCTGAAAGCCACGACGGCGTGGCGCCCGTCGGTCGCCACGTCGCGGCGCAAGGTCGTTACTTCATAAGGTTTGCCATCGACGATTGCGGTAACCGTGCCGTGCGCGATACCGATCGGCGCGCAATGAATTCCAGCGACGGCAAGAAGGTCTTGCACTTGGTCGGGGGGGAGCGGCGTTGCGATATCGATGTCCGAAACCGGCTTGTTCAAAAGCGCATTGCGCACGGCACCGCCGACGAAACGTGCCGATCCGCCCAGGGCGGCCATCAGTTTGCGCGCGGCGGGCGCGCCCATCCATTCGTGGCGGGCGGGATCAAGACGCATCATGAAATCGTTCCGCGAAGTTCACCAAAATCGAAGCGGTGGCGCCCCAAATATAGTGCGTTTCATACTGGAAGGCATAAAAGCGGCGCAAACGGCCTTTCCATTCGGCGGTCCGCTCCTGGCAGTTGGCGGGATCGAGCAGAAAGCCGAGCGGCACTTCGAAGATGCCGGTAACCTCGCGCGCGTCCGGCGCCAAGACAAAGCCTTCGCGGAGCAGCCCCACGACCGGCAAAATCGCGTAGCCCGTCCCCGTCTCGTAGACGTCAAGGAAGCCCACTACCGAGACAAAATCTTCGGCGATACCGGTTTCCTCGCGCATTTCGCGCAAGGCGGTGACGACAAGCGAGCCGTCTTCGGAATCGGCCCGCCCGCCGGGGAAACTCACTTGCCCGGCGTGGCGTGACAAATCTTCGCTGCGTTTGGTGAACAGCACTGTTGGTTCGGCCCGTGCGACTATGGGAAACAAGACTGCAGCGGGTAGCAGTATCGGCTGTCCTTGCGGACGCGACGCCGGATCAAAATCGTAGTCGCTACGGGTTGGGGAAAGCGGCAAGTCCGGCGGCATGGGCAGCAGCAGCGAGCGCAGAACTTGCGCTGAGAGAGGTGCAAAGGCATTCATACCGGACGGCCCAAGGGAAAAAACACACCACCACTCCACACACCCAGGTACCCGTGGTGTTCAGCTTCGCCGGGTAGAGCGAGATCGGCAAGCTGATAGAACACCGGGCGCGCAATCTTGGCTTCCAAGCCGCGGCGCACATGGACATACGGCGCGGGCTCCTTGGTTTCAGGATCGGTTTCCACCCGGATCGGATTGTCGGGACCCGCCACCGTCTCATCGCCGACATTGGTGGTGAAGACCAGGCGCTGATCGCGACCAGATCCTTCAACTTGCAACAGAACAGCAACGAACGGCGCATCCTCCACCGTGATCCGCATCTTCTCGGCCGGCGTCACCAAGTGGAAACCATCCGGGTCCTTGCGCAGGATGGTGGAGAACAGCCGCACCAGCTCTTTGCGACCAATGGGGGTACCCAGGTGAAACCAGGTGCCGTCGCGGGCGATTCGGATGTCTATGTCGCCGCAATGGGACGGGTTCCATTTCTCGACCGGCGGCAAGCCGCGCAGCTTCGCCGCCTCGCGCTGCAGGCTCGCCAATCCGATGGAGAAATCATTGCTCATGACACCACAATCTAGCCGAACTTCTTTGGCATCAATCCAATTAATTGTAGATGGGGGCCAGTTTGGCGAGCAATAAATGTCCGTATCGTCGTGTGTTGCCAGGTTTCCGACCATGAAACGTCTGCTGAGCACCGGAGTTCTTCTCGCCTTAGCTTGCGCCGCCTTTGTTTCGGCAAGCGCGCAATCTCAATCCAACCGCGAAGTGCTGAATGCCTGGTTGAAGGCCTATAACGCGGGCGATGACGCATCGCTGATGTCATTCGAACAGAAATACTTCGGCGATTCGAATATTGCGTTTGCGCATGACAGCCGCGAGGAAACTGGCGGCTTGGAATTGGTTAAGATTGAATCCGAGGAGCCGCTGAAACTCTCGGCATTGCTAAAGGAACATGACTCTGCGGCATTGTGGGAAGCGACGCTCACGCGCACAAGCGCGGACGCGGCCAAGCTGAGCAATCTCGCTTACAGGGCGCTTCCCATGCCGCAAGCGGGCGCAGTCGCCGCGCTCGACACCTTTGCCTCAAAGCTCGATAGGCTCGATAAATTCTCAGGCGTTCTCCTCGTGAAGAAGGGCAACACCATTCTTTTCCGGAAAGCCTTCGGTCTTGCAGACCGCGCTAGCGGTGCGCCAGTTACTCTCGATACGCGGTTCTATTTCGCTTCCCAGGGCAAGATGTTCACCGCGGTGTCGGTGCTGCAACTCGTGGCGGATGGAAAGGTCTCGCTCGACGACCCGATTGGAAAGTATCTCACCGATTATCCGAATGCAGAGGTGGCGCGGAAGGTGACGGTGCGTGAACTGTTGACCCATCGCGGCGGTACCGGGGAAATGAGTATCCTGGAAGCAAAGGACACGCAGAATCGCGCATGGGTGCGCAGCATCTCCGACATCATCAAACTCAACGGCGCCCGCGGACCCGCATTCGAGCCGGGCACGAAGATGGATTATTCCAACTATGGATTCATCCTGTTGGGCGCCCTGGTCGAGAAGGTGAGCGGGAAGTCCTATTATGACTATGTCGACAGCCACATCTTCAAGCCCGCCGGAATGCTCCACACCAGCTTTCCGTTGCGCGAAGAACCAAATGGCATCGCAATCGGCTATACCCAGGCGGACGGAAAGCTCGTATCGAGCATGGACCAGCTGCCGTGGCGCGGCACACCAGCGGGCGGCGGCGTGTCGACCGCCGACGATATGGCGCGTTTCGTATCCGCGCTAAACGCTGGAAAACTCCTTTCACCCGCGATGCTGACCGAAGCCACCAAGGTACAATCGAAGTGGTACGGATACGGGTTCATCACCTCTGGGCTGGATGGCTTTCCCTATTGGGGACACGGCGGCGGTGCGCCGGGCAATAGCCTCGTGCTTGATTATTATCCGGTAACCGACACAACTTTCGTCTGTATGGCCAACCGCGATCCCCCGGTCTGCGACCGGCTTGCCTTCAACTGGCTCTTTCGCTCACCGAAAGCTCCCTGACGTTGGAACGCCATACTGTGTCCCCTTTCAACGGGATATTTGCGACCAGATCGCTCTAGCAGGCCGTTGAAGAAGTCTTCCACGGTTGGGCGATGAAGTCGATTTCGTCGCCGTTTTGGATGCAGATTTGGCCTTGGAGGGAAGCATCGGGCTGGAGTTCGGCCCAGCCATCGCCGCTGACCTCGTCCATTTCGTCGCTGCCGCCCCACCTAAACTCGATATGCTCTTTGCCGCCGGCCTCGTAGATGCCGCCAGTGACGCAGCCGAAGGCGAACTCGCCGCCACCCTTGCCGTCGAGCCGGATGTACGCGGGTTCGAGCATATCGGCATAGTCGGGTTCAAAGCCGGGCAGTTCGACGATGCGCCACTTGCCCTTCACGCCATGGCCCCCAGCAGCTTGGGTAGGCGGATCAGATTGTAGGCCACCAGCGCCATGGTGAAGACGGCATCCACTCGGGCGCGTCCTCGCAGCTTGACCTTGGCAAGCCCCGCCGAGCCCTTGGTCCAGCCGAACACCTCCTCGATACGCTTGCGGCAACGTTGGCTGATGGCATAACCGATGTGGCGCAGCGTCCGCCCGTCGATCGCCGTTTTGCGTGGCACTCCAGTCGAGCTGAGGTGTCCGTCAATGGCAATGTGTGGCGTAATCGAGCGGTCCTTCAGGTCCTGCACGAACGCGGCGACATCATAGGCTTTGTCGGCCCCCAACGTGATCCGCCGCTTGCTTTTGCCGCGGTGGCGGTCAACCAGCGACAGAGCTTCCTCACGTTCAGCGGTGCCTGTCGCCTGGCTGACCACGCCGCCAACCGCCAGCCCGTTGCGGTTCTCCATCAAGGCGTGCCCCATGTAGCAAAGCTTGGCTGGCTGGCCGTCACCCTTCTTGTAGAGCCGCGCCTCGGGATCGGTCGTGCTCTCGTGCGTCTCGTTGGAGCGCTTCTCCTTGTGGAAGCTGCGCTCGGCGTTGCGGCCGGGACCATCATTATCATTGTCCTTGCCATCCTTCCGCCGGAAGCTCTTAATCGACGCCCATGCCTCGATCAGCGTGCCGTCCACCGAGAAGTGGTCGCTCGACAACAACCGCTTGACCTGTGGCTGCGCCAGGATCGCGTTCAGGAACTTCGCGGCAATCTCGCCTTCCAACAACCGGTCCCGGTTCTTCGAGAAGACAGAATGGTCCCAAACAGCATCGTCCACGCCCAGTCCCACAAACCAGCGAAACAGCAGGTCAAACTCCAGCCGCTCCATCAACTGCCGCTCCGAGCGCACCCCATAGAACGCCTGCAACAGCATGGCACGCAGCAGCTTCTCCGGCGCAATCGAGGGGCGCCCAAAGTCCGTGTAGAGCTTGTCAAAGTCTGCAGACAAGTCGTTCAGTGCCGCGTTGGCGATCTCCCGGATCACCCGCAGCGGATGATCCCAGCGAACTCGCGCCTCCAAATCCACATAGCTGAACAGCGATCCAGAACGCTCGTCGCTTCCGCGCATCCATCAATCCCCGGCGCATTACATGCATCAGGGAATCACGATCATCACGGCAGTACCAGAGACTATTTCAACAACCTGCTAGAGGCCGCCGAGGGGAACTCGGCTTTTCCTTGTTGCGCCTCGCCCGGCGCGGTACATAAACGGTTCCGGCCTTTCCGGTGCCGCCTGCAACCTGGAACAGAGTTTCATGAACGATACGATCAGCGAGGAGCTGAAGGGCCCGGCAGTCGCCCATGCCGAGAAGGCCGCCGCCACCATCGCCCAAGTGCGCGAAGGCATTGGCCGTGTGATTTTCGGCCAAAAAGACGTCATCGACCAGACGCTGATCACCTTGCTGACCGGCGGGCATGGGCTGCTCATCGGTGTGCCCGGTTTGGCCAAGACCAAGCTGGTGGAGGCGCTGGGCACCGTGCTGGGTCTCGATTGGAAGCGCATCCAATTCACACCCGATCTGATGCCAGCCGACATCATCGGTTCGGAAGTGCTGGAAGAGGGCGACGATCGCCACCGCAGTTTTCGTTTCCTCAAAGGCCCCGTCTTCACCCAATTGCTGATGGCGGACGAGATCAACCGCGCCAGCCCGCGCACCCAATCCGCGCTGTTGCAATCGATGCAAGAGCGACAGGTGACGGTGGCGGGAACGCGCTTCGACCTGCCCCATCCGTTCCATGTGCTGGCAACGCAAAATCCGCTGGAGCAAGAGGGCACATATCCCTTGCCCGAAGCACAACTCGACCGCTTCCTGTTGCAGATCGATGTCGGTTATCCCGACAAAGAGGCTGAGAAGCACATGCTGCTGGCGACGACGTTTGGCGAAGAACATCCGCCGCAACGCGTCTGCGGACCCGAAGATTTGCTGGCAGCGCAAGCCATCGTGCGGCGAATTCCCGTCGGCGAGAAGGTGGTCGAGGCGATTTTGCGGATTGTGCGCGCGGCTCGCCCCGAACAAGACGGCGCGGCGGAATTGCGCAATGTCATCGCTTGGGGCCCCGGCCCGCGCGCCAGCCAAGCCTTCATGCTTGCGGCGCGTGCGCGGGCGTTGATTGAAGGCCGCCTTGCGCCCTCCACCGACGACGTCGCGGCGCTGGCCGGCCCGGTGCTGCGCCATCGTATGGCGCTCAACTTCGCCGCGCGGGCGGAAGGCCTGACCATACCGACCGTCATCGACCGGCTTTGCCGGACGCTTCTTTGATGCTCACCGACCGTTCCACTTTTTTCGATACCGCCGAAACACTGGCCGCAAGTTTGCCGCCGCTGATGGTGCGGGCCGATCGCTTGGCCTCGGCGGTGAGCTTGGGCGTGCATGGACGGCGTAAAGCCGGCATCGGACAAAGCTTCTGGCAGTTCCACCATTACCGCTCCGGCGATTCGGCAACTGCCATCGATTGGCGGCAATCGGCGCGCTCCGACCATCTCTATGTGCGCGAGCGCGAGGCGGAAGCGGCGCAATCGGTTTGGCTGTGGCGCGATGGATCGGCTTCCATGCGATTCTCCTCGGGCGGCGAAAGCAAGATCGACCGCGCCAGTTTGCTGGCCTTGGCGCTTGGCGTGCTCTTGGTGCGCGGCGGCGAGCGCGTAGCACTGTTCGGTATGCCCGACGCGCCCGCCAATTCCCGTGCCGCGACGCGCCGCATCGGATTCGCGCTGAGTGCGCTCGCGCCAAAAGACGACGTCGTGCCACCGGATGCGCAACTGCCGCGTCATGCGCAATTCATCTGGTTCGGCGATTTCCTCGCGCCGCTGGAGCAGATCGAAACGGCGATCCGGCGGCTGACGCGCGCCAATGCCGGCGGACGGCTGGTGCACATCATCGATCCGGCGGAAGAGGACTTTCCCTATTCCGGACGTACGCGTTTCGAATCGGTGCACGGTGACGCGAGCCGCATCCTGGGCCGCGCGGAGAGCGTGGCGGGCGATTATCGCGCGCGCTTCAAAGCGCATAGCGAGGCGGTGGCGATCATGGCCCGCAAACTTGGCTGGAATTATCTCGCACACCGTACCGACCGCTCGCCACAGACCGCGCTGGTGGCGCTGTATTCCGATCTTGGCGGCGGGAAGAGAACAATTAGCTAGCGAACATGAATTGGTTGGCAAACATCAGTTTCGGCGCGCCTTGGGTGCTGTTGGCGCTGTTTGTGCTGCCGCTTATTTGGTTCCTGCTGCGCGTGACCCCACCCTTGCCCAAACGCGTAGTGTTTCCGCCGCTAAGACTTCTGCTCGGATTGCGCGACGAAGAACAGACACCGGCCGGCACGCCTTGGTGGCTGATGCTGCTGCGGTTGCTTACCGCTGCCGCAGTGATCACGGCGCTTTCCGCGCCGCAGCTTGGCCGCACACTATCCATCGCCGGCAAAGGTCCGATTGTGCTGCTGGTCGACAACGGTTGGACCGCTGCCCATGATTGGGATACGCGCAAAGGTCTGGCCGAGGAAGCCGTGCGGCTCGCCGCCGACCAGCGCCGCGGTGTCGTTATTTTGGCGACCGCCGAACGGCCCGATACAAGCTTGCTGAACAGCGGCGATGCCGAACGCGCTGTGCGCGCACTTTCCCCGAAGCCTTGGTTCGCTAGCCGCCGCGAAGCCCTTAAAGCGCTGACGAAAGCGAGATTCGCCGAGCGTCCGGAAATCCTCTGGCTGTCCGATGGTGTCGATGACGGCAATGCCAACGAGGTCGCGAGTACCCTATCGCGTCTGGGCCATCTGCGCATTTTCACAGGCAAAGACGGGCCTCTGGCGCTGACCGGGGCGGCGAACACGGAGAGCGGCTTGGAGGCGGATCTGCTGCGAACCGGAACCGGCGGCGCTCGCGCGGGGATCGTTACGGCCTATGGCGGACGGGGGCAAACGCTTGGCAGCAGCGAGTTCCATTTTGACGAGGGCAAGAACAATACCGTGGCGCACATCGCATTGCCCTTGGAGATGCGCAACGAAACCACAAGGCTGGCGATTGCCGCCGAAAACAGCGCGGGGGCCGTGCACCTCTTCGATCAAGGCGCGCCGCGCCGCGCCATCGGGCTGGTTTCAGGCAGCAATACGAGCGCCGAAGAGCCGCTCCTCTCCGACCTTTATTATTTGCAGCGCGCGTTGTCGCCTTATGCCGATCTGTATCAGGGCGCGATTTCGGAAACTCTGTCGCATAGCATTTCCGTTCTGGTGCTCGCCGATATCGGCAAGATTGGGGGCGCCGATTACAACAGCGTAGCCAAATTCGTGGAGAATGGCGGACTGCTTGTCCGCTTTGCCGGCGAACGTATGGCAAGCGGTTCCGACGATTTGATTCCGGTGCGGCTGCGCAATGGCGGGCGCTACCTCGGCGGCGCGCTGGCTTGGGCCGCGCCCCAACACCTGGCACCATTCCCCGACGACAGTCCGTTCGGCGGGCTTGCGATTCCGAGCGATGTCACCGTGTCGCGACAGATTCTCGCCGAGCCGTCCGTCGAGCTTTCTTCGCATTCTTGGGCTCGACTCGCCGACGGCACGCCCATGGTCACCGCAGCGCGGCGCGGCAAAGGCTGGATCGTACTGTTTCATGTGACGGCGGGCCCGGGCTGGTCGTCCTTACCGATGTCAGGTTTGTACGTAGCGATGTTGCGGCGATTATTGTCCCTGTCGGCGGGAAATAGCCCCAGCGACATGGCGGCGAATGCCAGCCTTCCCGCTGCCGCTCTGCTTGACGGATTCGGACAATTCGAATCTCCGACGGCCGAGGCCCAGCCCATTCGCGCTTCCGCGATCGCTTCGAGCGAACCATCGCGTCAGCATCCGCCGGGACTTTATGGAGCACCGGGCGCAGAGGCGGCGCTCAACGCCGCACGTGACGACACGGCGTTGCTGCCCTTCAGTGCTTTGCCCGTACGGACCGAATTTTACGCCTCGCGCTCGGCGCTGGCCTTGCAATCTCCGCTGTTGCTGATCGCCATATTGTTGTTGCTGCTCGATTTCATTTTGTCGCTGGCGCTGCGCGGTTATGGACCGCGTTGGAAACTCCCAGCCCGCGGCACAGCAGCGATGCTCGGCGCCTTTCTTCTGCTGCATGGCGGACAAGCGCGCGCCGACGATTCTTTTGCCTCGAAAGCGGCGCTCGATACCCGTCTCGCCTATGTGATCACCGGCGTCGGCGATGTGGATGACATGAGCAAAGCCGGACTTACCGGATTGGGCCAAGCCTTGGCGCAGCGCACGTCTTATGAGCCGCTCGAACCAATGGGCGTGAATTTGGAGAAGGACGACCTCAGCTTCTTCCCATTGCTGTATTGGCCGATGGATCCGCGCGAAAAAGATCTCTCGCCCGCGGCATTGTCGAAGATCGCCGACTACATGCGCAACGGCGGCACGATTTTGATCGATACGCGCGATCTGACGCTGGGTGCCGTACGCGGACCCAATTCGCCCGGCCAGCAAACGCTGCGCCGGTTGTTGTCCAAGATCGATCTGCCGCCGCTCGAGCCGATCCCATCCAATCACGTTTTGACCAAGACGTTTTATCTGATGTCGGATTTTCCGGGCCGCTCCGACGGCGGTCAGGTTTGGGTACAAGCGTCGTCGCCCGGAGATTCGCAGGAAAGTCCGGCGCGCGGCGGCGACGGCGTTTCGCCTGTCATCATCGGCGGCAATGACTGGGCCGCCGCCTGGGCGGTCGACGGGTTAGGGCGTCCGCTGGTCGACGTTTCGCCGGGCGGTTCGCGGCAGCGCGAAATGGCAATTCGCTTCGGCATCAATGTCGTGATGTATGCCTTAACCGGCAATTACAAAGCGGACCAGATTCACGTGCCGGCCATTCTCGAGCGATTGGGGAAATAAATGCCCACAATCGTATTCGCGCCGCATGTTTCCGCCCTTCCGCTTTGGCTGCTGATTGCGGCATCCGTTTTATTGACGGGCTACGGCTTCTTCGCCGGCGCGCGCGGCAGCTGGGCGCGGGCACTCGCTTTGGCGGCGCTGATCTTGGCCATTGCCAATCCGCTGATCGTGAAGCAGACGCGCGAAGAGTTGCCCGACGTCGCCGTTATCGTGGTGGACCACTCGCAAAGCATGGGCATAGGTACCCGTGATAGCGATGCCAACAAAGCGGTTGCCGCGCTCAAGAATACCTTGGCCGGCGAGAAAAACCTCGAGGTTCGCGTCGCCACTGTCACTACCAGATCGACCGGTGAAGACATCGGCACGCAAGCCTTTGCCGCTTTGAGCGCTGCGCTGGCCGATGTTCCCCCAGGACGTGTCGCCGGCGCCATCATGGTCACCGACGGCGAAGTGCACGACGCGCCGGCCAAATTGAACAGCGGGGCGCCGCTGCAAGCTTTGATCGTGGGCCGGCGCGGCGAACGCGATCGCAAACTCACCATCGTCGATGAGGCACGTTACGCCATTGTCGGCCAATCGGCGCAAATCATCGTCCGGGTTGACGATCTGGGGGGCGGCGAGAGCGGCGAGACGCGCGTGAATTTGCGCATCGACGGAGCCGATGCGGGCGCCCGCGCCGTGCAGCTTGGTCGGAATACGCCCATCGAGGTCCCCATCACCCATGAAGGCGAAAGCGTGGTGGAGATGGAAGCCGCGCCTGGCCCCTTCGAATTGACGTTGCAAAATAACCGCGCCGTGGTGGCGATCAACGGCGTGCGCGACCGATTGCGCGTCTTGCTGGTGTCGGGCGAGCCGCATGCGGGCGAACGAGTATGGCGCAATCTGCTTAAGGGCGATCCCTCGGTCGATCTCGTGCATTTCACGATTTTGCGCCCGCCGGAAAAATCGTTTGTGACGCCGCTCAATGAGTCGTCACTGATCGCCTTTCCGACCCGAGAGCTGTTCGAAGAAAAACTCGGCAAGTTCGATCTGGTGATCTTCGATCGTTTCAGCGAAAACAGTAACGTTTTGCCGATCGGCTATTTCCAGAACATTGCGGCCTATGTTTATGACGGCGGCGCCCTGTTGGTGACCGCGGGACCGGAATTCTGCGGCCCCTTAAGCATCTACAGCACGCCGCTGGCGGCCGTTCTGCCCGGCCAACCGACCGGTGACATCGCGGCGCGCGGCTTCAAACCGATGGTGACGGCGGATGGGCTTGCCCATCCGGTAACCCGCGATCTTCCCGGTGCCAACACAGACAAGGCGCCGCCGAGTTGGGGCCGCTGGTTCCGTTTGATCGGTGCCGCGCGAATTACCGGCGAAACCGTGATGAGCGGGCCCGACAACAAGCCATTGCTCTTGCTCGACCGGGTTGGCAAAGGGCGTGTCGCCGAACTTCTTTCGGATCAGGGTTGGTTATGGGCGCGCGGCTTCGAAGGCGGCGGACCGGAAGCAGAATTGCTCCGTCGGCTGGCGCATTGGTTGATGAAGGAGCCGGAACTCGAAGAAGAGAAACTGATTGCCAGCATCGCCGGCGGCGACATCGCGGTCGAGCGGCGCACCATGGCACCGATACCGCCGCAAGTAACGGTCACCGATCCATCCGGCGAGACATCGACGATCGTGCTGACCAAATCCGAAGCCGGCATCTGGCGCGGCACTGCCAAGGCCGATGCGCTAGGGCTCTATCGCGTAACCGACGGGAAATTGTCCGCAGTTGCCGCCGCCGGACCGCTCAATCCGAAGGAAGTTTCCGACATGCGCGCGACGGACGCGATCCTGGCGCCGGTGGCGGCACAAAGCGGTGGCTCGGTGCATTGGCTGGAAGACGGCTTGCCGTCGGTCCGCCGCGTCGACAAAGGCGACACCGCATCGGGCAGCGACTGGATCGGGCTCACCGCCAATCATGCCACGCGTGTGACCAGTATCGAAGAAACGCCGCTTTTGCCGGAATGGCTGGCGCTGCTGTTGTTGCTCGGCACGCTGATGCTGGCCTGGCGGTTAGAAGGACGCTAATCCAGCCCCATCGGCGCAGCGCGGATCATCAATATGGGCGCGGCGCACTTCGCCGGCCAGCGTCAGCAGCACATTCGGCTTGAGCGATTGGCCGAGAATGCGCGCTTGATTCACCGGCCCGGGAAAACGGATGCGTCCCGGCGGCAGCGCCGCAAAACCGACGCGCACATAATAGGGTTCGTCGCCGACCAGGATGATGCTGGCATGGCCTTGGAGGCGCGCCTCTTCGATGCCGCGTTTCATCAACGCGATACCCATGCCGCGTCCGCGCCGATCCGACTTCACCGCCAAGGGGCCCAGCAGCAGCGATTTTTCCATGCCGATCGCCACCGGCCAAAACCGGATCGAGCCGCGCAACTCGTCCTCTTCGATCGCCACGAAACTTAACCCGGCGACAGGGTTCACGCCTTCGCGCAAGCGGTAAGCGGATTTGGCAAACCTTCCCGGACCGAAACTTGCCGCGTTCAGCGCCTCGATGAGAGGGCCGTCTTCGGAGCATTCGGGCCGGATTTCAAATGCCGGATCGGTTTGCGCTTTTGCCGCCATGAACCCATCGCTACTGTTGACACTCGCGAAAATCAAGACTGGGAGTATCCGATGGGCGTGATGGAAGGCAAAACCGTTCTCATTACCGGAGCGGCCAATGGTATCGGCAAAGAATGCGCACTGCTTGCGGCCAAGGAAGGCGCATCCGTTGTGGTCAATGATTTGGGCGGCAGCGTGGCCGGCGGCGACGAAGGATCGGCGGGACCGGCCGAACAAGTGGCACAAGCAATCCGCGAAGCGGGCGGCCAAGCGGTTTCCAATTCCGACAGCGTCACGAGCCGCAGCGGCGTGAAGCACATGATCGCGCAAGCGCTGGACACATTCAAAGGTCTGCACGCGATCATCAGCCCGGCCGGCATCCTGCGCGATTCCATGTTTCACAAGATGGAGGACAAGGATTGGGATGCCGTCATCGATGTGCTTTTGAACGGCACCTACAATGTCTGCCGCGCGGCGATCGCGCATTTCCGCGAGCGGAGCGAAGGCTCGCTGGTGCTCTTCACGTCGACCTCGGGGATCATCGGCAATATCGGTCAAGCCAATTATGCCGCGGCAAAGATGGGGATCGCCGGCCTGTCGCGCATCATCGCCATGGAAGGCGCTCAATAGAATGTGCGCTCCAATGTCATCGCGCCTTTTGCGTGGACGCGCATGATCGAGACAATTCCGGTGAAGGATGAAGCATCCGCCGCCCGCGTGGAGCGAATGAAGAATGCGATGCGTGCCGATCAGGTGGCGCAGTTGGCCGTGTCGCTGGCCTCGCCGGCGACCAAAGATGTCTCCGGGCAGATCTTCGCAGCGCGCGGCAACGAAATCTTCCTGATGAGTCAACCGCGGCCGATCCGCGGCATCGGCAAAAGCGAAGGTTGGACGCCGCAAAGCATTGCCGAGCATGCCATGGCCGCATTCAAACCCAGCTTCGTCGATTTGGGGGCAACAAATTCGGTGTTCGGCTGGCCGCCGATATGAGTTATCACCAAGAGGGGCTTTGCGGCATTTGACCGGTCAATTCCGCCAGGCGCCGGCGCACGCCCGAGGCTGCATCGGGCGGCGGCGCGGCAGGATCGGCGAGCATAATGTCGCGAATTTCGAGCGTCGGCTTGAAATCGAATTGTGCATCGCGGACGCGATAAAGCACATTGACGTTGGTCGCGAGACCGAGCTTGCGCGTATAGATGCCGAAAAGCTCCGGCGGCGCGGAATTCGTCAGACCGATTTCCTCCCGCAGCTCGCGCATAACGGCCGTTGCCGGCGGTTCTCCGTGCTCCACGCCCCCGCCGGGCAAGTGCCAGCCGCTGGTATAGGACTGACGGACCAAGACGATTTTGCCTCGGTGCTCGGCCAGGGCCAGGGCGCCGAGGGAGACAGGCGACAAGATGCCTCGCAGCGTCACATAAGTGGAAAAAAACCTTCTGCTGAAAAGGCTTGCCATGATTTCCTGTAATTTCATTACCTTGCGGAAGTCTCGCAGGAAGTTTTGAATGTTCCTTACGTAACTTGCGGTAGCAATACAGACTTGGTAGCGAACCGAGCATTGCACCGCAGGGGCGATGCATGCCGCTTGCCGCAGACTATGGCAAGCGGGTGTTTTGGCTGCGCATCGGATGCTGATATCCGAAGGCGGGCCTTTCGGGCAGAGGGCGATGCCGGGGGCGACGTTCGGGTACCTGAAGGCGCTGGTCATCGAGGACAATGTGCATATGCGCACATTGCTGCGCTCGTTGTTGACGGCGCTTGGCATGACCGAGGTGTTCGAAGCCACCAATGGCGCCGACGCTTTCGCCATTCTGCGCGACAAATGCCCCGATCTGATTCTTAGCGATCTTTCGATGAAACCCGTGGACGGCATCGCTTTCACCCGCGAAGTGCGCCTGTCGGAGGTTAGCCCCAATCCTTACGTGCCGATCATCATGGTGACCGGTCACACCGAACGTCATCGCGTCGAAGCCGCGCGCGATGCCGGCGTCACGGAATTTCTTGCCAAGCCGATCACCGCGCAGAATCTGTTTCTGCGCATAGCCGAAATCATCGAGCGGCCGCGCTCTTATGTCCGTTGCGAAAGTTATTTCGGACCGGACCGGCGGCGCCGCGCCGAAGAGAACTACACCGGGCCCTGGCGACGACACGACGATTTGGAAGGCGGCACGGAAATCCGATGAAGAGGCGCAAAACTTCGAAAAAACCTGCGACGACGATTCCGCTCACCGCTTATCCGCAGATTGCGGTGACGGAAGCAATGCGTCTGTTGCGGGCGTTGCGCGACCCCAAGATTGCTCACGAAGCGGCATGCATCATCGCCAACAAGGCCGACGATCTGCGTCACGCGGTCCTGGCGCATCTCGACCGTATGGAAAAAGCGGCGCTCGATTTCGATGTGGCGACAATGTTTGAACAAGCGCACGAAATCCGCGGCCTAGCCGGGAACGCCGGGCTTTCCGCCACCGGACGCATCGCCAATGTTTTGTGCACCTATCTCGATGCGACCCGCCGCATGGATAGGCCGCCGGACCGTACGCTGGTGGCGTTACATCTGGAGTCGATTGCGCGTGCCGCCCATGCCGAAGACGAAGCCACGAGGCTGGGTGATACGGTCGCAAACGAATTGGCGGCGCTGGTTGAGCGAAAATTGGCGGAAACCGGGGATTTGCAAGGACGCTAGCCTCCGGTCGCGTTAAGGTTTTCGGTCAAAAAAGCCGCGTTTTTTGCAGGGATTTGGGCCGCGAATTTATCCCTCTTTAAGCCCTATCCTTAATACTCGCCGTTCAAGTTATGGACGGGATTTCATGCTTCAGATAGGCGGTTTGGTCGTCCTATTCGCTTGCGTGTTCGGCGGCTTCCTTATCTCCGGCGGTCAGCTCGGTGTGGTGATAGAGGCCGCGCCGCACGAGTTGTTGACCATTTTGGGCGCCGCACTCGCGGCCTTGCTGATCGCCGGATCGATGTATTCCCTGAAAAAGATGGGAGGCGATTTCGGCAAGATCACCGCTGGTCCCAAATGGAAACCGAACGACTACCGCGATCTGTTGTGCCTGTTATTTCTTCTCACCAAGACCATGAAATCCAAAGGCTTGATCGCCCTCGAAGCCCATATCGAGAAGCCCGAGGAATCCTCGATCTTCAAACGCTATCCCAGAATTACCAAAGATCACTTCGCCCTCTCGTTCATCTGCGACACGCTGCGGATGATGACCATGAGCCTGGAAGATCCACACCAGGTCGAAATCGGCGATGGAAAAGCAGCTTGATAAGCACCACCATGAAGCGCTCTCGACCGCGATCGCCCTGCAGACCATGGCCGACGGACTGCCCGCGCTCGGTATCGTCGCGGCCGTGCTCGGCGTGATCAAAACCATGGGTGCGATTTCCGAGCCGCCCGAAGTGTTGGGCCGCATGATCGGTTCGGCGCTGGTGGGCACATTCATGGGCGTATTTCTCGCCTATGGCATTGTGGGGCCGATCAGCGTGCGCTTGAAATCGATCATCGATGAGGAAGCGTTATTCTATCACGTGATCCGCGATATCCTGGTGGCCCATTTGCACGGCAATGCGGCGCAAATCTCCGTCGAGATCGGCCGCGGCAGCGTACCTTCCGAAGCCCAGCCGACCTTCCAGGAACTGGAATTGGCGCTGGAAAACATTCCGAAAGAACATTGATAAGTGCAGTTGCAAAGTGCGATGAGGAATGTCTCTCGCTATTTGCGGACTTTTGCCGTCGCGCGGTTCTCGGCCTTTGCCACAAAGAACATCGCCAATCCGCCGGCAAGAATTCCGAGCGGTATCGCGGTGAGAACGTCCATATCGGTGCCAAAGACGACGATCGCCGTCACGACCATACCCGTCAGCTGCGCCACTTTCGGCATATCGCTCACGCTCCCCGAAACCGCAGCAAGTCTAAGTCCGCGGGCCGCGCGGGCGAAGAAAATGCTTAAGAAGAGGTTAACACCTCTAAGAGGTTGCTTGTTCGCCAAACGCTTTCAAGGCAGCCGCCAAAGCTGCGGTGATATCGCGGTTAAGGTTATGACGATCGGCGATCCATGCGGGATCGTTATAGGTGAGGAACACGCCGCTCTTGTCCTGCCAGATCAGGGCCTTCAGCGGCAGGTCGATGCCCGAGCGCTGGTTTTCCTGCATCAACGGCGTGCCCGCTGCTGGATTGCCGAAGATCACCAAAGTGGTTGGCGGCAATTTGAGGCCCGCCAATTCGGCCCCATCCGCGTGATCGATGATGGCGAAGATCGTTGCGCCTTTCGCCACGATCGCTGCGGTGAGCCGCGACAGCGTGGTGGGAAAATCATGCGCGCTTTTCAATGTGACAAGTCCGTCCATCTCGGTACTCAATTGGGCGCCGAGCGGAAGCCGATCCGCGCATGGCTGCCGTCGCAAAACGGCTTGTTGTTCGAAGCGCCGCAGCGGCACAGCCGCGCGGATGTCACCCGCGCCACCACCCGTCCCGTTCCGCTGGTGATCTCGAGATTGCCACGCACCTGCAGTGGCCCATCGGTTTGCGGATCGATGGCGAGAACACCGTCGCGGACCGCCAACATGTCGGTCTTGCCGCTGGGCGGCTCGCCGGTGGCGGAAAAATTCACTTCGTGATGCGAACCGTCGCAGAACGGCTTGCTCTTCGAAGCGCCGCAACGGCACAGCGTAGCGCGAAACTGCCCTTCCATTCCGTCCAGTTTGAGCTTCGCGCGCACGGCATAAGGCCCGCCCTCGCGCACCGCGATCAAATTGACCGGCGGCGGCGCCTCGTCGGGCTTACCGTCTTTGCGGCGATACCGGATCGCACCCGATGGACAGACATGGGCGATCTCCACCAAGCTGTCCACATCCATCGCATCGGGATGAATCCAGGGGCCCACCACATTGGCGAGGAAGACCTTGGGACCCCAGGTCACGCAATATCGCGAATGGATGCACTTCTTGCCTTCGTAGATCAGGGTCATCTTCTCGCCTTCGATCTCGTCGACACCGTCGGCGCTTTTCGGTGTCGGCGTCGCTTCGGCAAGCTGAGGTTTCGTTTCGGCTGGCCCTTGCGCGGCGGACGTCTGTCCGACATTTGAGAATTCACTTTTGGCACGCGCTGCAAGATCGGCAAGTAGGCGCGTCGCCATGGCCAACCGGCTGTCCGATTTGTTCAGCTCTGCGGCTCCCGCAACCAATTCGTCGAAGCGCTCGGTGAAAAAACGTCTGGCGCCGGCCCCTTGCGGGAACGACGCCGCATCGCGCAAAGCCACGAACGAGATACCGGCATTGCAGCCGGGATTGGACGGTCCCGCCGGCAGACCACGGCGGAGATGGACGCGGACGAAGCCAAGATCGGGCAGGACCTGCAAAGCAAGATGGGGCCGATTTTGCAGCAGTACGCCATTCAGAATAACTTCGCGGTGGTGATGGATGTCGGCAACCAGCAATCGCCCGTGCTTTGGTTCGCGACCGCGACCAATATTACCGACGCGCTGGTCCAACTGTACGATCAGGCGCACCCGGTGAAGGAAGAGGGCACCCTGGTCAGGCCGGCAACCGCGCCGCGGCCGGTCGTCCGGGCGCCTGGGCAGAAGCAGTAGGCGGGACGCGAGTTCGCGGCCGATGAAGATTGCGTTGGTCTTCTGCGCACTTGCCCTGGCGGCTGTCGTGGCCGCCCAGCAGGCGCCCGGCAGCCAGCCGCCCCAGGCCCCGGTGGTAGCGGCCGAGCCGGGCGCCGCGCCGCCGCCCGTCAAGGTGGCGACCATCTTCGCGCAGAATGCCATTGTCAGCACGCAGGAAGGGCAGAAAGCCACCGCCCAACTCAACGCCAAGTACGCGCCCAGGAAAGACGAGTTCGATCGCAAGCAGCGGGAAATCCAGGCCTTGCGCGACCAGTTGAAAAAGAACCTGGCCAGCATGAATGCCGACGCGCGCCGGCGGAACGAGCAGTTGATCGACTCGAAGTCCAAAGAACTGCAGCGCCTCAGCGAGGACAGCCAGGCTGCGCTCGAAGAGGAAGAAGGCTCCCTGTTGCAGCAATTGGGCGACAAGCTATTGGGGGTGATCGGAGAGTACGCCATGCGCCACGGCTACGCCCTGGTGCTTGACGTCAGCAACCCTCAAGGCCCGGTACTCTGGGCTTCGCCCTCGGTGGACATTACCAACGAAATTGTCAAACTCTACGACCAGACCCACCGTCACCGGCAGTTTCCCCCGCTGCTCCGCCAACGAAGAAACAG
>CAVXZV010000014.1:0-4479 GCA_963766355.1 uncultured Alphaproteobacteria bacterium
GAGGCATATTGGGCGCGGAAAGGCGATTGTCTTGTCCAGCTGAAATTTCTTTGAGATCGGCGCCGGAGCAGAACGTGCCGCCCGCGCCCCACAATACGGCCACTGATGTGCTCTCGTCTCGTTCAAAGGCCAGGAAAGCGGAGGAGAGCGCATCCGCCGTCGAGCGGTCCACCGCGTTGCGCGTGCCGGGCCGGTCCAGAATGACGGTGGTGACAATCCCGTCGCGTTCGATTCGAACGTTTTCAGTCATATAATCCTCCGCGACTTCGTCATCCTGAGGAGGCCGCGGCTTGCCCGACGAAGTACGGACGGCGAAGGCGGAAGCGGCCGTCTCGAAGGACGCTTTTCTTTCCCATGAAACTTCACTAAACCACAGCGGATCCCAACTCCATGCAAGGGCGGTTTCGTGAGCACGAGCCTCGACACTTTCAAATCCCGCCGCACGCTGAAGGCGGGCGGTAAGACCTATGTCTATTTCAGCCTTGCCGCGGCGGAAAAGAACGGCCTGAAAGGCATTTCCAAGCTGCCTTATTCGCTGAAGGTCCTGCTCGAAAACTTGTTACGTCATGAAGATGGCAAGACCGTCACGGCCGCCGATATCCGCGCCTTGGCGAAATGGGCATCGACAAGAACTTCCGCTCGGGAAATCGCCTTCCGCCCGGCGCGCGTACTGATGCAGGATCTGACGGGCGTGCCGGCGGTCGTCGATCTTGCGGCCATGCGCGATGCGATGAAGACGCTCGGCGGCAATCCCGAAAAGATCAATCCGCTCGCCGAAGTCGATCTCGTCATCGACCATTCGGTGATGGTCGATAATTTCGGTTTGCGGGATTCCTTCAAGAAAAACGTCGCGGTCGAATACGAACGCAATATGGAACGCTATGCGTTTCTACGCTGGGGCCAGCAGGCCTTTGCGAATTTTCGGGTCGTGCCGCCGGGGACGGGCATCTGCCATCAAGTCAATCTGGAATTCCTCGCCCAGACGGTTTGGACGCGCAAAGGCAAAGACAAAAGCGGCAAGAGCGCGACCTATGCGTTCCCCGATACGCTGGTCGGTACCGACAGTCACACCACCATGGTCAATGGTTTGTCCGTGCTCGGCTGGGGCGTTGGCGGTATAGAAGCGGAAGCGGCGATGCTCGGCCAGCCGATCTCCATGCTGATTCCCGAAGTCGTCGGATTCAAGCTAACGGGCAAATTGCGCGAAGGCGTCACCGCCACCGATTTGGTGCTGACCGTCACGCAGATGCTGCGCAAGCAAGGTGTGGTCGGTAAGTTCGTGGAATTCTACGGGCCTGGACTTGACGACATGACGCTCGAAGACCGCGCTACCATTGCCAATATGGCACCGGAATATGGTGCGACCTGCGGCTTCTTCCCGATTGATGCGGAAACTGTGCGCTATCTGAAGAACACGGCGCGCAAAGCGGACCGCGTCGCGCTGGTGGAAAAATATGCCAAGGCGCAAGGCCTTTATCGCACTGCCAAAAGCGCGGATCCGGTTTTCACGGTAACGCTGGCGCTTGATCTATTCTCGGTCGAGCCCTCTCTCGCCGGCCCCGCGCGCCCGCAGGACCGCGTGCCGCTGAGCAATGCGGCGCCCGCTTTCGCCGAGGCGCTCAAGACCGTCTACAAGAAGGGCGACGACGTCGACCGCTGCGTACCCCTCGACGGCACGGATCAAACGATCACCCATGGCGACATCGTCATTGCCGCGATCACCTCTTGCACCAACACGTCCAACCCGAGCGTAATGGTCGGCGCCGGCCTCATCGCCAAACGGGCAGTGGAGCTCGGGTTAAAAGTGAAACCTTGGGTGAAGACGTCGCTGGCCCCAGGTAGCCAGATCGTGACGGATTATTTGGAAAAGGCCGGTCTCGACAAATATCTCGACGAGCTGGGCTTCACGCTGGTCGGCTATGGCTGCACCACCTGCATCGGCAATTCCGGCCCGCTGCCGGAGAATGTCGCGAACGCCATCACCAGCAATGATCTCGTTGCCGCGGCCGTGCTCTCGGGCAATCGCAATTTCGAAGGCCGCGTGCATGCCCAGGTGCGGGCGAATTATCTCGCTTCACCGATGCTGGTGGTGGCTTACGCGCTCGTCGGCTCGATCAATGTCGATCTGACGAAGGAGCCCATCGGCACCGGCAAGAATAAGAAGCCGGTTTATCTGAAGGACCTTTGGCCTAGCCCGAAGGAAATTGCCGATACTATCCGCAAGAATGTCACGGCTGCGTCCTTCCGCAAACGCTATGGCAATGTGTTCGACGGCGATGCCAATTGGAAAAAAGTCAAGGTCAAGAAGGGCCAGACTTATCAATGGGACATCGGTTCGACTTATGTGAAGAACCCGCCCTATTTCGACGGCATGAAGATCGACCTTTCGCCGATTTCGGACGTCAAAGCCGCGCGCATTCTGGCGCTGTTCGGGGATTCCATTACCACCGACCATATTTCGCCTGCGGGCTCGATCCGCGCGACAAGCCCCGCCGGTATTTATCTTGAGGAACATCAAATCCGCCAGCAGGATTTCAATTCCTATGGTTCGAGGCGCGGCAACCACGAGGTGATGGAGCGCGGCACCTTCGCCAATATTCGCATCCGCAACGAAATGCTGGGCGGCAAGGAGGGCGGCAACACGATCCATTTTCCGTCGGGCGAAGAGATGTCGATATTCGACGCCGCGCAGAAATACAAAGAAGCGGGGGTTCCCGCCGTGGTATTCGGCGGCAAGGAATACGGTACCGGTTCGTCGCGCGATTGGGCGGCCAAGGGACCCAAATTGCTTGGCGTGCGCGCGGTGATCGCCGAAAGCTTCGAGCGCATCCACCGTTCCAACCTTGTGGGCATGGGCGTTGCGCCTTTCGTCTTCGAAACCGGCAAAACGCGCAAGGATTACGCCCTGACAGGCCAGGAGAGCATCGATATCCCCGGCCTGTCGGGCCTGCTCAGGCCGCGAATGACCGTCGAGGCGACGATTCACTATGCTGACGGCCACACTGCCGCTTTGCCGTTGCTGTTGCGTATCGATACAGCGGACGAAGTGGCCTATTTCACCAATGGCGGCATTTTGCCTTATGTGCTGCGGAATCTGGTGGCGGGGTAAGAGAAAGGCGGAGTTTCGCCGGCTCGATGCGCCATCCGCCTGCTAGATTATTGCCCTGAGCCCGACTAATCTTCTCGCAGGGGTAGTGGGGGACATAAGGTGATGCGTACGAGTTTCATCGTGCTGTGGTTGGCAGCAACCATGGCAGCGGCGTGGGCTGTGCCCCCGGAATCGGCAGCGGTAACCCCGCCATACGAAATCACAAAAAATCACGTCGATATCGAAGTGGCGGCTGACGGGACCTATTTGGAGGCCCATGACGAAACCTATCGCATTCTCAACTCTCGCGGCATCGACGAACTGCACGAACGCAAACTCGAATACACACAGGGTTTCGAGGAACTTCAAATCGTCGCGGCCTATACGTTAAAGGCGGACGGACGGCGTATCGACGTTCCGCCCGATTCTGTTTTGGTCGGGTTTGGCCAAACCTCGCGGCCCGGCTTCCGGGACAATCGCATTGTCAGCATATTTTTTCCCAACCTCGAGGTCGGAGATTCCATCGCGCTGGTGACCGTTCATCGCCAACTGGTCCCGTGGTTTGCCGGACGCTTCGACTGGCGCGTGGAATTTAGTCCGACGATCGTAGCCCATGACGTGCGCTATGCCTTTACCGCGCCGGCCGCTTCGACGATCCAGATCGACGCGGTTGGGCTAACTGGCGGTGACGAACAGGTTTTGGGTGGCAAGAAGCGTTGGGTCTGGCAATTCCATAACGACACGGCGCTCGCGCTCGAAGAAGACGCGGTCGACGAGGCGGATTTCGCACCACATCTCGGTTTGACGACCTTTGCAGACTACAAAGACGTCGCGCGCGCTTACCGCGAATTGTCAAAAGATGCGACGACGGTGACACCGGAAATCCAGGCGCTCGCCGACCAATTAACCGCGGGTGTCGCCGATCAGAAAGCGCAATCGAAGATTCTCTATGACTGGGTTTCGACCCATATCGCCTATGTGGCATTGCAGCTTGGCGCCGGCGGGTTCACGCCGCATATGGCCAAAAACATTCTCGCCAATCGCTACGGGGATTGCAAAGACCATGTGGTGTTGCTGCAAACATTACTAGCCGCTAAGGGCATCGACAGCACGCCCGCACTGATTAGGGCGGGAGCCTATGCCTACACGCTCGCCAACGCGCCGTCGCCGCACGGCTTCGACCACGTGATCACCTATCTGCCGGCGCTCGATCTGTACGTGGATTCGACGGCGGAATTGGCGCCGTTCGGCGTCCTGCCTTATCCCGACGCGGGCAAACCGGTCCTGCGCGTGGCCACGGGAGAGGTGGCGCGTACGCCCACCGCCAATTCCCAATCTTCCGTGGTGCGCACGGTCAATAGCAATACGTAAACGTGAACGTGCGCCACACA
>CAVXZV010000015.1:0-46787 GCA_963766355.1 uncultured Alphaproteobacteria bacterium
CGATGCGCCGATGGGACCGACGCGCATGCGCCTGTCCAAACCGGTGATCGCGGCGGTCTCTGGCCATGCCGTGGCAGGAGGATTGGAACTGGCCTGTTGGTGCGATTTGCGCGTTTTGGAAGAGGACGCGGTTTTCGGTGTTTTCTGCCGGCGCTGGGGCGTACCGCTGATCGACGGGGGAACGGTGCGCCTACCGCGCCTTATCGGACAGTCGCGGGCGCTCGACATGATTCTCACGGGGCGGCCCGTCGGCGCCGCAGAAGCTTTGGGTTTCGGGCTGGCCAATCGCGTGGTGCCCAAAGGACAAGCGCGTACCGAAGCCGAGCGCTTGGCCCGGCAGATCGCCAGCTTTCCGCAGACTTGTTTGCGGAACGATAGGTCATCCGTATACGAACAGTTAACTTTGGCTTTTCCCGCCGCCATGGCGAACGAATTCTCCTGGGGTCTCAATACGCTGGCCTCGGAGGAGCCACGCGCCGGGGCGGCACAGTTTGCCGCAGGAAAGGGCCAGAGCGGGTCTTTTGACGAACCTTAACAGGCGACTTACCGGTTGCAGTTACCTTGTGGGCACAAATTCGCCCTATTCCCCCTGTTATACTTGGTCCGTGGGGAAGCGCGCGGATTGGCGTGCTGGCGGCAAAACGAGAAAAAGACATCCGATGCCCAAACGCGGGATCGCACTCCTTTTCTGCGCCGCTCTGTTGGGCGTGCCCGTCGGCTCGGCCGGAGCCGAAGTGAACGACCGACTGGCGCAGGAGCATTTCGGAATCATCGTTCCCGGCGATTATCAGGCCGGCGATCATTTGCGATTCTCGCTGACCCGCTATCAGACGGATCGTTTCGAAAACGAATTCCTGATGCACATTGCCGGGCAACCGGAAGTTTACGTGCTCTACGCCGATTACGCCTCGCTCGGTGGGCGCGTGCTGAAATTCGATTCCGGCGCGATTGCGATCCAGGTCGCAGGTTGGGGCAATATGACCATATACACAGACGAATCGCCCGAAGGACTTCCCGCCATGCGCATGGGCGATGCGCAACCGCCATTTCTGCCTCAAATATCTCTTCCCCAGATTCAAAGCGCCGCCAACGACGAGGCTGAGCACCTTTCCTATTCGCGCGGCGTGCGCGTGAGCTTTGCGGCGGATTGGGGAGCACTTGCCGGCGATCCGAACTTGCGCGCGCTTGTCTTCGATGCACTGGAAAATGCCGCACGCGCCATCGACCGTTTCACCGCAAATCCGGCCGCGCGGAACGTCTTTCAGCAGCGGATCAATGTCATTTCCATGCAGGAGAGCGACCGGCCGATTATCCGCATTATGGGCAAGACGCTGATCGTCACCTACAACCCGCGGCAAAACTATGCGGGGAGAGCATCCTCGCGCGCCATTTCCTACGCCATGGGCAAGATGTTCGGCGTGCCGATGCCGAACTGACGGCGATAGCTAGCCGGTCCTAAAAAAAGCGGCGCTCACTGCGTTTTTTAGAGCCGACCAATTCGGAATCAGCGCGCCTGAAAATCGGGGGGCGCCAGTTCGAAGCTTGAAAACTCAAACCCCGGCGCCACGGTACAGCCGACCAGCGCATATGCACCGAGCGGACGCGCCCCTTGCCACGCCCCGGCTGGTACGACGATTTGCGGGCGTTCGCCGTTTTCGATATTCGCTCCGAGCATATGTCGTTGGGCCGGCTTGCCTTCTTCGACAATCGTCAATTCCAGCGGCGCACCGCGATAGAAATGCCAGATTTCCACCGCATCTATCCGATGGAGCAACGACACTTCGCCCTCGCGCAACAAATAATAGATCGCTGTCGAATGCGCGCGGCCGCCGCGCGGCGCGACATCGCGAAATATTTCGCGGTAATAGCCGCCTTCGGGATGCGGCAATAATTCAAGCGCCGCGATGAGGCACGCGGATTCCTCTTCGTCCTGCCCGTTCATGCCGCTTGCGGCGCGGCCGCACCACGGGCGATTAAGGCGCCCACGCCGGATACCACCGAGAGTGCATCGTCACGTGCATTGTGCTTGTGCCCAACGAATGGCACGCCTGCCATCGGACCGACCTCGCAAGAATGCAGTCCGCGCACATCGACACCTTGCGCGCCCATCCAGGGGATGATGTTGATGTATGGCGGCAACGCCAGCGCATTCTTGATGCCGTACAGGCGCAGATTGTCGATAAGGACCAATTCGTCGCGTCCGTAAGCGATGATCGGAAGGCCGCCGGCAAAATCCACAAACGCTCGATAGGCAACGGCAAAATCGACGCCGCGGGCCCGTACCTCGTCATTTGTGATGCCGGTCAGTTCTTCGAGATAGGGCGACAGCACTGGGTTAAGCCTAGGACGGACCACCACATCTAGCATCTCGCCCGGCGTGAAATCCGCGTCGACCTTGACGGCGCCGATCTGGACAACCTCTTTAAATTCGCCCGGCCGCAGCCAGTGATTCGCCATGGAACCTTCCCAAGCCGTGAATTCGAGGTCGAAAACCACGGCAAAATCCCTGCAAATCTGTGTGTAACTGGTCATGACGCGATTCCGAATCGGAACTAAGCGGCCCATTAAGACATTCTTAATGCCAGAGACGCAGGGTTGGTCCGAAATATTTATTCTGGCTGGAGTGCCACATGGCAGCCGTCGCACGCTCCGTACCGCAGGTTAACAGGCCCGAACGCACTCATGAGGAGCGGCAACCGGCGAACGCCAGTGCCATCGTCAAACTGGCGCTCCTGCATGCCGAGGCCGAAGAGACCGCGCGGCTAGCCAATCTGCTGGGACGCAGCCCGCATGCGGCAATCGCTTTGCCGGTATTGGCGCTTCTCACTCTGGGCTTCGCGGATGGCATCAGCCTGGCGCGAGCGTCCGTGTGGTTTGCCTTCGTGGCGCTGGGATCTCTGGCCATTATGCGCTGTTATGCCCATGCCATCGGCCAGCCCTTTCAGCGCCCGGCCCTGAAAGCCTTCGCCAAAGAAATGAGTCCGATCCTGCTCTACACGGGCTTCGCCTGGGGCGCTGGCGCCTTCCTGGCGCTTCCCGCAGGTACCAATATGTTCGCCGCAATTCTGTTTGTGGCAGGACCTGTGATCGCCATCGTGGCTTTGTTGCGCGAGCGCGATGCGGCCTATCTGTTTCTTGCTCCGTGCGCGCTGCTTGCTTGTTTTGCGAGCGTACTGACGCCGTTTGCAGGCGGAGCATTGACGGCGGGCCTGATTCTCGTTGCGAGCAGCGCGCTGACAGCTGCGATGGTCTTTTCGCAGCGCAGCCGGGACGCCCGTCCCGCCATGCTCATGTTGTCGTAAGGCCCCGGCATTTCGAGGGTTTTCTGCGTCCTCACAGAGGCTTAATCTGCCGCGGTTAGGTTGTTCACCCCCCCGCATCAGGTTCCTCGATGGTTCTCGCCGCCGCTCCTCACGACCGCACAGAAGAATCCAAAGTCCAAAAACTTCTCGCGCAATGCGCGACGGCGGCGAAGGACGATCCCGCCTTGCTCACGTTTTTTGAGGCGCTCTACAAAAACGCTGCGCCCGAGGACGTGACGCGTTACGCACCCACGGAGTTGGCTGCGCTGACAAAGCTGGTATTCGCGCGCGCCGCTTCGCGCAAACCAGGCGAAACTCTCGTCGCGCTGTTCGATCCGCGCGAAGAGGCCAAAGAGTATGTGCATAGCGAGTCCGTTCTGGTCGCCGTAAACGACGACCGGCCCTTCCTGTTCGATTCCATGATGGGGGAAGTGACCGCGCAAGGGGCGCGCCTGCGCGCGGTATTTCATCCCATTTTGCCATTGGGCGGGTATCCTACAAGTGTGATCGTTCTGGTGCTCGACACCATAGTCGGAGCGGACCGTCGCGAAGCACTGTTGCGCGGCACAGAGGCGGTCTTTGCGCAAGTGCGCGTCGCCGTGCGCGATTGGCAGACGATGCAGAACCGGCTCCAGGAAGCCATCGGCGGCCTAAAATCGCGCCCGCCACGCGTGCCCGCCGAACAACTGGCCGAAAGCATCGCGTTCCTCGAATGGCTGGGCGACAATCATTTTACGTTCCTGGGATCGCGCGATTATACCTTCGTCCAGGACGGCGAAGGCCGTCTGGAGCCGGTGCTCGACAGCGGCTTGGGTGTGCTCTCGGATCACGATACGCGGGTCCTGCGCACCGGGCCGGACCGCGCCGCACTGACCCCTCAAGTGCGCGCCTTCGTGACTCAGCCCGAGCCACTGATCATTACCAAGTCGAGCGAGAGGAGCTTGGTCCATCGCCGCGTCCATATGGATTATGTCGGTGTGAAAGTGTTCGCCGCCGACGGCTCGCTGCGCGGCGAACGGCGTTTCGTCGGCCTGTTCACCTCGGGTGCCTATAGCCGCAGGCCTTCCGACATTCCGCTGCTGCGTTTGAAAGTGAAGAATGTGATGACGCGTGCCGGGCTTCATCCTTCAAGCCACGACGCCAGGACGCTTAATCATATCCTCGATACTTATCCGCGCGACGAGTTGTTCCAAATTTCCGAAGACGATCTGTATTCCATCGCAATCGGAATTCTCAGGCTGGGCGAACGTCCAAAAGTTCGCGCCTTTGCGCGGTTCGACCGTTTCGACCGTTTCGTTTCCGCGCTCGTCTTTGTGCCGCGCGAGCGCTATGACGGCACTGCCCGCGAGAAGATCCATGCCATTCTGGCGCGCGCTTTCGACGGCCGCATGACGGCATCGACGCCGACCGTCGACGAAGCTGTGCTGGCACGCATTCATTACATCGTCGGGCGCAATCACGGCCCACGCCCAACCATCGATACCGCCGCGCTCGAACTCGAAATTCACGAAGCCATTCGCACTTGGGATGACAGCCTCTTCGATGCACTATGCGCGCGCTATGGCGAAATCGAAGGCAGACGGATTTTTCAGGATGACGCGCAAGGTTTTCCGGCGCGCTATCGTGACGTATTCTCACCGCGCGAAGCGGTAGAAGACCTGGCCGCGCTCAGGGCCTTGGCACGCCTGCCGAAAACGCCAGCGCTAGAGGCGCGAGCCAAGCGCAAGGCGCACGATGCTCATAATGTGCTGCGGATCAAACTGTACGGCTTGGGCCAGGCGCTGCCGCTTTCGGTTTCGCTTCCGATCTTCGAAAATTTCGGCCTCAAGGTCATTGCCGAGGATGCCTATACGGTTACGCTTAAAACCGAAGACGGCTGGATGCGCGAAGCCTTTGTGCTCGACTTTCTCATGGAACGGGCCGATGGCGGGCCCGCCCATTTGCCGGAAATCAAACAACTTCTCGAAGATGCATTCCACGCTGTTATCGCCGGGCAAGCCGAAAGCGATGGCTTCAACCGTCTGGTCATCGCCGCGAATCTGGCTTGGCGCGATGTGACGATCTTGCGCGCTGCCGCGAAGTATTTGCGCCAGACCGCCATTCCGTTCAGCCAGGACTATATGGAACTGGCGCTGTCGCGCAATCCGGACATCGCCACCCTTCTGGTCGAATTGTTTCACGCGCGTTGCGCGCCCGATGTCGCAAACGAAGAGCGGGCGAATACGGTTTACGGCCGCATCGAGACCGCGCTCGAAGATGTGGCAAGCATCGACGACGATCGCATCATCCGCCGTTTGCGCAATGTGCTTGCCAATGTCTTGCGCACGAATTTCTTTCAGCCGGACGAAAACGACAACGCGAAATCCTATATTTCCGTCAAACTGGACTCGCACAAGCTCGACGAACTCCCGGCACCGCGCCCGCTGGTGGAGATTTTCGTCTATTCGCCGCAAGTAGAAGGCGTGCATCTGCGCTTCGGCAAAGTGGCGCGTGGCGGGTTGCGCTGGAGCGACCGGCGTGAAGATTTTCGCACCGAAGTGCTTGGTCTGGTCAAAGCGCAGCAGGTAAAAAACGCAGTGATTGTGCCGGTCGGCGCCAAAGGCGGTTTCTACCCCAAGCAATTGCCGCTCAATGCGACGCGCGAAGAAGTTCAGACAGCGGGCATCGCCGCCTACAAGATCTTCGTCAATGCGCTGCTCGATGTTACCGACAATCTGTACCCCGACGGGACCGTTGCGCCGCCCGATCACGTGGTGCGCCATGATGCGGACGATCCGTATCTTGTGGTCGCCGCAGACAAGGGCACGGCGAGCTTTTCGGACATCGCCAATTCGATCGCCGAGGCGCGCGGTTTCTGGCTAGGCGACGCCTTCGCGTCGGGCGGCAGCCATGGCTATGACCACAAAAAGATGGGCATCACGGCGAAAGGTGCCTGGGAAGCTGTCAAACGCCATTTCCGCGAGATGGGCCGCGATATCCAGAACGAAGCGTTCCGCTGTATCGGTGTCGGCGACATGTCGGGCGATGTTTTCGGCAATGGCATGCTGCTGTCGAAATACACCAAACTGGTTGCCGCCTTCGATCACCGCCATATCTTCGTCGATCCCGACCCCGATCCTGCCACCGGCTGGGCGGAACGCGATCGCTTGTTCCAACTGCCGCGCTCGTCCTGGGCCGATTACGACAAGTCGCTGATCTCGAAGGGCGGCGGCGTGTTCGCGCGAACGCTGAAAGTCATACCGTTGAGTGCGGAAATGAAGGCACTGACCGAACTCGGCGCCGACAAGGTGACGCCGGGCGATTTGATCAAGGCGCTCCTGAAAGCCGATGTCGATCTGCTGTTTTTCGGCGGCATCGGCACGTTCATCAAGGCCGGCTCGCAGAACAATCTCGATGTCGGCGACCGTGCCAATGATGCGGTGCGGGTCAACGGCGCAGAAGTGCGCGCCAAGGTGATCGGCGAAGGTGCCAATCTCGGCCTGACGCAATTGGGGCGCATCGAATACGCGCAAAATGGCGGCCGCCTCAACACCGATGCCATCGACAATTCCGCGGGCGTCGACACCTCGGATCACGAAGTGAATCTCAAGATCCTGATGGGGGGGCCGCTGCGCCGCGGTGCAATCACGCCTGCCGAACGCGATGCCTTGCTGACGGCGATGACCGACGATGTCGCGGCCCACGTGTTGATGGACAATTACGACCAGACCTTGGTTCTGTCGGTGGCAGAATCCTGCGCGGCGAAAGACCTAGACGCGCATGGCCGTTATATGCGCGATTTGGAGTTGCGCGGAAAACTCGATCGTGCCGTAGAATTTTTGCCCGATGACGGCGAGCTTCGCCGCCGCGCCCAGAAAGGCAAGGGCCTGACAAGACCGGAACTGGCGGTGCTGCTGGCCTATGCCAAACTCGATCTCAAAGACGAATTGATCGCTAGCGAATTGCCGGACGATCCGCATTTCCGCGCCGAATTGCCCGGCTATTTCCCACCCGCCGCCGCGCAAAAATTCGCGGACGAACTGGGTCGCCACCGGCTGAAACGTGAGATCGTCGTCGACGCCCTGGCCAATCGGGTTATCAATCTGGCCGGACCGGTGTTCGTGGCGCGCATGAAAGAAACCTCCGGCGCTTCGGCCACGCGCGTGGTTCGCGCTTTCGCCGTTGCGGTCGGCGCCTTTGCACTGGACAAATTGAAAGCGCGCATCGAGACCCTTGATGGCGTCATGAATCCCGTTGTACAGATCGGCATGGTCGCCGACATCGCGGAGATCTTGCGGCGGCTTGGGCTGTGGTTCATCACCAATCTGCCGGCAGAGGCCGATCTTGACGAGACCATCGCGCTGTATAGGAACGGCGTGGACAAATTGCGCGGGACCTTCTCGACCCTGATCTCGCCCTTCGAAGCGAAGGACACCGAAACGCGTATTTTGCAGTTGCAGGCGGCTGGCGCACCTATCGACGTGGCCGAAGACGTGGGCGTGTTGCGGCTCATGGCGGCGGCGCCGGAAATCGCCTTGCTGGCACATTCGCAGGGGCTCGAACTCGATCTCGTGGCGGGAGCGTATTTCGCGATGGGAGCGGAAGTGGGGATCGACAAGCTGCGGGGTCTGGCCGAGCGTATAACGGGTGGCGAACATTGGGACCGTCTCGCAATCCGACGCGTCAATGACGATTTGTTTGCGGGCCAGCGGGCGCTTACCGCTCAAGCACTGAGCGTGTTACCGAAGGAAGAAAATAGAGACGGACGCCGTGCGGGCGCCGAGGCTGTGAAAGCGTGGGCTTCGGGCAAAGCCGACGCTCTGTCTCGCGCAATATCCTTCTTCGACGCGCTGGAGCGCACGGGAGAATTATCGGTGGCGAAATTGACCCTCGCCAACAGCCAAATTCACGAATTGGCGGGACACTAAGCTTACCGCGGTGCCATGCGGATGGCGCCGTCCAGCCGCACGCATTCCCCGTTGAGATAGCCATTCTCGATCATGCTGAGCGCCAGCGCCGCATATTCCGGCGGACGGCCCAGGCGCGGCGGGAACGGCACCATGGCGCCGAGCGCTTGTTTCACTTGGTCGGGCGCGGCCGCCAGCAACGGCGTATCGAAGATACCGGGCAGAATCGTATTGACGCGGATGCCTTCCTGCGAAAGATCGCGGGCGATGGTGAGCGTCATGCCGGTGATGCCCGCCTTGGACGCCGTGTAAGCGGCTTGTCCGATTTGCCCGTCTTGCGCCGCCACCGACGCTGTGTTGACGATCACGCCGCGTTCGCCGCCGGCAAGCGGCTCCAACGTCAACATGCCCGCCGCGCTCATGGCGATGCAGCGGAAGGTACCGACAAGATTTATCTGGATGATGCGGTCGAAATCTTTGGCGGCGAAATAGCGGATCTCGCCGGTCTTTTTGTCGCGCGAAGCCGTCTTCACCGCGTTGCCAGTACCGGCGCAATTGACCAGAACGCGCTCTTGGCCTTGCGCGGCGCGTGCTTTTTCAAATCCCGCCGCAACGCTGTCGTCGTCGGTGACATTCACTTCGCAAAAAATACCTTTGATGGCGGCGGCGACGGCGTCGCCTTTTTCTTTCTGCATGTCGAAGATGGCGACCTTGACGCCGCGCGCGGCCAGCGCCCGCGCCGTCGCCTCGCCCAGACCCGATGCTCCACCGGTGACAATGGCGCAGACCGAAGACCCTAGTTCCATGGCCGCTTCCCGAATTTGCGCGCTCAGTCTTAGCCGCGCGGCAGCCCGCCGCCAAGCCGTCCGGGACGGCAACTATTGCAATGAATCCTTCCCAGTGAATGATACGGCTGTTGTACGCCAGTTGCCCAAACGGAAGCCGGTTCGATGCGTTATGCCGAAGTTGAGAAATTTTGTCTGTCGCTCCCATCGGCGACGCTGTCGATCCAATGGGGCGACGACCATGTCTACAAAGTCGGCGGCAAGATGTTTGCCGTATTGGGCCCGCCGCAGGACAAACCGCATGGCTTATCTTTCAAAGCGGGAGAAGCCAGCTTTCACATCCTCACGCAATCACCTCACATCATCCCGGCGCCTTATCTGGCGCGGGCGCAATGGGTGCGTCTCGAACGGCTCGATGCTCTCACCACGAAGGAATTGAAGGCCTATCTGACCAAGGCCCATGCTCTCGTGGCCATGGGGTTGCCGAAGAAACAAAGAGCGGCGCTGGGGATTGCTGCCGACGGCTAGTGTCCCGATTCCGAAATTCGTTGCATCTGATATCGGCCTCATTCGAATTTCGGAATTGAAAGGACACTAGCCAACCTATTGATGCTAGTGTCGTTTTGGTTTCGAAGTTCGCGAAAGATACTGATATCGGCAATATCGCGATCATCGAAACCACGACACTAGCGTGCCAAGGTCAATTTCGCGCGAATGTGTTCGGCATTGCCGCTGGCCCCACCAACGAACTCTATGCCGATACCGTTGGTATGATGGCGCGCGATGCGTCCGGCCATTTGGCCGATCAGTACGAATTCACCGATGGGCGGACGTAAGTCCGTTTTGAGGGAAATCCCCGTCATCGACAAATCCAGCACTTCGCAAGGCACGAGCTGACCGTCCGAACGCGTGAATCTGGTCAATCCCTTGGTCGGTGTACGTTCCGCTCGGCGCAGATCGGCTTCGCTAATCAGCATACGATTCATGAACATGGTGAGCAGTTCGGCCGTGCGTTCGCGTTTCTTTTCGGTGCAGACGAAATGCACGCCGAAGCCATGGCCGTCGCCGCGCATGACGCCACCTTCGAAACGGCCGAATCCGTCGATATAAATAACGACTTGTGTGCCTTCTTCGAGCATCAATTCGCAGTCGATCTGGGCACCGCCCGGCGACATGTTGACGACGGTGCAAGCGCTTTCTCGGCTGTCGGCGGGCACGAAGAGCTTGGCCGGGAGATCGACCCGCACGCGCCGGAAACGGCGCCGTTCGGCGCGCGCCTTCGCGATGACCGGATCGAGATTCCTCATGGCGTGCGCAGCACCTTGCACATCGCTTCTCCCTGCATTTCCACGTAACGAGCGAGTTTGCGCCCCGACCGTCAACGGAGGGTTTACGGGACCGACCTTTGCACCTCTTTTTCGGTGCTGCTAACGTTCACTTAACCTTGTGCGCGCAAAGGGTTATAGGAGACGCCCACAATCTGCCCCGCCCCGGCCATTATTCGGAGACCCTCATGGCAAACAGTAGGTTACAGCTCTTCCTGGCACCTTTGGCGGGCGCGGTAAGCCTGTTCCTGGCCGGTTGCGTCAATTACACGGCGCTGGACAATCTGGCGGATGCACATCCAACCGGAACGGCCTTTAACCAGGCGTTATTTAAGAATTACGCGTTCCTGGCGCGCTCGTTCGGCGACGTTGGACCAGCAAGCTACACGACCTTCGACCAAGACGGTTCTTTATCGCTGTCTGATTCCGATCGGGCCGTTGCGGCGATTGCCAATAGCTTTGCCGCCAAGGCGATCGTGCTTTCACATGGCGAAGTGGTCGATCCCATGCCGGGCCGGGATACGAAATCGCACACCTTGCGCGACCGGCTGGTGCGTGCGCTCACGGTCGGTCGAGATAGCTTTCCCAGAGATGCCGCACGCGCCCAGGCCGATTACGATTGCTGGGTTTTGAACGGGACGGTGCCCTCGCAGGAGCGCGCTGCGGTGCAATGCCAGCATTCCCTTGATGTAACGCTAGTTCGTCTGGAGAACGAGGTTGGGGCCAATACAGCCGCGCCGGCGGCGGACGCAGCCGCACCAGCCCCCGATGCGGCGCAGGCGCCCGCGCCAAACAAGAGCCCGGCGCCACCGCCACAATCCTCGGCCGCACCGGCACCTTCCACCCAGCAAGCAGCCTATACCGTTTATTTCGACTTCAACTCCTGGACTTTGACCGCCGAGGATTTGCGCGTGATCCAGAAAACCATCGATGCCGCGCGCGACGGCGGCCAGCCGCTGATTACGGTCGTCGGCCATACCGACACGTCCGGTCGCGCCGAATACAATATGCGCCTCTCGGTTCGTCGCGCTGCTGTGGTGCGCGATGTACTGGTCGATTTGGGCGCGCGGCGCGAGGCCATCGAAACCAAGGGCGTCGGTAAAACCGATCTTGCCGTACCGACGCCAGATGGCGTGCGCGAACCCAAAAATCGCCGCTCTGTGATAACCTTAGGGATCTAACCCAACGGCAGCATTTCCGCTGTCGTCAGGACACCGGCGATTGGATATCGTGCGCGCGGGAAACGACGGGACGCGCGCAATCATGAAGGCCTATGATTACATTATCATCGGTGCGGGCAGCGCGGGCTGCGTGCTTGCCAACAGATTGTCCGGCGATCCGTCTGTCGAAGTTTTGCTGATCGAAGCGGGCGGCCGCGACAAATCGCTGATGATCCACATGCCGGCCGGCATCCCCGTTTTGCTCGGCAAACCCAATCCGTTTAATTGGTATTACGAAACCGAAGGTCAGCAGCATCTTAACGGGCGCCGACTTTATTGGCCGCGCGGCAAGGGCTGGGGCGGCTCCTCGTCGATCAATGGAATGATCTACATTCGCGGTCATGCGCGCGATTACGATCACTGGCGCCAGATGGGCTGCGAAGGATGGTCGTTCGCCGACGTGCTGCCCTATTTCAAGAAATCCGAATGCAACGAGCACGGCGGCGATGAATTTCACGGCCATAACGGGCCATTGCATGTCTCGAGCGGGAAGTCGACCAATCCTCTGTTTCGTGCCTTCGTTCAGGCTGGCGCCGAAGCGGGCTTTCGCGAGACCCGCGATTTCAACGGCTTTGCGCAAGAAGGCTTCGGGCCTTATCAGCTGACGATCCACAACGGCAAACGCTGGAGTGCGGCCAGCGCCTATCTGAGGCCCGTGCTGGATCGCAAGAATTTGACCATCGAATCCCACGCTCATGTGACGCGCATCCTGTTCGAAGGCACGCGCGCTGTGGGTGTCGAATTCGTCCAGAAGAAGAAAGCGACGCAAGCACGCGCCTCGCGGGAAGTGATCCTATCGGGCGGCGCGGTGAATACGCCCCAAGTCTTGCTGCTATCGGGCATCGGCGATGCGGCATCGCTCAAACGCTTTGACATTCCGGTTGTGGCGGAACTCAAAGGCGTCGGGCGCAATTTGCAGGATCATCTCGATTGTTCCATCCAATATGAATGCAGGCAGCCGATCACGCTGTATAGCCAGTCCAAACCCCTCATCGCTGCCAAGACCGGCCTGCAATACCTTATGTTCGGTACGGGTATTGCCACCGGTCAAGGCCTGGAATCAGGCGCCTTCTTGAAGAGCCGCCCCGATCTTGAGAATCCCGACCTGCAATATCATTTCATTGCCGGCTTGATGTTTGACCATACCCGCCGCAAGGCCGATCGCCATGGTTTCATGGCACATGTGTGTCAATTGCGGCCACAGAGCCGCGGTTTCATCTCGCTGAAGTCCACCAACCCTTTGGACGCCCCGCTGATCCAGCCCAATTATCTCGAGGCCGAGGAAGACCGGCGCGCGCTGCGCGAAGGCGTGAAGATCGCGCGGGAGGTGTTTGCGCAATCGGCCTTCGACGCTTACCGGGGCCCTGAATTGATGCCCGGCGCGCATGTGCGCAGCGATGAGGCCGTCAATTCGTTCATCCGCAGAACCGCCGAGACGATCTATCACCCCGTCGGCACTGCCAAAATGGGGAAGGACGCGGACAGTGTGGTCGATCCGCAGCTCAATGTTTACGGCGTCCAAGGGTTGCGCGTGATTGACGCATCGGTCATGCCGTCTTTGATTTCTGGCAATACCAATGCGCCGACCATTATGATCGCGGAAAAAGCCGCGGACATGATCCTGGGCCGCCCCCTCCTGCCGCCACAGAATGCGAAAGTGTCCGAAGACGGGATTCTGGCAGCGGAATAAGAACGGCCGTTACTGCGATACAACTATCGCTCGCGTCGCTTCGGGCGTATGCTTAACCGATGAAACGGACTCGTTTGGCGTTGTTGTGTGCGGGGCTGCTCGCTGTGGCGGCTCTGCCGACGCATGGGCAGCAGACGCGTTACAACGTCAAAAGCATGGATTTCGATCTTTGGTGCACGGAAGAGGCGCATCTTTCGTACGACCGCTGCGCCAAGCGTTTGCCTGAGGATATGCAGAGGTTCGAGGCCTATCGCGCCATTGTGGAGAAATACGAAATTCCCTATCTGCAGCGGCGCCAGCAACAGGTCGAATTCGATCGCGACATCCTGCACAACGACCCGATCGATACGCCGCCCGATGACAAGTCCAAGGCATCGACGGCGACCGACAAGTCGCCGCCGTAATACGCAACCTCAGCTCGCGGTCAAACCCGCGCCGAACACCTCGAACATCCTTTCGAGAATGTTGTCGCCGTCAAAATGCACATTCGACGGCCGGTCTTGTGAAACCACAAGGCGCAGATGCGGCGCCTTGGGATGGCTGCGCAGCATTGTCGGCGGGGGCGGAGGCGGGGGAGGCGGAAGGTTGTCGAAGACGGAAAGCGGTTCGTCTTCACGCACAAGCTGCGAAGCGGCGAGCCGCTGGAAGGCGATAGGACGCCCGCGCAGCAGGCTCGGATCGCTCATGATCTGGATCATGCCAAGGAAACGCGTCGGTCCGTTGGCGCCGAATGTGATGGGCGCGAGGACGGTTTCGAGCTCGACCATGCCGCAATCAGCGCTGGCACCGATCGAAGACAAAGAGACAGGCTGTTTCAGCTTGAGCGCTTGCCTTAGCAAAGAAGACAGCGCGATACCCGATTGGGCTTCCCAGTGTGCGAGGAACCCGGTGCCCTTCAATTCAAATCCGAAGCGTTCGCACAAGGCGGTGCCGGCCAACCGGTAAATCGGCCGGGAGGGATCTTCGGCGTCCAAGATAAAGACATAAGGCAGCATGCGCTTGATGGCGCGCGGGTCAATGTCCGTTTGATCTGGAACGTCGCGTCCCTTGCGAAGCCTGCTCCAGTAACCAACCAGCAAATGACTGTTCTTGTGTTTCATGGCCCGCCAATCCCGTTGCTTTGTCGGCGGGCGTTTCATCTTGACCCAGATCGAAACGACACCGCGCTCTCGTGCAAACGGTTCAGCGAAACCCGTGCCAGGAGAGCCAGAGCGTGCTCTAACGGCTCCAAGGCCCGCGTGTGATACGCGGTCCGAAATAGGGAATGTGGGATGACTTCAAAAACGGGGTAAGGACGATTCCGGCCGCAAACCCGCCCACATGGGCCCACCAAGCGACGCCCGGACTGCCGGGATCGCTGTAAGCAGCGCTCAACAGCTGCATCGCGAACCACGATCCGACGACCCACACGGCACTAAGGCGGAACGGGTACAATATGATGAACAGCGGGATGAGGACGGTCACCTTGGCGCGCGGATAAAGCAGCACATAGGCGCCAAGGACGCCGGATATTGCTCCCGAAGCGCCCACCATCGGCACGGTCGAAGCCGGATCCATGAAAGCCATGGTAAATGCCGCCGCAACTCCGCTCAGAAGATAGAACAATAGGAATCGCGCATGCCCCATCGCGTCTTCGATATTGTTCCCGAAAACCCAAAGATAGAGCATGTTTCCCGCGAGATGCAGGATGCCTCCATGCACAAACATGGAGGTGAAGATCGTGACGAAGGGTGGAATGAGCGTCTGACCCGGTGCCGCAATATCGGGGGACATCAGCGTTTGCGGCCGAAATCCATAAGCGACAATGGCTTGCCCCAAATCGGGCCCTAAACTGACCTCCCAGACATAAACCAGAATGCAGGCCGCAATGAGCGCCCAGGTGAAAACCGGCGTCAGACGCGCCGGGTTATCGTCCGAGATCGGGATCATGGCTGCCTCTCCGCCTGCCCCCTAGCCGACCCTGTCCCATTTCGGGCCAGTGAACCGAGAATTTGCAAGTCGGAGTTTGGCATATTTTGTGAAACGAGGCGTGCGGTCATTAAGGCTTGTACCATGTCTGCGGCTTCTGTCCGGGCGTGGTGCGCAATACGACCGGAGCGAAGGAGCTATAACATGCCGTCGAGGTCCTTTTCCTTAGTCGCCGCCGCGCTGACCGGCGCCGCGCTGGTGGCCACGTCCATGGCCCCGGCAGAAGCTTGGACCAGCGGCAGCTCCCCCCCGAGTTCAGAGTTCCTGCGGCTGCAAGAATGGCGGTGGCGTAACCATCAACAAGCCGACCACGTTCAACAAGAACATTTCGATCTACAAGCCGACGACGATCACCAAGAACATCAACGTCTACAAGCCGGTGACGATCAACAAAGACATCAATATCTACAAGCCCATCACCATCAACAAGAACATCGACATCACCAAGAATATCGACGCTTCGAAAAACATCACGATCAACAAGGATATCAGTATCAATAAGTCGATCGTGATCAACAAAGGCGGCAGCGGATCCGCGGACGCAGAAGCTTCGGCTTTTGCCCTGGCGATGGCGCAAGCGAGTGCCAACGCCAGCGCCAGCGTCAACAACAACGTCACCTTCTATGGCGGTGGCAGCTACGAAAACGTGACGGTCAACAATCACAGCAGCGATATTTCCGGCGTCGCGGCGGCGCAGCAATGCCAGATGCAGGAAGCCAATGTGGTCAAAGCGATCCACGCGGTTTGCGTCTCGGCCGACGGCCGTGAATTCCCCGCTTCGCATATGGTTGGCGACACTTGGCTCGATTCGAGCTACGAAGGCGAAATCATGCGCTGCATCCCTGGCTCGCATCTTAAAGTGACGATCGGCGATGTGGTGCAAAGCGATCAGGGTATGGCCGGCCTCTACGAGCGCGGTCAGGTGTTGGAATGCGACGTCCATGAAGCCCTGCGCCACTTCAAAGACGGCATGCTGAAATGTGCGCCGGCCGTACCGGTTCCCGATTGCACCGAGCGCACCAATTTGCGGCGCTATGGCACGGGTGACCTGTTCTTCTCCTACCGGTCTTCGGTGTGCGTCGGCGGTGGCCAGATCAGCCGACGCGAAACGCGAGAGCTGGACGTTACCGGTATGGCATTGGAAGGCGGCGTCGGCGAAGGAAACGGGAATTAAGAAATCTCGCTGCCGGTTCGAGATTCGTTAACACCAAACCGCTATCCATGAGCCCGACATAACGAAGTCCGGGCCATGGACCCTCGTCTGCAGCGCATTCTGCTCTCGATCGTTGCATCCATCATTCTGGTGGACAGCGTATGGGCGAGCCTCGTGCATTTCGATCTGGACAGGAGCGGCTATCTGGCGATCGGCGTTTTGTCGGGGGCGCTGGCGGGCGGCGGAATTTTCTACGACCGCGTGCGCAAGGACGCCGGTCTGAGCGCGATGCTGCTGGCGGCCGGATTTCTAATCGCATTTTCCGCCGCGTTCAGCGTGTTCAACTATTTCCTGCTGAGCGTACCGGGCGTGCGGATCGACGATCTTCTGGCACGGATCGACGGCGCGATGGGGTTCGACTGGCCGTCGATGATGGCGTTCATATCGCGCCATCCGGGCTTCAACTTCCTGCTCAAAATCGCCTACCAAACCATGCTGCCCCAGACTGCCCTGCTCGTAATCTGTCTGGGTTGGAAGAAGCGCTGCGATGAGCTCTCCGGCTTCTGCCTGGCCGTGGCTATCGCCGCATCCGTTACGGTTCTGTTCTGGGCGTTCTATCCATCCTTCGGCGCCTTCGCGATATTTCACCTCGATCCATCGGTAACAAGCCACATCGATACGGCCTTGGACACGCATTATGCGCAGGAGCTCTTGCGCCTGGCGGCAACGGGACCGGGACATATTGCGCCAGGCGGGGTGAAGGGCCTTATCGGATTTCCCTCCTTCCACACAGCCATGGCGGTGATGATCGCGTGGTATGCACGCCGTCTTCCCTACATCCGCTGGCCGGCGGCCGCACTCAATCTGCTCGTCGTCATTTCGACGCCTATTCAAGGTGGTCACCACGTCGTCGATATCTTTGGCGGTTTTGCCGTTACGGCAATGGCCGTTGTGCTGTCGGATCGCATTCTCGCCGCCGCCACAGTGGCTCGCCCGCGCGTTGCCCAAAGCGCGGTCATTGACGCAACCACCTGAGCTTTTTCCGTGCTTGCACCCTACAAGTCGGCTGCTATTGTGCAGGCGATCCAAGCATCCTTGCGTTTTTCCGCTTCCAATAAGGTCCTTCCATGAACATTCACGAATACCAAGCCAAAGAGATTCTGCGCTCTTTCGGCACGCCGGTGCCGCTTGGCAAAGCCGCTTTCAGCGTAGAGGAAGCTGTAGCAGCCGCGCGCGAATTGCCCGGGCCGGTCTGGGTGGTGAAGGCGCAGATCCATGCCGGCGGACGCGGCAAGGGTGGCGGCGTGAAGGTCGTTAAATCCATCCAGGACGTCGAAAGAGAAGCCAAGCGCATACTGGGCATGACGCTGATCACGCACCAGACCGGTCCGCAGGGACGCGAAGTAAAGTGCCTTTATATCGAAGACGGCTCGACTATTGCGCGCGAGCTTTATCTTTCCGCTCTGGTCGACCGCGCCACCAGCCGCGTTGCTTTCATCGTCTCCACCGAAGGGGGCATGGACATCGAAGAAGTGGCGCATAAGACGCCGGAGAAGATTGCGACTTTCCAGATCGAACCGGCAGCAGGCTATTCGCCCTATATCGGAAATCAGATCGCCACGGCGTTGAAGCTCGAGGGCGATGAAATCAAACAATGCGGCGCGGTTGTGAAAAGCCTTTACGACGCCTTCGTCGCCAAGGATATGAGCCTGCTCGAAATCAATCCGCTGGTGGTGACCAAGGACGGCAAGATTATCTGTCTCGATGCCAAGATCAATTTCGACGACAACGCGCTTTATCGTCACAAGGATGTGCAGGCGCTGCGCGATCTCGGCGAGGAAGACCCCACGGAAGTGGAAGCGTCGAAATTCGATCTCTCCTACATCAAGCTCGACGGTTCTATCGGTTGCATGGTCAATGGCGCGGGACTCGCCATGGCGACGATGGACATCATCAAGCTGTATGGCGGGGAGCCGGCAAACTTCCTCGATGTCGGCGGGGGCGCCTCAAAGGAAAAGGTGACGGCGGCGTTCAAGCTGATCCTTTCGGACAAACATGTCGAAGGCATTCTGGTCAACATCTTCGGCGGCATCATGAAATGCGATATCATCGCCGAAGGCATCGTCGCCGCGGCGAAGGAGGTGAACCTAAGTGTGCCTTTGGTGGTGCGCCTGGAAGGCACCAATGTCGAATTGGGCAAAAAGATTTTGGCCAAATCCGGCCTGCCGATTGTCTCCGGCAACGACCTCGCCGATGCGGCGCAGAAGATTGTCAAAGCGGTGAAGGAAGCGAAATAGAAGGCGATGATGGCGCTGCCCGACCCTGCAACAAACGAAGAACTTGCGACATTGCAAGTTGATTTTCCGCGTCTGTTTCCTGACACGCCGGAGGGTTGTCCAAGGAAGATGGACGACATTCAGGAGTATCTCATACTTGAAGATGCAGACACAGATGCTGTTGAGCATCGCGATCTGAAATTTATTCGAACTGCAATGGTGGAGAATACAAAATACTGGATTTGGGAATATCGGGAGAGCGACGGCGCGCAATGCTACGTTACTGTCTCTCAAAACGCTGAGAGAAGCATGCTCGCGATGGATGGGAACTGGGACGGCCTTACGCCCGAACAGTACATTCTGGGCGATTATCGTCACATGTTTTAAGGATCAAAATGTTCATCCTCAACGACAAGAACACGCGGACACTTGTCCTCCCCCTGAAAGGGGGAGGAGGCGAGCGAAGCGAGCAGGTGGGGGTCATGCCCTCGGCGCTGGTGGAATTGATCCCTCCCCGGATCGCCTCCGGCGATCCGACCCTCCCTTTGCAAGGGAGGGAAAACACGTGACGCGCTTCGACCGCACCAAAGTGAAGACTATCCGCGCACGCCGGTTGCGTCACGAGGCCACGCGTCCGGAACAGAAGTTGTGGTTCCACCTCCGCGGCGCACAGATAGGCGGATTCTCATTTCGTCGCCAGCATCCCGTCGGACCGTACGTACTCGATTTTTATTGTTCAGCCGCCAAGCTGGCGATTGAGCTGGACGGCGATCAGCATGGCACCAAGGAAGCGCTCGCTTATGATGCCGCTCGTACGCGATTTTTGAGCAGCAAAAGAATTCGCGTTATACGATTTGCCAATTACGAATTAAAAGATAACCTCGACGGCGTCATCGAGGGAATTTCTAGAGCTCTCGCGTCGACCCCCACTCGCCCGGCCACGCCGGGCGACCTCCCCCTTTCAGGGGAAGTAATAATAAACAATCACCCTAGCTAGGTTTTATCATGTCCATCCTCGTCGACAAGAACACGCGCGTTATCTGCCAGGGCTTCACCGGCAAGCAGGGCACCTTCCATTCCGAGCAAGCCATCGCTTATGGCACCAAAATGGTCGGCGGCACCACGCCAGGCAAGGGCAGCACCACGCATCTGGGCCTGCCGGTGTTCGACACGGTGCGCCAAGCGAAAGAGGCCACCGGTTGCGACGCCAGCGTTATCTACGTGCCCCCGCCCTTCGCGGCCGATGCCATCTTAGAGGCCATCGACGCGGAAATTCCCCTGATCGTCTGCATCACCGAAGGCATCCCGGTGCTCGATATGGTGAAGGTGAAACGCGTGCTGACCGGTTCGAAATCGCGTCTTGTCGGCCCCAATTGTCCGGGCGTCATCACGCCGGGCGAATGCAAGATCGGCATTATGCCGGGCCACATCCACAAGCGCGGCACGGTCGGCATCGTCTCGCGTTCCGGCACGCTGACCTATGAAGCGGTGTGGCAGACCACAGCCGTCGGGCTCGGCCAAACCTCGTGTATCGGCATCGGCGGCGATCCGGTGAAAGGCACCGAACACATCGACGTGCTGGAGATGTTCCTCGCCGATCCCGAGACAAAGAGCATCGTGATGATCGGCGAGATCGGCGGCACGGCGGAAGAAGACGCCGCCGATTTCATCAAACATTCGAAAGTGAAGAAGCCGATAGTCGGCTTCATCGCCGGCGTCACGGCGCCGCCGGGCCGGCGCATGGGCCATGCCGGCGCGATCATCTCCGGCGGCAAAGGCGATGCGGCGTCGAAGATCGAAGCGATGCGCTCCGCCGGTATTCGCGTATCGCCCAATCCCGCCGCCCTCGGCACGACGATGGTGGAATTGCTGAAGGGTAATTAGCTTGCCGCGTGACGCGCCGCCCAACGCGCTTGCAGCGAACGAATGACGTTCTGCATCGGCCGTTCGAAATAGCGGTACGACAGCAGTCCGAGCCCGATCAGGCCGGCATAGAACAACACCATCGCGACATCCGTCTGGAATAGCACCGCCTTGAACCCGAAATGCAGCCATATCAGCGCCAGCGCGATCTGCAGCGGGAAATGCAACATATAGGTCGAATAGGAAATGTCGCCCAGCCAGGCCAACCGCTTATAGACCCCGCCCAGCACCTGCTCATGCAGCGCCAACGCCATGATGGTCATCGGGCTTGCCGAATAGATAAACAACGCTAGAAAGAGATTGTCGCTTTCGCCGATATAGATGCGCCCAAGATCGTCCGAGATATGTCCGGAAAGCCAGTAACAGGCCGCATGCAGCGGACCGTATAGCGTTTCGACCACCACCATACCCCATAGAAACAACGCCACGGCGGCAATGATCCGCGCGATCCGCTTGGCATCGTCACGCAGCTTGATTTGTTCCACCACATAGAACGCCGCGCCGCCGAGGAAATATCCCATGATGCCGCGCGCGATGAACTCGTTCCAACCGAGCATCAGCATGGGAATACCGCATAACGACACCAGCAGTGCCGTTTTGGGTCCGCGCAAACCCGCACGGCACAGCAGAAAGAAAATACCGTAGAGCAATACTTCGATCGACACCGACCAGGACGGCCCGTTGAAGGATTGTTCGATCGACGGCGGCAGCCATTGCTGCGCGATGACAAGCGAAGGCAGGAAATAGCGCCAATTGTTGGCGTCGAAGATGAAAGACTCGCCGGTCGCATTGTGAAACGACAGCTGCAGAATGGCGGCCGCGATGAGCGTTACGAAATGCAGCGGGTATAGTCTTGAAAATCGCAGCAAGGCGAACTTGCCGGCGCCCACTTTGCGCGTGCGGATCGCCTCCGAATAGAGCCAAAAAAATACGAAGCCCGACAAGGCGAAGAACAAATCGACCGCTGCCCAGCCGTCGAGATAAAGCGGCTTCAACAGCCAATAGAAGGGCTGTGACTGGCGCTGCCAACCCACCTGCCAAGTTCCCGTGATCGCAAAGAAATGTTGCCAGTGCCAAACCACAACCGAGAGGGCGGCCAAGCCCCGCAAGGCATCCAAAGAATATAGCCGCTTCAAAACCCGCCCCCGTCGCAAAGCAATCGCGTTGATCCCATATTAACGGTGAAAGTCGTTCCATCGAGCGTTTGGGCATGGCCTTTGATGCCCGGATGCGGTAAACGCCTTCCCTTTTCTAATTCTAAGGTAACGGGATGGGCCTGGAGCCCAACAAGCACCAGCCCATAACACTTTGAAATGACAAGTCAAACATCTTCGGAACGGCTGAACCGCGCGTCCAACGCCATTCTGCAGGAGACATCGTTCCTCGCCGGAACCAATGCCGCCTTCATAGAAGCGCTTTATGCCCAGTACCTGGCAAGCCCCGACACCGTCGATCCCAGCTGGGCCGCCTTCTTCGCCGAATTGGACCAAAGGAGTTTGACGCCCGCGCAAGTCGGCCGCGGACCGGGTTGGGCGCGCGACCGCAAACCCGAACTGGCGAATGGCGAATTGGTCGGTGCCCTAACTGGGCAATGGGAGGCGCCCAATGCGGTGCTGTCCGGCGACAAGGATCGGCGTGCCGCCGCCCAAGAATCCATCCGCGCCATTCAGTTGGTGCGTGCCTACCGCGTAATCGGCCATCTCGAGGCCGACCTCGATCCCTTGAAGCTTTCACCCAAAACGCCCCATCCGCAGCTTGATCCGGCTTTCTACGGCTTTCACGACGCCGATCTCGACCGGCCGATCTTCATCGACGGCGTCATGGGTATGGAAAGCGCCACGCCGCGGCGCATGGTGGAGATTCTCAAGCGCACTTATTGCGGACGCATCGGCTACGAGTTCATGCACATCAACGACGCCGAGCAGAAGGATTGGCTGCAGCGCCGTATCGAGGGACCCGATAAGGAGATCGTCTTCACCGCGACGGGCAAGAAAGCGATTCTGAACAAGCTGATCGAAGCGGAAGGCTTCGAGAAATTCGCGGCGCTGCGCTTCCTTGGTACCAAGCGGTTCGGGTTGGACGGCGGCGAGTCCATGATTCCGGCGCTCGAGCAGATCATCAAACGCGGCGGACAATTGGGCGTGAAGGAAATCGTGCTCGGCATGTCGCATCGCGGCCGTCTCAACGTGCTCGCCAATGTCATGTCCAAGCCGTATCGGCAAATTTTCCACGAATTCCAAGGCGGCAGCGTCAATCCGAGCGAAGTGCAGGGTTCGGGTGATGTGAAATATCACCTAGGTGCTTCGTCCGATCGCGAGTTCGACAACAACCATGTCCATCTGTCGTTGACGCCCAATCCCTCGCATCTCGAAGCGGCCGATCCTGTCGTGCTGGGCAAAGCGCGCGCCAAGCAGACGCAATTGGGCGACAAGATCGAACGCGCCAGCGTGCTGCCGCTGCTGTTGCACGGCGATGCGGCGTTTGCCGGCCAAGGCGTGGTGGCGGAATGTTTTGCCATGTCGGGCACCAAGGGATTCCGCACCGGCGGTACGGTGCACTTTGTCGTCAACAACCAGATCGGTTTCACGACGTCGCCGGCGCATTCGCGCTCTTCGCCATACAGCACCGATATCGCCTTGATGGTGCAAGCGCCGATCTTCCATGTGAATGGCGACGATCCCGAGGCGGTCGTGCATTGCGCGCGCATTGCCACCGAATTCCGCCAGCTGTTCCACAAAGACGTCGTGATCGATATGTTCTGCTATCGCAGGTTCGGTCACAACGAGACCGACGAGCCTTCGTTCACGCAACCCTTGATGTATCGCGCAATCAAGGATCATCCCACGGCGCTGGAGCTTTATGCCACCAAGCTCGTTGCCCAAGGCACGCTGTCCGAAGCAGAAGTCAAAGAGATGATCGGCGCCTTCAACAAGCGGCTCGACGAAGAATACGAAGCCTCAAAGAGCCATCGCCCCAAGCGCGCCGATTGGCTGGACGGCCGCTGGGCCGGCATGTCGGTGGCTCCCAAAGGCGGCAACCGCCGCGGCGAGACCGATGTTGCCACCGACGTGTTGAAAGACGTTGGCCGTGCGATTTCGACGATTCCCGAAGGATTTAACGCCCACAAGACCATTGTGCGCCAGATGCAAACCAAGGCGCGCATGTTCGAGACCGGCGAGGGAATCGACTGGGCCACCGCGGAAGCGTTGGCTTTCGGCACCCTGCTCAAAGAGGGCGTTTCGGTTCGCTTGTCGGGCCAGGATTCCGCGCGCGGTACCTTCTCGCAACGCCATTCCGTGCTGCTCGATCAGGAGACCGAAGAGCGCTATGTGCCGCTCAATCACGTCGCCGACAATCAACCGGAATTCGAAGTCATCGACTCGCTACTCTCCGAAGAGGCGGTGCTCGGCTTCGAATATGGATTTTCGACCGCCGAGCCCAAAGCGCTGGTGTTGTGGGAAGCGCAATTCGGCGATTTCGCCAACGGCGCGCAAGTGGTCATCGATCAATTCATCTCGTCCGGCGAAATGAAATGGCTGCGAATGTGCGGCTTGGTGCTGCTGTTGCCGCATGGCTATGAGGGCCAAGGGCCGGAACATTCTTCTGCGCGGCTGGAGCGCTATCTGCAGCTTTGTGCGCAAGACAACATCCAGGTCGTCTATCCCACGACACCGGCCAATTATTTCCACGTGCTGCGGCGGCAGATGCACCGCACCTTCCGCAAGCCGCTGGTCGTGATGACGCCGAAATCGCTGTTGCGCCATAAGCGTTGCATCTCCTTCCTTTCCGATTTCGGACCCGGCTCCTCGTTCCATCGCGTCTTCATGGACCAAGCCGAATGCGTGCCCGGCGCCACAAGCGTCAAACTCGCGCCCGATGCCGAGATCAAGCGCGTCATTCTTTGCAGCGGTAAGGTCTATTTCGACCTGATGGAGGAGCGCGAGAAGAAGAACGAGACGCGCATCCAGATGCTGCGCCTGGAACAACTTTATCCCTTCCCGGAAGACACGCTGACGGCTGAGCTGGAGCGTTTCCGCAGTGCCGAGGTTGTCTGGTGCCAGGAAGAGCCAAAGAATCAGGGCGCTTGGACCTTCGTGCGGCCGCGGATGGAAGAAATTCTCACCCGCATGACCGGCCAGTGCCATTGCCCGCGCTATATCGGAAGGCCCGAATACGCCTCCACCGCGGCCGGGTTGATGAGCCACCACAATGCCGAACTTCATGCCTTCCTGGACGAGGCTTTGAGTTTATGATGAGCCTATCACCCACCTCCCCCTTGTGGGGAGGTCGAAGCGCGTAGCGCTTCGGGTGGGGGGAGTGTGTCGATGGTCCCCCACCCGGATCGCTTCGCGGCTTCGCCGCTTCGCTCTCCGGCCTCCCCACAAGGGGGAGGCAAACCAGAATGTATTGAGGCAATTCCATGAGCATCGAGATTAAGGTTCCGGCGATGGGCGAATCCGTCACCGAAGCGACCGTCGCCCGCTGGTTCAAAAAAGAGGGCGATGCGGTGCATCGCGACGAACCGCTGCTGGAACTGGAGACCGACAAGGTGACGGTGGAAGTGCCCGCCCCCGCCGACGGCGCCATCGAAAAGATTACCGTTAAAGCCGGCGACACGGTACAGGTTGGCAGCGTCTTGGGCGCGATCGCCGAAGGCAAAGCCGGCAAGGCCACACCGGTACTACCCAACAATCCCGAAGCCGTCATCGGCAAGGCCCCGCCCAAGCCGGCGCTCGCCGCTGTATTCACCGCGCCACCTGCCGCTCCTGTTATCGCCGCACCGGTGATGCCAGCGGTGCGGCGTATCGCGGAAGAAAGCGGCCTCGATCCGGCCCGCGTTGTTGCATCCGGCAAAGACGGCCGCGTCACCAAAGGCGACATGCTGGCTGCGCTCGAAGCGGGCGCCCAGCAACGGGCACCACGCGCCGCGCCGCTGCCCTCCGGACCGCGCGCCAATGAAGCACGCGAAGAGCGCGTGACGATGAGCCGTTTGCGCAAGACCATCGCGCTGCGCCTGAAAGAATCGCAGAATACCGCCGCCCAGCTGACGACGTTCAACGAAGTCGATATGGGCCATATCATGGCGCTGCGCAGCGAATACAAGGAGAGCTTCGAAAAGAAGCATCACGTGCGGCTCGGCTTCATGGGTTTTTTCGTCAAGGCGTGTGTCGCCGCGCTGAAGGAGCTGACCAATGTCAACGCCGAAATCGAAGGCGACGACATCATCTATAAGAACTATTACGACATCGGCGTTGCCGTCTCGACCGAGCGCGGGCTGATGGTTCCTGTGCTGCGCGATGCAGACAAGCTATCGCTGGCGGGCATCGAATCTGCGATCGGCGATTTCGGTCAGCGCGCCCGCGATAACAAATTGAAACTCGATGAACTGCAGGGCGGCACATTCTCAATCACCAATGGCGGGGTATTCGGTTCCCTGATGTCGACGCCGATATTGAACGCGCCGCAATCGGGCATCCTCGGCATGCACAAAAGCCAAAATCGTCCCGTGGCCATCGACGACAAGGTGGTGATCCGCCCGATGATGTATCTGGCGCTTTCTTACGATCACCGCCTGGTCGACGGCCGCGAAGCGGTCACCTTCCTGGTGCGGGTGAAGGAAACCCTGGAATCCCCGGAGCGGCTGCTGCTGGATATCTGATTTTGCGGACCTTATTCTTCGCTCACAAGAACTGGGGAGGGATGGATCGTGAATCAATCGCTGTTAAACATTCTCATCAGCTGGGCACCCATGCTGCTGATAATTGCAGTTTGGATATTTCTTATTTACAGAATGCGGTCTGGGCCCTATTTGAAATCTCAAACGGACTGGATAGCAGCAGCTAAGCGCCAGGCGGATGCGCTTGAGCGAATTGCAAACATCCTGGAAAAGAAAGCGCTGTAGTAGCGATAAATTAAGCCACTTGCTTGTCGATCATTTCGAGTTTGGCCAGTTCGACATGGGCGCGCAACTCGATTTCGTCGAGCACAGTCTGTAGTTTCGGATCGACGAAGTTTTCACGCCGCTTGGTCACCGCATTAGCGAGGCGATTAAGCGTGACACGCGGAATTCCGCCAGCCAATAGCCCATCGCGAACTTGATCGAGCATGTCGAGCAATTGTTCGCCGTGTTTGAGACCTTTGGAACGGCCGTCCGTGGAATCATCCATAGCTTGCAAGGTCAAAATGGAATCGAGCGCCGCGATAGGGCCAGGACCGGCAACGACCTGCGCACGTGCATCATCGACAGGAGGAAGCGAGAACGAGGAGTCGCTTGCTGTCGCACCTTTGCTGGTGCGGCGCATAACGGCCCGATCGACACTTCTGGTGCTTTTGATCTCCATGGACGTTTCTCGTCCCACTGCGACGCGTTAGCATCGTCGATTGTGGTTAAGGAAGCGTTACGTCCCGCAACTTATGCGCGGTGGTATGGATGACCGGCCAAAATCGTCAGCGCGCGATAGATTTGCTCCGCCAACATCGCGCGGACCAGCAGATGCGGCCAGGTCTGCGGACCGAAAGCCAGGCTGCGTCCGGGCTTCTTGCCGGGCAACGGTGCCAACCCGTCGGGCCCGCCGATGACGAAGCACAAATCTTTGGTGCCGGCATCGCGCAGCGCGCCCAACATGTCGGAAAATTCCTCGCTGGTCATACCCTTGCCCTTGGCATCGAGCATGACGATATGCGCACCAACCGGCACGCGCGCCGCCAATTTCTCGGCCTCTTCGGCCATGCGCGTTTTGACGTCGCGCGATTTGGAGATGGCGACCTCTTCCACTGCGACGGAGGGAAAGCCCATGTTGCGGCCCATCTGGCCGGCACGATGGATGAAGTCGTCGACCAAAGCCCCTTCGGAGGTGCCGCGCGTGAAGCCGACGGCGAGAACGGTCAGTCTCATCCTCGTTCAGCGCGTCGCGGCGCGGGCGCGCGCCGGTTCATCGACCGACCACATGCCTTCGAGATCGTAATAAGCGCGCACTTCGGGGCGGAAGATGTGCACAATCACATCGCCCGCATCGACCAGCACCCAATCGCCCTGCGCCATGCCGTCGACCGGATGCGTGCCGTAGCCGGCCTCTTTCAGCCGCCGCGCCAAATGGTCGGCGATGGAGGCCACATGCCGCGACGACCGGCCGTTGGCGATGACGATGGCATCGCAGAGCGAGGATCGCCCTTCGAGGTCGATCGTCACGATCTCTTCGGCCTTGTCGTCATCCAGCGATTGCAGGACGCGGGACAAAACCTCGATATCGCGCGGGGTGGTTTTTTTAGGCGCCGTCTTCTTGGCGGAAATAACCTTCTTGGCGGACGTCTTTTTGACGGACGCTTTCTTGGCAATCGCCTTTTTGGCAGAGGGTTTTTTGGCGGATGGCTTCTTGGCGGCAGGCTTTTTGGCCGGCTTGCGGGCTCGAGTCTTCAGGTTGGTCCTCCGTTCGCGGTCAATGCGCAAAAGGCGGACGGGGTCCTGCTTTGCTCAGCCGCTCGCTCCTTTGTCATTGCCGCAATCATTGTAGCACGGAGGATTTGCCCTGACCAAGGCCCGAACGGATCGCCGTGGCGGAGGCCTCGTTGCGGTGGCCGTCTAGTGGAACGATCGCGGGCAGCTTGCCCATATTCTTGCGGCGCGCGAAACGCCATATCGCCTTGGCGTTCAGCGGCGCCAGCACACTGCCCGGCCTGACAATGACGGCGATGGGCATGAGTGCTACGATGTCCGTCCAGTGCCGCCAGCGGTGGAATTGTGCGAGATTGTCGCTGCCCATAAGCCATACGAATCGGACCAGGGGGAAGCGCCGATGGAGCGCCTTCAATGTGTCGATCGTGTAACGGGTACCCAGCGTTATTTCGAGATCGCTGACGATCAGGCGCGGGTGGTGGGCGGCCATTGCGCGCGCCTGCGCCAATCGCAGCTCCGCGGGCGCCATGCCTGCTTCCGGCTTCAGGGGGTTCTGTGGCGCCACCAGCCACCAGACGTAATCGAGCGGCAGCTGTTTCAGCGCGATCTCGCTGACATAGAGATGGCCTTCATGGGCGGGATTGAAGGAGCCTCCCAAAAGCCCAATGCGCAGTCCCTTGGCCAGCGGGCCAGGCGGACGTAGCCAACCAGCACGATTCAAATGTTCGCCCTCCCCAGGGATGGGTGTTCCGCCCAAATCATAGCGCAATCCTATTCGTGCCGCAGGGCTTCGATCGGATCGAGACGCGCCGCGCGGCGTGCCGGGAAATAACCGAATGTAACGCCAACGCCGGCGGAGAATAGCACGGCGATCACCACGATTGCCGGCTCGAGGATAAACGGGAGTTTGAGCGCGGCGGCGGCCGCTGCCGCTCCCGCAAGTCCAATGAGAATGCCGATCATGCCGCCAAGCGCACTCAACACCACCGCTTCAATCAGGAACTGCAGCAGCACGTCGCGGGCGCGGGCGCCAATAGCCAAACGAATGCCGATTTCGCGGGTGCGCTCGGTCACCGACACCAGCATCACATTCATGATGCCGATACCGCCTACCAGCAGGCTCACCGCCGCAACCGCAGACAAAAAGGCGGTCAACGTTCCGGTGGTGGTGGCCACCATATTGCTGATTTGCTTGAGGTCGGTAATTTGAAAATCATTCTGCTCAAGCGGCCCGAGGTGTCGGCGTTCATGCATCAGCTGAGTGATGTCTTTGATCACCTGCGGGGTTACCGACGCGCTTTGCGTCGCAACCAAGACCAAGCTGATGTCGTTGTTGCCGGTAAAGCGGCGCTGTACCGCGCGAATCGGCATGATCACAATATCGTCTTGATCTCCCATAAGGGCGGACGATTGCCCCTTGGACTCCAGGAGTCCGATCACATCGCAGGTAATCTTTCCAAGCCGAATGCGTTGGCCGACCGGATCTTGAGAACCGAACAACTCCTTGCGCACGGTTTCTCCTACTACGCAGACGGATTTTCCGTTGACATCCTCGGATAGATTGAAGGTCCGACCGGAAACGACATTCCACTCTCGTGCCGCGAAAAACTCGTTCGTCGTCCCATCGATTTGGGTCGAATGGTTGCGATTGCCCAAAACGGCTGCGGCAGCAGTACTCAGTTCCGGCGCAACATGAGCCAAACCGTTGACGTCGCGCCGGATCGCATCGGCATCGGGTATCTGAAACTGCGCGACCGCCCGCATCGAACGCTGGCCGGGCACGACAACGAGAAGATTGCGGCCCAACGAAGCAAAGGACGAGGTAACAGTCTCGGTGACGCCGTTGCCCAGCGTTACCATCATGATGACCGCGGCGACGCCGATAATGATACCGAGTGTGGTCAATACGGAGCGCAACATATTGCTGCGGATCTCGCGTAACGCCAAAAGGAAGGCATTGCCGATCATGCGCCTCCTCCGGTGTCCGAAACAATCCGGCCATCAAAGAACCGCACCCGGCGCTTGGCGAAGGCCGCAATGTCTTCTTCATGGGTCACCAAGACGATGGTGATGCCGCGCTCGGAATTAAGCGATTTGAGCAGCGTCATGATCTCGTGGCTCATCGTTGAATCGAGATTACCGGTCGGCTCGTCGGCAAAAACTACCGCAGGTTCGCTCACGAGGGCGCGGGCGATGGCCACACGCTGTTGTTGGCCGCCGGAAAGCTGTGCCGCAGTATGCTTGCCGCGTGTTCCCAACCCCACTTGTTCCAGCACGGCCTTGGAGCGTTTATGCCGTTCGGAGCGGCCCATGCCGCGATAGATCAGCGGCAATTCGAGATTTTCGATCGCTGTCGTGCGCCGCAGAAGATTGTAACCCTGAAATACGAACCCGATGTAATAACGTCTCAGCAGCGCGCGCTGATCCTGCGTCAGAGTTCCGACATCGACACCGCGAAAGAGATATTGTCCACCAGTGGGTGTATCCAAACATCCCAAGATGTTCATCGCCGTCGATTTGCCGGAGCCTGACGGTCCCATCACGGCCACGAATTCATGTTCATGAATGATAAGGTCGATCCCGGCGAGCGCTGCTACCAGGGCTTCTCCTTCGCCGTAGAGTTTTTGAACACCGCGAAATTCGATCAGCGGCGCGTTCATTGCGCGCCCAAGGTCTTGCTGTCGGTAACGAGTTTGTCGCCGGGCTTGACGTCGCCCGACAGCACCACGGTGAACCGGCCGTTGGTGCCGCCGAGCTTGAGGTCATGCGCCTTCAGCATCCCCTTGCCGGCTTCGGTCCAGACACGGCCCAAACCCGTGCCTGTCGGGGTCGGAGGCGCCGCCTTGACGATATAATCGACGGGCACAAAACGCAGCGCCGGATTGGGCACCAGCACCGCATTGTTGATCTTGCCGGTGAGGATTTCCGCCGTTGCCGTCATCCCCGGTTTGAGAAGCAAATCGGGATTGTTGACCAGCAGCACGCCTTTGTAGGTGACGACGTTCTGCACCGTCTCCGAAGCGTTGTGCACCGAGATCAGTTTCGCCTCGAACTGCTTGTTGGGATATGCATCGACCGTAAAGGTAGCGATTTGGCCTTCGCGCACCTCGCCGACATCTGCTTCGTCGATGTTCACGTCCAATTCCATCTTCGTGAGATTGCTGGCCAAGATGTATAGTTCCGGCGTCGTCATCGCCGCCACGACGGTCTGGCCGACCGAGACCTTGCGGTCGAGAACCACCCCGTCGATCGGCGCATAAATCGTCGCCTTGGTCAGTTGTGTCTCGTAAGCCTGAACTTGCGCGGCAGCTTGGTCCACGCCCGCCTGAGCGCGTGCGTAATCGCCCTTTGCGGAGTTGTAGGCTTCTTGCGACAGAGCATTGATCTTGAGCAACTCTGCGTAGCGCTTGAACGTAGCTTCGTTCTGAATCAGCGTCGCGCGGGCCTGCGCCAGCGCCCCTCGCGACTGAAGTAGCTGCGCTTGAATCGCTTCGGTGTTGATCTGTGCAAGCTTCTGCCCGGTATGCACATGATCGTTGTAATCCACATAAAGCGCATCGATACGCCCCGACACCTCCGCACCGACCGTCACCTTAACCTGCGGGGCGAGTGTGCCAGTGGCATTCACCGTTATGATCAGCGAGTTCTTGGTCACGGGCTGCGTGACATAGGTAATTGGCTGATGCCCGCTCAGAAACCACCAGCCGGCAACAGCAAGCAGCACGCCGATGCCAACGATCCAATACCATATGCGAAAGCGTCTCTTTTTCTTGGGTGGAGCGCCCGAAACAAGGCCAATTCGTTCGGCTATCCCCTGTTCAGACGAAGCATCGCGGCCGCTAAACTCGTTCAAAATACTTCTCCCCCCAACAAAAAGAGAATTAACGCTCCCGTATTTTAATGCCAATTCGTGTTCGACAAGCCCGCTATCCAGTCAGTTTCGCGATTGTTCGACCATTATCCGGCAAAACTTAGGCGCCACCGGTCCGTACGAAAAGATAAGTGGGGCGCCGCCTGGCACTTTCAAGGACGAATTTGGCCGCTGCCGCAGACGATGTATTTGAACGTCGTGAGTTGCTCCACGCCGACCGGCCCCCGTGCGTGCAATTTGCCGGTGCCGATGCCGATCTCCGCCCCCATCCCGAACTCACCGCCATCGGCGAACTGCGTAGAAGCATTCCAAATCACGATGGCGGAATCGAGCGCCCAGAGAAAGCGCTCGGCGGCCGCAGCGTCCTCGGTGACGATGGCCTCGGTGTGATGCGAACCGTAAGTCTCGATATGGCGAATCGCTTCTTCCACACCTTTCACGATTTTCACCGAAATAATGGCATCGAGATATTCGGTGCGCCAATCTTCTTCGGTTGCAAGCTTCGTGGCAGGGAATTGTGCGTGAACCGTCGCGTCGCCCCGAACCTCGCAATGTTCATTGATCAAATCGTCAATGATCTGGGCGCGCATCTGCTCGGGAAAGGAGCGGTCGATCAACAATGTTTCCGCCGCGCCGCAAATTCCCGTGCGCCGCATCTTCGAATTGAAGACGATCTGCCGCGCCATTTGGAAATCCGCCTTTTCGTGAACATAAACGTGGCAAATGCCTTCGAGATGCGCCAGCACCGGGACGCGCGCTTCGTTTTGCACGCGAGCGACGAGGCTTTTTCCGCCACGCGGAATGAGGAGGTCAATCGTTCCGTCGAGACCCGACAGCATCATGCCGACGGCCGCTCGGTCCGTGGTCGGGACCATCTGCACGGCGTCCGCGGGAAGGCCGGCTGCAGCGAGGCCTTCGCGCAGCGCCTGAAGAATGGCTGCGGACGAATGCTCGGATTCCGAACCGCCGCGCAGGATCACGGCATTGCCCGACTTCAAGCAAAGCGCCGCGGCATCTGCCGTCACGTTGGGGCGGCTTTCATAAATAATTCCGATTACGCCGATGGGCGTTGCGATACGTGCAATCTCTAGACCATTCGGCCGCGTCCAGCGCGCCAATTCGCGGCCCACCGGATCGGGGAGCGCAGCGATATCTTCCACGCCTTTTGCCATCGCTTCAATTCGCCCATCATCGAGCGCCAAGCGATCGAGCAGTGCTGCGCTCAACCCGTCCTCTTTGGCCGATGCCATATCCCGCGCATTGGCCTCAAGGATTTCGCTGGCGTGCGCGCGGATTGCCCCAGCGGCGGCACAGAGCGCTTTATTCTTCGCGTCCGTTGAAGTTTCGCGTAGCAATCGCGCGGCATTGCGCGCTTCGATACCCAGCACGCACATCTCGGCGGCAAGTTGCTGGTTGAGAGGTTCGCGCAGGCTCATCGCACTCTTTCGGAAATCCCCGTCAGCGCCAGATCATCGCGATGGATCATCTCGTCGCGGCCACGATAGCCGAGAATGGCCTCGATTTCGAGGCTGCGCTTGCCGGCGATACGTTCGGCATCGGCGGCGCCGTAAGCAGCCAATCCGCGTGCCACTTCGCGCCCCTCGCCGTCGCGCACGACGACCGCATCGCCGCGCTCGAAACGTCCATCCACTTGGCGGATGCCGATGGGCAGCAAGCTTTTTCCCGCAGCCAGGGCGTTGACCGCGCCCGCATCGATGATCAGTGCACCCAGCGGATGCAGCACGCCGGCGATCCAACGCTTGCGCGCGGCAGCGGGCGTTGTGGAGGCGCGAAAACGTGTGGCACGTGCGCCTTGCCGCACCGATGCAATGGGGTGAGAGACTTTGCCTTTGGCGATAACGACTTCGCAACCCGCGGAAGTGGCGATTTTCGCCGCGATCAGTTTGGACGCCATACCGCCGCGTCCCAGGCCGGACACCGATCCACCCGCCATGGACTCGATCTCGGGCGTGATGGCCTCGACATCGGCGATGTGCTGAGCCTTTGCATCGCGCGTGGGATCGGCACTGTAGAGGCCGTCCACATCGGACAGCAAAATCAAACTATCCGCTTCCATCATCGAGGCAACGCGCGCAGCCAATTGATCATTGTCGCCGAAGCGGATTTCCGTTGTGGCCACCGTGTCGTTTTCGTTGATGACAGGCACCGCACCGAATTCCAGCAGCGTCTTCAGCGTGGCACGCGCATTCAAATAGCGCCGACGTTCTTCGGTATCGCCCAAGGTCAGCAGAACTTGTGCAGCGACGATGCCTTCGCCTGCGAGAATATCGGCGTAGGCTTCCGCCAAGCGCACTTGGCCCACCGCGGCAGAAGCTTGGCTTTCTTCCAGCCTGAGCGCACCGCTTTTTAGATCCAATGCGCGCCGACCCAGTGCGATGGCGCCTGAAGAAACTAGCAACACCTGTTTGCCTTCGCGCTTCAGCGCAGCGACATCGGCGCTCAGCGATTTCAACCAGTCGCGGCGCAGCGCGCCGCTTTCGAAATCCACCAACAGCGCCGAACCGACCTTGACGACGATCGTTCTGGCAGCAGCAAGGATGTCGGTCATGGCCCCCAGCGCCGGACGGGCGCTCCTGCTTTCTTGTCCTTGGCGCGGCGCTTGGCGATCTCTTTCGCCAGCGCGCGCAGTACATCTTCCACGCCTTCGCCCGATACGCCGGACATCACCATCACGTCGCGACCGCTCGCCTTCTTGAGGGCCGCGCGCTTTTTCGCCAGTGCCTCTTTCGGTATGGCATCGACTTTGTTCAGCACCAGGATTTCGGGCTTGTTCTCCAAACCTTGACCATAAGCTTGGATCTCGCCGCGGATCGTTTTGTACGCCTTGACGATCTCGCTTTCCGTGCCGTCGATCAAATGCAAAATAGCGTTGCAGCGTTCCGCATGGCCGAGAAACTTGTCGCCGAGGCCGACGCCTTCATGCGCGCCTTCGATCAAGCCCGGCAGATCGGCCAAAACAAAATCCGTCGTATCGATACGCACCACGCCAAGCTGCGGGTTGAGCGTGGTGAAGGGATAATCGGCGATCTTGGGCTTGGCTTCCGAGACCCGCGCCAAGAAGGTCGACTTGCCGGCATTCGGCATTCCGATCAGCCCGACATCGGCGATCAGCTTCAGCTTGAGAACGATGGCTTTTTCTTCGCCCGGCTGGCCCGGATTGGCGAAGCGCGGCGCCTGATTGGTGGCGCTCTTGAAATGGGCATTGCCGAAGCCGCCATTGCCGCCGCGCAACAGCTTGATGCGGTCGCCCGCACGCGCCAGATCGGCAATCAGGGTCTCGCCATCTTCCTCATAGATTTGCGTACCCACGGGTACGCGCAAGAGCGCGTCGTCGCCGCCCGCGCCCGACATCTCCTTGCCCATGCCGCCTTCGCCATTGCGCGCGCGGACATGCTGCTGAAAGCGATAATCGATGAGCGTGTTGAGGTTTTCCACCGCCTCCGCCCATACGTCACCGCCCTTGCCGCCGTCGCCGCCCCAAGGCCCGCCATATTCGATAAACTTCTCGCGCCGGAACGCGACGCAGCCGTTCCCGCCTGCGCCCGATTGAATATAGACCTTGGCCGTATCGAGGAATTTCATTCAAACTCGCTTTCAGGCTGCCTTTTTTCGCCCGAATTGCTCGCGCGTCAACGCCACCATATGGCAATAAACGCTGTGGCCACGCGCCAAACTCATACGGGGCTCCGCCCCATTGGGCTTGCCGCCGAGTTTTTCCAGCACCCGGCCGGAGGCTGGATTGTCGTGATACCAGCCCGCCCAAAGGCTTTCGGCCTTGAGCTCGCGGAACGCGAAAGAGACCACCTTCTTTGCCGCCTCCGTAGCATAGCCCTGGCCCCAGAACGGCTTACCCAGCCAATAGCCGAGCTCGAAACGGCCCTCTTTCAGCGTGAGGCCGCAGCAGCCCATGAAGACGTCGTCGGTTTTGCGCACAATCGCGAAACAGAAGGCTTCGCCGCGGGCCTTTTGCACCACCATACGCGAGACGAATTCGCGCGCATCGTTTTCGCGATAAGGATGGGGCACGCTCGCCAGATTCTTCGCAACGTCCCAATCGCCGATCCAAGTGGTGATTGCCGGCACGTCGCGAAATTCCGGCGGACGCAAGAGCAGTCTCTCCGATTCCAAACTGGACATGGCATTCCCTCCATTGCGCGAGGGAATAAAAAAGGGAGATGGCGGACCATCTCCCTCGCCTCAATGGGCCGCCAAAGTCGTGGCGGCCTATGATTTCAGCCGCCTATTTTGCCGCGGTCTTCGCCGCCGGTTGCGCGGCCGTGACTACGGATACGAACGTGCGGCGCTTGAAGCCTTTCTTGAAGGCGACCTGGCCGTCCGTCAGCGCAAAAAGCGTATGATCCTTGCCCATGCCGACATTCTCACCGGGATGGAACTCGGTGCCGCGCTGGCGCACGATGATGTTGCCCGCCGCGATTTTCTGGCCGCCGAACAGCTTCACGCCCAGCCTCTGGCCGGCGCTGTCGCGTCCGTTGCGGGAAGAACCGCCTGCTTTCTTGTGAGCCATAACTGCGTTCCTTAAGCCGAAATGCCGGTGATCTTGATCTTGGTGAAGGGCTGACGATGGCCGCGCTTGCGATGCGTGTTCTTGCGGCGCTTCTTCTTGAAGGCGATGACCTTCTCGCCTTTGCCCTGGGCCACGATTTCCGCAGCGACGCTGGCACCCTCCACAAGAGGGGCGCCGGTCTTCAAGCTTTCGCCGCCCAGCAGCAGAACTTCCTCGAGCTTGAGCGTAGCGCCGACTTCGCCCGCGACCTTTTCGATGGTCAGGACGTCGTCCTTGGCCACTTTGTACTGCTTGCCGCCCGTGCGGATGACCGCGAACATGTTCCAAGTCCTTGAAAAGATATGATTTCCCGGAAGGGCCGTACCCTCAAGGAGCCGCGCAATATACTGACGAGAAACCCAGGGTCAAGCGCCAGAGCCCGAAAGGTACACACCTGCGGGGATTTAGCCGAAAGGGTCGTTCGACCGTGGCGGTTCGAGAGGGTGCGGCCGTTTGGACAAAGTAAGAACGTTACTTTTTGGGGCGCGGTCTATTTTTGGATGTGCATTGCAGTCGCGTCAGGCTGACCAACATGCGTTTGGTTGCCTTGACGTTGCGGACGCGGCGCATTGGCGTCATGCGCTTGCGCAATTCTGCAAACTGATGGTGTCCAGTCATCGGCCAAAATCTCTGAAAACCATTTTTGAACAAAGCGGGAACATGATACACGATTCATTTCGCACAACAAGCGAACTAGTGTGACGCAGCGATTCTCCGGCGGGACGGATGGGAACTCTTTATTACGGCGACAATCTCACGATCCTGCGCGAGCATGTGAAGGACGAAAGCGTCGATCTGGTTTATCTCGACCCGCCGTTCAATTCGAACGCCTCCTACAACGTGTTGTTCAAAGCGCCGGACGGGCACGAAAGCCACGCCCAGATGGAGGCATTCGAGGACACCTGGCATTGGAACGAGACGGCGGAAAAAGCCTTCGACGAAGTAATGCAGTCGGGCAATACCGACGCCGCCGAGATGCTGCGCGCCATGCGGAGTTTCCTGCACGACAACGACATGATGGCGTATCTGGCGATGATGGCGGTGCGGCTGATCGAACTGCATCGCGTGCTGAAACAGACGGGCTCGCTCTATCTGCACTGCGATCCGACGGCGAGTCATTATTTGAAGATTTTGTTGGATGCGGTGTTTGGGAAAGAGCGTTTCTTAAGCGAACTCATCTGGAAACGCACAAGTGCGCACGCAAACGCGACCATCAATTTCGGGGCTGTTCACGATGTCATTCTGTTGTACGGCAAAGGAGACGATAGAGTCTGGAAACAACTCTATACGCCGTACAGCGAAGCCTACATTGCAGAGCACTTCGTCCACTATGATCCTGACGGAAGACGATTCCGCCGAACGGACCTGGTTAATCCTGCAGTCAGGCCCAATCTTAGATACGAGTACCTTGCCAGCAATGGGCGACTTTACTAGCCTCATCGAAATGGCTGGAAAGTATCCATCGAGGTCATGAGGCAACTAGATAAAGAGAACCGCTTGTTTTTCCCAGCTAAGGATGACGCTCGTCTTCGCAAGAAAATCTACTTGGACGAGAGCCAGGGCGTACCCCTGACAGATGTTTGGGATGACTTGCCGCCCATTCACGCAAGCGCCCCGGAAAGGTTGGGTTATCCGACACAAAAACCACAAGCATTACTTGAGCGCATTCTTGATGCCTCCTCCAACGAGGGTGACATAATTCTCGATCCCTTTTGCGGCTGCGGCACGACGGTGCATGCCGCACAGAAGCTCAACCGCGAATGGATCGGCATCGACGTCACGCACCTTGCCATTTCGCTGATCCAGAAGCGCTTGCGCGACGCCTTTGGGCCGATCCCCATCGAAATCCACGGTACGCCGAAGGACCAGGGCGGTGCAGAGGCCCTCGCCGCGCAGGACAAATACCAATTCCAATGGTGGGCGGTGTCGCTGGTCGATGCGGTCCCCTACGGCGGCAAGAAGAAAGGCGCGGATTCCGGTATCGACGGCTTCATCTATTTCAAGCCCGACGGCAAGACGACCGAGAAAGCCATCGTCTCGGTCAAGGGCGGCGAGAATGTCGGCGTCGGCATGATCCGCGATTTGATCGCCGTGGTGGATCGCGAGAAGGCGAAACTCGGCGTGCTGATCTCGCTGGCCGAACCGACTGCGCCGATGAAGAAGGAAGCCATCGCGGCGGGCTTCTACAAAACCGAATACGGCGAATATCCGAAAATTCAGATTCTCACCATCGAGCAGCTCTTCGCCGGCCAGAAACCTCATATGCCCTGGATCGACAACACGGTTTTCAAGAAAGCCAAGCTCGAAAAAGGCAAGCAAGAGAAGCTGTTTTAAGCCTCCACTGCCTCGCATTCACAAATATACCGCAGCCAATCTCCCAACCGCGACGGTCGAGCGGAAGGCTGCTATACTCTCCGCCTAACTCGTTCGCGGGGGCGGATATGGCGTGGCAACCAAATAGAATTATCGCGGCGGCATTCCTTCTGGCTGCTTTCGCGCAAACTGCGCGAGCCGAAAGCGAACCGGCAACCCTCTCGGTCCTTTTCGAGAACGATGTCTTCTTCAATACGGACCGCGATTACACCAACGGCGTGCAATTCGCTTACACGACGGGGCCCGACCGCAACTACGATTGGGCCGTCGAGACGGCGCGCTGGCTGCCCTTCTTCGCGTCCTCGGGCGAAGTGCGTACCAGCTATGCACTGGGCCAGAATATCTACACGCCCAAGGACACCAACCTTTTCAATCCGCCGCCGACCGAACGCCCTTACGCCGGTTTTCTCTATGGCGCGATGGGCCTGATGGAACAGAACGACACGCGGCTCGACCAGCTCCAGCTGCAGCTCGGGGTGATCGGTCCCGCTTCGCTGGCGGAAGACGCGCAGAAAATGGTTCACTCGATCATTCACGATGCCAAGCCCGCGGGCTGGCACACCCAATTGCGCGACGAGCCCGGCTTGGTGCTGACCTATGAGCGCAGCTACAAGCTCATCCCGCCGCAATCGCTGCTTGGCCTCGTCTTCGACGCGGAACCGCATTTCGGCGGCGCCGCCGGCAACGTCTATGATTACGTCAATGCCGGAGCCATGCTAAGGCTGGGCTTCAATCTACCCGACGATTACGGCCCGCTCAGGATCGAGCCGGGCCTGCCGGGATCGAATTTCTTCAAATCGACCGGCGATTTTAGCGCTTACGTTTTTGCCGGAGTCGACGGACGCGCGATTGCGCGCAATATCTTTCTCGACGGTAACACTTGGCAACCCAGCCGCTCGGTTGTGAAGAAGAACTTCGTCGGCGATCTAGAACTGGGCGCCGCCGTGACCTTGTTCCATGCGCGGCTCGCATTCACGCACGTCATCCGTTCGCGCGAATACGGCTCGCAGAATTCTGCGGACCAGTTCGGCGCAGTGAGCCTGACGTTCGCGATTTAAGCTGCCGTCTCGTCCTTCGGTTTGGGCTTCTTCACCGCGGCGAGAAACAGACTCACCAGCGCCGCCAGCGAAAGCAGCAAGCCGATCAGCACGCCGGCATATTTCGCAGCTGTGGCTTCCAGGGCCAGCCCGGCGAGTAGGTCGGTCGGGCCGCTCACCAGCATCGCGATTTCCAGCCCGTTTTCGCAGGCATCGCACAAAGCGGCAGCGACGGGCGCCATAGCGAGCAGCGCCATAATCCGCCGCCGAGCACCGGGCTTGGGTGCGAAACGCTCGCGCGCCACGATCGATCCGAAATAGAGCGAAGCGCCGTAAAGCGGCATGAACAGATAATCGAAGCCCAGATTGAAGCCTGCCAAGGCCGAAGCCGGCGGGCTGGTCCAGTGATCGGCGATCAGACGAATGCCCCAGCCCGTGCTGACGCCTTGCATATCGACCGTGCCATAACCGGTTCTCGCCTTCAGGATCATCTCGGCAAAGTTGAGCGCCAACAGCGCCGCGACGGCGGCCGCGCTGGTCCAAGCCCAGCGGGCATTGAGCGCTTTTCTGCTAAGCTGCATGTTGTTTCCTCACTTGGTCCGACTCATGCGTTCTTTGCTCGACATTCTCTACAATTTCGCCTGGGTACGCGAAGGCGAAGTCGCGCGCTCCTCACAGGCCCATTTGGGCGGTCTCAAAGGGATGATGCAGCGCCACGGGCTGCGCGCCATCATCAATTTGCGCGGAGAAAACAGCGATTTGTCCTGGTGGCGCTATGAGCGGCGGGTATGCGTGGCGCTGGGCGCCAAGCATTTCGATACGATGATGGATTCGCGCCATCTACCCACCCGCGCCATGCTGGTCTGCCTGCTGGATGCCTTTGACGATACGCCCAGGCCTTTCCTGCTGAAATGTTCCGGCGGAAACGACCGCACCGGACTGGCCGCGGCGCTCTATCTGATCCATCGCAATGGCTGGGGCGTGCGGGATATCGCGATGAAGCAATTCGCCGGCAAGGCCAAGAAGCACCAGCGCTGGCTGATGCAATTTCCAACCTTTGCCGAAGAGGAGGCCCATGGGCGCTCGCTGGCGGAGTGGATTCGCAGCGCCTACGACCCAAGCCGCCTGGCACAGTGGCTGGCGGCCAAAGGGCTTGGCGATAGCTTCAAAGGCGAATTCGTGAAGCCGACACGCAGCCCGTTTCAATGGTAAAAAAAACGCCCGACAGGGGGTCCTGCCGGGCGTCGTTGCGCCGTTACGCGCTAAGTGCCGGGAGGGGATGACCGACACCGCTGTGCGAAGAACCGGTCCAGCTTGCGAGCGGGGGGGCAGTGCTTGCCGGATCCAGAACGCCCTTCGCTATAAGCACTATATGCAATAAGGCCACAGTATTCAACTATTTTCTCGCGAACCGATATAACTAATAGATTTTTAATGACAGTGCTAAAATTAGCACGAACCAAATTTAGCCCTGCAAAGCGGCGATTTTCCGGGCCAGCGAATGTTGCCACGCACGGGAGAGCCCTGGCGCCTCGTGAATTCGGCGCAATACATCGTAACTAACCCCAGGATGATGGGCGGCGACGAAGGCGTCGCGCACGCTCGGGCCCCCGCTCGCAATCTGCCGATTCAAGCTTGCGCCATGCACCGGCGCAGTTCCCTCTTCAAGAACACGCAGATACCAGCCGCACCGCGCCGATTGGATCATCAATTGCGGCACATCGGGTCTCTTGGTGTGGATCGCGAGTTTGAAACAGGGGGACCGCGGCTGACAGATCTGCAGCAATACCTCGCCCCAGCGATAGGTGTCGCCGATACACACTTTGCTTTCGTCGGCCCCGGCCAGACTTAGGTTTTCGCCCAAAGTGCTGGGGGCGCAGGAGAGCTGATGCTCGCCTTCCCACCACGGCCAATGCTCCGAGGGATAGACATAAACGGCCTTTTCCGGGCCGCCATGAACTTCAAGATCGGCTTGGGCATCGCCGTCGATCCCGTTTGTGCCCACGATAACACCGGGCGCATTCACGGGCCGTTTTGCGATTCCCGAGAGGACGTCCTCGCCATGCAGCGTGCCGATCACGCGCGGCAACCCGACATTGACGGACAAGATGGAAAGATGCGCGGCGGTCATGCCTGACAGTAGAGCGAGTTGTGACCGGATTAAATCGCTGCGCCGGGGGAATTTTGCGGCGTGGGAAGGAGAAGGGCGAAGCGCGTAGTGGGGCTACGGGCGAGCCCTTCGACGCACCCAGGACGCAAAATTCCCCGGCCCGACGGGTTGCGTCGCGGCGGGCGTCGTTCGGCGGGCGATCGATCCACTGGATCGATCACTTTACCGCCTCACCGTCGACGCGCTCGATCGTACTGCCGGTACGCTCTTCGCGCGGCTCCTAGCGTTCGCCGCGCCGCGATGCAACGCAGCTGGTTCAATTCGGTCACAACTCGCTCTAACAGACCGCCGCGCGCAAATCATGCGGCTGCAGAACTTGCGCTGCAGCCGCCATGCTCGGCAGCGCGGCACCGATCACGATATCTAAGGCTAATGTCACGCCTTCATCCCTTCGATCAGTTTCGCGTATATCGCCAGCAAGCCGCTCCAGCCCATCGGCGAATCCACGGCATCGCGGAGAGCTTGGGCGTCGGCTGCGAGGATGCGATGTTCGAGTTCCACGCGTGTGGCATCCGGGCCTTCGGCGATGAAGCGCACCTCGACTTCGCTCTCGACGTCGTCGTCGAGTTGGAACTTGCTGTTGATCCGCCACGACAGGACGAGCTTGGACGGCGGTTGCCAGACCAGCACTTCGCCCCAATTACACTCCGTGCCATCGACGCCTTTTTCATACCAGCGGCCGCCCTGGCGCGGCTCGATCACAGGTTCCTGCATGTCCACTTTCGCAATGTGATGCTCTTTCGGCCACCATGCCGCGAAGCGCGCCGTAAACACCTCGAACGCACGCGCCTGCGAAGCGTTGACGTGGATGGTCTTGCGCACCGGCGCGGGCGCGATCTTGTGGACGCTCATTTCTTCTCCTGTTCCGTTTCCACTTCGGCTTTGAACGCTTCGAGAGCATCGTCCCAGAACCCGTCAAGCCAGCGCCGCACGGCGCCAAGCCCTTTGGGATCGATGTAATAGACATGGCGCGTGCCTTCGGAGCGCTCGTCCACCAGACCGGCCTCCTTCAACACTTTGAGATGCTGGGATACGGCAGGGCGGCTCACCGGCAGACCCTGTGCGATGGCGCCGACAGGCTTGGCGCCATGCCGCAGCCTTTCGAAAATTCGCCGTCTTGTGGGGTCGGCCAAGGCCGCCAATGCGGTTGCGTAAGTCATTACTTACCGTAAGCTAATACTTACGGTGTTGTCAAGCCACTTTGCCGCGTAAGGCCGCACCGAATGCCGCATAAATCGCGCGCGATACAGGGTTCTCGGACCAGCGCCATTCCGGATGCCACTGCAGGCCCAGCACAAAACCGCGTGCCCCGGGCATAGACACCGCTTCGATTTGTCCGTCAGGTGCCACGGCGTCCGCAAAAAGTCCGGGCGCGAGCTTGTCGATGCCTTGGCCATGCAGCGAGTTCACCGCGAAGCGCCGAGCGCTCACAAGTTTGGCCAATAAGCCACCCTCGGCCACCGTGACCGGATGCGCCGCTCCATATTGTTCGTCGAGCGGCGCGGTATCGTCTTCGCGGTGATCTTTGCGTCCTTCGACTTCGTGGACGTGCTGATGCAGCGTGCCGCCCAAGGCGACATTCAGTTCCTGAAATCCGCGGCAGATACACAAGACGGGCTTGCCCGCTTGGATGGCGCTTCTGAACAAAGGAAGCGTGTTGACGTCGCGCCGTTCATCCAGCAACTCGGGTTCACGCGGCGCCTCTCCGCCATAGTGGTGGGGCGAGACGTTCGACGGCGATCCCGGGAACATCAGCCCGTCGACGCGTGCCAAAATATCGTCCGGCGCGAGCGGCGGATCGAGCGCCGGAATCAAAAGCGGGATCGCGTTCGAACCGTCGCGCAAAGCGGCGATGTATTTTTCGCCGGCGATGTGAAAGGGATGTTGGTCAATCGTGCGATGATCGCAGATGATACCGACAACGGGTCGCAATCCGGCCATATTAGTCTCGCGGCTTGACGCCGACGGGCCGCTTCATGTCTTCGAGCACGAAGAGCGAGGGATCGAGCACCGGCCCGTTTTCCAAACCGCGCAAGGCAACCGTCGTTTCCAATCCTTGGTCGTCAAGCACCGTCCATTGCCGCAATTCCAACACCGGATCGGAGAAGACCAAGGCGATATTGGCGCGGGAACGGTTATCGCTGCTGCGTGCCTGGATAATTAAGATGCCCGGTTCATGCTTCACCGCGAGGATCGCGCTATTGTGGAGAAGGTCGATGTCGTCCCCAAGGATCAGATCCAGGGGCGTAAACGACAATGGCGTGCGGTCCACCGTCTTCATTTTTCTGTTGGCGACGATGAGATAACGGCCATCGGCGACCACCAGCATCGGATTGGGCGGGTTGTATTCGAAGCGCAAGCGCCCGGGCTTCTGCAGATAGAAATGGCCCGGATCGGCTTGACCGTCCGGCCCTAGCTGCACGAAGTCGCCTTTCAGACTGTGGATAGAATTGAGATAGGCGCTGACGCGCGCAAGATCGGCCCGGTCGGCCTCGCTGAACTCGATCATGCGCTTGGGCGGTGGCTGCCCGCCCGCGGATAGACCGGTGGCCAAAAGCACAAACAGGGCAAGGCGAGCAAAGCGGCGCATCGCTGATTTTTTAGGACCGATTTGTGGCGGAAGGAAGAGCGGCCCGCTATTCGGCCGCATGCGCGTTGCTGCAGGGCTCTTGCGTACACAGTCCGTTGACGAGAAGGCGCAACACACCGTCGAGTTCGCGTTCCAGTTTGGGCAGAGTCAGCTTCGACCACAATTGCGGATAGCGGAATTTCATCAGCGCGGATTGGATCATTTCGGCCGTGAATTCCTTGTCCTTGAGCTGGAAATCGCCATTGCGCTCGGCGTCTTCAAATAATTCGACCAGCAATTTGCGTTCGTTGGCCAGCATCCAATTGGCGTATTCCGGGCGTTCATTGCAAATGACGCTTGCAATTTCGAAGACGCGAGGATTGCTCTCCAGTTTCTGGTAGGTGTAGCGCAACTCCTCGAAGAAATAGCCTCGCATGCGCTCCAGAACGCTCTTGCCGGGCGTAAAGATCATGGCACGTTGTTGTTGAAGATGACCTTCGAATTCGGCGCTGGCGATCGCTTCGGCGATGTCCAGTTTGCCGGGAAAAAAGCGGTAGAGATTGCCGGGCGACATACTGCAATCGGCGGCCACCTCGGCCATAGTGGTCTTGGCATAGCCAAAATGCGAAAATCGCTTCTTGGCAGCATCGATGATTTGATCGCGAACTATGTCTTTTCCTGCCATCAAGCCTGTTCCCTGTGCGCCACAGACCTCAATTTCTTGGTTCAAGATAATACTAATTTCTGAATGTTCAACAAATCGTTCAGTCTTCCGCACCGCACAATAAAGTTAAGCACGGCTCCATGAAATGACAGAAAAACCCCAAAAAACAATACCCTACCAGAAGATCGGTGTGATTGGTGCCGGCGCCTGGGGTACCGCTTTGGCCCTGATTGCGGCTCGCGCCGGTCGAAGGGTGACGCTTTGGGCTCGTGAAACCGAGGTCGTTGAGTCGATTCGACAAACCGGCCGCAATGCCCAATTCCTGCCCGATATTGCGTTGCCGCCGGGGATTGTCGCGACAGACGATCTGGCGACCGCTGCTGGCGCCGCCGAAGCTCTCTTGATCGTCGTGCCGGCCCAGCATTTGCGCGCCAGTTTGGCTGCGGTGGCCGTCTGCGCGCCAAGGGGGATCCCGCTTGTCTTGTGTGCCAAAGGCATCGAACGTCCGAGCGGAAAACTGCCGACCGAAATCTTCCAAGAAACGGCGCCCGAGCTTGTTCCGGCGATCCTATCGGGCCCCTCCTTCGCCCACGATGTGGCACGGGGATTGCCGACGGCCGTGACCATCGCGGCCCAGACCGGCATCGCTCAAAGACTGCAGGCCACGCTCGGGCACGCGACATTTCGACCTTATGAGAGCGATGACCTTTTGGGCGTTGCCTTGGGCGGCGCTGCAAAGAACGTCTATGCGATCGCCAGTGGCATGGTTCACGGATTGGGGCTGGGCGAAAGCGCCCGCGCCGCGCTGTTGGCGCGCAGCTTTGCCGAACTTGTCCGTTTTGGCGAAGCGCTCGGTGCACGCGCCGAAACCCTGATGGGCCTTTCGGGCCTTGGCGATCTGGTGCTGACGGCCACCAGTCCCAGCTCGCGCAATTTCCGCTTCGGCGTCGAGGTCGGCCGCGGACGCACGCTTGCCGAGCTTAGCGCACCGGGGCAGCCGCTCGCCGAAGGCGTTGCGACCGCGCCGGCTCTTGTTATTCGCGCCCGCAAGGAGATGATCGAATTGCCGGTGGCTGAAACCGTTGCCAGCGTGCTCGATGGCAGCCTGCCGCTCGACGCAGCGATTGTCCGTTTGATGAGCCGGCCGCTCAAATCCGAATAGGAGTCCACCCATGCTTTTCATGTTCATTGCCTTCGACCGGAAGATCGGCGGCGCCGCTATTCGCGCGGCCGCGCGGCCCAAGCATGTCGAATACACAAAGGCGAACGGCAAAGTGAAATTCGGCGGGCCTTTCGTGGGACCCAATGACGATATGATCGGCAGTTTTTCGATCATCGAAGCCAAGGATTATGACGAGGCGGCGGCCTATACGAGGAACGATCCCTATGCGTTGGCCGGTCTGTTCGAGCGCAGCGAACTTCACCTTTGGAAGCTGACAATCAATACCCTCGAAAAGCTCTAACCGGCGGCTGCATTCTTGCCCAGCTGCGGCACAAGTGGCCTAATGTCCTCGTGCCGTCACAGGAATGAACCGATCGTTGTTCGTCGTTATTGCCGTCGATAAGCAGGACGCGCTCGCGTTGCGCCTAGCCACGC
>CAVXZV010000016.1:0-13016 GCA_963766355.1 uncultured Alphaproteobacteria bacterium
GCGAAGATTATGCCGAATTGGTCGGATACGGCGCGACCTCGGACGGTCACGACATGGTGGCTCCCTCCGGCGAAGGCGCGGTGCGCTGATGCGTCAGGCACTTGCCACGGTCAAAGGTCCGATCGATTACATCAATGCGCATGGCACGTCGACGCCGGTGGGAGATGTCACCGAAGTGAAGGCGATGCGCGAAGTGTTCGGCGACAAAATTCCGCCGGTTAATTCCACCAAATCTCTGGCAGGTCATTCGCTGGGCGCCACCGGCGCGCAAGAAGCCATCTTCTCGCTGCTGCAGATGAAGGGCGGCTTCATTGCCGAAAGCGCCAATATCGAAGAGATCGATCCCGAAATTGCCGATGCGCCGATCGTCAGAAGCCGCGTCGACAATGCCAAGCTGAACGGGTGTTGTCGAACAGCTTCGGCTTTGGCGGTACCAACGCGACGCTCGTGTTCCAACGTCTCGACGCGTAAGCGCAGCTAAGCAAGCAGCGTGTGGTAATTACATAGTTCGCCCGATGCACCGGGCTTGCGTGCCGATTGGAAATTGAGGACCCGATGACAGACGTCCCCTTGCTGAAGGGCCGCCGCGGATTGGTGATGGGTGTGGCCAACGACCATTCCATCGCTTGGGGAATCGCACGCGCGCTCGCGGAACACGGCGCCGAAATTGCCTTTACCTATCAGGGCGATGCACAAGCCAAGCGCCTCAAGCCGCTCGCCGCCTCCATCGGCTCCACGATCATGCTGCCGGGCGATGTCGAGAATGACGGCGAACTCGACGCGGCTTTCGACACCTTGAAGCGGGTTTGGAGCGGTCTCGACTTTCTGGTTCATGCCATCGCCTATTCCGATAAGAATGAGTTGAAGGGTCGCTATTGCGACACGACGCGCGCCAACTTCGTTCAGACTATGTCGATCTCCTGCTATTCCTTCACCGCCGTGGCGCGCCGCGCCGCGGCCTTGATGAAGAGCGGCGGCTCCATGGTCACGCTCTCATATCTCGGCGCCAACCGCGTCATGCCGAATTACAATGTGATGGGCGTCGCCAAGGCGGCGCTGGAAGCTTCGGTGCGCTATCTCGCGGCCGATCTCGGCCCCGACGGCATTCGCGTCAACGCGATCAGTGCCGGTCCGATGCGTACGCTGGCCGGTTCCGCAGTGGGCGATGCGCGGGTGATGTTCAAATGGAATCGCGCCTTGGCGCCTTTGCGCAAAACCATCGAGCTCGAGCATGTCGGCGGCGCCGCGCTTTACCTGCTCAGCGATCTGGGCGCCGGCGTCACTGGCGAAGTGCATTTCGTCGATGCGGGTTATAATGTTGTGGGCGTGCCGCCGACGGCGGTTCTCAAAAGCTGGACCGCGCCGGAAAACGGCAATGGGGAGAAGGCGGATGGGTAGCAAAGTTGCGATTGCGATCTTAGCCTTGGCGCTAACAGCGATGGGTGCCAACGCCGGCTGGCGCGAACACGCTTCCGATTTCGATGCACAGCGCTTGTCGAAGATCGGCGAGTCCCGCGCCAAGGCACTGGACGAAGTATCGCGCGGCGCGCCGCCTTCCGATCTCGCAACCATTCATTCCATATTGGACGCACAACCGGCAAGCGGTTCGCTGGTGGGAAAATGGCGCTGCCGCACTATCAAGCTCGGCGAAATCACGCCGGATGTGATCTACGCTTGGTTCAACTGCCGTATCTCGGAACGCAGCGGCGGTTTGTTCTTCGAAAAAACTTCGGGCAGCCAGCGCAGCTCCGGTTTTCTCTATCCCGAAGGCGAGGGCTATGTGTATCTCGGCGCCTCTTACGTGACGGGAGAAAAGCCGCACGCCTATTCGGGCAACGGCGCATCGGTGGGCGCTCAGGCGACGCCCGACGATCAGATCGGTTACCTCTCGCTGCTTTCCGACGGCCGCGCGCGGCTGGAGATGCCCTATCCGCTGCAGGAATCGACCTTCGATGTAATAGAACTAAAGCGCTAGAGCATGATCTTCTGGGGTAAAATCGCCTGCGCCGTAGGGATTTTGCGGCGTGGGCATGAGAAGGGTGAAGCGCGTAGCGGGGACTACGGGCGAGCCCTTCGACGAACCCACGGCGCAAAATTCCACGGCCCTGCGGGTTTCGCGCTGGCGGGCGCCCGCTGTGTTGCGGCGCTCGACCGATGTCCCCGCATCGCCCTTCGCGCCGCGCCTGGCGGCCTACGCTGCTGCGCAGCTTCGGTCCGCCTTGTATCTCATTTACCCGCCGAAGCTTTAGCGAAGGCGGGCGGATCGCCTCGCCAGCGCGAAACGCAGACGTTTCTATCCCAGAAGATCATGCTCTAATGCCCGCCGGTTATTCGGGTACGCCGCTGGTCAAGAAACTCGGCATCAAGCCGGGCCATGCGGTTTATCTCATGGGGGCTCCCAAGGAATATCGTTCTTGGTTGGCACCTTTGCCCGACAGCGTAACCTTTGCCGCAAAAGCGCCGCGCGACGGGGCGGATATCGTACATCTGTTCGTGAAATCGCTCGCGGAATATGACAGCGACCTGCCCAAAGCGCGCAAAGCAATGAAGAGCGACGGCGCCTTGTGGGTTTCGTGGTACAAGAAAGCGGCGAAGATCGAAACCGATGTCACTGAGCACGCTATTCGCGACATCGCGCTCAAGACCGATCTCGTCGATGTGAAAGTCTGTGCCGTGACCGACATTTGGTCCGGCTTGAAACTTGTCATCCGAAAGGCGTTGCGCTGATGCGTTTGAACCAGGTCACTGTTCCGGCGCGCGATCTTGAGCAATCCATCATGTTCTATCAAACGCTCGGCTTTCGGCTGATCGTGAAGAGCCCGCATTATGCGCGGTTCGAATTGCCGGACGGCGAAGCCACATTCTCGCTGCAACTGCACGAAGATGTCGTCGAGATGGCCCAGGCGCCGCATATTTATTTCGAGTGCGAGAATCTTGATGGGTTGGTGGAGGAACTCAAGACCCAAGGTGTCGTCTTCGATACCGATCCCGTCGATCAACCTTGGTTGTGGCGCGAAGCCTGGCTCAGCGATCCAGCCGGTGTGAAATTGTGCCTCTATTACGCGGGCAAAAATCGCCTCAACCCGCCCTGGCGGCTGTAGCGTTATCGCTCATTTGACCGTGACCGTCGCCATCATCTGCGGATGGATGGAACAGACATATTTGTAGATACCCGGCTTATCGAATTTGAATCTGAACGTGCCGTCCGTATCGATGCCGCCCGAGCGGAACAGCCCGGTGTCGCTCGTCACGGTGTGCGGTTCCTCATCGAGATTCTTCCACGTCACCGTGGAACCCGCCGTCACGCTGACATCCATCGGATTGAACATGAAGGATTTGATGGTGACGGTAACGTCCTGCGCCCGCATAGGAAGGGCCGAAACGCCTAGCGCCAAAAGAGCGAAAACCATCGCGCGCGAAAAACCTACTTGTCTCATCAATATCTCCTATCGAGCCAGCGCTTGATCATTCAGCGCGATCGTGCGGTTGTGACGAACCAAGCTTATGCTGGTCAGGCCGATCATCATGGCGAGCTGATCGGCGGGAACCTTTAGCGGACCGGGGCCGTCGGCCGTGCCCGCCACCGGTTGCGGATAGCCGGTCGAGCGCGCGGTATGGAAGGCGATATTGCCTTCCACCTTCTGCACGATCTGATGGATATGGCCGTTGAGCACGCTCACCGATCCGAAGCGGCGTAGATAACTCATCGCCTGATCGGCGTCCGACGTGCCCCAGCCCCATTTTGGATAGATCGACCAGAGCGGCATATGGGCGAACACCACGATCGGCGTGCTGGAACTTTTGCCTCTAAGATCGTCCTGTAGCCATGCGAGTTGATCGGCGCCCAACGTCCCCAGTCCGCCGGCTTTGAAATTCAAGACATTGACCAGTGCGACGAAATGCACGCCGCCGGAATCGAAGCTGTAATAGCCTTTGCCACCGGACGGAGCGCCATAACGCGTCATGTAACCATTGCCCGTCGCATCGATGACGTCGTGCTCGCCCGGCACGGTGTGCAACTCGCCGACATTGAGCGCGCTTAGCAATTGGGCCGCGGTGTCGAATTCCTCGGGCTTGGAAAGATGGGTGATGTCGCCGGTATGCACGATGAAAGCGGGTTGCTCTTGCATGCCGTTGATAACGGCAACCGTGCGCGCCAGGGTCCCGTTCACATCCGGATTGGCATCTTTGTTAAAGCCAATGTGACTGTCGCTGATCTGCACGAAAAGCGGCTTCAGACCACCGGTCGCGTGTTTTCTGGTCGCTGCCTCCGCCAGATCGAAATTCGCCAGCACGCCGCCGGACAGCGCGAAAACCGTTCCGGCGCCTCCGAAGGCCAGGCATTTCAAGGCATTGCGGCGCGTTTTATCCAAAACGGACATGAAGGAGCCTCTTGAGGGTTCAAGGCTCCATACCGGGCGAGAGCGCGGTTTATTCCCAAACGAATAATTGCGTCCCAAAATACTCGCTGTCATCCCCGGCGAGCCGCTCAGCGTTTTCTGCCCCCGCGTTAGCGGGGGAAGTGCCCACCGAAGCCTTGGCTGAGGTGGGCGAAGGGGGCATGCACCGTCCTTGCCCCCTCCGCTTCGCTCGCAAGAGCTCGCTCAGCACCTCCCCCGCTGCGCGGGGGCGGAAAGCTCGCTCGATCTACATCAACCCTGCGCCGTTTTCTGAATCAGATGCGAAAGCGCTTCGAGTTCTGCCGGCGCCATATCCGAGATCGCGCAATAGAAAAGATCGCCGCCCTGCCACGCTAGCAGATGATAGCCGTTGCGGGTTTTGAATCCGGGCGACGCTTTGCCGTCATTCTTCCACGCAAAAACATTCACGATGTGCTTGCCGTGGCGATAGACCACCACCGCTGCGCGCTGGCCGTCGACATAATCCACGCGGCCGCCCACCAGATCGAAACCTTGATCGCCATAATCGGCCACCGGCGGCGTGATATCGACATGGCCGTCGAACCACGGCTTAACGGTGTGCTGATTGCTGGAAGCGACATCGATGAGATGGTTGCCCATCAGCGAGCGTAGATGCGCCGCCGCCACATCATTGGCGACCTGATCCTGCGCGGCGGGTACAAAAATGAAGAAAATCAGCGTAGCGGCCAGTGCCATTGCCGCCGCGCCGCTGAAGGCGCCGCTCCAGAAGGGACGGGGCCGCGCGATAGAGGGTGTCCTTGCCGGCGCGCCTTCGCGGTCCAAGGCATTGGTCACGTGTTCGCGCAAGGTGCTGTCGGCGCGGTGATAACTTGCTTGGTCGCGGATATCGCGGCGCAGCGCGCCAATCGTATCGCGCAACGCGGCACATTCGGCGCAGCTTTCGATATGCCGTTCGATTTCCACCGACGCCAGCGAATCCAATTCGCCGTCGAGATAGGCTTGGGTCTGCAAGGCGCGCTCGCAGCTCATGGCGCGGTTTCCTTCATCTCGGCCATCCATTTCTCCCGCAACAAGGCGCGGGCGCGCGCCAGCCGCGACATCACCGTGCCGATCGGGGAGCCGGTAATCTCGGCGATCTCGCGATACGACATGTCTTCCATCTCGCGCAGGATCAGCGTCTCGCGGAACTCCGCGGGCAGCATGGCGATGACGCGGTCGAGCTTGCGCCCCGTATCGGTCTGCACCGCCGCTTCTTCCGGGCTTTTGTCCTCGGCCACCAGCGCCGCTTGATCGTCGTCCGGTAGCGGAACATTCCTTTTGCGCCGACCCGCCGCCGTGTAATGGCAGTTGCGCACGATAGCGAGCAGCCAGGGTTTGGCGTCTTCCCCGCGCAACCCGTCGAAGGCGCGGAAGGCGCGCAACATCGCTTCCTGCACGACATCCTCCGCTTCGGGCGCGGATCGCGTCAGCCAGCGCGCCAGATTGCTGGCGGCATCCAGATGCGGCAGCACCACTTGCTCGAAGCGTCGGCGCCGTTCGTCGGTGTCTGTCGCCAGCCTGATCCTCATGGGTCGCAAAGTGTAATACTGCCGGTCGCGGCGCAATATTCCCGAAACTCGCAAAAATCAGAGCCGCGCCTTTGCCGCCTCGGCGAAGCGGTCGAACAGGTAATGCGAATCCATCGGTCCGGGCGAGGCTTCGGGGTGGTACTGCACGCTGAACACCGGCTTGCCTTCCACACGCAGTCCGCAATTGGTCTGGTCGAACAGCGAGACATGGGTCTGTTTCACGCCCGCGGGCAGCGTGGCGCTGTCCACCGTGAAGCCGTGATTCATCGAGACGATTTCCACCTTGCCGGTTTCCAAATCCTTCACCGGATGATTGGCGCCGTGATGGCCTTGCGCCATTTTTTTGGTGTTGCCGCCCAGCGCCAAGCCGAGCATCTGATGTCCGAGGCAAATGCCGAACACCGGCATGCCACAGTCGACCAGCGCTTTGATCGTCGGAATGGCATAGACGCCCGTCGCCGCCGGATCGCCCGGCCCATTCGACAGCACCACGCCATGCGGCTTGTGCACCATCACATCTTCGAAACTCGCGCTTGCGGGCACGACGGTTACATCGGCGCCGATCCCCGCCAGCATGCGAAGGATGTTGCGCTTCACGCCGTAGTCGATCACCACGGCGCGGAACGTCGGCGCCGTCTGCTCGCCATAACCTTTGTTCCATTCCCAGGGCGTCTGGGACCATTTGCCGGTCTGGCGCGAGGTCACCTCTTTGGCCAGGTCTAATCCTTCCAAGCCCGGAAATTCCTTCGCCGCTTTGCTCAGCGCCGCGACATTTGCTTTCGCGCCGTGGCCGATCGCGCCATGCGGCATGCCGTTCTCACGGATGCGATTGGTCAGGGCGCGCGTATCCAGCCCGGCAATCGCCGGAATGTTGTGCCGCTTCAGCCAGCCGTCGAGGGCCTGCAAAGCGCGATAATTGGAAGGATTATGGGCATCCGCCCGCACGATCAGCCCGCGCACCGCCGGCGTCAGCACTTCGATGTCTTCGTCATTGGTCCCGACAATGCCGATATGGGGAAAGGTGAAGCAGACGATCTGACCGGCATAAGAAGGATCGCTGAGGATTTCCTGATACCCCGTCATGGCGGTGTTGAAGCAGACTTCGCCGACCGCCAGCTTGTCCGCGCCGAAACCATGGCCTTCGAACGCCATGCCGTCGGCCAACACCAGCATGGCGCGCGAAAAGTTCGCCGCCGGCTTGGCGGCGGGGGCTGAAACGGTGTCGGTCATGGGAAGCCTCGAATTTGCCGGAAAATAGCAGGCGTCGGGCCGGGGTCAAGGCATTCCGAGTCTGTGTACAGTGTTCCTATACAGCGCCCGCAAGATGAACTGGGCATTTGGCACCGTCCGGCACCTTTGTGACGTCTGAGAGGAAATACCCCTTTTCTGTATGCTTCATTCGGAACGCCAGCAACGCCGCATCGTCATTATCTGTCGCAAGACATACCGACGTGCTCTGCTGGCCGCGCTGAACCGATGAACCCATGAACATCCCGAACGTCGGGAATTCGGGGTCGAATTCGCCGCGGGCCTGTTGCGCCTTCATAAAGGATGCCAAAGTTGCCGCTACATTGGGGGCGGCAATAGCGTCCGTCGGCAAGTGATGCCAGACCTTGAACAGCAGATCGTCGATCGCATCCAATTCAGGGATTAATGGCTTCATCCCCAAATCATCGATGTGATCGGGGCCGACGCGAAATGTCCAATTCATTTGTCGGCCGGCGCAGCAGCCGGCGGAGGTGAACATTTTGTATTCGTCCTTGACCCGGATCGTGAGGAGGGACCCTTTCAAGCCCACTCTCCAATCCTCTATCGTGTAGGCATAGTTCTTGACCAGCACTGGCGTTGCCGTGCGGCCGTTCCAGGTCCAGACACTGAGTTGTCCTGCAACGGTTTCACTTGCCGCTTGTGCATAGGTGGCAGCGATATAGAAGCGGATATGACCGCTTGAATCCGGCGGCAGCACATCAATGCCGCCGTGAATTGGGCCGCACCGATCCCACAGGCTGCCGTCATCCGTTTTCACCGAAGGGCACGGATCGCGTGCGTGATCGGTGGACCAAGCAGTAAGGGCCGGGAATTTTGTGGCATCCAGCGCCATCACATGCCTGATGTCCCACACGACGGCGAAGCGGCCATCCCGTTTGGCGACAAGAAACACGGTTCCAATCTCGCCGTAACCTGCAGACACTGCATAGAGGTCGGTTCCGATTTTTTCTGCGCCAACCTCTACGCCTCCATTCAATTCCTGGGTCTCGAGGTGCTCGGATATTTCCTTCGGCGACATTTGCGAATGACTGTTCAAATACCAGACAGTCCAGTCCTGTATGGCCGCCCAGTATTCGTCGAGTGCTTCGCGTCCCTCCCGCGTGCTGTCGAGCGAAAAGCTATCCGTGTGTTTGGCGAGGAGGGTTTTTGCTGCATCATAACGGGCCTGAAGCGCCGCACCGTCATCTGCTGCGCGGCAAGGTACGAGTGCCACCCCGCAAAAGAGCAGCAAAATAATGACAAAAGCAGATTTGAGGGTGTTCATTTCGTCACGCGTTGCGGTGCAAGGCCGCGCTCTTTAGATTACGCCCGAACAAGGAGAATCGCCATGGCTTTGCGTGATCAGCTCAACAACGCCGTCAAAGATGCGATGAAGGCGCGCGATCAAAAGCGCTTGGGCACGCTGCGTCTCGTCCAGGCGGCGCTCAAGGATCGCGATATCGCCAACCGCACCGAAGATAGCCGCGAAGGCATCTCAGACGACGACATCCTTGGCCTCTTCGCCAAACTGATCAAATCCAGAGAGGATTCCATTGCGCTTTACGAAAAAGGCGGCCGGCCGGAGCTTGCCGCCGCCGAGCGCGACGAGATCGCAGTGATCCGCGAATTCATGCCCCAGCAGATGGACGAGACCGAAGCCAAAACCGCCATCGCCGGCGTGATCACTGAGGTCGGCGCGGCCTCGATGAAGGATATGGGCAAGGTGATGGCGGTGCTGAAAGAACGCTTCGCCGGCAAGATGGATTTCTCCAAAGCCAGTGCCTCGGTCAAGGAACTGCTCGCCGCGCCGAAATTGACCCTTCCGCCCTCCGTTTAAGTCCAGCGAAGAAGGGCGTCGTCCGTAAGCATTAGGCGGCCGCGAGCGTGAAGCAGAACGTCGCGCCTTCGCCCGGTTCGTTCCACATCTTGCCGCCATGGGCTTCCACGATGGAGCGGCAAAGTGAAAGCCCGACGCCCATTCCGCTGTTTTTTGTGGTGTGGAACGGTTCAAACAGATGGGCGGCGATTTCGGGCGCCAAGCCGGGACCGGTATCCGCCACGCGAACTTCGATCATTTTTGTGTCGTCGGAGCCGCACGCAGAGATGACGACTTCGCGCCGTTCGCGGCCTTCCATCGCTTCGCAGGCGTTGCGCAAAAGGTTCAGCAGCACTTGCTGGACCTGCACCTTGTCAATCATCGCCCGCGCCAGTCCGTCCTCAATTTCCACCCGTAGCTGAACGTCACGGTGCCTGGGGTCCATATGTGCCAGCTCCAGCACTTCAGCGACGGTCCCGCCGATATCCTCGGGGGTTTTGGCGATCTTTCCTTTGCCGACGAAATCGCGAAGTCGCTGAATGATGGCTGCGGCCCGGCTGCACTGGGCTTCTGCCTTGGCGACGATCGACTGCGCCTGTTTGTTTTCGGTCTGTTCGAGTAGCTTTTCGGCCGTCTGCATATAGTTGCGGGCTGCCGCCAGGGGCTGGTTGATTTCATGGGCCAGCGCCGAGGCCATCTCGCCCATATCGTTTTGCCGTGCGACATGAGCGAGGTCGGCTTGCAGCCGGTCCAGGCGTTCCTGCGCGCGGTGGCGTTCGGTGACGTCGCGCACGACACCATTCATGCGGGTGGGAACGCCATTATTGTCCACTATCGCCTGTCCGCGCATTTCGATGCGGCGTTCGGAGCCATCGGGCCAAACGATGCGATATTCGGTTTCGGGATGTAAATCATTCGCCGCATCGAAGATTTTGCGGACTTGAATGCGGTCTTCGCGATGGACCGTCCGCATCACATCCTCAAAGGTGAAGCGATCGTCGGGCGCGCGTCCGAAGATTGCCTTGAAGGCGGGTGTGGCGATCAGTGTGCCGGTAATAAGATCTAATACCCAGGCGCCGAGCCCGCCCGCGGCCAGCGCCATCAACACGCGATTCTCGCTACTGCGGAGGGTTTCGCGCAACTGCGCTGCCGCGATGGCGGTGGAGGTCGAGCGGCCCAAGGCTTCGAGCAGCGCGATCTCGTCGGCGTCGAAGTCGCGCGTGCGCGCCCAATAGAAACCGATGGCGGCCATCGGCTTGATGGCGCGTACCGGCATCATCACCAGGCTTTTTACGAAGGTCGATCGGTAGGCGTCGTGGGGAATGCGGTCGTCGGCATAAATATCGGGAATGACCGCTGGTGTGTCGTGGAGCAAGCACCAGCCAGCGATACAGTTGTTGATCGGAAATCGCTGGCCCTTCCACAAGGGCGAGATGGTATTTTCTTCCGCGTAATAGCAAAGGTCGCCTTCGCGCAGAACAAAGGTCACGCCGTCGGCGCCTGAGATGTCGCGCGCGGTGGTACGGACGATTTCGATGATGCTGGCGAGACTATCGACGCTCGAAAGCTGCGCCACAGCCGACACCAGCGAGATCCATCCGGGATGTGGTTGATGGCCCTTCTTGGCGCGGGTTTGTGACATCAAATTCGCTCTGTTTCGTCGGATTCTGTCCGGTTTTCCCCACAGCTGTTGCATGAGAACAACTAGCTGCGGCTATATTTATCACTAATTTAACAGGTGTAACTTGTGATAAATACCTACGGCATGCACAGGAATCCTCCGCTGGAGCCCGCCATTCCTGCCGCAACCTGCTTATATGCGGCCCATGCGCTACGGCCCCAATCTGCTCGAAGAAATCCTGCGCCGGACGGACATCGTCCAGCTGGTCGGGCGCAAGGTGAAGCTCACCCGCCGCGGCCAGGCGATGTGGGGCTGCTGCCCTTTCCATCAAGAGAAATCGCCTTCCTTCAAGGTGGAGAACAGCCGGCGCACCTACAAATGCTTCGGCTGCGGCAAAGGCGGCGATGCCTTCAAATGGCTGATGGAGACGGAGGGGCTGAGCTTCCCGGAATCCGTCGAGAAGCTGGCGGGCGAAGCCGGTGTCGAACTTCCGCAATGGACGCCGGAAGACGAAGCGCGCGAGGAAAAGAAAAAATCGCTTTACGATGTGATCGAGGCCGCCGCCGCCTTCTATGAGGCGCAATTGCGCGCCGCCGCCGGCAGCGAGGCGCGGAATTATCTGAAATCGCGCGGCCTCGACGAAGAGGCGGCCAAGCAATTTCGTCTGGGCTATGCGCCGTCGAACAATCAGCTCATCGAACATCTCAAGACCAAGAACATTACCAGCGACGACGCGATTGCGGCCGGTCTGGCGCGCCCCGCCGACGAAAACCGTGGCTTGCGCGATTTTTTTTACGACCGTCTGATGTTCCCGATTACCGACACGCGGGGCCGCGTCGTGGCATTCGGCGGGCGCGGCCTGACGGCGGATGCCAAACCCAAATACATCAATACCGGCGACACGCCGCTCTTTTCCAAAGGCCATCAGCTTTACAATTTCGCCACCGCGCGCCCCGCCGGTCTGAAAGCGCAAACCATCATCGTCGCCGAAGGCTATATGGATGTGATCGGCTTGGTGCGTGCCGGTTTCGAAGCCGCGGTTGCGCCGCTCGGCACCGCACTGACCGAAGATCAGTTGAATTTGCTCTGGCGCGTGGCGCCCGAGCCGGTGATGGCGTTCGACGGCGACGAAGCAGGCTTGCGTGCCGCCCACCGCGCCGCGCGCTTGGCGCTGCCCAATTTGCGTCCCGGCTATTCGCTGCGCTTCGCGTTTCTGCCGGCGGGCGAGGATCCCGATTCTCTCATCCGCAGCTCAGGCTCCGGCGTGATGAAGAAACTGCTCGACGATGCCGAACCTTTGTCGCGGGTGCTGTGGCGGGGGGAAACCGAGGGCAAGGATTTCTCCACACCGGAACGCCGCGCCGGTTTGGAGCGGACGCTCGGCGAAATCGTCTCGCTGATCGGCGACGGCAAGATCGCCGATTATTACCGCCGCGATTTCGAGCAACAGGTGTTCGACACCTTCAAGCGCCGCCAAGCGCCGCCGCGCGCGCCCTATCGCGGCCCGGGCCGGCCTGGGGACCGCCCAAGCCGTTTCGCCGCCCCTCTCATCCCGGTCTCGCCCGAGGTGAAGAATTCTCTGCTCGCCCGTTCGGGCCATAACGGGGCCATCAAGATCAAGGAAACCGAGCTTTGCCGCCTTCTCTTGGAGGAGCCGGAGATCGCCGCGCGGCATGGGGAAACCCTTGCGGCACTGCCTTTTTCCGATCCCTTGCTTGACAGGTTTAGGCACGAACTTTTAAACCTCGCCGCCTCCGGCGCCAGGCTTGAATGTGGGGTGCTGAACAACCATCTTACGCGCCAGGGAATGGCGGATCTTCTGGCCCAGTTGCAGGCAAAGGGGACCGGCGATCTTTCTCCCACCGACGCGCCGCAAGAGGCAGGTTATGGCCTTGATATTGAAGCGCGTTTCCTGCGCGCCGCGGGCCAGTTGCGCGAATTGGCCGAACTCGAGCCGGAACGCAATCGTGCCGCCGACCGTTTTAAAAGCGAGGCCACCGAAGAAAGTTGGCAAGATTATCGGCGACTACGGGGCGGCGAGTAATCTTCCATAAAATAGCGTAAGTCTATGAAACATGGCGGGTTTCCCGCCGAAGGGTATCAAACGTGGCAGTGAACAAAGGCGATAAGGCAAAGAAACCCGCCAAGCCGGCAAAACCGGTCAAGAGTGCGTCGGCCAACAGGCCGCGCACAGCCGCGAAAGCAGCGGCGTCGAAGGCCGCACCTGCCAAAAAAGCGGCCGCCAAGGCCAAGCCTGCGCCCAAGCCCGTGAAAGCCGCAGTTGCCGCCAAGGGCGCCGCCAAAGCCCAACCACCCAAGGTCAAGGCCGAGGCCAAGACGGCCAAACAGCCTCAGCCCGTTCCGGCCAAGAAGCCGGTGGC
>CAVXZV010000017.1:0-18619 GCA_963766355.1 uncultured Alphaproteobacteria bacterium
TTTGCTAATGCGCGAGCCCCGGTCCCGCGCGATACCGGCCCATCCCATTGTGCCAGCGATTCCAAGGAAATTTTCTTGGACTGACCGTGCTGTCTGACCTTTGGTAATGACATGTCCCAGCGTGTTCGGTGCCAATTTGGGTGCCAATATTCTTTGGGAACACTCTTCTGCTGGCGCGATCTGTTCGGTACGGCAAGAGTTAGCCCGAAAGCGGCCGTAGGGCGTTAGACTGTGATGCGCCAACACCAGCCGTTCCCCGCGATACTCGCGGAGGTATGATTTGGCCTGACAGCCCATTTCACAAAAACGGGACCCAGAGCTTGAATGTTGGGTTATGGTGGCGGGGAATTCGCAAGCAAATACAACGTGGGTCATAGGACGTTTTCTATGCTGGCCGCACGTGGGAAAAGCTGAGTTATGGCAATAAGTATCGTCAAGGTGGCGGAACTGGTCGGAACACGAATTGTTCTGTCGAGCAAAATCGGACGGTCCATTACCAACGAATTCGTGACCGCGTTGACCAATTTTGAGCCTGTAGTCCCGCCTGGACCTTCATGGGAAATAGATATCGTTATTGGAACAGGTCCCGCAAAGCGAAGCGTGCGGATAGTATTGGCTCCGTTTCTTACTCTTGCGCAATTTGAAAACTCAAAAGTTGATCCGGCAATTGTTCGCCCACCACTTATAGAGCACTCCTTCACTTTTTTCCGTGATCACTTTTTTTGGCCGGAGCGTGAGCCAGTCACGCCCGCTGAGCGCGAAGAGATTATCCTGAGAACCAAGAAATCCGTTTACGACGAAGAGGGAGAGATCACATTCTTGCGCGCCGCAGTCGCCAATGCAGAAGCTGCTATCGAGTACCAGAAGAATGGACCGGAGCGCGAACCAATCCCTGACGATGTCAAATTGTTAGTATGGAGCCGTGACGGCGGCGCCTGCATTCGTTGTGGCTCTAGAGAGCGCCTCCAATTCGACCACATAATACCTGTGGCGAAGGGTGGGGCGAGTAGCGCAGACAACATCCAATTGCTATGCCAACCCTGCAATTTGCGAAAGTCGGACAAGCTGGCATTTTAGGAAATTGATCAGTTTTGTACTGGCAATTGAAGCTACACAGACCTCAATGCACTACCGAGCACCGTAACTCGCGAAGAATGTGACAAAGGTGAGGACCGCAGAATGACCGACCGGACACCCCTCAAGGGAAAGTACAGGATCATCAACGAAACGCTGCTTCGCGACAAAGCCATTCGCAGCGATCCTCGCAAACCGTTCTATGAGGCCATGCTCTCTACACGCAGCTACGGAGGTTATCTGGCGGAGGTCGGCGAGATGGTCGTCGAGGTCAAAAGCCTCAAGAGGCCATTGCTCAACGGTCGGGATGAAATCCTGTATTGCCGTCGGAACGGCTGGATTGCAGATACTTAAACGGATCAGCGAGCGGGGGACGGCGGGTTATGGCGCACAAGAGACCTTCCCCGCGGCCTGCGCACGTCTGCTTTCGGGCCAAGAACGGACAATTTGGCGTCGCGCACGCGATCATGGCGCTGGCGTCGTGCTGAACCGACACTTTAGAATTCCTCCATGTGCGGCCGTTTCACCCATCGCTACACGTGGAGCCAACTTCACACGCTCTACAGCTTGACGGATCAGGACATGATCCGGTCGAATTTTCAGCCGCGCTACAACATCGCGCCGACGCGAACTTGTCGAAATGCGTTGGGGGCTGTTGCCGCCTTGGGCAAAGTCACCCAGCGAAGGCGCCCGGATGATAAACGCACGCGCCGAAACGGTCGCGACGAGTAGAGCGCCCCTCCTACTAAGGGTAAGGTCGGGGGTTCGACTCCCCCCAGGTTATGGAGCCCCGGTCGAAAGGCCGGGGCTTTTGTTTTTGCGGCCGAAGATTCCGGCAATTCGCCCCGCATCATCAGACGAATCAACAAACGGCGCGAAAAGCTGTGTATAGCGGCACATTTGCGCGGTTAATTCCGAAAAACACGACCATTGGTTTGCCAAAGTGCGCATAATTCTGCGCACTACGTCTCCGTAAGTATCTGATTTATTTACAATAGTTGCAGCAAATAACATGATGATTTGCTACGGGCTTGGATTCCCTTTGAAACCGGCGTAGATCATGCCCGGTGTGATACTCGGTGCCGTGACATGACAAGTGAAAGTCCCATTGATCGAGCCAAGGCGGACCTTTCCGAATTGGAAAAGAAGATCAATGGTTTACTGATGGAAATTAGCCGTCTTCAACTGCAAGCAGACATGCTTCACGCTGAAAAGGCTAAGATTGTGGCGTTTATTGATCTTTCGCAGCGGTATTCCGGTGCAGAAGAGACGGCAAAAAAAACCGCAGAGCAGGCCAGCAAGCCCGCTAGCCATGGCGCCGCTGCTCCGCTTGAAGCGGCCAAGCCCCGCGCCCGTAAGTCGAAGAATAAGCGCGGTTCCCTTAGGGTTGAACGCAAACCACCAGGTGCGCCAACAACGCCAGATATGATTAGGGAAGCTATCCGGGATGCGGAAGCCCACGGAGAGAAGGGCGCGAGCGCGGGCAGGCTAACGACGTTTATCAGGGCGAAGTATTGGCCGGCCGCAAAAAGTTCGAACATCAGCCCTGTAGCATGGCGCATGTGGCAGGATGGCGTTCTGCGTAAGAACACCAATGGCAAGTATATAATCGCTGCCGGCGCAGAGTCAGAAACGGCGGCTGCATAATGTCAGCCGCCGTAACCGATTTCGAGCGTTGTTCGGGCGCGAGCCCAGCAACGGAACCACTGGTCCGTTCCGACCAGCACACCCGGGGGTGTAGTTCCCGGGAAGGAGGTTAGGCGGATGCTGCTTGCGCGGTATCCACTGCGGCTAGGGCGTTTGCGGCGCCTGATGCCGTTGCTCTTAAGAGCCTAACGTCGGCGCCGGGGAGCAATCCCCGGCGTTCGATTTTTAGGGCATAGCAAGAAACTCATAACCCGTCCAGAATCTGACTGTGACAAAGAAGCCATTAACTCTCAGTGAAGCTTTAGCGAGCGGGAGATTATTTGGCGCAAAGCGGAGGCCATTGACCGTGCAGACGAATGAAGTCCTAGGCGCTCAGTGAAGTCCTATTGGGGCGACCTCATTGGCTTAGCGCGCCGACCGCTTCGCCATTCGCTCGGCATGAAGCAAAAGGTGCGTCGCAAACGCGGCGCCATTATTGCGCGCCGCTGTCGTGAAGTCGATTTGCTTGCCCGTCATCTTGCGAATTGTCTCGGCTGCTGCCGCTAAGCGCTGTTCGCCGTCCTTACCAACGTACTTCGCGAACTTCTCCACTTGTTGGCCGCCCCAGAATGCGTGCCTGTCCGGCGAAGACTCCGCCTGCTTCATAGCAGCCCGCTGATCTTCAATCATGGCCTTTGCAATTGCCGGATGAAGCTGTAGCGAACTCGCGAACTCATTGTAGTCCCCCAGCTTCGCTTGCGCGATTTGAGGGTCCGCCTCGCCGCGCACATCGAACTTTATGGGCTGGTTCGATGGGCCGAAGACCCGGTCAAAGTTCTTCTCGGTGTTATTGCGGGTGTCCGCCTCCGTGCTGAGGCCCTTGCCAGCAAGATGGGCTTGCGCTTCCTCGGGTGTCATAGCGCCGTGTCTCTGCAACAGCGCCACGGCTTCGCGAGTGGCTTGCTCGGGGAGAGGGGCCATATCTTTGTTGGCATTCGTGATTTCGTCACTCATTTTCGTAAGTCCTTTCGGTTGCAGTGTTCCGACGAAGTTGGGTCAGCGAGAAGGCGTCAGCATCCCGCACCATCGTTTCAATCGGCTGGATCGTGGCGGGGTCGTAAACCGACTTGGTTGAAGCACCTGGAGCACGGCGCTCAGCAAGTTTCGGGTTTGACCAGTTACGGTCAATCTCGCTGCGCACCCATTTCTCGATACCGGGGCCGCTGTAGGGGCCTGTCGGGCTGGCAACGGGAAGGCCGCCCGTGTCGCCGGGATACGCCGCATGGGCTGCCGCGGTCGCCGCTATAAGCTCACGATAGGAGGCGACGTATGACTCGATTGCCTTTGCGATTGCAGCAGCAGATTTTTGGCGCGCCTCACAAGCGGCTGCGAATTCTGCGAACTCGCTTTAGCCTCGCCGCTGCCGCCTCGCGCCGCCGTCGCTCTTCTTCGACAGTCTCAAGGCCGACTTGGGCGGCGGCAATGCTCTTGACGCGGTCCTTCGCCTTCCTGACCGCATCCGTGGCGGCTGCAAGGCGGTCTTTTGCGCCGTCTTCGTCCATTTCAACAGAAAGGGCGGCGCTCTGATATTCGCGTTCGGCTTCCGCGAGCGCTGCTTCTGCCGCTGACCGACGCTTCACAAGATCGTCCGGTGTGGGCGGCTTGAGCCGGTCCAATAGTTTAGTCATCTTCGTTACTCCTACACATTGTCAGGGCCAGGTTTTTTCGCGCTGCGGTTCGGCCCATGCCAGCCGCGCGAATTCAGTGTCACGCACCCCATGAGTCAGGATCGACGCCATCGGCGATTTGCACCTTGCCGACACGCAAAATGCGATCAGAGCCGAGAATAGTTGGACGCGCGAGCCGGATTGCCATAACGCCGATGCGTGTGGCCGACATAAGGTCGTCGCCTTCCTTCACAAGAAGGCCGTCCTTGCGGTGATAGTTCTGGTATTCCTCCTGCAATTCGATGCAGCCAGCCGCGAACTTCAATCGGCCGGATTGAAGCCGCATCGCCATTTCAGCAATGCCCGCTTCCGTCGAATAGCCGCCTGTTGAAAACGTGGCGTGTGAAGCGGTCATGTAAAGCCCTTCGTTCCTATAGAGCTTCGCCAACTCTGTACCGCTTCCCCGTTCCCTGGCGTGTCCGTCATGCGGCCAAATCACTGGCGCATTGACGGCGAATATCTTCATGCGCGCGGCGTGTTGTGCAGGCGTGGCATTGCGCATCCGCAACTCGGCAAGGACATAGATGATGTCATTGTCGCGGTCGTGCCCGAGCAACACCGCCGCGAACGGATGCGAAATGCCGAAGTCAATGGCCCAGCAGAAAGCCCAGCCGCGCGTTTCGAGTTCGCCGATATCGCGATGATGCACTTTGCCGTTGCGCAGAAAAATCGGATCAACAATGTCTTCGATGGGTATTTCAAAGACAGCGCCGGAGCCCATCATCGGAACGCCGTCTATGCGGGCCTGCTTTTGGTGAGTGGGGAACGTCGCAAGCAACGCAGCCTGTCTGGCAGGGTCTTGCAAATGCCCCGCATCGGTCATGCGCATACGAACCATGATGCGGTCGCGCATGGCTTCCGGGCTGCGTTCGCGAAACCTCGGGAGAATTTGGGCAAGACCATTCAACGGCGTGAAGGTCGAAAGCATCAGCCCATTGGTCGCTATGAGGCGTGCGAGCAATTCGGTGTAGATGTCCAATGTCGGCTCTTCGTCGCACCAGCACCAATCGAGTGTCGCGCCTTGCAGCTTAGTGCGCTCCATCTCGTAGCTCGAGAATCCAATCTCGCTGATACCTCCCGAGACATGCTTGACCTTCACAATGTCGTAGGCGCCGCCCGCTCCGTGACCAAGGATTTTGCCGACGATCAATGATTTCGGGATCATTCCCGTACCGAGTTGATTGTCGTCACCGGGAGGGCCGCACAGCTTGCGTTGTGAAATATCGCGCACGGCAACCGAGGATTCGCCAACAGCCCAGCCGCGCGTTGGATGATCGAAGCGCCGTCCCGGCCACCACTCAGGGTAATGGCCGGTCGCGAACACAGCGGCCATGAAGGCGCCGTTCTCAGATTTGCCCACTTGGTTGCCTGCGACCATCGCAGCTTCGGTGTGGTCCGCTGTGGCAGCGATGAACTCCAATTGCTTGGGATACGGCTTGAAGCTGCGCAACTTATTCTCACGCTTGGTGCGGGCTTGTTCTTCAAGAAGTTTTATAACGTCGTCTTTTCTGGCCATTGGTTACTCCGTCGCCCCACCCAACAAATCCTCAATCCCTTCCGACGACATGGGCGCATCCTGGGCGTCGATGAATTCTTCTATGTCGGTTTGCTGTGCCTCTTCGTATCGGGCCTTCAATTTGGCGCGGCGGTCGTCGCGCATCTTCTTTTTGTGCGCGGCCAATTCTTCCGGCGTCATGGTGCTACGCAGGCGTCGCAACTCATTGTCGCGTTCAAAGCGTTCGGCGCGCGCGATTTGCTCGGGAGTCTTTCAGGCTCAACTTCTGAAAATTCCGCTTCAATCGCATCCGGCGCGATCAACAGCTTGCGCGCTTCCATGTCCGGCAAGCCAAGTTCCTGACACAGCGCGAGAATGCGTTGATCCCTTTGCGCATCTGTCATTGTGTGCTCAACAACCATGTGATGTTCGCTGACAGCGCTCAGGCCGCCCCGGTTCAACAATTCGATTGCCGCCTTGATCCGGTCCTTCGGCTCTTTCGTTTTGTCATCGCGGATTTCAACAAGCGTGCGAACGGACTTCGGACCTTCGCCACAGACGACCTTGCGGCTTTCTTCAATGATCGCTGCCTGGACGCCCTCACTATGCGCGAGACGATAGGCCGTGACCTTTGCGTGCTGCAGCTTGTCCTTCGAATAGCCGGCGCGACGTGCCGCTTCCGCGTTGCTGCACCCGAAATGAACCTTGGCGACCACGAACGCGCGTTGAGCTGGCGACAGAGCGGCCATGACAGGCCCACAACTTTCGTCGGGCACAACGATGATGGGGACAAGCGGACGGCCGGCACTCATCGGGCGGCTCCGATTTCTGGAGCCTGCCTCGGCGGATTTCCACTAGCCGGGCAATCATCCTGTCGTGTGATTTCGGGGTACCGGCGTACACCACCCCGGTCTATTGGGCTTCGCGTGTGCTGCAATAATAAGCGCGAGCGAGCGACGCGACGCGCCCACGGCGCATGGCTGAGGGGCAAAGCGGAGGGCGACAAGCGTGCGATGTGAAGGCACGCGCGAGCGCCGTAACTATCAGACGCGACCGTCAGCAGGTGGTCGAACGACTGGAAGGTATGGTTGCTAAGCGAGTGCAGAGAGCGACGCAGGGCGCGTGAGACGTAACTGCGTTGCGAACCTACTTGATCCGCCGACAGAGAACCGCGCGAGGCGAGCAATAGCGCAATCGAAGCGCCGATATCAGAAAGAACCAGCGACGCGCACGAATTGTCGCGCAGAACCAATGGCGTAACACGAAATAAACCAACTGTATAACATTGCCTTGGGTTCGGTACGCATTTGTATACATTAGGATCAAGGCAAGGAGTGATCCCATGGCAAACGGAAAATTCGTGAGTTATTTGCGCGTTTCGACCACCAAGCAGGGACGAAGCGGACTCGGGCTTGAAGCGCAACGCGAAGCAGTTCGCAAATATCTCGACGGCGGCAAGTGGAAGCTGATAGCCGAATTTGTTGAGGTTGAGAGCGGCAAAGATGATGACCGCCCCAAGCTCAAGGAAGCGCTCCATCGTGCAAAGGTGACCGGCGCAACGCTGATTATCGCGAAGCTCGACCGTCTCAGTCGCAACGTCGCGTTCATCGCGAATTTGCAGGAAAGCGGGACCAAGTTTGTTTGCTGCGATCTTCCCGATGCGACCGAACTTACAATCCATCTGTTCGCGGCCATTGCGCAGCATGAACGCAAGCTGATTTCCGAGCGCACAAAGAATGCGATGGCAGCAGCGAAGAACAATCCCACGTGGCGTCGCAAGCATCCAAACGGTTTCGGCAATCCCAACGGCGCTAGGGCCTTGCACGGCGTCGGCAATGATGCAGCGGTCGAAGCTTTGAAGGCCAAAGCCGACGAGCACGCGAGCGATATCATGCAATCCATCGAGGACATTCGGGCAGAAGGTGCGACCACATTGCGCGAGATTGCAGACGAATTGAACGCGCGTGAAATCAAGACGGCGCGGGGCGGGCAATGGTACGCCTGCACGGTTCGGAATGTGCTGAACCGCGTGAAAGGCGAGGTGGTGGACTGAGCGCATTGATCTCACTCCTGCCCCCTGCCCGTCAGCTTCGCGATCACGTGGTCGCTGGCTTTCTTAATCTGCTCCTCCATCGCCGGGATCGTCGCCGGCTGGTAGAGGTATTCGCCATCGGGGAGTTGGCCGCCTGGAACTGTGCGACCGTCACGGTCACCCGGACTCGCGCTCGCGCGATAAAGTTCGCTCGCAACAATTTTGCGGATCGCATCAGGTTCGCATTCGGAGCCGGGAGGCCATGTCGTGCCAACCGGGCAAGCAGCCATCCCTTTTGCGCTTCGATCTAAAAGCGTGTGATAATGCTTAACCACTTCAGCAATTGCAGCGCTCAGCGCGACGGCTGCGGCGTCCCGCGCGTCCAAATGTTTCCGTACTGCCGCTAACTGAGTCTTTTGCAACGCCGCCCGCCGAATGACGATGGTGGTGCCATCCCGCTCAACGGCGGTTCGATACGCGGCCTTCAGGGAGGCCGCAAACTCGCGCGCAGCGGCAAGTCGGGCCTGGATACCGGCCAGACGATCTTTTGCCGTTGGTGAGTTTACTAGAGCCTCTAGCGCGGCGACGGCTTCTAGTCCTGCAACCTCAGCTTCCGCCGTTGCCAACTTCGCTGCGATTTCTGGCGGGCTTGCACTTGGCGCGGTGGGTTGCTCGCGATCACTATTGATCAACATGGTTTAATTCCTTGTGGACGAACGGAGAAGAGGTGCCGGCAAGCTGCCGTATCAAGTGACCAGCCTGGAGCAGCTTGCCGGCCACAGAAGTGCCTGGTAATCCGAATTGCGCCCGGAGACTGGCGACCCAATTCGGCAACACTTCTGCGAATCTTCTTGGTGAACCAATGACAGATACGTGGCAGCGCAAACGCGATGCGTGATTGGCACGTGGCGTTATGGCCGCATTGCGCAGGCTTTCATTAACCGCGCGTCGTAAACCCGAACGCATCGTGTCATGAAGCCCGCGAAGAATATGATTGGTCCAACCAAAGGAGTTTAGACGCGACGTGCAACAGAGCGTCGTAAACTCTATGGGGTATGGGGAATACGACACGACGTTAACGACGGGTTTGCGACGTGTTTGCGACCAGCAATTCCGCGGGTCGATTTTTAGTTCGCGACGGGTTTGCGACGCCGTTTTTGAGTTTGCGACAGAGTTTGCGACGGGGATCACCGAACGCGCTTGCGACGGGATTGCGACCAGCAATTCCGCGGGTCGAACCTTGGTTTGCGACGCTTGCGACATGCTCGCGACGGAGTTTGCGACAGGGGTCATGGATTTTCCCCTCGCGTGAAGCCCGCTTTCTGTCCGCGACGGCTATTGCCGCCATTCCGATAGGCAAGCTTGCCGTCGCGCTCGGCTGCATTAAGGATTTCAAGGACGCGGCGCGTCTCTATCGTCAGTCCGTCCTTTTCGTGAACAGCCTTAGCTATGTCGCTTGGTTTCTGGCCCTGTCCATGAGTTCGAACGACTGCAACGCCTTTGTCGATTAAATCGAGCACGACGGCCAAGACGGCTTCGCGTTCGTCATTTTCAGTCTGCCCGGTCGCGGCGGTTTCTCGGAACGTTGATCCGAGCAAAAAAAGTTCAAGCTCTTCTTCGCCGCCGTAATTCGCTTTACCCACGCTTAGAATACGTCGTGGACCTTTCTTTTCTCCACGTTCAAGCGTCAGTCGATTGCGGACAGCATTGTTCCATGCGGTAGAACCGGCATAGTGCGATCCGTCCGCCATTGCGGCTTTCGAAGGATGTGCACTGACAACAACAGTCGCGCCGAATTCCCGACAAAAGCCCCCGAACACTTGCTTGCAGAGCGTGTTCACGGGTAGGCGTCGGGTTTCGTCAAGTGCCGCAAAATCGCTTACGGTGTCGAAGATCGCCAGACAAGGACCGACTTCACGCAACTTCGCTCTGACCGGCTCCATGAACAGGCCGGGCGTCCACGTCCCATCGTCGGCTATGCGGGCAATGTTCAAATCCCATCCCGGCAAAGCCCAAATGTGGATAGGCAGGCTCGCTAAATCGATGCCCCACAAACAACATATCGCCTGGAGACGGGCCTTCGTTTCGCCGTCATCGTCCTCTGCCAAGACGATCAACACGGGCATCTGCCGAATTGCGCGCCCGAACAGATTTTCCCGGCCCGCTGCGACGGCAACGGCTAGGTGCAGTAGAAGCAACGTTTTGCCCGTCCCGCCGTCGCCATAAATGAGGTTGACTAACTTCATCCAAACGAAGGACTGCCACACGAATTCCGGCCGCGGGAAAATTCCGCGTGCAAGTTCAGCTGCGGTCTTTGGTGGCGGATAGCCCGCACTAAGCTGTTCCGGCGCAGCGAACGGCGCGAATGTCACTTGCGGATCGAAGGAAGCGCTTTGACCTTTGTAGCCATGCTCTCGCGCCACTTCGACAAGTGCGCCGTAATGGCCGATGCTCTCGCCACGCGCCAGCTTTTCCAAGTCGCGCTGAAACTCAGTCGCGCAATCTTCCTCACCTTCGAAGTTGCGGGGCGTTTCGCCATGAAGTTCGCCGTTCGACCAGCGCAGGAATAAGTCAAACCTATCCTCCATGTCCCAATGAGGCGTTGGCGCCGTTATGAGACCCGCCTCAACAGTCAGCCATTGGTTGCGATTGCACGATGGTGAAATACAACGAAGCATCGCTTCACAAATTACGGGCGACGATGGCAATCCATTAGCGGACGATGGAGCTGGCGCGTCCGCAATCTCTGGAAGGTCCGGCAACCCGGTTGTAATTTCGTCCGCCGTGTGACCTAGGAGACAAGGCAATTGACCGCCCGTCATGTCGATCAATTTCACAAGCGTGCTCATTGCCGACACCTTCTGATGATAGGTGCCGGCGAGGCGCATGACGCGGCTGGGATTGGAAACGGCCGGATCGGTTCGGTAATGCGCGGCAAGGCGTTTTTGCACCTCTCTAAAGCGATCAACTGGACAATCGTCGACGCGCCAGTACGCGTGCCAATGAGTGTCGTCACGCTGCACTATGAAATCGGGCTTCAGGTGCCAAGCGTCGGGTAGCGGCACATTGTCCGCATCGATGAAACAGGCGCGGATGCGGACTATCTCAGCATCGCTGTTGCCACCTTCGTTCACGACAATGAATGCGCCGCAGCCGTCAGCTTGCGCCGCTTCTGTGTCTGGCCAGACGCTTTTGATTGTACCGTAGAGCTTGACGGCCGGCTTGCATTTCTCAGCATCGTTTATGAACCGAAAATGGGCTGCCGTGTCGCGGTCGCTAGTCACCAGTTCGAGGTGACGCTGCGCAGCTTCAAAATCGAGCGCGGGCGCGTTCATGGCGCCTCACCACGTATTAAGCAACGGGCCTTGTCGATCTGCGCATGTTGCAGGGCCAGTGCTTTATCACCCTGCCACGCCGCGTCCCGAGGGAAATGATCACAGCACGCGATCACGTTCTCAGTCTCTGTGCGAATTCGGCCGAGCGTTTCGACTAAATCGAAGTTGTTGAGTTCGCGTGCGAGGGCGTGCGCGGATATGGCAGCGCGGTTTAGCTTTCTGACAAGCTTCTGATGATGGCGGGCGCCACGTTCAATCTGGTATCCGGGCCTAGACCAGCCAGCCGACGAATTTTCGTACTGTACGTCACGCACGACCTTCGCCGTTGCCAGCTTGATCTTGTTCAGCGCGCTTTGCAGAATTTTCGCGGTCTCAGCCATGGTCTTTGGTTTCAGAGATGGTCCGTGACGGGAGCGCCAACGGTCGCAAGGAGCCGTTCAAGCGCCGCTTTCGGCACAAGGAGTCGCTTGCCAAGCCTGATCGTCGGGAGTTCGCCGGTCCTCGCGAGTGCGTAGGCACTGTTCCGGCTGACTCCCAGCAGCCTGCCTGCTTCCTCGACTGTGTGTGTCAATCGTTCGGTCATGTTCTGTCCTTTCGTACTCACTACCAGATCGCTTCACTTGTGAGAGCGATGATAATCTGGTACACTCTAGTGTGAGCAGTTATATTACAAGCAATAATGTTGCGCAAGAGGCCAAAATTGGGAAAGATCGTTAATAAGCCAAGGGTTCAACAGCCATACCCAGTCCAGGTACGGCCGCAGCCCGAACTCCGCGAAAAACTGCGCGAAGCCGCTGACGCGGCGGGCCGCACGTTGACCAAGGAAATGGAGTTTCGCCTCGCCGCGAGTGTTCGCGGTGATCAGGCCGCGCTCGATTTGTATTCGGCATGGCCCCCTGAAGATCAGGCGCGCTTCAGGTCATTGGCGGATGTGGTGGGGATTCTCTGTGCCCGGATTGCGCTCACATACGGCTATGACGGCGAGACCGACACGCAAATCCTTGGCGCATTGGAGCCAGCGATAGTTGAACTAATCCGCGGACTGAGTATCAAAAGGATCAGCGACGATCAGGTAGGCCGCTTCATGACGATGCTGGCCAAGCAGATGGTCAATGAAATTCGTCAATCGGCGAATGTTCCAAATCCGAGCGGCGAGAAGGCTGTCTTCGCCGCGTTCGCAAAAGCGTGGGGTGTCAACGAACAGACCGCACATGGTCACGGTGCAGGGAGCGCGCCATGAAAGGGACAATCATTCGACGTGGCAAATCGTCTTGGCGTCTGAAATTTGATATCGGCCATGACGCCAGCGGAAATCGGCAAATCCGATATTTGACAGTGCGCGGCAAGCGACAGGACGCCGAGCGCGAGCTATCGAAACAACTGAACTCGTTTCATCAAGGTACATCCGTTGAGCCTAGTAAGATCACTGTTGCAGATTACATGCGCGGGCACTTGGATCGCTTGATCGTGTCACCAAAGACCCTTGAACGATATCGTGAGCTTACGGAGCAACAAATCATTCCGCACCTTGGTGCGTTCGTATTGCAGAAGTTGAGGCCTGCTCACGTTGAGGAATGGCATTCGATCTTACTTCAGCGCGGCGGCAAAAACAGTAAGCCGTTATCAGCACGCACCGTGGGACATGCGCACCGGGTATTGCACGGCGCGCTTGTCAAGGCCACGGCTACGGAAACCGTGTCGCGCAATGTCGCAAGCTTTATTCATCCACCAAAGATCGAAACCGAGGAAGTTGAGATTCTATCGGCGCCCGAAATTGCTGATGTAATGAAAAAGCTGCGAAGGACGGATTGGGAAGCTATTGTCTCCGTCGATCTAGGAACGGGTTTGCGCCGGGGCGAACTTGTGGGGCTTTGGTGGGGTGATCTCGACTTAGATGCGGCGATGTTGAAGGTTCAGCGCAGCGTCGAAGAAACGAAACAAGGATTGCGTCTCAAGACGCCTAAGACTAAGTATAGCCGCCGCACGCTCTCGCTGGCCCCGAGCACGATTGATGTGTTGCGCTGCCACTTGCGCCAGCAACGGGAGACGCGCATGGCGCTGGGTTTGGGGCGCGAGACATCGGACACGCTGGTCTTCGGTACGCCTGAAGGCCAGCTTCTTTCGCCGGACAATCTGAGCCGGGATTGGCGCCGCTTGGTGAAGGCGCGCGGCCTGCCCCTAGTGACCTTCCACGCCCTGCGACACACGCACGCCTCCCTATTGATCGCCAGCGGCCTCGATGTGGTGCGGATAAGCCGGCGGCTGGGGCATAGTTCTCCGAAAGTGACCTTGACCATCTATGCCCACTTGTTCGAAAAGACCGACGCGGCGGCTGCATCGGCCATTGAAGCCGCATTTCAGGCCGGTGTGAGTGATCCGTAACCTAGGGTGCCAATCGGGTGCCAAATTCTCGGTTTGTGCTTCCCGAAAATAGTGCTAAGTGCTTGTAATTGTTACTGCGGAGCTGTGGCCGAGAGGCTGAAGGCGGCGGTTTGCTAAACCGTTATACGGTTGAAAAGCCGTATCGAGGGTTCGAATCCCTCCGGCTCCGCCATTTCCTCTTTCGAGGAAATCCCAGGACATCCGAAAACCCTTCTGGAATCCAATGAAAACGGGCATAATTCGTCCTGTGCTGTCCAACGACGTTCTTCCGCATTCAGACCAGCTGGGGGCACATTTGGGGGCACAAGTCAAAACCGGCAAAGGAGATATGCCCCCATGCCTCTCACCGACACCGCCTGCAAGAACGCCCGCGCGCGAGATAAGGCCTACAAGAAGGCCGATGGTGGCGGGCTGTATTTGGAGGTCATGCCGACCGGCAGCCGCTATTGGCGGCTAAAATATCGCTTCGGAGGCAAAGAAAAGCGCCTTGCTTGTGGGGTCTATCCCGAGACTTCGCTGGCCGACGCCAGGAATAAGCGCGCCGTTGCACGGAAAATGCTGGAAGACGGGATCGACCCCTCCTCCGCCAAGCGGGACAACCGCCAGCTTGCCAAAACAAATGCCGCCAATACGTTCGAAGGCGTCGCCCGCGAGTGGCACGGGCGGAACCGGGAGCGGTGGACGCCCCTATACTCCCAAGACATTTTGCACAGGCTGGAAGCAGACATATTCCCGGCCATCGGCAAGCGCCCGGTGGCGGATATTTCTCCTCTTGTCGTCCTGGGCGCCCTACGAAAAATCGAAAACCGGGGCGCGGGTGAAATGGCGCGCCGGGCCGCTCAGTATTGCGGGCAGATTTTCCGTTATGCCGTCGTGACCGGACGGGCGGACCGCAACCCACCGCTGACCTGAAGGGGGCATTGAAGCCGATCAACACGGGCATTTCGCGGCGCTGGAGCCGAAGGACCTGCCGGAGTTCCTGAACAGCCTGGAGCGCAACGACGCCCGGCTGTTCGTTCTGACACGCCTTGCTATCCGGCTCATGATGCTCACCTTCGTTCGGACCAGCGAACTCATCAACGCCACCTGGGAAGAGTTCGATCTGGACGCCGCGGAGTGGGCCATCCCCGCCGAACGCATGAAGATGCGCAAACCGCATATCGTACCGTTGTCGAAACAGGCGGTGGCGATCCTTCGGCAACTCCAGACGATGAACGGCAATTACAAGTGGGTGTTTGCCAGCCCGACCAAACCGCGCCGCCACATGAGCAACAACACGATCTCAAGGCGCTGGAACGGCTCGGCTATAAGGGCCGGATGACCGGACACGGCTTCCGCTCCCTGGCGATGACAACCATCAAAGAGAAGCTGAATATCCTCACGAAGTCGTCGACCGCCAGCTCGCGCATGCCCCGCGCAACAAAGTGGACGCCGCCTACGACCGAACCAAATATCTGGATGAACGCTGCAAAATGATGCAAGCCTGGGCCGACTATCTCGACAATCTCAGCAACAGAGGCAAGGTGATCGTCGGGAATTTTGGCAAGTCAGTTTAGCTTTATTGCTGCACAGCAGCCCCTGCTTCTCCTGCCGACGCGTTACATTCTTAGCTCACAACTCACAGACATATTCACTCTTGCGCCTGCTTTAGCCTTCTCACATCGCGCTATCGCCTCACGGTTTCTATCCATGAGTCGATATCCACGCACAATATCGCGCCACATATCTGGTGCAGACGTCTGGATAAGACGTTCGCCAGCGTTCTCCTCGTCCAGCCCGATGACGTTGGCGGCGAGGCGCTCGGGCCAGTGCCAGCTTTCGGGTACTGCACGCAAAACGGGGCCAACGAGAGCACCCCAAAGGAATATTCCGACAAGAACGCCGCCGATACCGGTGGCGAGTAGCCACATGTTTTGCCTTTCGGCATCTCGGGCGGAGTGCAGACGTCGGCCTATATCGCGCGCCGCGATCTGAAGCGCTTCGATAGCACGCGTCAGCATGTGATGGTCGGCCTGCCGAACGTTCTCGCCGGCCGCCGCAATCTCCTGGCTCCAGTTATTAGCCGTGAGGCGCAAAGCCGGCATTGCAGCAAGCGCTCTTAAGTGTGCCGCTGCTGCCTGCGTGGCCCGCATGATCTGGCCCAGGGCTTCGCTGTAGTCCGGTGTCTGGTTCGCCGCGCGCTCGGCGGCAAGACCCGCGATGGCGCGGCGGACGAGTGCCACTTCTTCGCGCAAGGACTCAACGCCACAGCAGCCGGATCGCCGAATGGTTCCTGCGCTGCGTTAACAACCTCAGTCTGGTTATCCATGCCAGGCTCCTTCGCCAAGTTCTGCCCCCCTCACAAGCTGAGCCCACGGCCGCGGCCAAGACCCAGCTGGTTCATCAGGTCGTGCGCGATGCTGCTGCCGGTCGTCCTTTGCAATCCCAGCTCAATCTTGCGGTTGCGCAAGACGGATTCCATTTGCGGGTCGCGTTCGAGACTCTTGGCCATCCCAGCCATACGGTTGCGAATCCCCTGCTCGCTCGACCAATTGCCGCCACGCTCGAACTTTGCACGCTGGCGATCGAGAGATTGCCAGCGCTCGACAAAACGGCCGGCGCGCCGCGCTGGGTCGCTACGGATTTCGGCTTCGACTTGCATGGCGCGAATGGCGCGCTGAGTTTGCCCCGCCGCGGCCTCTGCTATGAGGGCTGGCTCGCGTTCGAAGGCGCTCTCCAGGTCGCGTGTCCCATGGAGCCTCAGCTTGTCGAGAGCGGCGCTGGACTGGTCGGTGCGCCTGGCGCTGGTGTGGCAGCACCGGCAACCCCAATTCTTCCATGCGCATCACATCGCGGACGGCGCGCGCATAGCGCTGAACGACCTTGTCCCGAGGGGGAGAGATTTTCCAGTTCTCCGGTGCAACAAGCGCACGGTCCGGTGTCTTGGCCATGGGCCGGAAGGAGGCAAAGATGCCCCTTTCCCGGTTCGTTGCCGGCGCCTGTTCTGGCACTGCCTTGGTCCGCTCCGTGTTGCTGGCGCCTGTTTCGCTCCCGTCGCGGGCATAATCGCTCGCCATGTCCTTGGCACGTTCGCGCGACAGAACACGTGCGAGCCTACCCTCATCGGCAAAGTCATCGCGGCCGTAGTGGAGATCCACACGCTCACGGTGGCGCGTCAGGGCTACATAGGCGGCGTGACGATCAAGACCCGGGGTCGCCAGCACTTGAACCCGATCCACGGTCACGCCTTGGGCTTTGTGGATGGTGGCGGCATAGCCGTGATCGAGGGCGGCGTAATCCTTCAGATCGAAGGCGACGGCCCGGCCATTATCGAGTCTGACCGTCATGGCTTGGGTGGTGACGGTTTCCAGGGTTCCGAGCGTGCCGTTCTTGATGCCAAGGCCGCGGTCGTTCTTGAGGAACATGATCCGCTCGCCGGCTGCAAAATCTCGTTTCCCGCGCTCCACGGCCACGGCAACATCGGTGCCCAATTCCCCTGCCTCTCGCAGCCTGCCGCGGGCAAGCTCGTTGAGGCTGCGGACCTCGTCATTGGTATGCGTGAGGATGATGCGGCTTTTGCCCGGCGCCTTACGCCGATCCTTGTCCCAGCTCTGTATCTAGAGCGCTCTGCGCTTCCTCCCGGTTTTGGGCGACATGGACCATGCCGTGACTTTGGTAGGCCTCCAGCGCGTCACCGGTGCGCCCGGTCGCGAGGCTCCGTGTCGCCTCCCTTTGCCAGCCCTCGCGCTGGCGGCGAACTTCGCGGATTTCCACATGGGGGTGGCGCTCGGTGAGCGAGCGGAAGGCAGCTCCGGCCTCGATGGCCTGGAGTTGTTCGGGATCACCCACCAGAACCACCTTTGCGCCGCTCCGTTAGGCTTCGCTGAGGACCCGTTCCATTTGGCGGGCGCCGATCATCCCGGCTTCGTCGATCACCAGCACGTCCCGGTCACTGAGAAGCTCGCGCCCTTGCGCCCATTGGTGCTCCAGGCTGGCAATGGTGCGCGAGGCGATTCCTGAGCCGCCTTCAAGATCTCTGCAGCAATACCGGAAAGCGCGACGCCATGAACGTGATAACCCGCTTCCTTCCAAGCCTCGCGCGCCACGCCCAACATCGCCGATTTTCCGGACCCGGCATAGCCAACCACGATGGCGAGATCACGCCCGTCCGTGACATGAGCAAAGGCGGCCCGCTGTTCCCCCGAAAGAACCAGGCCGCGTTCCTCAGCGCGCTCCACGGCGCGTTCCGCTTGCCGCTCCCCCACTCCGTGACGCTGGCGCTCGGCCATCCGTTCGGCCGCGTGATGAAGGCGCGCCTCCACCCCAAGCATCTCTTTGGTCGTGAAGCGGTCCTCACCGCGTCCATCCCGGCCGAGCCGTACCAGCTCCGGCGCACCTTCCACCGCCGCCGTAACCTGATTGAATTGCTCCAATCCGTCCGAATGGCGGTGGGCGAACATCGCCATATCGCGCCGCGTAAAGGTTGCCTGCTGCCTCGTGATGGCGTCCAGAGCAACCGAGGGATTGGCGATGATCCGAGCACCATTCTCCCGCGCAATTGCGCGGTGATCTTTCAGACGTTCGGCGTCCAGCCCCACAGCAGCCATCCGCTGGGTCACTACATCGGAACGCATCGGACGCACTGCCGCCGTGTGCCGTAGGATTGGTCAGCGGATCGATGATCTTCATCTGTTCGATGATCGAGCCGGGCCATCCGTGCGTAACGATCAGCGGCAACGCATTTTCGTGTTTTGAACGAACGTGAATGAAATGAATATCCAGCCCATCGATCTCGGTGATGAATTGCGGCAGGGCGTTCAATCTCGCCTCTCACTTTCCGCCAGTCATACTCGTCGCCCAATAGCGTGCGAGCGCTTGAGTGGTCGCGAATCTGCACGCCTTGTGATGCATCCATGACCGTTTCTCGTTCAGGAGCAATACGTCAAAAGTCGAGCAAATATGACATAAC
>CAVXZV010000018.1:0-56748 GCA_963766355.1 uncultured Alphaproteobacteria bacterium
GAAGCGGTGCGGGGCGATTGCCTTGTTTTTCGTTGTGGGCGCAACTTCTGCGCCGGCTGCGGGCTATGACGATCTCAGCCGCGGCTTGTATGCCAACAGTGTCGGCGATAACGCCTTGGCGATTTCGTCCTTCACGGCGGCGCTGGCAGCAGGCGATCTCGCGCCGGGCTACATCCCGAATGCCTATTTCGGTCGAGCGAAGGCTTATCTTCGAACGGGCAAATGCGCCGAGGCGCTGTCCGACCTGAATGAAGTCATCAAGCGCAAAGCCGACGATATCGATGCCTATGAGTTGCGCGCCTCTCGAAGCTCTGTCTGCATCAGCCGGATGCGGCCTGGGCCGATGCCGACGCGGCAATTCGGTCGCGGCCGGTCACCAGCGTTTACGAGAGCTTTGCGCGTCTGCAATGGAATTATGGATTCTTTTCGCAAGCAACCGCGAATTTCGCACAAGCCTTCAAAGTGACTGGGCCAGGCAACCCTCACAGGCCTTACCTTGTTCTGTGGTACGCGATGTCCGCCTCCCGCGCTGGCATGCTCGACCAAGCGGCACTCGCCGCCGATATGTCCGTCCTCAATTCCGACGATTGGCCGGCGGCGCTGCTGGATTTCTATCGCGGCAAATTGACGGCGGACCAGGTAAATCGCGCCGCCGCTCGGGGTGACGAACGGGCAGCTTCCGGCCAAAAATGCGAAGCCGATTTCTACATCGCCGAGTGGCAGCTCGCCAGCAACAATCCGCTCGCCGCCAAAGCGCTGTTGCAGGCCGCTATAGGCGAATGTCCGAAAACGTTTATCGAGTATTCCGCGGCCCAAGTCGAACTCAAACGGCAAACTCAAAAGCCAGAGGGGCAGCCGCTCGGGGGGAAGTAACATGCGCTATCGATTGTCTCTGTGTTTGGCGGGTTTGTTTGCGCTTGCGGTTGCGGCGCGCGCCGAAGAGCCGTGCCGCCTGGTGGCAAAAGCTTCGCTCAATATGGATATGGATCAATCCGGCGAAGTAGCCGTGCCGGTCGTCATCGACGGCACCAATTTTGAGATGCTGGTGGATACCGGCAGCTACAAATCGATCCTTACGGAAGCGACCGTAAAAGCGCTCGGCCACAAAATCATGAAATCCAATGGTGGATATCTGGTTGGGTTCGGAGGTCGGATCATCGACGGGACTGCCGAGGTGAAGAATTTTAGAATTGGAAACGCGCGAGCTTCAAATATCACGTTCATGGTCATACCCGATGGTTATCTCGACCCCAAGCTCGGTGGTTTGCTGGGGGCGGATATTCTTTATTTCTTCGACCTCGACTTCGACTTTGCGAATGCCAAGCTGAATTTGATCTCGCCGGATCACTGCGAAGGCAAGGAAGTCTATTGGACGAACGATGCCTATGCGCAAATTCCGTTCAAGCTTGAGGACGCCCGGCACATCAGGATCAAGGTGCAAATCGACGGAAAGGACGTGCGGGCGATGGTCGACACCGGCGCATCCATGTCGGTTATGAGCCTGGAGACGGCCGAGAACTTGTTTGGTTTCGACGAAGCGACCGCCAAGAAAGATAACTATCTCTATCCCTTCAAGACGCTTACGCTGCAGGGCGTTGTCGTGAACAACCCGAGGATTCGGTTGGTACCGGACGACAAAAGCAAAGTCATGGGCGGATTCGCTGGCATGTCGAGGGAGCCCGATATGATTCTCGGCATGAGCGTCTTGCGCCAGCTGCATCTCTATATCGCTTACCATGAAGGCAAGATCTACGCGACGCCGGCCAGCGCACATTAGGGCTTGAACAGCGCAGAGCTTATTGTAGCACTTCCACCTGCTTGGGATTGGCGAGTTCGATTTCCGGTCCGTTGAGCGATTGCACGATGCCGCGCACGCGCATCAGCTTGTCTTTGTATTCCAAGGGATCGATGCCCATACGGCGGAAGGTCTTCATATCGTCGGCTGAAATCGTGACCGTGAAATCGGTTCTCCAATCGGTTCCGAAATTCAGATAGGCGCGGCCGTCCCGCAGTTCGGTGTCCAAAACTTTGCCGAACACGACCTGGAATGTGCCGATATCGCCCTTCATATTGTCAACATTGCGAACCGCATAAGCCGGCAGAGCCCATAAACCGAGATGGGCGTTGCGCGCTTCGGCCTCCGCAGCAAACAATTCGCCGGCGCATTCGGTGCGGTCGGGAGAAATGCTGACGCGCGCCAAGCCGTTTCGCACAAGTTCGTATTGCAGCCAGGTTCCGTTGCCGGTGAAAGCCTGCGAGCGGACGCGATCATAGCGGTCTTCCTTGGGCCACACGGCGTGAAGCGTTAGATCCTGATCCTTGGCAAGCTTGGTCAGTGCGTCATAGGCCTGGTCCGCGATCGGCTTGGGCGCATGGTCGGAAGCCGGCATTGGAATGCGAATGCCTTCGAGGCTCGCGGCACGGCCGTCTTGGAGGACCAAAACGCCGTTGTGCTCGACGCGAACGATGCGGGCGTGCTCGATTTCGACGTCTCCCGCACATTTCGGGGTAGCCGACTGCGCCACTGACGGAACGGCGATCAAAGACAATGCCGCTGCCGCGACCAATACCCGCAAAAACATGGTTACCGTTCCCCTAACCGCCTCGTCCATTCTGCACATGTTAGGCGGTTTCGCACCTGCCGGCTCGCCGCAAGGTAACCGCGATTTATGACACAGGAGCCAAACTGACGCCCTCGGGCGGGGCCACCCCATCGGGAACGAAGAAATCCGGCATCAAATTCTTGCTCGGATCGATGCGGTATCTGTCGAAATCGGTCACGCCGTTCTCGGCCAGGAAGCTATCGTCGATCAGAAAATGCCCCGAAAAGCTCTTCGCCGGCTTGTTGAAGATCAGATAAGCCGCATCCGATAGGATATCGCTGGTGCGGCAATGCTTGAGCCCCTCCTCGCCCGCCAGCGCATTCTTGATGGCGGCCGTGGCGATCCCTGTGCGCGGCCACAAAGCATTGAATGCAATCCCCTCATCGGCGAATTCCGCCGCCATGCCGAGGACGCACATGCTCATGCCGAATTTCGCCATGGTATAGGCGGTGTGACCGCGGAACCATTTGGCCGACATGTCGAGCGGCGGCGACAACATCAGCACATGGGGATTTGGTGCGCGGCGAAGATGGGGAATACAGGTTTTCGAAACCAGAAAGGTTCCCCGCGCATTGATCTGATGCATCAGATCGAAGCGCTTCATGTCGGTTTGCAGCGTGCCGGTGAGCGAGATCGCGCTGGCGTTGTTGACGCAGATATCGATGCCGCCGAAACGCCCAACCGTTTGTTCCACGGCCGCCGTCACCTGATCCTCAAAGCGAATGTCACAAACCAGCGGTAGCGCTTGGCCACCGGCCTTTTCAATCTCCGCGGCGGCCGTGTGGATTGTGCCGGGAAGTTTCGGATTGGGCGCATCCGTCTTGGCGGCAATGGCAATATTGGCCCCATCGCTGGCCGCGCGGAGCGCGATCGCCAAGCCGATACCGCGGCTTGCGCCGGTGATGAAAAGCGTCTTTCCGGCTAACGACATAGTGATTGGATCTTTCGTTCGGCCGGCAACTATGAGAATGCGTAATGAAGCGCGTCAAGGCTGGCCGTCACTGTGTTTTGCAGGATAGAATTATACGGTTGCCACAAAATCGCGACATCCGTTGGGTAAGCTTTGCGAGCAGGAGCAAATATGCGTTCGATCGTTATGGCCTGCATGGCCTTTGCATTTGCGGCAACGGCAGCTGCGGCCCAGCAAGTCTCCGTCGATCCCAAGCAGGCGCCGACGGGCCGATACACGATGGAGACTGCCCATAGCCAGCTGCTCTTCGCGATCGTTCATCTGGGCCTGACCAATTATTACGGCCGCTTCGATCACTTGTCCGGCACGCTCAATTTCGATTCCGCCGAGCCGCAAAAGAGCGTCGTTACCGTCGCTATCGATATGACAAGCATCGATACGCCGAGTTCCAAGCTGGCCGGCGACCTCGCGGGCGCCGCCGTTTTCGACGCGAATACCTTCCCATCGGCGAGCTTCACATCGAGATCGATCACGCGCACCGGCCCCAATAGCGGCAAGATTACGGGCGATTTGACGATCAAGAACGTCACCAAATCCGTCACGCTCGACGCGACATTCACCGGCGGTCGCCTCAATCCGATGAGCGATTCCTACGCGCTCGGCTTTCACGCGACGGCGACGATCAAGCGCAGCGATTTCCAACTCACCAGCACGCCATGGTCGCCTTTTGTCAGCGACGACGTGAACCTCATCATCGAAGCGATGTTTCTTCAGCAAAAAGGATAAACATGCCCGTTCAGAATACGACCTTGCGCTACGGCAGTGTGGCGATGACGCTGCATTGGCTGATCGCGGCCTTTGTGATCGCCAATATCGTTATCGGGCTGTATATGAGCGATCTGCCGCGCGGCGATCCGAGCAAGATGGAATTTGTTTCCTGGCATAAGTCCATTGGGCTCACCGTCTTGGCTTTGAGCGTGTTGCGGCTGGTTTGGCGCTTGGTGAATCCCGTGCCGCCCCCGCCCGCGGGACTCAATCCATGGATCAAATTCGCCGGTCAGGCTTCGCATTTTCTTCTCTACTTCCTGATCATCGCGGTACCGCTGGCGGGGTGGCTAATGGTATCGGTCGGCTCGATGGGACATGCGACGCCGGTGTTCGGCCTGTTCGGCTGGCCGAGCGTGCCGATCCTCTCCGATATGTCGCGCAGCGCGGGACATCCCTATCACGAGATGTTCGAGACGACCCATGTCGTGCTGGCTTGGAGCATGATCGTATTGATCCCCATTCACGTTCTGGGCGCGCTTTATCACCAGTTCGTCCGGGGCGACGACGTTCTGATTCGGATGACGCCGGGAACGCGTGTGCGAGGGAACGCGTGAGGCGGGCCATCACTTCTGCCTTGATGGCGTTGGGGCTGGCGGCGGTTCCGGCCTCGGCGGCGCATTGGACGGTCGATGCGGCCAAGAGCAAACTCGGCTTCAGCGTCTCCTGGAGCAATGAGCCTTTCGTTGGCGTCTTCAAATCCTGGAAGGCGGACATCGACTTCGACCCCGCGGATCTGCCTCATGCTCACGCTGTCGTCGTAGTGGATCTCGCCAGCGAGACGTCGGACGCGCCCGACAGCGACGATGGCATCAAAGGCGCTCCGGGCTTCGCGGTGGACAAGTTTCCTACCGCCCGCTTTGCCACGAGCCGCATCCGTCAGGTTGCGGACGGTTCCTATCTAGCCGAGGGGACGCTGACCATTCGCGGCGTGACCAAACTGGTGACCTTGCCGTTCAAGCTGGCCTTCGACGGCAACCGCGTTCATATGACCGGCAAGGCGGCAGTGGACCGCTCCGACTTCGGGGTCGGGCGTGGCGAATGGGCAGCGCCCACGCCGGTGTCCCATGCTGTGACAGTAACGGTCGATCTCAGCGCGACAAAAAGCTGACCTGGGGCGCTGCAGCGGCCAGCGCATAATCTCCTGGGTAGAACCGCCCGCGCTATTGTCTTTCCTCCCCCGTCGTTTACGGGGGAGGGGGACCGCGAAGCGGTGGAGGGGGGAAGAAGCTGGGTCCGCCCCCTCCGCCTCACTCGCAATTGCTCGCTCGGCACCTCCCCCGTAAACGGGGGAGGAAAGAGGTTCGCGATTGGTATTGTCGTCCGTTACTCTCATCCCGCGGCCCGCGGCTTGGCTGCCTTTTATCTCACTTGCCTCGCCAGAGCTTCAGCGAAGGCGGCCGGTTCGGGTCGCCAGCGCGAAACGCAGATGTTTCTATCCCAGAAGATCATGCTCTAGATTGGGGCCATGAACGCCACCGATGTTGCCACCGTACGCACCGCGGATTTCGCGGCCATTTCCGCCGCCGCGGCGCTGATCCGCGAAGGGCGACTGGTGGCGTTTCCAACGGAGACGGTCTACGGATTGGGAGCCGATGCCACCAACGGACACGCGGTAGCAAGCATCTTTGCCGCCAAAGGGCGGCCGCAATTCAATCCTCTCATCGTACATGTGAACAATATCGAACAAGCCGCAGCGTTTGCAGACTTTTCATCGATAGCTCATGTGTTAGGTGAAGTCTTTTGGCCCGGCGCGCTGACCCTTGTTCTGCGACGCCGCCAGGATTGCCGATTGTCGCTTCTGGTGAGTGCGGGCTTGGACACGGTGGCGTTGCGCGCGCCCTCCCATCCGGTCGCCGCCCGGCTCATCGCGGAGGCCGGCGTGCCGCTGGCGGCACCGAGCGCCAATCCGTCCGGACGGGTGAGCGCGACCAGCGCAGCCCATGTCGCCGAGGGGCTGGGAGACCGGGTCGATCTTATCTTGGACGACGGCCCGGCACCTCTGGGAATCGAATCGACGGTCATCGGCTTCGAAAATGGAAAGGCCGTGCTGCTGCGCCCGGGTGCCGTCCCGCGCGAAGCCATCGAAAAAATTACCGGGCCGTTGGGCCGGCCAAGTCATGGGCCCATCGCCTCCCCCGGCCAGCTTGCCAGCCATTATGCGCCACGCGCGGCGTTACGCCTGAACGTGCGCGAGGCCGCTTCGAGCGAAGCTCTTCTGGCCTTCGGTCCGGCGGTTCCACCGGGCGCCGGCCGGACGCTCAACCTCAGCCCAAGCGGCGATTTGGCCGAGGCGGCCGCGAACCTTTTCGCGATGCTGCGCGCGCTCGATGCCGACGGTGCGAACGCCATTGCGGTGATGCCCATTCCGGCTTGGGGGCTCGGCGAAGCCATCAACGACAGGCTGAAGCGGGCCGCAGCGCCGCGCGGGGTCGCGCCATGACACCCGACACGCTCTCCAACCTGAAATCCATTGTCGGGCCGAAAGGTTTCACCGAAGACCCTGCCGAGATCGCGCCGCATCTGGAAGAATGGCGCAGCAAATACAAAGGCCGCGCGTCGCTGCTCCTCAAACCGGCGACGACGGCCGAGGTGGCCGCCGTTCTGGAGCTGTGTAACCAGACCTCCACAGCGGTGGTGCCGCAAGGTGGCAATACGGGTTTGGTCGGCGCGCAGATTCCATTCGACGGCGAAGTGCTGATCAGCTTGTCCCGCATGAATTGTATCCGCGCAGTCCGTCGCGCAGACGCCAGTATGATCGCGGAAGGCGGCGTCATTCTCGCCGCCGCCCAGTTGGCCGCCGACGAAAACGACCTGCAGCTGCCGATCAGCCTGGCGTCGGAAGGCAGTTGCACCATCGGCGGCATATTATCGTCGAATGCCGGCGGCGTGAATGTGCTGCGTTACGGCATGGCCCGCGAACAAGTGCTCGGCTTGGAAGTGGTGCTGGCCGATGGGCGCGTGCTCGACATGCTTCATACCCTGCGCAAGGACAATACGGGTTACGATTTGAAGCAGCTTTTCGTCGGTGCCGAAGGAACGTTGGGCATCATCACGGCGGCGGCACTAAAGCTGTCGCCCAAACCGGCAATGCGTTGCACGGCGTTTCTGGCCGTATCGGACGTACAGTCGGCGACCGCCCTGCTCGCCCGCATCCAAACGGCGACCGACGGCATGGTCAATGCGTTCGAGATTTTGCCGCGCGCCGGGCTGCAGCTGGTGCTGGCGCATATTCCAGGCGCGCACGATCCGTTCCGCATGCCTTCGCCTTGGTACGTCCTCTGCGAAGCATCGGGCATGGCCGCGCTGCAAGCGGTGTTCGAGACCGCCTTGGAGCAAGCCTTGACCGACGGCGTGGCGAGCGATGCCGTGATCGCCGGCAGCCAGGCGCAACGCGCGGCACTTTGGAAACTGCGCGAAAGCATGTCGGAAGCGCAAAAGGCCGAAGGGCCGTCGCTCAAGCACGATATTTCGGTGCCCGTGGCCGCGGTTGCGGATTTTGTCGCCAAAGCCTCTGCGGCCGTGATTGCCGCGATGCCCGATGCACTGCCCCTGCCCTTCGGCCATCTCGGCGACGGCAATATCCATTTCAATATTCAGGCGGCCAAGGGCGCCGATATGGCGACGTTCCTGGCCCGCTGGGATGAAATTGCCCGCATTGTGCACGACATCGTGCACGAGTTCGGCGGCTCGTTCAGCGCCGAGCATGGCATTGGCGTGATGAAACGGGCCGATCTGAAGCGCTACAAAAGCCCGGTAGAGATCGATCTGATGCGCGCGCTCAAGCGCACGCTCGATCCGAAAAATATCCTGAACCCGGGCAAGCTTGTTCCGGATTGAACGCGGCTACTTCTTTTTGAGACCGCCCCTATGTACGGGGCGCCTGCCGGCCAAAATCTTACGCCGCTTTGGCCATGGTCTTTGGCGCTTGCGCAGGCAAGCTCGGCGTTTGACTGTGCTTGGCAAGCGAACGCGCGCTCAATATGGCTGTGACGATGGTCGCTGCATAAGGCAGACTCTGTACGCCCAGCATCACCATCCAGAGCAGAGCCGAAGGATCGTCGTAGCGTCCCGTCGCGATCAGCGAGACGATCGCCAGGACGCATAACGCGAACAGTGCCGTCTCCTGCCACACGCTGCGCAACGCTTGGCTGAGCAACGCTTGATCGGCGCATTTGGGGGTGCGCAGGAACGGCTTGCCAGAGGTGAACAAGCCCGCCCACACCGCTTTGCCGACGGTGTGGGTCAGCGACAGACCGGCAACCGACGCCATCAGCGCACCTTTCACGCCCGAACGAACCTTTTGCGGATAGAGCAACAGCGTTTTGAGCATTTTCGCCGTGAATAAGGCCAACGCTCCGGCGGTCAAGGCGGGCATCGGCACGTCGATATAGCGCGGTTCGGCCCACATCAGGAATGTCCAGCCGAGTGCCATGAAAGTGACCGCCATGCCGAGACCGTCGGAAATCCAGGGCAGCCAGCCGCTGATGAACTGATAGCGCTGCGCCCAAGACAGCCGCGAATTGCCCTGGAAAATGGCACCCGCGTGATGTTTCAAGATCTGCATCGCGCCATAGACCCAGCGATAACGCTGGCTTTGGAAATCTTTCAAGGTGTCCGGGATCAGCCCGGTCCCCATGCTTTGCGGGAGATAGGCCGCCGCATATCCCGCCTCGAACAAACGCAAACCGAGTTCGGTATCTTCGGTGATGCACCACGTGCTCCAACCGCCGACCTCTATGAGCGCGTCGTGGCGCACGATGGTCATGGTGCCGTGCTGGATGATCGCATTGTGTTCGTTGCGCTCCACCATGCCGATCTGGAAGAAGCCGCGATATTCCTCAAAGGCCATCGCCTTGAAGATGCTGTCATGGGCGTCGCTGTAATCCTGCGGGCCTTGCACCAGGGCGATCTCGGGTGCGGCAAACAGCGGCAACGTCAAACGCAGCCAATTGGGCGACACGCGGTAATCGCTATCGATGACCGCAATGTACTTTACCTCGGGGCCCGTAAGCTCCAGCGCGATGTTGAGCGCGCCGGCCTTGAACCCCTTCACATGGCCATAGTGATAGAAACGAAAGCGCGGGCCGAGCGTGGCGCAATGCGCTTCCACCGGTTTCCAGGTTTCGGGCTCCGGCGTGTTGTTGTCGAAAACGATGACTTCGAAATTGTCGTAATCAAGCCGCGCCAGCGCGTCGAGCGTTTCGCACACCATCGCCGGAGGTTCGTTATAGCAAGGAACATGCACACAGACGCGCGGGCTCGCTTCCGGGATTGCGGCACGCATCAAACGGCGTTCCACACGCCACAAACTGGCTACCGCCTCGATGCCCTCGGTCAAAATAACGGCCGAAGCGAGAACCACCAGCGGCGACATCGCCAGGATCATCGCGACATTGGCGGCGCTGATGTAATCGAGCGTCATGGCGTCGATCAGAATCAGAAGGCCCGTCGTCACGGCCGCCACCAAGGCGCCCATCACGATATAGCCCGATGCCCGCAACCGCGGCATCCGTCCCAGAATCAGCAAACCGAGCAGCAGTGTGATGATCGCAGCGAACAAGGTGAAGGTTCGCCATTCGGGGAACGAGCGCAGCATGCCGGTAAAGGGAAATTTCGGATCGCCATGGGCATCGAACAAGCCCCAATTGGCGCCGACCGCACCCTCGTTGGCGGCCTTCCAGGGGTTATCGTAGGCCTCGATAATGTAGTAATCGTAGCCTTTGTCCATCGCGAGCTGGACAAAGCTGCGGATGAAATAGGCCTCGTTGGCGAGTGAAGCTTCGGCGCCGCTCCTGCTGCGCCCCTCGGAGGGCCAGCCCACTTCGCCGATGATAATCGGCTTGTCGGGAAATTCCTCCTGGACATCGTTGTAAGCGTGCTGGAGGAAGGTCAGCGAACCGCGCACATCCGTGCCTTCCCAATAAGGCAGCAGATGGACGAAAACGACGTCAATGTTTTCGCCAAGCTCGGGATGCAAAAGCCAAGTCGACCAAGTTTCCGCCGTCGTCACCTTGATGCGCGCGGGCAACGCATCGCGAACGCGCTTGATATAGGCGTTCAATTGGTCGGAGGTGACGTCGCCGCGCTGAATCGCTTCGTTGCCGACGATCACACGGTCGATGACGCGCCGGTTGGAGAGAATTACCTTTAAGGCGGTGTCGATTTCCTTTTCGTTCAGATCGAGATCTGGACCAATCCAAATACCCAGCGACACCGTCAAGCCGTAGCGGCGCGCGATCTCTGGGACCTTGTCGAGACCGCCCGACACGGTATAGGTGCGCACATGACCCGTGATGCGGGACAATTGCGCCATGTCTGCATCGAGGCGCTCGGCGGAGACATGTTTATGCTGAGATTCTGAAAACGTATGGCTGGGATAATAGGTGACGCCACGCACCTGCCCGTCCCAGTCGGGCGCCACGACCGTATAGTCCCGACTGGCCCAAAACAGAGCACTGGCGCCGACCACCAAACATAACGCGACGGCAATTCGCAGCGTGCCGCCGTTCAGGCGCAGGCGGAATTGACCGAAAATCGACTTAAGCACGATCGTTCCCGCTCCGCGCTATGCCTGCGTTATTGAGCCTCGTCGTCGGGACCCAAATCCGCATTATCATCGACCTTGTCCGGATCTTCATCGGGCTTGTGCGGTCGCATTTTGGCCGGAACGACTTTGATCAACTCGAGATCGAAAACAAGCGTCTGATTGGGCGGAATGGTGCCGTCCGGCGTTCCCGCTTCGCCATAGCCGAGCTTGGCCGGCAGGACGATTTGCCAATGATCGCCGACCCGCATCAGCGTCAGCGCCTCGGTCCAGCCGCTGACCAGTTGGTTGACTTTGAAGCGTGTCGGCATGTTCGGCTCGGTGCCGTCGAAGACGCGCCCGTTGATAAGGCTGCCGGTGTAGTACACCGTGACGTAATCCGTCGGTCCTGGCCGCTTGCCAAATCCGTTGTGAATGATGCGGTACTGCAGACCGCTCGGCCGAACGACAACGCCAGGTTTCTTCGCATTGGCTGCCAAATAGGCCGCATTGGCGGCGGCGCTCAACGAATTGTCAGCGGCTTGCGCCGATATCGTCGCGGCCGCGACGAGGGCGGCAAGCATGATCCCGAAACGCACCATCCCTTAGGCTCCTTCAAATTCCCACATGTGGTTTTGGACATTAGCCCATAGCCAAGTCGTTTTGGACAATAGCCCATAGCGCGTGCAAGCGGTTGCGCAAACAAGCTTAATCCAGGGACGCGGATATTACCGCCCCCGCAGCAGCCTGACGAGCCACGACCGGGGCCGTATCGGCTTGCCAATGGTTAGGCCAATCGGTCCGGATTCGCCCTGAAGGGTTGTCCGGGGCGACGGTTGCGGCGCGGCGGCTTTCGCCGGGGTCGAAAAGTCGTGGCTCGTGGCTTGCGGCACCGGTTTGAGGGCAAATTTCGCGAAAGCGGGCAAATCGGACCCCGCGGCGGGAAAACAGACCGGCCCGATGCAATTTGTCCGGTATTTCTTGGCCCAAGCCTCATCCGGGCTGAGGACGAACGCTTCGCTGACAGGCGGCTGGGCGCCGATCTTGGTACGAGTCCGGGCGAGTTGGCCGTCCTTCAGGCTGCGCGCCAACCGCTCGAGGCGCTCCGCCCCTTTGACCAGGCGCAAAGCATCGTCGGATTTGGGGTGTTCCGCCATCTCAGGCTCCTCCGCCCTGTTTGTTCCACCATTGGAACCCGCCCTCGCGGCTGATGACCGCAACATCGATGGCACCGCCGACCGTCTGCTGCTGCGCCGTAATACGCTTTTTGAAGATGTTCAGGGCAACAAGTTCGCGGGCCGTTTCCGCAAGTTCCGGCCTGGCGGCGATCTCGAGCACGCGCAGAACGGGGTTGATATAGACCTGTTGCTGGTAGTCCCCGATCATGCCGCGGAAGGCGTTGAAATACTGCGGCAAATATTGCGTGTGGAATTGTTTGCGCACGCTTTCGCGCTGCGCCGCATCGGCGCCGGTGAACGATCCGACGACATGATCGACCAAGCCCTGCATCATCATCTGCATGGTCCCGTAAACTCGCCGCTCGAGGCCAAAATCGATGCCGCGGATGAAGGCGTTCGTCACTTCGCTGTCGGCAAAAACACGGATTTTGGAGCGGACTTCAGTGTCGATCGCGTCCACGCTTGCTTCGACACGTTTGACGATGCCGCCCACAATCGCCGACAGGAAGCAAGTCACCACGACCGGATAGCGTTCTTCCGTCCCGAAGCCGGCGAACACCAGCCCGGTGACGTCTTCCAGGAACAAATCTTTGATGACACAGAACACACCGATCTCGCGCAGCTGCTGACGCGCCGCATTGCTCAATTCGAAGGCGGAGAATCCATAGGCGATCAATTCATCGATGGCACTGGCATAATCGCGCGCCACGACTTCGCCGAAGCCCGCTGGAAAGCACGGCAGATTGCGGCGCACGCTGCCGTCCTCGCGGAATTGATAGTCGTGCCAGACCGTCGCGATGGCTTCTTCGAGAATTGCCGTGTCGCCAACATGCGCGCGCTCGTTTCCGCCGATTTCGCGCAGATATTGCGCCAGATGGAACACATAGCGAAATACCGAGGCCAACAGGCGCATGTAATCGTCTCTCTGACGATCGCGCGGAAAGAATTCTTCCAGATTGTCGAGCATTGCGATGAATTTCACCGCGTAGTCGCGGACATGCGGAAGCTTTCCCGGTTTTGCCTTTTTCTGGAAATGTTCGATCAAATGTTCCCAGGGGTGCCCCATAATGTCGGCGACACCGAAAAACATGACACCGATGGACTGGCCGTCCGCCAGGTTGAATAGTTTGCGCTGATCGTTGCGCACGACAACCGTGCCGCCGTCGATGAGGGTCACGGCTGAATCCGCTGCGAGCGCAACCGCGCGTTGGTTCATGACCGCGATTTCGGATGTCATGCGGCTACCCCACCCATTTGTTGGGGAAAATGATGTCACAGCCGGGCGGGAATTGGGAGATGTGGCAGACGAATTGGTTAGGGGCGGGATTTCGTGCCAGCCCTAGGCATAAAGAATTGTCTCGCGGGAGCGTTGCAGTTGCAGGGTTGTTTGTCGCTTTTGTAACAGTCGCGTCGCGCCGGAGCCGATTAACCACGACAGCCGATCAAAACAGCCGGCCAAATACGAGATGGCCAAGAATTGCGATGCCGAAGCACGCGATGACAAATCCCGACACCTTGTTGATCGTCCGCACGACATTATCGGTGAATTGCGCGTGCAGGAGCCCGACCCCGGTCGCGAGCGTCGCCCACCATGTCACCGAGCCGGCGACCACGCCGATCAGGACGATGGAGGTGGCAAGAAAGCTGGGGTTGTTGCCGAGGCGCCCGGTAAGCCAAGCAAACACACTGACGAAAAAAAGCGGTGGACCTGGGTTGGAAATTGTCAGGGCAAATGTCGAGGCCATCGATCCGGCCAACGTCGCGGGTCGCTTGCCGTTCTCGTTTGCCGCCACTCTGACCTCGAGCTTGGAGACCGGCCTCGCAAAGTAGGTTCGCACGCCGATCGATATCAGCAGCAAGCCGCCGATCAATTGAAGGGGAAAGGAGAATCCGGCGATAAACTGCCTGACCGCGGTCAAACCGAAGCCGAGCGCGATAGCGAACAGCATATCGCCGCAGGTAGCGCCGAGGCCCGCAACGAAGCCATAAAGCGATCCCAGCTCCAGCGTCCGGCGGATACAAAGAAGATTCACAGGCCCGATCGGAACCGCCGCAAAGAGCCCGAACGCAAAGCCATACGCGATGAGGACGATGTAATCCATACCGGCTAAATCTCGGCGCCGCGGCGCCACCCGGATCGGGCCGGGACGCAACCAATGGATTTGGCATCACAAACTAAGGGAATCGTACAGGTCATAAACGACAGTTTCCTCAGGTCCTTGTCTTGCGCAAGCCACCCTTTTGAACCTCGCGCCCGCGGCATATAGACGGAATCGGGGGCAAGAAGCGAGATGTCCCTTTTGCCCCCCGGCGCGACACCCAGCATCGTGAGGTCTTGTCCTGGTTCCCTGCGACTTGACGACGCGATCATCGCGTCCGTCATGGGACGCCGGAACTATCTCGCAGCGCAACACCGGACCCTGTCACCGGACATCGTTCCCGAAGGCGAAGTGCAATTCATCAGTGGACTGATTATGCGTCCAAATCCGGTCCGGACTTTTGCCAAACGTTAATTTGTCACTTGGCACTAATGGTCCGCGAGTGCTGCCGTCCGCAAACAATTTGTCTCGATGGGCAAGTCAAGTCTCGACTTGCGGAGGGAAAGCGGTGCAAGCTTTTGTCAAAGAAACTTATGGCAGGATGGAAACGTTACCCAGCGAGGACGGCGTACAACAACGAGGGGTGTTATGCGTAAACTGGAACTCTCATTGCGTGGCTATCGGCTGACTACAGCGGAAATCCTCTATCATTTGCCCGACCATCCGGCAGTCTTACAGAGCTTCATCTGGCAGGAACTCGACCTTGCCCCGAAGTTTCCCGTTCTCAACAAGTTTCTGCATTTCTGGGAAACCCGCATCGACGGGCGGCTGCATTCCGTTCGCGTCGCGGCGCGTGGGCTGATTTCGGATGCCGAGTTGAAAATGGCAGCGGGCGAGTTCACGTTGAACTAGCTGGCAAAGTCTCGACGAAGCGGAGCGGCGTCCCTTGCCCGGCCGCTATGAGGGCGCGGTCGCGCATCACCGTTGTTCCGCGAATGATCGTCGCCAGCGCCCAGCCGGTCGTCTCCATGCCGTCGAAGGGCGTCCAGCCGCATTTTGACGCAATCCAGGAATTCTCGATTTTCTTTTTTGCCTTCAAATCGACGATCGTGAAATCCGCGTCATAGCCGCGTGCGATGCGCCCTTTGGCTGCGATGCCGAAAATCCGCGCCGCGCCGCTGCTCGTCAGATCGACGAAACGCTCCAAGGACAGCCGCCCCGCATGCACGTGATCGAGCAGGATCGTCACCAGTGTCTGTACGCCAGGCATTCCGGACGGCGTGTCGGGATAGGTCTTTTCTTTTTCCGCGCGCGCATGCGGTGCATGATCGGACCCGATCACGTCGATCAAGCCTTCGCTGACCGCCTTCCAAAGTGCCTCGCGGTGATGGGCCTCGCGGATCGGTGGATTCATCTGGGCATAGCTGCCAAGCCGCTCGTAGCATTCGGGCGCGGCAAGTGTGAGATGCTGCGGTGTGGTTTCCACGGTCGCGAGATCGCGCGCGGCGGCCAAAAGCGGCAATTCGTCGGCCGTCGTGACGTGAAGAACATGCAGCCGCCGGCCCGCCTGGCGCGCCAAGCGCAGCACGCGCTCGGTGGATGCCCGTGCCGTTTCGACATCGCGCCAAACAGGATGCGTGGCGACATCGCCTTTGACAGCCAGATGTTTTCGCTGCCGCAGCCGCGTCTCATCTTCCGAATGAACGGCCATGCGTCGTGTACTGCCCTGCAAGGCCGCCAGGATCGTATCCTCTTGATCGAGCAACAGCGTGCCGGTGGACGATCCCAGAAAGGCTTTGACGCCGCACACGCCGGGTAGGCGCTCCAATACCGACAAGGCGCCGACATTGGCGGGGGTCGCCCCAACGTAGAACGCGTAGTCGCAATGCATGCGTCCCTCGGCGCGCGCCAGCTTGTCGGCGATCGCGACGCGCGTTGTCGTCGGCGGCGTCGTGTTGGGCATTTCGAAGACCGCGGTGACGCCGCCCAGAACAGCCGCGCGACTGCCACTCTCCAGATCTTCCTTGTGCTCGTTGCCGGGCTCGCGGAAATGGACTTGGGTATCGATCACGCCGGGAAGGACATGCAACCCCTTCGCCTCGAAGATTTCCGTCGCTTTGGCGGAGCCTAAGGCGCCGATAGCGGCAATTCTGCCGTCCCGCACGCCGATATCGGCCTCGCCAATACCGTTCGGCGTCGCGCAAACTCCGCCCCGGATCAAAAGATCGAACGTATCCGTCATGCGCCAAGAAGTAAGACGGGCGGCCCGGCTTGGCAACGGAGCCCCGGACGATTACTTCCTAGGTGATGATTGCCGAACTGACAGACCGCGCCGTGATTGCCGTTTCCGGGCCCGAAGCCCGCGCATTCTTACAGGGACTTGTGACAAATGACGTGCAGGCAGTTGCGCCAGGCCGCCCTCTCTATGCCGCGCTGCTAACGCCGCAAGGCAAAATCTTGTTCGATTTTCTTATCGTGCAAGATCAAGACGGACTTCTCATAGATTGCCGCCGGGAGATACGCGATGCCTTGGTCAGGAGGCTGTCGCTCTACAAATTGCGAGCCAAGCTCGAGATCAGGGCGCGCGACGACCTAGGCGTGGTCGTGGGTCCCGAAGCGGACCTCGCCGACCCGCGGCACACTGCCTTGCCAAGGCGTATGATTCGCCCCCTGGCCGAGATGTCTCCCGGAACCGCGGACTATCAGTCCCGCCGGCTCGATTTGGGCATACCGGAAGGGGCCGATTTCGGGTCGGACAAGATGTTCGCTCTGGATGCCGGATTGGACGAGTTGCACGCCGTCGCCTTCGACAAGGGTTGTTATGTGGGTCAGGAACTCACGGCCCGCATGAAACACCGCGGCACGGCTCGCAAACGGCTCCTGCCTGTCGGATCGGCAGACGGCAGCCCCTTGCCGGCAGACGTTCCCGTAACCGCCGATGGACAGGAAATCGGTTTTATCACCTCGGTCTATGGGCCGCGCGGCTTTGCGCTGATCAGACTGGGCCGGTTTGCGGAGGCCGGCGATGCGGCGCTCGCTGCGGGAGGTGTCGCCGTTACGCTGACCAAACCGTCTTGGCTTTTCACTTGACGCAGACGCTGCGCTGTTCAGAGTCCACATTCCATTCGAAGAGGAGGCTTTGATGCTGCATCATGTTTCCGTCGGCGTGAGCGATGTCGAGCGCGCCGCGGCATTCTACGACGCCGTGCTGGGCGCTTTGGGCTACAAGCGGGTTATGGAATTCATGCCCTACGCCGTCGCGTATGGCGAAGACAGCCCGGCATTCTGGGTGCAGCTTCCCCACAATCGCAGTGCCGCAACCGTCGGCAACGGCGTGCATGTCGGCTTCGTCGCCCGCACCAAGGCACATGTGAACAAGTTCCATGAGGTCGCCCTCGCCCATGGCGGCAGCAACAATGGCGAGCCGGGCCCGCGCCCCGATTACGGCCCGGAATATTATGGCGCCTTTGTCTTCGATCTCGACGGCAACAAACTGGAAGCCACGCTGACGCCGCAACCAAAAGTGCGCAAAGCAAAAAGAGCCAAACCCGCGCCGGCCAAAAAATCGGCAAAGAAGACCGCCAAGAAGACCGCGAAAAAAGCCGCGCCGAAGAAAAAGGCGAAGCGGAAGGCCAAAAAACGTTGAGCGACAGCGTCGTTCGCTGCCACTGGCCGGGCGACGACCCGCTTTACGTCGCCTATCACGACACGGAATGGGGCGTGCCCGAGTTCGACGACCGGGCGCTCTATGAGAAGCTGGTGCTCGACGGATTCCAGGCGGGTCTTTCCTGGATCACGATCCTTCGCAAACGCGAGAATTTCCGTAAAGCATTTCTCGGTTTCGATCCCGAAAAGATCGCGCGTTACGGCAAACGCGATTTCGAGCGGCTGATGAAGAACGAAGGCATCATCCGCTCGAATGCCAAGATCAAAGCGGCGATCAAAGGCGCGCAGCTTTGGCTTGAGATCCAAGAAAAGGAACCAGGCGGCTTTTCGCAGATGATTTGGAAGCATGTCGACGGAAGGCCGCGTGTCAACCGCTACAAATCGTCAAAGCAAATCCCCACCCAAACCAAGATGAGCGAGGCCTTGGCGAAAGAGCTGAAACAGCGCGGCTTCAATTTTTGCGGCCCGGTGATTATCTACGCCTTCGCCCAAGCCGTCGGCATGGTCAACGATCACGTCGTGGCCTGTCATCGCCATGAAGAATGCGAGAAACTGGCCGCTCATCCCCGTCCGCGATAAGGCGAGACGCCGGGATCGGGAAGCCAGACACAATTGGGCAGCCTACCCGTCTGCCAGAACACGTCGATCGGCATGCCACCGCGCGGATACCAGTAGCCCGCGATGCGCAGATATTTGGGCTTGATTGCGGCCACAACGCGCTTGGCGACCATCAGCGTGGTGTCTTCGTGGAACGCCGCATGACTACGAAAACTGTTCAAGAACAGCTTCAAAGATTTTGATTCAACAAGCTTTCCGCCCGGCACATAGTCGATGACGAAATGCGCAAAATCCGGCTGACCGGTGACCGGACACAAACAGGTGAACTCCGGCGCGGTAAAGCGCACCAGGTAGTCGCTTTCCGGATGCGGGTTCGCGACAGCTTCCAGCTTCGCCTCGCCCGGCGATTTGGGCTGGGGAACGCGATGACCTAGCTGGCTGAGCTTGCGCGACATGACAGCGTTCTACGCCCGCCGCGCCGCCCGTCAAGCATGATGCTTATGGTGCGTCGCGCGCCAGTCCTTCACGGCCTCCATCGTCAACTCGACATGGTGCATATAGTCGCCGTTCTTGTAGGAGAACGTCACCTTATGGTTCGTCCCGATGACGTAGGATATCCGGTCGGCGTAAGCGGGGTTTCCCGTCATCGCGGCATCGTATTGTTTGATGACGGCGCCAGTGGGATCGGCCGCGACGGCGAATTTGTTGCGGCATTCGCTGACGGAGAACTTGTCGAGCGTTGCCACATCGTCGTGGCTGACGCCGATCACGGTTGCGCCCAACGCCTTGAATTTGTCCGTGGCGTCGGCGAATTCATGCGCCTCGGCGGTGCAGCCCTTGGTGAACGCCGCCGGATAGAAATAAAGGACCACCGGTCCTTTCTTCAGGGCATCGCCCAGCGAAAAATCGAATTCCTTGCCGGCCAACGAGGCTTTGGTGGTGAAATCCGGGGCGGTGGCGCCCACTGTGAGCGCCGCATGGGCAGGAGCACAGAGCAGAAGCGACAATAACGAAGCGCGAACGAGCATAGGGTTCATGGGCACCTCCGGTTGGTTGAGGATTATGAAAGAACCTGGACGGATTGTCTTCCCGGCATGAAGACCTTTATGGATAGGCTTGAAATCGCCGGCGAAAAACCCGACATCTGGTAAGGAAATGGACCAAGGCGCCTACCCATGAAATCTGACCAAACAAACTGGCTGAATAAGCTGCGCGACGAGGCCTTGGCCCTTTGGGCGCCCGTGACCGCGTTCTTTGCCCGCAAAGACGTGCGCGCCACGCTGAACTGGATCAAAGAGCCCGTGCTCAGCGTGGCATTGGTGTTCAGCGCCACGACGGCGATCGCCCAGCCCTTCTATGTCCCCTCGGGATCGATGCAACCGACGCTGGCAATCGGCGATGCCGTCTTCGCGGCCAAATTCCCCTATGGCTACAGCCGCTATTCGATCCCGTTCGTAAATGGGCCCACACCAAAAGGACGCTTTCTGGAACATATGCCGTCGGTCGGTGATGTGGTGGTGTTTCGCCTGCCCCGCGAAACTTCCGTCACCTATGTCAAACGCGTTATCGGTCTGCCCGGCGATCAGATTCAGATGAAGCAAGGCCGGCTGTGGATCAATGGCCGCGAACTTCCCTTGCGCGAAGCCGGCACCGGCGAAGTGGAGATGAGCGATGGGCGTAAACTCGACGTGCCCAAATACATTGAGACTCTTCCAGACGGACGCGAACATCCGATCTACAAATGGCAATGGGATGGCCCTCTCGACAACACGGGCGTGTATGTCGTGCCCAAGAACTGCCTTTTCATGATGGGCGACAATCGCGATGACTCGACGGACAGCCGCGTTTCGCAAGACGGCAGCGTTCAGGGCATTCCCGGTGTGTCCTCCGAACCAGGCGTCGGATATGTTCCCATCGGCAATTTGGTCGGCCGGGCTTTCGTCGTGATCGGCTCGGTAGACTTCAAGAACGTCGACGCGATATGGGAGTGGCTGACCGAATTCCGTTTCTCGCGTGTTTTGAACGGCGTGCGTTGAGTCGCGTTGCGGGGAGCTTTTTGAGGTCCCGTTCACAGACCGGCTTGACCCCGCGACACCGCAACTTTGCGCCAATTGTTGCGTGCGCTCCCTTGCCCATGCTAAGGCCAGCGCGCGCGCGGATTTAGATTCGTTCGCGTGAGTGAATTTCTTTCTCGAATCAATCACTTGTGGCGAGTTTTCGGAGCGCGTTCCGATAGCTCCCATGAAACGGAGAGCGCGTGGCAAACGAAGCTCATAATTCCGGGATTGCTGGGCGCTATGCGCTTGCCGTCTTCGAGTTAGCCTTGGAAGAGAGATCCATGGAGACCGTGGGGCGCGATTTCAGCGCCTTGCGGATCATGATCGCCGAAAGCCCCGATCTCGCCCGCCTCGTCAATGCGCCCGTGTTCAGCCGCGACGAACAGAAAAAAGGCATGGCCGCGTTGCTGCAAGAAATGGGCGCCGCGCCCTTGAGCACACGGTTCGTGCTGATGTTGACGGCCAAGCGGCGGCTTTTCCTGCTGCTCGGCATTATCCGCGCTTATGAGGCGCTCGTTGCACGCCAGCACGGCGAAATCGACGCCGAAGTCGCATCCGCACGCACGCTCAATGCCCAAGAAACCGCGGAACTCAAACAAGCGCTCAAGTCCCGCCTCGGCCGCGAGCCCCGGCTGACCGCGCGCGTCGATCCCACGCTTCTCGGCGGTCTCGTCGTCAAAGTGGGCTCGCGCATGATCGATTCCTCGCTACGCACCAAGCTGAATGGCCTGCGCGTAGCAATGAGAGGCAGTTAAATCCCGCCCCCGGATAGAAAATACGAGTGAAGGAACGATACAGATGAATATCCAACCGGCCGAAATCTCCGCCATCTTGAAGCGTGAGATCCAAAATTTCGGCTCCGAAGCGCAAGTCAGCGAAGTCGGGCAAGTCCTGTCCGTCGGCGACGGCATCGCGCGCGTCTATGGCCTCGACAATGTGCAGGCCGGCGAGATGGTCGAGTTCGATGGCGGCATCAAAGGCATGGCGCTCAATCTCGAATCCGACAATGTCGGCGTCGTGATCTTCGGCTCGGATATCACCGTTAAGGAAGGCGATACGGTCAAGCGAACCGGCGCCATCGTGGACGTTCCGGTCGGCAAGGCCCTGCTCGGCCGCGTCGTCGATCCGCTGGGCAACCCGATCGACGGCAAAGGCGCGATCGAAGGTTTCGCCGAGCGTCGCCGCGTCGATGTGAAGGCGCCGGGCATCATTCCGCGCCGCTCGGTGAACGAGCCGATGCAAACCGGCATTAAGGCGATCGATTCGCTGATTCCGATCGGCCGCGGCCAGCGCGAGCTGATCATCGGCGACCGCCAGACCGGCAAAACGGCGATCATTGTCGATACGATCATCAACCAAAAGAAAATCAACGAGAGTGGCGACGAGAACAAGAAGCTCTATTGCATCTATGTCGCCATCGGCCAAAAACGCTCCACCGTGGCGCAGATCGTCAAGACACTCGAAGACGCGGGCGCCATGGAATACACCATCGTCGTCGCCGCGACGGCCTCGGAACCCGCGCCCTTGCAGTTCCTGGCCCCGTTCGGCGGTTGTGCCATGGGCGAATGGTTCCGCGACAACGGCATGCATGCGCTGATCATCTATGACGATCTGTCGAAGCAAGCCGTCGCCTACCGCCAGATGTCGCTCTTGCTGCGCCGCCCGCCAGGCCGCGAAGCCTATCCCGGCGACGTTTTCTATCTGCATTCTCGCTTGCTGGAACGCGCCGCGAAGCTGAACAAGGATTTCGGCTCAGGCTCGCTGACCGCTCTGCCCGTGATCGAAACGCAAGCCAATGACGTGTCGGCCTATATTCCGACCAATGTGATTTCGATCACCGACGGACAAATCTTCCTCGAGACGGAGCTCTTCTATCAGGGCATCCGTCCGGCGGTGAATGTCGGCATCTCGGTCAGTCGCGTGGGATCGAGCGCCCAGGTGAAGGCGATGAAACAAGTGGCCGGCTCGATCAAATTGGAGCTGGCGCAATACCGCGAAATGGCGGCCTTTGCGCAGTTCGGATCCGATCTGGACGCCTCCACGCAGCGTCTGCTCAACCGCGGCGCGCGCCTCACCGAATTGCTCAAGCAGCCGCAATTCACGCCGATGCCCGTCGAAGAGCAGGTCATCTCGCTCTATGCCGGTATGCGCGGATATTTGGACAAGCTTGCCGTGCACAATATCGGCCGCTTCGAAACCGACCTTCTGCGCTTGATGCGCGGCAGGCATCAGGATGTGCTCGATGCCATTCGCACGGGCGGAACGTTGACGCCGGAAATCGAAGCCAAAGTAAAGGCGATCCTCGATGCCTTCGCGAAAGACTTTGCGTAATGGCCAGCCTTAAGTCGCTCCGCAATCGCATCGCTTCGGTCAAGGCGACGCGCAAGATCACAAAGGCCCAGCAGATGGTCGCGGCGTCGAAGCTGCGCCGCGCGCATGAGGCGGTGGATGCGGCGCGGCCTTATTGCGAAAAGATGAGCGCGGTGATCGCCAGCTTGGCGGGCGGTCTGAAAGGCAATCCCGGCGCGCCAAAGCTGTTGACGGGCACCGGCGACGACAAAACTCAGCTGCTGATCGTGGCAACCTCCGATCGCGGTCTGTGCGGCGGCTTCAACACCAACATCGTCAAACTCGCCAAACAGAAGATCGAAGCGCTGCAGCAGGACGGCAAAAAGGTTCTGATCCTCTGCGTCGGCCGCAAGGGCCGCGACCAGCTGCGGCGGCAATATAGCGCGCTGATCGTCGATACCGTCGAATTCACCTCCATCAAGCGCATCGGATTCTCCAATGCCCATGACATCGGCAAGCGCGTGCTGGCGATGTTCGACGAAGGAGATTTCGATGTCGCGACCATCGTTTATTCGCGGTTCAAATCGGTCATCACCCAGGTTCCCACACTGCAGCAATTGATCCCGGCTCCGATCGAAGACGTGAAAACTGCGGCCGATGCGACGGTCTACGAATACGAACCGGACGAACAGGAAATTCTGGCGGATTTGCTACCGCGCAATGTCAGCGTGCAGATTTTCCGCGCCTTGCTGGAAAACGTCGCGGGCGAATTCGGCGCCAAGATGACCGCTATGGACGGCGCCACGCGCAACGCAGGCGAAGTGATCGACAAGCTGACGCTGGTCTACAATCGAACGCGCCAAGCGCAAATCACCAAGGAATTGATCGAAATCATCTCGGGCGCGGAAGCGCTGTAAGAGGAGAACGACCATGGCCTACACGACGAAATCTACAAGCAAGGGCGGCCGCGAAGGCCGCGCCCATCTCGACGGCGGAACGCTGGCGCTTTCGATGTCGTTCCCCAAAGAATTGGGCGGCGCCGGCGACGGGCACAATCCGGAGCAACTTTTCGCGCTCGGTTACTCGGCCTGCTTCAACCAGGCGGTCATTGCGCTGGGCCGCAAGCATGGCATCGATCCCGCAAAAGCCGTGGTCGGCGTTCAGGTGACGCTCGACAAGGACGAAATCAGCTTCGCGCTGAAAGTCGACATCACACTGTCCGTACCGGGCGCCGACAAGGCAGCGGTCAAGGCATTGCTCGACGATGCCCACACAATTTGCCCCTATTCCAGGGCCACACGGGGCAATGTACCGATTACGCTGACAGTGCTCTAAACGGTTGGTAAGGAACAAATTTTGTTATTGGAGGTTGATAGGGTAAGATAGACTTATGACTGAAGAGACCGAAAATCTGGTTCTGGAGTTGTTGCGCAAAACGCGAGCATCGCAAGAGCGCATGGAACAAGATGTCGGCGATCTCAAGGTCAGGATGTCCGCCGTTGAGAATCTTTTGGGGCAGCAACTGATACAGTTTGCTGCGCTCAATGGACGGATGGACAGGTTTGACGAGCGGCTTGGCCGCATCGAACGCCGGCTCGATCTCGTCGAAGTCTAAGTCACCCTATCCGACCTCTTCCATTTTCGGCATGGCGCGCAAGCGTCGTGTTGCTGGTTGAAAGGAAGAGAGTGCCATGAACGCCATGACCGATAGCAACAAGTTGGGCCGGGTGACGCAGGTCACCGGCGCGGTGGTCGACGTCCAGTTCGACGGCGGCCATCTGCCGGAGATCCAGAACGCGCTCGAAACCGACAACAACGGCCACCGGCTGGTGCTCGAAGTGGCACAGCATCTGGGCAAGTCAACGGTACGCACGATTGCGATGGACACCACCGACGGTCTGGTCCGCGGTCAATCGGTTACCGATACCGGCCTTGCCATCGCCATTCCGGTGGGCGAAGGCACGCTCGGGCGCATCATGAACGTGATCGGCGAACCGGTCGATGAGTGCGGTCCGATCGAAGGCGTCGAGCGCCGGCCGATCCACGCAGAAGCTCCTTCCTTCACCGACCAATCGACGGAATCGCAGGTGCTGGTTACGGGCATCAAGGTCATCGACCTCTTGGCGCCCTATGCGCGCGGCGGCAAGATCGGGTTGTTCGGCGGCGCCGGCGTCGGCAAGACCGTCATTATCCAGGAACTCATCAACAACATTGCCAAGAAGCATGGCGGTTATTCGGTGTTCGCCGGCGTCGGCGAGCGCACGCGCGAAGGCAACGATCTCTACCACGAGATGATCGAATCCGGCGTGAACAAAGACCCAAAGAAGGGCTCCGCGGTGGGATCAAAATGCGCGCTGGTGTTCGGCCAGATGAATGAGCCGCCGGGCGCGCGCGCGCGTGTCGGTCTCTCCGGCCTCACGGTCGCCGAGTATTTCCGCGACCAGGGCCAGGACGTGCTGTTCTTCGTGGACAACATTTTCCGTTTCACCCAAGCAGGTTCGGAAGTGTCCGCCTTGCTCGGCCGCATTCCCTCGGCGGTGGGCTATCAGCCGACGCTGGCCACCGACATGGGCGAATTGCAGGAACGCATCACGACGACGAACAAGGGCTCGATCACCTCGGTGCAGGCCATCTACGTGCCGGCCGACGATCTGACCGATCCGGCGCCCGCCACCTCCTTTGCTCATTTGGACGCCACCACCGTGCTGTCGCGCTCCATCGCCGAAAAGGGCATTTATCCCGCCGTGGATCCGCTGGATTCCACATCGCGCATTCTCGATCCGCGCGTCGTGGGCCAAGAGCACTATGAAGTCGCCCGTCAGGTGCAGGAGACCTTGCAGCGTTATAAGAGCTTGCAGGACATCATCGCCATCTTGGGCATGGACGAACTTTCGGAAGAAGACAAAGTTGCCGTCGCCCGCGCCCGCAAGCTCGAGCGCTTCCTGTCCCAACCCTTCCATGTGGCGGAAGTGTTCACCGGCTTCCCCGGCATCTTCGTCGATCTGAAAGACACGATCCGCAGTTTCAAAGCGGTTGTGAACGGCGAATACGATCACTTGCCGGAATCGGCGTTCTACATGGTCGGCACCATCGAAGACGCCGTGGCCAAGGCACAGAAGCTAGCAGCGGAAGCGGCATAAAAGATGACCGGCACGATCGCCTTCGACCTCGTTTCGCCCGAGCGGCTGCTTCTCTCCGACGTGGCCGAGATGGTCACCATTCCCGGCACGGAAGGCGATATGGGCGTGATGGAAGGCCATATGCCGCTGATCTCGACGCTGCGCCCCGGCGTGATCGATGTGAAAGGCGGCAGCAAAGGCAATCAGCGCTTCTATGTCATCGGCGGCTTTGCGGAAGTGACGCCGGAGAAGTTGACAGTGCTCGCGGAAGACGCCGTGCCCGTCGGTGAAATGACTCCGGCGGCCTTGGATGTGCGGATAAAACACGCCGAAGAAGATCTTGCCCGCGCCAAGAGCGAGACGGAAAGCGCCAAGGCGCTGGAATGCCTAGAATTTCTCAAATCCCTGCGTGGGATCAGTTAGCTCCTGATACGTTCCATCCCTGGACGCTCTAAACAACTGCCCTATATTTGATATAAGGTTAGGTTGCAGTGCAGCGGAAAGGTGTTCTTGCCCTATGGCGGATGGTGCGGTTTACACACAGGGCTGGAGCCCCGATGACATCGACTGGTCCCGGTTCGATGCCTCCAAGGTCGAGCCTTGGCTGTTGGTCGCCATCAAAGCTGCGGCGCTGGTTGAGTACAACGCCCCGGACTATGTGACCTATCTGGAGCGCGTATTCCAAGGCGACGGTCCCGAAATCATGGCTTCGATCGAAGAATGGGGACGCGAGGAGACGCAGCACGGCAAGACTCTGGGCCGCTGGGCCGAGATGGCCGATCCGACCTTCAAGCTGGAAGAAGCCTTCGAACGCTTTCGCAAGGGCTACCGGCCGGAGCATTTCGGGGCAACGGACGCGACGTCGGTGCGCGGGTCGCGCCGCGGTGAGATGATCGCACGCTGCGTGGTGGAAAGCGGCACCTCGTCCTATTACACCGCCATCCGGGACGCCACGGAGGAACCCGTTCTGAAGGAAATTGCCGGGCGCGTCGCCGCCGACGAATTCCGTCATTACAAGCTGTTCTTCGAGACTCTTCATAAACAGGACGAACCGGACTTGCCCTTCTGGAAGAAGCTGCTGGTGGCATTTGGCCGGGTAAACGAATCAGACGATGACGAGCTGGCCTTCGCTTACTACTGCGCCAGCGTTCCGGCACAAATGGAACACCAGATCCCCTATGTGCGGCAAACCTATGTGCGCATCGGGTCCGGCACGATGCTGCGGCTCTACCGCGAGCGTCATATCCAAAAGCTGACTTAGATGGTCGCTAAGGCCGTAGGGGCCAATCCGCAAGGCAAGCTGACCAATATTGCCGGCGGCTTGATGTGGCAGATGATCAAAATGCGCGCGGGGTTTTCAGGCGCTCCGAAGCAGGCAGGGGCTTAATCTTTGCCAGCTCGTCATGCCGTTTCGTCCTGCGCATCCGCCATTGTGCAATCGGAACGATGATGACAAACACGATCACCCCTAATACGAAAAGCGGTGCCTGAAAGCGCTCCAGAATAGTGCCGTCCAGCAACCCGAACAGGGCTGCAAAGGCCGCAACCAGCAATATGGTCACGACCCCGGCCAGCAATGCGGCGTTCACGCGCGTCATGCGAGAAGTATAGCTTACACGCTCCGCTTGACCAACATCTGCTTGATGTCGCCGATGGCTTTGGCGGGATTGAGACTCTTCGGGCAGGTGTTGGCGCAATTCATGATCGTGTGACAGCGGTAGAGCCGGAAGGGATCTTCCAAATCGTCGAGCCGCTCGCCGGTCATCTCGTCGCGGCTATCGGCCAGCCAGCGATAGGATTGCAGCAGCGAGGCGGGACCGAGATATCGGTCTGAGTTCCACCAATAGCTCGGGCACGACGTCGAACAGCAGGCACACAGGATGCATTCGTAAAGACCGTCGAGTTTGGCGCGGTCTTCCGGCGACTGCTTCCACTCGGTCTCCGGTTCGGCCGATTTGGTCTGCAGATAGGGTTTGATCGACGAATATTGCGCATAGAAATGCGTCATGTCGGGCACGAGATCTTTGACCACCGGCATATGCGGTAGCGGATAGAGAGCGACCGGCCCGGAGACGTCCTCGATGGCTTTGGTGCAGGCCAAGGTGTTGGAGCCGGCGATGTTCATGGCGCAGGAGCCGCAGACCCCTTCGCGGCAAGAACGGCGGAACGTCAGAGTCGGGTCGATCTCGTTTTTGATCTTGATCAGGGCATCCAGGACCATCGGACCGCAGCTCTTGAGGTCCACCGTGTAGATGTCGACCCGCGGATTGCCGCCCTCTTCCGGGTCGTAGCGATAAACGCGGAATTCCTTGCTGCGTTTGGCCTTCTTGCCGTTTGCCTCTTTGGGGCCGGGCCACTTCTTGCCCTTTTTGGGTTTGCTTCCTCTGGGCAAGGTGAACTGAACCATAGCGGGCGGAATCCCTGAAAAATGCTGGGTTGTGCTTAGCAAAGTGGGGCCGGACCCGCAATGCGCCGCAGGCCCTGTTTACATAGTCGTCACGGCCGCGACGCTGCCGATTTTGCCCGCTCCGGCAGGAGCCGCGCGCAGCGCGATGCGGGACATCGGGCAAGCGCGGCTACAAACCGGTCGGGCAAAATCGGCGCGTCCCGAAGGGTTTCGGCGCCCGGCGCGCTTTGCGCGCCAATCATATAATTAGGGCGCTTCGCGCCCGGGCGCCGGCTGGTGTGTCGAAGCCCTCGACCGTATTGCCCGATACGCTCTTCGGGCTTCTCCTGCCATCCGAGCGATTTTCGCTCGAAACGCGGCTCGCGAGGACTATGTAAACAGGGCCTAGATGATGCCGAGCTTGCGCCCAGCCCTCTCGAATGTTTCCAGGGCAAATTCGACCTGAACGTCCGTCAGAGAGGCGCAGGCCTGGATGCGCAGCCGCGCCGTGCCTTCCGGAACGACAGGATAACCGAAGCCGGTGATGAAGATGCCTTCCGCTAACAGTTCCTTGCTCATGCGGATGGCAAAGGCGGTATCGCCGACGATGATCGGCACGATCGCCGACGGACCCTCGAGCGGTTTGAAACCGCGCGCCTTGAGTCCCTCGCGGATTCTTCGCGTAATCGCGTGCAGGCGTTCGACGCGCTGCGGTTCGCGCTCCAGGATCTCGATGGCCTTCATCGCACTGGCCGCGATGGTCGCCGGCAACGCGTTGGAGAATAATTGCGGGCGCGACACCTGGGTAAGGTATTCCACCAGCGTCTTGGATCCCGCCACATAACCGCCCGCCGCGCCGCCCAGCGCCTTGCCGAGCGTCCCGGTGACGATGTCGATCTTGCCTTCAACGCCGAAATGCTCGGCCGTGCCGCGACCGTGCGGGCCCATTACACCGACGCCATGCGAATCATCCAGGATGATGGCGGCGTTGAATTTTTGCGCCAGCGAGATGATGTCCGGCAGGCGGGCGATATCGCCTTCCATGCTGAAAACCCCGTCGGTGACGATGAAAAGCCGCCGCGCGCCTTTTGCCTTGTTCAGTTTGGCTTCGAGGTCTTTCATGTCGGAATGCTTATAGACCAGCCGTTTCGCTTTGGCGCCGCGGCAGCCATCGATTAGCGAGGCATGGTTGAGTTCGTCGGACACCAGCGCATCGTCGGCGCCCGCGATGGCCGGCATCAGACCCGTATTGGCCGCCCAGCAGGAAACATAGGTCAGCGCCTTTTCCGTATTCGACAGCCTGGCGATCGCTATTTCGATCTGGTCGTGAATGGAAAACGTGCCGCAAATGAAGCGGACCGACGCCGTGCCGGCGCCGAAATCGTCCAGTGCCTTTTTTCCGGCCGCGACGACTTCGGGATGATGGGAAAGTCCGAGATAATTGTTGGACGACAGCACCAGCACGGGTCCGGATTTCTCCGCCATCGTCACTTCGGTATCCATTGGACCGGTGATGTGGCGGAAGGTCTTCAGCGTGCCGGCCTTTTCCATGGCGGCAAGATCTACGCGCAGCGATTCATCCAGGGTCATAGTTCGCTCCAATCGAGAATGACTTTTCCCGAATTGCCCGAACGCATGACATCGAAGCCCTTCTGGAAATCCCTATAGGAGAAGCGGTGCGTGATAATCGGCGAGATATCCATACCGCTTTGGATCATGGAAGTGAGCTTGTACCAAGTCTCGCCAAACATCCGCCCATAGATGCCACGGATGGTAAGCCCTTTGAAGACGACGGAGTTCCAGTCGATGCCGGTTGGCTCGGGCTGGATGCCGAGCATGGCGATTTTTCCGCCATGCGCCATGGTCGCGATCATCTGATTGAGACCCGCCGGATTGCCCGACATTTCCAGGCCCACATCGAAACCTTCCTGCATGCCGAGGCTTTTCATCACCTCTTCGAGCTTATCCACTTTCACGTTGACGACCGCGGTAGCGCCCATCTTCTTGGCGAGGTCGAGGCGGTATTCGTTGATGTCGGTGACGACGACGTATCGCGCGCCCGCCTTCTGCGCCATCATCACGGCCATGGCGCCAATCGGTCCCGCGCCCGTAATCAGCACGTCCTCGCCGACCAGATCGAAAGACAAAGCGGTGTGCGCGGCGTTGCCCAGCGGATCATAGATGGCATAAAGCTCGGCCGGCACCTTGGCATCGCAGCTCCACATGTTCATATCGGGGACGACGACATATTCGGCGAAGGCGCCATTGCGATTGACGCCGACGCCCAGCGTATTGGCACAAAGATGGCGGCGGCCGGCCAGGCAATTGCGGCAATAACCGCAGACGATATGGCCCTCGGCGCTGACCAGATCGCCGATCTTGTGACTCTTCACATTGCTGCCGACGGCGGCGACCCGGCCGACGAATTCGTGGCCTGTCACGGTGCCGATCTTGATCGTCTTTTGCGCCCACGCATCCCAATTGTAGATGTGTATGTCGGTGCCGCAGATTCCGGTCTTCAGCACCTTGATCAGGACGTCGTCGATGCCGTAAGTCGGCTCTGGCACGTCTTGCAGCCAGATACCTTCCTCCGCCTTAGATTTCACGAGCGCTTTCATCGTGTTCCTCTTGGTTGAAAAAACCTCGATTACAGGGGCTAGAGCATGCTCTAACCTCTTCAGAACGGGCTGCGCCGTGGCGCAAGCGAGCCGGAATAGTCCGACTGCTTATGCTTCGCAAGAAGCAGCTAGCCGCGCCGGTCAAGATCGTTTGCCGCTCGTGCTCGAGCGTTGGGTACCTATTTGGGCAAAGGATTGAATATTGTTCTTCGACTTGGGATGAGCTGTCCCCCCGCTCACCTACTCGCAAATTTCGGCAACATAATTATTTTGGAGATTCTTGTGGTTTGCCACTCCCACTACCATTTTCACCCCCGCCCCGTGTGATACGGACGAAGCAATACTTCCGCCGGAATATTTAATTCACGCCGCTACGCCCAGCGGTTTCGCGCGCCCGATCCGTTTGCGCTCGCGGGGGCTGTTCATTGCTTCCCACAGATCGCTCCGGCGCTGAACATTCAGCCAGAAATCGGGGCTGTTGCCGAACACCCGCGCCAGGATGAGGGCGGTAGCCGCCGTTACGTTCCGACGATCATTGCACAACTCGTTCACATGCTTGCGCTGCACGCCCATCGCTTCGGCCAAGACCGCCTGGGTCAGCCCCATCGGCCGCATAAACTCTTCCACCAGTATCTCGCCGACCGTAGCCGGTTTGCGCTTTGTCGTCAGCATGGTTCGCCTCATTTGTAGCTGTGGTCGTCGAGATAAATGTCTTCCGCCTTGCCGTTGCCGCCGTTCCATCGAAAGACCAGCCGCCACTGATTGTTTACGCGGATCGCGTGGAATCCGGCCAGTTTGCCGCGCAGTTTCTCGAAGTGATTGCTGGGTGGCACGCGCAAGTCCTGATCCGTTGTCGCGTCATCGATCATTTGCAGTTTCCGGAACAGACGATTTTCGAGATCGGGCGGAATATTCCGCGATCGCCTGTCTTCGACAAAAAAGGCGTGCAGCCACTCGTCCCGGAAGTTCACGATCAAGGCGCAATTCCACTTTGTATCAATGTACCACCCCTAGGTACACAATACAAGTCTCGCGGTGATCTGCGGCCGTTACGCGGCGAAATGGAGCGACATCGATACGCGCCGATGCGAGACCACGCTTACGCGAAGGACTTCATGAGGCGGGTATAAGAGGGTGCACCGCAGCCATCAGGAAAATGATGGAACCGGCGCAACATGACCGACGGCCGTCTTGGCACCGCTGCGGCTATAGACGTAGGCAAAACCCAAGATGGCCGCGAAGCACAATGCCGGGAGCAGCATATCCAACTGAGCCGGCAACGAAGGCCATACCGTGCACATGAGCTGGTACGCGTTGCCGCCAGCCGCGCCTCCCATGCAAACCAGTGCGGTCGCAAGTTTCATCTGTGGCCCTCGGCCACGGATCGCAAGACCCAGAATGGTCGGCCATAAGATCGAGGCGAAGAACTGGTTTGCGAGAACGGCGAGGCCCGAGATCATTGTCCAGCCCGCTGCGGCGACCAGCGAACAGACCAATCCCAAGATCGCAAAAACAGCCAAAAGGCGCAGCGGCGAAACGAAACGCATCATCGCGCAGCCGGCCAACCGGCCCGCGGCAAAGATCATTGCAGCCCAAAAGAATACGTTGCCGAGCGGTCCGGAGTCGTCAGCATGAAAGGCCTTGACGAGATAGTGCCCGCCGATGCCGCCATTGGTGATGAGAAGGAGGATGCCAAAGCCCTGCGCCGCCATCGCAAGCAGGACGAGCCGGTCCGACAAGAGGGTCCGCAAGGCGGCAGCTTCGCCGCCCAAACTGCGCTCGCGCGCCACTGGCGGAAAAGGCGTCTCTTCGAACAGATAGGCGATCAGCAAAACGCCGGAGCCGAGCACCATATAAGGAGTGGCGGCGGAGAAAGTAAGGCTGGCGCCCGATACTCCAACATGGGTCCCGATCAGCCATTTTTCGAACGCGATGGCCGCGATTGTGCCCAAGGGATAAACCGCTTGCGCAAGGTTCAAGCGCCATACGAACCTGTCTTCGGGGCCAAGGCTCGCAGCCAGTGGATTGGCGGCGACGTCAAGGAAGACCCAGCCCAGCGACACGGTAGTAATGGCGACGATGAAATAGCCATATGCATGGATTGCGACAGCGGGATAAAGCGTGAAGCACCCGATGCTGATACAACCTAAACCGAACAGGATGGAAGCTTTGTAGCCCAAGCGCGTGGCGTAGAATGCCGCCGGAAGCGCGCCGACCATGTAGACGATTCCGGGAATGTTCTGCGTCAGTGCAGCAGTACTGCCTTGCAGATGAAGCGGCCCGGCAATCCGCGGCAACAGCACGCCGAACAACTGTTGGCCCATGCCCCAGAGAGCGAACAGGCTCAATGTCAATACGAAGGCGATCATGAAGCCAGTGACGGCGGACGTGGTCTTTGAGGTCAACGCGGTCAAGCTCGCGTATGATGCAGCAATACCTTACTCGCGGAGGGTTAAGGAATTGCCTAATCAAAACAAGACGAAGGCCATTCTGCCTGCATAATCCTAGGGTTGAACGCCGGTTTGCCTAGCAGTGGTTAGCGCCCTCACCCATTCAGCGCCTGTTCCAGATCGGCAATCAGGTCGTCTGGGTTCTCGATGCCGATCGACAAGCGGATCAGGCCGGGTGTGATCCCAAGTCGCATTTGCTCGGCCGGCGCGATATCGGAATGCGTCATCGTCGCGGGATGCGACGCCAAGGTCTCGGTACCGCCAAGGCTCACAGCCAGATGGATCACTTTCAGGCGATTGAGGACCGCAAAGGCCTCTGCCTCGCCGCCTTTTAAGACGAAGCTGAAGGTCGAGCCGGCCCCCTTGCATTGACGCTCGAACAGCGCGCGGTCGGGATGGTCTTGCGGCAGAAATCCGAGATACCAAACCGAGGCGATTTTCGGATGGCCGCGCAGATACTCGGCGACATGTTGGGCGCCTTGCGCCGAGGCGGACATGCGCAGCTTCAGTGTTTCCAGCGAGCGCATCAGCAGCCAACCGGTGTGGGGATCGCACATCGTGCCCAGGATCGTGCGCATGCCGCGCACCGGCTGAAGCATCGCCGCCGAGCCTGAACAACCGCCGGCGATCAGATCGGAATGCCCGCCGACATACTTCGTCAGCGAGGTCACCGCGATATCGGCACCGAGCGCCAAGGGCGTTTGATACAGCGGACCGAGGAAGGTGTTGTCGACGATGACCGGCGGCCGGCCGACGTCCGTCGCCAGTTCATTCGAAATGGCGCGCGCCGCCCCGATATCGACAAGGCCATTGGTCGGATTGGCGGGCGTTTCCAGATAGACGGCCGCGACCCGTCCCAACTTCGCGGCGCGTGCGGCGGCGCGCTTCATTTCATCGCTTCCGCCTTCGGCATTGAATCCGACCACTTGCACGCCAAATTGCGGCAGGATTTTCGTCAACAGGAAATCCGTGCCGCCATAGACGGGATCGGAATGCAGGACCACGGTTCCTGGGCGGACGAAAGCCCACAACGTGGTCGAAATCGCCGCCATACCGGAAGCAAAAACGACGCTCTGTTCTGCCTCGTCCCAGATCGCCAGCCGATCCTCCAGCATTTCCAGATCGGGGTTGTTGATGCGGCTGTAGATCAGGCCCGGCTCTTCATTCGGACGCTGCTCGCGCAAGCCATAGGCCAGCTCGAAGAATGCCTTGCCGTCTTCCGCCGTGCGAAAAACGAACGTCGAGGTGAGAAACACCGGCGGCTTGAGCGAACGCTCCGACAAAGACGGGTCGTAGCCGTAACCCATCATCAGCGTCTCAGGCGACAAGGAGCGAGTCCCTACGACACGGCTATGCCATTTTTTCGATCTCATCGGCGCACCCTTTGCGGAACGTCATCACCGGGGATGGTAACAGCACGGAGCGCAAAGGTCATCGTTTCGCCCAAATGCCGAATGTCGAGGATGCGTGTGGCGCGGCAAGAACACGGACCAAGGCAGAAGTAATCACCCCGCGCTAATTCCTTGCCAGGTAAGCCTTGTAGGTGAGAAAAATCCCGATCACGAGGATAATACCTTCGCCGACCAAAATTGCGGTCAAATTTGCTTGGGCGCCCTTTTGATAAAGCCCCGGCGCGATCATCCGAAACAGACCAAGCAATGCCGTCAGCCAACCCACAAGTGTAACCAGCAATGGCCAGCCGAATGTCCAGCAATTATGCGCGCGAATGATGGCAAGCCCGGCCACGAACAACAAAACACCTGAGAGATAAACGACGGGTGGGATTTGCTGGTCGTAAAGATGCAGATTCGCCCATGGGTTTTCGGTGACGATCATGGCGATCATCGTTGGACCCATAAGCCCAGCGATACTTCTCGAATTCATCATAGGCGCCCTTCAGCTACCGCTCTCGATATGTTCGAAGATCCAGGCGACTTCCACTTGGGCATCTTTCACCGCACCGGTGAGGACGAGCTGTTCGCAGCGGCGCACGGCACCGCCGCCCAGATACACGCTCTCTTCGATGGTATGGGGCGCGTCGGTTCGAAAACGCCAGCCCTCGCCGCTCGGCAATTTCAGGATCACATCGCCGCTCTGCGCGCGCGACAAGCGCACATCGGGGTGAATGTGAAAACGTATCGCGAAGGGGATTTCGCGCGCGGCGTGATGGCCTTTGAGCGGCAGAAGGCGGTCGGCGCCGGTTAGCGCCAAGCCTTGCGGCGACAAGGTGAGCTCGCGCTCGTGCCGGATTCCGAAGGGACGGACATAACCGTCATGGCTCGCCACGACGGTCCAGCCCTTGACGGTCTCAACGCGCCGCGTTTCGACCTCATGGGCGCCACCGAGCAGCCGCGCACCGAGAAGACGGCGGGCCCGACCCTCGCCCAGTACCGCCGCAGTCGAAGTGTCCGCCAAAGTGACGGTGGAATGAGCCGCGGTTGCTCTGAGCGCGCTTTCCCATTTGACATGCGCGGCGCCCTCCGCCTTGCCGCAATTGACGACGATACGTTGGGACTGGGCGCTTAGTTCGAACGCCAAGCATCCGGCATGCGCATTGTTCGAGAACGCGCCGGGCGGCGCCGTACCGCAATCCATCAGCACCAGCGTACGTTGGGCGGCCAAACGGTGATAACCGGAGTGGCGGGCGTAAGAAAAAGGCTGGCCGCGCACTTCATCGCGCGCCAACAGACCGGCGATCATGCGCGGATCGCTTTCGCCACCGCCATTGAACAGAGCCAGCGCGCCGTCGCCGTGGCGAAAGAAGCGGATCATCGGCGCGATGCGATCATGAGCGCTGCGCAGCCCTTGCGGCGCGTTGCGGCCGGTCGCGGCCAGCGTGTCCATCACCATCACGACATAGCGATAGGCATGAACCAGCGCCTCGGGCGAACGGCTGATATGGCCGCCATCGGGCAAAATCTGGCGGGCGATTTCCGCTTCCAGCCGCGCCAGCCCCGCTTCGAGCCGATGCGGGCTGTCGTCCAGGCAGGCGCCCGACAAAGCCAGCGCCGCCGCCGCTTCCAGCCGCGGCAATCCTTCGGGCGCTTCGCCCGCATTGCGCGCCAGCATGCGCGCTTGCTCGCGCAGCGTGACGAAGACCTTCGATCGCCACAGCATGTCGGAATTGGTGACCACGAAACGGCCATGGCAGAAAATATGGATCAGTCGCCGCGCCGCGATATGCGGCAACCAAGCCGGCTCGCTGTAGCGGGAATAGCGCTTCAGCCATTGGCTGATAAGATTTGTCGCCAGCATACGCGCGGCCTCGCCGCCGGCTGAGGAGAGCGGCGGCAACCAGGCGAAGCCATGCAGTGCCTCGGCCCAATCGCGCGAGGGCGGCGGAAGATCGAAAATCGAGCCCTCTTTGATATCGACGCTTTCGCCGTTGAAACGAAACCGCGCGCGCAATAACGCGTCGGCATCTTCAAGACGTCGCGGCAGGGCATCGTAGGGATGAAAGACGATGCGATCGGCCAGTTGCCCCTTTAGCAGGCGGCGGTAAAGCCAAGTCCGCCGATACCAACAGCGAATGCCCGTGCCGGCGCGCCAAAAGGCGACGCGTAACGCCTCCGGCAGCAGCGCCAGGGGCATTCTTTGCGGTTTGGGGTTTGCGGCCACACCTCTACCCCCGAAGCGCCGCGATGTTTGCGGCATAAGCTTGCGCCCCACCTTGAAACACCGCCGTGCCCGACACCAGAACATTCGCGCCCGCGGCCACCACTTGCTTGGCCGTGACCGGCGTGATGCCGCCATCGACTTCCAGCGCGATAGGGCGGCCCGTTTTTGCGATGCGATTCGCCGCCGCTTCGATCTTCTTGAGCTGGCTGGTGATGAAAATCTGGCCGCCAAAGCCGGGATTGACCGTCATGATGAGGACCAGATCGACCAAATCGAGCACATCATCGATATGATCCACCGGCGTGCCCGGATTGAGTGCGATGCCCGGCTTTTTGCCCAATTTGCGGATCTGCTGCAGCGTGCTGTGAATATGCGGTCCGGCTTCGGGATGCACGGTGATGCCGTCCGCGCCGGCCTCGGCAAAGGCGGCGAGAAACGGATCGGTCGGCGATATCATCAGATGCACGTCGAAGGGCTTTTTGGCGTAGGGCCGTAAAGCTTTCACGATAGGCGCGCCGATAGTCATATTCGGCACGAAATGGCCATCCATCACGTCGACATGGATGAGATCGGCGCCGGCCTGCTCAACCGCCTCGATTTCCGCGCCCAAGCGCGCGAAATCCGCCGATAGGATCGAAGCTGCAATGCGAATGGGTACCGTCATTTGACGGCATTAAGTGCCGGATTCGACTGGTCTTCGCAAGGCAGCGTGAAGCCGCGGGCGGGCCGTCAACAGCAAAACGAATGGCACGACCCATATCAGCCGCGCCTGGTAGCGGTCATGAGGCCCCGAGAACATGCCGCAGACCAGCGCATTGCCCAGCAGCGCTAGAAAAATGAAGGCCGGTAACGTCGCCTTCCCCCACTCGCGCCGGCTCAGCACGCGCCACAATTCGAAGCACAGCCAGAAGACCGCCAGCACCGCCAGGGTGTAGTGCACCACATTGACGTCGATGAAGCGCAAGGTTCCGCGTTGCTGACGCGCCTTCAGATAATCGGGCGTCTGCTTCGGCATGAAATTGCGGAATTCCGGACTGAGCACCCATTCCTGCGGAAACACGCCGTCGCCGGTGCGGAACATGCCGAATTGCCGAACCGATTGATAAAGCCCTGTGGTGAAACTTCGCCAGGGATAATGCTTCAGACTTTCCTCGGCGATGATTTGATATTCCTGGTCGGTGTCCTTAAACCGCCCCAACCTGTTGAAGGGGCTTTCGCTGCCCCAAAGGAAATTGTCGGCGGTAGCCGGCAGGTGATCTTTGTAAGCGCAAAGCTTGAGATGCCGCGTGGGACAGATGTCGTCCAGTGTCGGCTTGACGATGCCATCGCCCATCAACCGCGCGGTGAGAAACGTCATGCCCGCCCGGCTCACGAAAAGCTTGTGCGTCAGGGAATAATTCGCAGCATAAACCAGCGCCAAACCGAGCACAAAACTCAAGACCGGCAGAATAAGATTTGCGGACGGTAGTTCCATACGCCGGCGCAGAAGCCAGCGGCCGATTTTGTAAACCGCGATGCAGATGATCAATCCGGCGGACAATCCGAGATGCGAAGGATGCCCGCCGGTCGCGAATGCCGCGATACAAACCAACGGCACGCCTCTGACCCAACCCACCCGCTCGGCGCGAAAAGCCAAGGGGTAATACGCCAGCGGCAGGATTGCGGTCAGAAAATCGGGTTCGATCTGGCCGACGAACCAAGCAATGCTGGTGAAATAAGCGAGGAACAGTCCGATGAGGAGCAATTCCCAAAGCTTGGTATGCCGCCGTACGGCGCGGGCAAACTCCGTAACGGTGAAAGCCGCGATGCCCGATTGCGCCAGCGCCACCAACCACAAACTTTGGCGCGCTCCCGCGTAACGCAGAAACAGGGAATAGACTGAAGAGCGTTCGGGCACCAGGACGCGCCCGAGCCCTTCCAGGATGTAGGCGCCGGTATCGTAGAAGACGAAGGGAAAGTGGTTCCACAGCGCCGCGTGCAGGAACAGCGGAATCAGTGCGACGATCGCAAACAGCTCGGCGCCGACATCGGTGATTGGCAGCGACAGGACCGGCAGCCGCGCGGATATCGGCCGCGCCGCCCGCTTTGGGCCTCTACTTTGCGAATCAGTCATTGCCTCAGACGTCAAAAAACGCGCGACAATGCCGCATCGGCGGCCAAACCGCAAAGCTCAGATCGTCTCACACAATAAGCGGGTTACGGTTGACTTAGGAGCTTCCGAATCTACACTCGCGCCGATTTTGCTCCTCTCTCGCTCTCTCGGGGAAATACATGGCGGATCACCCGCAGAAAGTGGCCACGCGGCCGCTTTCGCCCTTTGTGACCATCTATCGCTGGCCCATCACCATGGCGACGTCGATCATCCACCGGATGACGGGTGTGGCTTTGGCCGGTGGCACGTTGCTCCTGGCTTGGTGGTTGATTGCCGCAGCTTCCGGACCGGAAACCTATCAGTTCTTCTGTGGCGCCGCCGTCTCCCCGCTCGGACAGATCGTGATGTTCGGTTTCGTGTGGTCACTGGCCTATCACCTGGTCAACGGCATCCGGCATCTGGCCTGGGATTTCGGATATGGCTATGAGGTGTCCATGGCGAACAAGACCGGCGTGCTGGTCTTCGTGCTGTCGCTGCTGATTGCGGTCGGCGCCTTCGCTTTGGCCTATCTGGGCAACGGGGGCTATTACCAATGAGCCTCGAAACCCCTACCCACCGCGTCAAAGATCTCGGCTCCGCCCATTCGGGGGTCGGTCATTTCTGGCAACAGCGCGTGACGGCGATTGCGCTGATCCCGCTTAGCATTTGGTTCGCCATTTCCGCGCTCGGACTTGTCGGCGCCAATGAAGTGTCGGCGCTGGTCTTTCTGTCGAACCCGCTCAACGCCATTTTAATGGGCGCGTTCGTGCTGATCTCGCTGCTCCATATGTCGCTCGGCCTGCAGGAAGTCATCGTGGATTATGTCTCCGCGGAATTTCCCAGACTGGTCCTGGTGCTGCTCAACCGCGGTTTCGCGCTTGCCGTGGCCGCCGCTTGCATCTTCGCCCTGCTTCGCATTGCGCTCTGATTTTCGGAACCTGAAATGACCGCATACCCAATCACCGACCATTCCTTCGACGTCATTGTTGTCGGCGCCGGCGGCTCGGGCCTCAGAGCCACCTTGGAATGCGCCCGTCTCGGCCTCAAGACCGCTTGCGTGACGAAAGTCTTCCCGACTCGCAGCCACACGGTTGCGGCGCAAGGCGGCGTCGCGGCCGCGCTCGGCAATATGGGCGAAGACGATTGGCGCTGGCACATGTACGACACGGTAAAAGGGGCAGACTGGCTCGGCGACCAAGACGCCATTGAGTATCTTTGCAAGAACGCTTCGGAAGCGGTCTACGAACTCGAGCATTTCGGCGTGCCCTTCTCGCGCACCGAAGACGGCAAGATCTATCAGCGCGCCTTCGGCGGCATGACCAGCCATTTCGGCAAAGGCATCGCCCAACGCACTTGCGCCGCGGCGGATCGCACCGGCCATGCCATGCTCCACACGCTGTACGGCCAATGCGTGAAGCACGAGGTGAACTTCTTCATCGAGTATTTTGCACTCGATCTCATTGTCGAAGACGGCGTGGTGCGCGGGCTGATGGCCTGGAACCTCGACGACGGCACGATCCATCGCTTCCGCGCGCACAAGGTGGTCCTGGCGACCGGCGGCTATGGTCGCATCTATTTCTCCTGCACCGGCGCACATACCCAGACGGGCGACGGCAACGGCATGGTGCTGCGCGCCGGGTTGCCGCTACAGGACATGGAATTCATCCAGTTTCATCCGACCGGTATTTATGGCGTCGGAACGCTGATCACCGAGGGCGTTCGCGGCGAAGGCGGTTATCTCACCAATTCCGAGGGCGAGCGCTTCATGGAGCGCTACGCGCCGAATGCGAAGGACCTCGCCTCGCGCGATGTGGTGAGCCGGGCCATGACGATTGAAATCCGCGAAGGACGTGGGGTCGGCCCGCTGAAGGACCACATCAACCTGCACCTTTCGCATCTCGATCCCAAGATCATTCACGAACGCCTGCCCGGCATCACCGAAAGCGCGCGCATCTTCGCGGGCGTCGACGTCACGAAAGAGCCGATCCCGGTGCTGCCGACCGTGCATTACAATATGGGCGGCATCCCGACGAACTATATGGGTGAAGCACTGACATTGAAGGACGGCAACCCGGATTCCGTCGTGCCGGGTCTGATGGCGGTCGGCGAAGGGGCTTGCGTTTCGGTGCACGGCGCCAATCGGCTGGGTTCCAATTCGCTGATCGACTTGGTTGTGTTCGGCAAGGCGGTGGGCACCCAGGCCGCCAAGACCCTCGCAGACCGCAACAACAATCACGCCGATCTGCTCAAAAGCGCGGGCGAAGAAACGCTGGCCCGCCTCGATCGCTATCGCAACGCCAAAGGCAAGACCTCCACCGCCGAAATGCGCGTCGCCATGCAAAAAGCGATGCAGGACGACGCCGCCGTGTTTCGCACGGGCGAAACCTTGGACAAGGGACGCAAGCGGATCGACGCGATCTACAAGAACCTCGGCGATATCGCCGTGACCGACCGCTCCATGATCTGGAATACCGATCTGGTTGAGACGCTGGAGTTCGAAAATCTCATTCAGCAGGCCATCGTCGCCATCGAAGGCGCCTACACGCGCACGGAAAGCCGCGGCGCCCATGCGCGCGAGGATTTTCCCAATCGCGACGATGCGAATTGGATGAAGCACACATTGGCGTGGCTGGATCCCAAGAGCGGCTGGGCGAAACTCGGCTATCGCCCGGTGCATACCTACACGCTGACAAACGACATCGAATACATTCCGCCGAAGGCAAGGACGTATTAAACCCAGGTTAAACAGCGCTGGGTTTACTGCACGTCAAGCGCGGGAACGCTTCGCCCGAAGCCCCACTACGATCAGCAGCGCCAGCATGGCGACCACCAGCACCGCGTGAGCCCAGAGCATCGCCTTGCCGTGAAGACCTATCTCGCTGAAGAATCCGAACCAGCAATAGACGAGCACGCCGCCCGCGGCCAAGGCGAAGCGATGCATATCCGACCAACCCGATTTTCGGGCCGCGATGAGGCTGAACAGCAGTATCCCGATTGCGAGCGCCAGCATCCCGCCCGCCACAATCTCCCATGGCCAGTGGAAGGTGTTGCTGCCAAAGCTGAAAAGAAAGACGAAAGCGGATCCTGCCAGAAATGCCGCAACGGCTACGATCCACGGGGATAGCGTATCGTCTTCTTTAGCTCGCCGCCGGAGCGGAAGGATGAATGCCAACACCACCGACATCAGCACCGCCAATGCAGCCCCTTCGAATTGCGAAGGCGTCGCGAGGAAATGCTCCTGCTGCTTTATTCCTGCACTTATTATCGCGATACCGGCGGCATAGATCAAAGCAATGACGGCAAAACCGGCACCGCCTAGCCACGGCTCGGTACGACGCAGGGGAAACAGGATTTCCACCAATGCGATGGGCACCATGATGCTCCAAACAACATGGATGGTAAGAACGTAAACTGTCCAAGGCACGGCGATGCCGAGCGCCGGGACGAATCCGTAATCGAGCAATCGTAGCCCGTGGAAGTGCGGATTGAATAACGTCTGAATCGCGATGCCTTCCTCCAGCAGGCCATAGGCAAGTCCCAGAAACAAGATCGTCATCCAGCCGCGGTGTGTGCGACGCGCGAGCTCGCGTATCAGTACGGCGCCCCCGCCATATAGCATCGCCATGAATGGCAGATAGCCGATCTGCGACATCGACATGCTGCCGCTCAAATATTCCGCCACCAGCGGAGACAGCACAAAGAGCAGCAAAACCGGTCCGAGGCGCTTCAACATGATTTCCCCCAACAGCGCGCAAATAGCGCATCAGCATAGCGGCCCGGTGGGGCAAGCGTGAACTGCGACCGATTTGCCGTCGTGTGCCATCGATCCTGGAGAGGGCACCTAAACAAGAAACGGGTGGCGTGGGATGGCTCGAATTTGCATAAACTCAGCACATGAGCCAAGAAAAATCATACGTCATCGGAACCCATGACGCCGAGATCGAGTGGCTGGGCGAGCAACATCGCGTCTGGCGGGGCAGCGTTCTCGATCTGTGGCGGCAAGGCGGGATCACCAGCGGCCAGACCGTGCTCGATGTCGGCGCCGGACCGGGCTACGCAGCTCTCGACTTGGCCGAAATCGTCGGCGCCGGACGAAAAATGATTGCCATCGAATGCTCGCATCGTTTTCTCGTCGCTTTGGTGTTGTTGTTCGCCTCAGGCAAGGTCAATTGCGTCAGCGCATTACAGCGAGGATTGTAGCAGAACCGTCACAATTCGCGACCAGAGTTCCTCGAAATTCGGCGAGGGCATTTGTGCATGAAACCCTTCCTTGCTTCTCTTTTTGCACTCGCCGCGATCCTTGTAGTCACCGGTAGGCCTGCCCTTGGAGCAACTGCCGAGCCGACATCCAGCGCCTATCAATGGCTCACACTCATCGACAACGAGAAATATGCCGATAGCTGGGCCGAAGGCAGTACCCTCTTTCGTGCACGTGTGACCGAAAAATCCTGGGAAAGCATAACCAGAATATTTCGTGAAGCCGTTGGGCACATCGTCTGGCGCGACGTCGATAGCGTGTCGCTGGTCGGCGAGCTACCCAACATGCCTCGCGGCCAATACGCCGTCGTCCGCTACAAGGCGAAGTTCGAACGAAAAGCCGACTGCGTGGAGGTCGTCAGCCTCTCGCAGGAAAATGGACTGTGGCGGGTCGCGAGCTATACCATCAAGTAATGGCCGTTCGACATAGCAAGAAACGGGTGGAACCGATCGGCCCGCTTGCGTTTATGCTGTACGCATGAGCGAAGAAAAATCATACGTCATCGGAACCCATGACGCCGAGATCGAGCGGCTGGGCGAGCAGCATCGTGTCTGGCGGGGCAGCGTTCTCGATCTGTGGCGGCAAGGCGGGATCACCAGCGGCCAGACCGTGCTCGATGTCGGCGCCGGACCGGGCTACGCAGCTCTCGACTTGGCCGAAATCGTCGGCGCCGAAGGAAAAGTGATCGCCATCGAGCGCTCGCACCGTTTCCTCGGTGCACTCGCCTCCTTCGCCGCGGCGCGAGGCGTTGGCAACATCGAAGGCGTCGAAGCCGATCTGCTGGATTACGAATGGCCGCGAGAAGTTGCAGATCGCGCCTGGTGCCGTTGGGTACTCGCCTTCGTCAGCGATCCGGCAAAAGCGCTTCGCGGCATCGCGCGAGCGCTCAAGCCGGGCAGCAAATTGCTGCTTCAGGAATATTACGATTATGGCTCCTGGCATATGGCGCCGCGCTCGGAAGCCTTCGAAGCCTATATCGCCAAGATCGTCGCGAAATGGCGAACCAGCGGCGGCGATTCCGATGTCGGGCTCGCCCTGCCCCATCTGTTGCCCGAGGCGGGATTCGAAATCGAATCGATACGGCCGGTTGTGTTCGTCGCCCGGATGAACGATTTCGCCGCCAATTGGCCGATGGATTTCGCACGACAGTATATTCCCGTCATGGCTTCAGGCGGCGATCTCACCGCCGCAGAAGCAGAAGTTGCTGACAGCCCTTTTGGCCCGCTATGAGGCCGATCCCAAGGCATTCGTCATCACGCCGGGCGTGCTGCAGATTGTGGCGCGCAAACTCTAGCGGATGGCATTTTGCGGATTGCCAATGTTTTAGTTTTTCGCGATGCTGTGAACGGTTAAATTGACATTGTCGGGCTGGAACTAGCCCGCGTCCTTGTCGTTGTACAAACGGCTGGGTTGCCCATTTGCAGCCGTTCAGCGAGCGTTCAGGGAAGCCTGGCCAAGATATTGGCACGTGCCCTGAGAATTCGAAGGAGTGAATTGCAATGAGGAAAATGCTTTTGGCAGCCACGGCGGTTGCGCTGGTGTTCGGCGCAATGCCAGCCTCGGCACAATCTGGTCCTGGTCCGGGCCCGGATCCGTACGGATATTACAGCCAATACGATCACGACGGTTATTATGACCGCGACGGTCACTACATTCGTTATGGCGACAGGCATGACAGCGGCTATGACAATCCGCCGCCGCCGCCCGCTTATCGCGAGGGCGCCTACGAAGACAACTGCCGCAGAGGCAATTCAGCCGCCGGAACGATCTTCGGTGCCCTCGCAGGCGGGCTGATCGGCTCGGCGGCAAGCCATGGCCATGGCGGTGCGGTTGTCGGCGGCGCCATTCTGGGTGGCATGCTTGGCAATGCGGTTTCGCGCGATATGCCCTGCGAAGACCATCAATATGCCTTCCGCGTCTATGCCCAAGGATTGGATGGCGAGATCGGCCATCGTTACGACTGGCGTCACGGCGACGACTACGGCTATTTTGTTCCGGAACGCGAATTCCAACGCGACGGTTATGTTTGCCGCGCGTTCACGGAAACAACTTATGTCCATGGCCAGGCCTTTACGCGGTCGGGCACGGCTTGCCGCCAACGGGACGGCTATTGGCATTTCGACGAATAAGCTTTCATTCGCGCGAGGAAAGGCCACCCCGGCTCGGCAACGAGCCGGGGTTTTTTCTTAGCGATGCGTCTCAAGGGCGAAGTCGATCTCCTGCCCTTTTGCGTATTTGAACGCGACGCATTGCCCGATTTTCTCTTTGGCCAGCGCCAAGGGTCGCATCGTGCCATTCCATATGCCGACTTTCGGTCCGAAGAAATCGGCCAACGCCTTGCTGGCACCCGTATCGCAGGCGTTCGAAAGAATTCCCACGGAGTGTGACATCCCGCGCGTCGAGACGCGCTTCACCACGAGACCATAATTCGCCTTGAACCATGACCACAGCGCAGCACGTGCTACCGGCTCCTCGGCCATGTATTCATAGAGATAGCGAAGTTCGCCGGAACGCATTTTCGGCGCCAGCGCCAGCAATTTATCGACGACAGCCGGATTTTCGCTGCCGCTAAAGGCATAAATCGTCATGCGACGGAAATACTCGTCATTCGACGCCGCAAACGCTTGCAAGACGCCATCGGCAAAAGCCGGATCGCTCATCAGCCCGGCACGCAACGCCACACCCAGCACATCGGGCGCCAGCTTCGCAGATTTCTGCCCATTCACCATGGCATGAGCGGCGACCGAGAGTTCCGATATTGTGGCCGGATCGGCTCCTTCCGCGACCACCAGAGTAGCGAGCTTCTCTCGCATCAGCGTGACTTCAGGTTTCTCGCGCGGCTTCATCGCGGAACCGACGGCGTCCATGCGCGCACCAAAATACTCGCGCACCAAAATGCGGTACGCTGTGAGCTCATCGTTCGTCAAACCGGTTTCGCGCAATCGATGCAAGATGCTGGTGATGGTGTCGAGCACGTCCCAGCGCGCCTTGGGTGCCAGAATGCGGATCAGCGCGAACAGAATGGCCGGCTGCAGATTGCCGGCGCGAACCCCGGCATCCGCGTTCTGCAACAGCGTGATCTGATCGGCGACCGAAAACTTGGGCGCTGCCACGATCAGCGCGCTCCATTCTTTTTCGTTGAGGGTAAAACGGTAATAGCCTTTGCCACCGGCATTGGGCAGAACCCAAGCGGGACAACTTCTGGGAATTTCCAGCGTGTCCCTTGTCTTGCTGACCAGACGACAGAATTTGGGCTTTCCGGGCATCGCAAGACAGACTGGCACGTCCCATCTTCGCGGATGCGACTTTTGACCGATGGCCGCATCGATAGACTGTTTTGTGAGATCCTGCTCGCATTGTGTTCCGGCACGCAACAGCGGGACGCCCGGCTGATTGATAAAGGAGTTGAATGCAGACTCATATCTTCACGAAGTGGACTGTCTCGTTCTTGCCTGTTGAAGAATGCCTCCGATACAACGATGTCATCACTATCGGCGTCATTACTATCGGAACCCGAAGTCACATTCGGTGACTTCCAGATGAAGGGTACACCTTCACCTACACTTGCACTTGAGATGGTGCTTACAAAATCCTTTGCCGTCGCATTCCCACCCGCGAACTTTGTCAGATAGGCATGGATGCCGGCGCGCCACGCATCCTCGCCGACATAATTCTCGAACATCGTCAGAACCGACGCGCCTTTGTTGTAGGTGATGCCGTCGAAGGCATTGTCGATATCGTCCGGCGTATGCACGGGCTGGTGGATTTGGCGCGCCGACGGCAGTTCGTCGGTGTGCATCACGTCGAAACCGGCGCGCAGCGTTTCCGTATCGATTTGCCATTGTGGCATCACGGCGGCCGCCGCTTTGTGTCCCATCCAATTGGCGAAGGATTCGTTGAGCCAGGTGTCGTCCCACCATTTGGGGGTCACCAGATCGCCGAACCATTGATGCGTCAGCTCATGGGCTTGCACCAGCAAACTGCCGCGCTTCTGTTCCAAAGGTGCATTGGCATCGAACAACAGCAGCCTTTCGCGGAACGTGATCGCACCCGCATTTTCCATGGCGCCGGCGGCAAAATCCGGCACGGCCAGCATGTCGAGCTTGGAGAAGGGATAAGCGACGCCGAAATAATTCTCCAGCGCGATGACCAGTTTGGGCGTCATGGTCAGCGCCAAGCGGATGCGCGGCCCATTGCCCTTGGAGGTAACACCGCGCAAATGGATGGGATGAGAACGCACTTTGTCCGGCGCGATATATCCGCCGTCGACGATGTCGAGCGGGCCGATCGCGAGCGCCACCAGATAGGTCGGCAGCGGTTTGGTTGCGGCAAAGACGACACGTTTTAGACCGCCGGGCAGCGTCGCGACGGATGTTTCTTCGCTGTTGGCAATGACGCTATCGGCCGCCGGCGCGGTGACGGTGACGTCGAACGGCGTCTTGAAGCCCGGTTCGTCGAATGAGGGGAACGCCGCGCGCGCGGCGATCAATTCAAACTGCGTGAAAACGTAAGGCACGCCGCGGTCCACGACTTTGTAGAGGCCGTCCAGCGCTTGGCCGAACGGCGCCTCGTAATCGAATATCAGCGTCGCGGGCCCGCTCGGAACCTCGTCGACGAACAGCAGCCGCGCTACGCCAGAGCGATCCACTTGGTCGTAATGAGCGGGGATTGTCTTTCCCGATGGCAGCCGCACCAGAACGCCATGAACATCCAGATCGAGGCCGTGCAAAAACAGCATGCGTCGCGGCTTGGCGAATGTAACGTCGATCTCATCGTGACCGACGAACCCGCGCTTGGCCGGATCGATGACAAAAGACAAGCGGTAGCGGATGGGGACCACGACATGCGCCAATGGCCCCTGCGGGACTGCCTCGACGACGACCGGCGAGACGTAGTTCGCCGCTTTGCGATCCGACTTGCCGCAACCGTTCAGAATGACGGCCAGCGCGAGGCCAACAATGCTCAGGGCGCGGGAGCACTTCATGCCAGGTGATTCCCTTACTGTCGGACGTAGATTACGCATAGGTGGCGCAAGGCAAAGCCCCCAACTGCGCTATATCGGCGCGAGCCGGTTGGAAAGGGTTAGGTAATCATTCACCATTAGGCTAGCGGACGGCTATGGAACCCGAATCCGCAATGTCTGCCAGCTGGACGATCAGCGTAAATGGCCGCAGTTACGGCCCTTACACGATGGCGCAGATGCGCGCCTTCGCCGCCGAAGGACGTTTGGCGGCCCATTCGCTTATCGCCCGTTCCGGGGCGGAAGTGTACGGCCCCGCGTCTGAAGATGCCGATCTCAAGATTCTGTTCAAAATGGCCGCTCCCGCAAGGCCGACTTTTTTTACGGCCGATGGGGATAGCGGTACCCAAAGCTTTGGACGCCACGAAGAGGAAGGCAAAGGCGAACGGACGCATTATGTCATCATCGCCGACATGAAATCGCGCTCCATATCGGGCCTCGAAGAAGAAATCTTCAACTTTGGTCCCGCTTTTCCGATTTTGCCGCAGGCTTGGGTGGTTTCCAGCGAGATGTCCATCAACGCGATCCGTAGCGCCTTGGTGCAGAAACTCGGCAAACTCGACATGTTGTTCGTCGCAGATGCCACGCACGATAAAGCAGCCTGGTTCAATTTCGGGCCGGAAGCGGAGTCGCGCATCCGCCGGATTTGGCAGAAGACGCCCGAACTATCGTCGTTGAGCCGCGCGGGCTGATCAGCCAACCGGCGTCAGGTGATCGCGGAAGCGCCGGTAGTTCTCGACATAGATGTCTGCCGAAATTTTGAGCATCGCCAGTTCGTGTTCCTTGAGCGCTCGCGCCACCCTGCCCGGCGCGCCGATGATGAGCGATCCCTCATCAAATTCCTTGCCCTCGGCAATCAACGAATTGGCGCCGACGATGCAGTTTCTCCCGATACGCGAGCGGTTAAGCAGCGTCGAACCCATACCGATCAACGAGCCGTCTTCCACCGTCGTCGAATGCAAGATCACATTGTGACCCACCGTTACATTGGCACCGACGCTGACAGGTTGGCCGGGATCCACATGGACGATCGAATTGTCTTGGATGTTGGAGTTCTCGCCGATGGTGATCCAATCATTGTCGCCGCGCAGCACGCAGCCGAACCAAATGCTGGCGTTTTTCATTAAGCGTACGCGGCCGATGACGACCGCGGTCGGCGCAATCCAATATTGCCCGTCCGCCGGCAATTCGGGTGCAATACCTTCCAGCGCATAGATCGGCATCCGTGTCTCCTCTCGGTGGTCAGCCATTATTGTGGCCGCCAATCGGATTGTTGCACAGAGACATTTTGCCATTACGCAACGTCGACCGGCGCAAAAATGTGCACGGCATCGATGGCTTTTCAAATTTATGGCTTGACGATGATGACGGCAGCGTCGAAAAACGTCTCACAATTGTTGCACACGTTCGTATCGAAAAACGTTAGTCTCAACTGTGTCGAGTGATTCGTACACGACGGGGGAAATATCACGGTGCGTCGGTGCACTTTGCAGATTTCCGGTTTGAAGGGCATCGCGCCCCGCCCTCGCACGCACTCTTCCGCACATCAGCCCATCAGCGTTCGATTTTTGACCAGGGAGTTTCCATGGCCAAGCGTTCCGCGCGTTACAAGACCCGTGAAAGCAACCTTCCAGCAGACGAAAACGTACATCGATTGTTTCCGGCCCGCAGCGGTTGGAGCCCGCGCGATGGAGAAGAGCGCGACAGAAAATATGTAAAAAATGTCCGGGCGATGAGTCCGGTGCAGCAAAAATTGATGGACGCCATCGACGAGCGTTCCGTCGCCCTGGCCCTCGGCCCCGCCGGCACAGGCAAGACCTATCTCGCCATTGCCAAAGCCGTGGAAGCCTTGGAAGCGGGCAGTGTCGGCCGCATGGTGCTGTCGCGTCCAGCCGTGGAAGCGGGCGAGAGCCTCGGTTTCCTGCCTGGCGATTTGCAAGACAAGCTGGCGCCCTATCTGCGCCCGCTCTACGACGCGCTGACCGAACGTCTCGGTACCAAGCGTTTGAAGGCGCTGGTCGCAGAGGGCGTGATCGAAATCGCTCCGGTGGCCTATATGCGCGGGCGCACACTCAACGACTGCTTTATTGTGATCGACGAGGCGCAGAACTGCACCTATGTGCAGCTCAAAATGCTGCTGACGCGGCTGGGATGGCGCTCGACCATGGTGCTGACCGGCGATCCCGATCAGACCGATCTGCTACCCGGCATGTCCGGATTGAAGGATGTCGCCGACCGGCTGGAAAGGGTTCCCGAGATCGCGGTGATCCGTCTGGGCGAATCCGACATCGTTCGCCATCCTCTGGTCGCCGGGATGTTGACGGTTTTATAAAGGCTTAAACGGCCAAACTTATATTAAGGACCAAGAGCCCGATAACGAAGCTCCAGTAACCCGAGATCGCCGCGGCCAGCAAGAAGGCATAGGTGGAACAGGTCTTGGCGCGCAGCTTCTTGGCGGCGTTCTCAAACAAAACGCTGGGACCGGCGATGACCATTATGACGAAGTAAATGGTCTTGCCGCGCAGGTTTTCCGGCTTTTTGGCCATGAGGCGGTAGAGATTTGCCGTAATCCCCGATGCGGTGAAGCCGCAGGTTGCCGCGAACAATGCCACTGCCAGATTGTGCACCAATGCCTGCTCCCAACTGCTTTTGGGAAAGGCGTTGCAGCCGACATGCCCGCTTGCGGCAAGGATTCTGTGCCGTTCCGGCACGGATTCCGGCAATTCGCCGCGAATATCGGGGGTGCTGTTTTTTTGCAACCGTGCCGATTTGGCTCTGGATCGGAGCAGGCCGTTAACGGCACCATGGTACATAGAGCGCTACAATCCAACTCAGCGACGCGACCGGTACTGGCCATGAGCCGCACAACCGACGATGACGAAACAATCCGGAGACGCTCGGGGTGGCTTATCCCGCTTGGCGTATTCCTTGTCACATTTGCCTTGTCGGCACTGTTTTTGTTGCTCTATCTCGCCCCCACGGCGAACCCCTTTGTGGAGCAAATCTCTCCAACATCGCGCGGCGACATCATTGCCCTGAAGGTCCTGGGCCACCGGCTCTATATTCCCGCCAACTACTTGGAATTCGACAGTGCACGCCAAGGCGGGGAAAAACGCACAATCGCCCTCTTCGCCCTTCTGCCCGAAATGTCCGGCTGGTCGAATTGGGACGCACAGACCTTTGCCGGCAACGGCCCGGATTCGCCGATCGTCTATATGCAAATTCACGAAGACAAATTGAACCTCAGCGAGGCCGACCGTCTGCGGCGCGTCTATATGGGCTATGTGAAGGACACGCGCGGCGCGCCCGGGCCGTCCGACCTGACGCAATATGATTTGCGGGAGGAATTCCGGCTACCACAATGAGGACCTGCTCGTCGGAAAAACCGACAAGGGCCCGATGGTTCTGCTCTGCGAGCGCAACGCGCCCGACGTGCCGAGCCCCAATTGCCTGCGTGATGTCTCCATCGCCCGAGGCTTGTCGCTGTCCTATCGTTTCAAACGGGCCCATCTCTCCAAATGGCGCGAGATCAGCGAGAATATCGACAAGCTCATCGCCTCGTTCGCGAAGCCACAGAAATAACGTCCCGTCTGTCACGGGGACCTCCGGCTCTGAGATAATGGACCCCGGTGTGGCTGTGCGTGCCACAACGCGTTCTTGACGTCGGCCTGGCCGGCAGGACACTTCAGTGACCGCCGAAAGCAACCGACGAAACAGGATGACATCGCTTGGCCGGAAAACCCGCTATAATGTTCGTGTGTCTCGGGAACATCTGCCGCTCGCCGCTCGCGGAAGCTGCATTTCGCGCGGAAGCCAAGCGGATCGGATTGGATGTCGACGTCAACTCCGCGGGAACTGGCGGTTGGCATGCCGGCGAGCCGGCGGATCGGCGCGCCCGTCTCGTCGCCAAACGTCACGGCGTGGACATCAGCTCCTACCGCGCTCGCAAAGTGACGGAACAGGATTTCCGCCGCTTTACCCATATCGTGGCGCTGGACCGCGACAACTTGGTGACGCTCCAGACAATGCGGCCGACGGATGCGACGGCCGAGTTGAGCCTGTTGCTCGATCATGTCGAGGGCCGCAAGGGCAAATTTGTTGCCGATCCCTATTACGGCGATGAGTACGACTTCGAAACGACGTGGTCCGAAGTGGCGGAAGGCGCCGAAGGCCTCGCACGGCAGATCGCAAAGTCATGAACACGCTTGCCGAAGCGGGAGCGGCACTGCTGGGCGGCAAGCTGGCCCGCAGCGAAGCGCTTGGCGGGGGCAGCCTATCGCAGATCGTGCGGATCGTACTGAGCGATGGGCGCGAAGCGATCGTAAAAAACGGACCATCGCCCAAAACCGAAGCAGCAATGCTCGAAGCCATCGCCGCCAGCGGTGCCCCTGCGCCGGCGGTGTTGGGGGTGAACCACGAAGCGCTGGCGATCGAATATCTTCCCTCCGACGGTTCACTGACGCGCGGCTGGGCGAGTTTGGGCGGCGCACTCGCTTTGCTGCACCGGACAAAAGGCGAGCGCTATGGTTGGCCGCAAAACTATGCTTTCGCGGCGCTTCCGATCGAAAACGGCTGGAGCGATGACTGGCCGCGCTTTTGGGCGGAGCGGCGCTTGCTGGTGCATGTCCCCCATCTTCCGGCGCCGCTGGCGCACCGCATCGAAGCGCTCGCCGCCGATCTTGCCAACCGTCTGCCGGCACGCCCGGCGCGGTCTCTGCTTCATGGCGATATGTGGGGCGGCAACGTGCTGGTCGAGGGGAGTCAGGTTAGCGGGCTGATCGATCCGGCCTGCTATTACGGACATAGCGAAGTGGATCTGGGAATGCTGACGCTATTCGATCATCCCAGCGCCGCATTCTACGATGCCTATGGTACCCTTGAGCCCGGGCATGAAGAACGTTTGACAATTTATAGGCTGTGGCCCGCACTGGTTCATCTGCGTCTGTTCGGAAGCGGTTATCGTTCGATGGTTGAGCGGTTCCTAATGGACGCTGGCATTTGATGTCAGCGGCGCCCGTATAGATCTTCAACCGAACGGCGGCGCGGAAGTAGTACTTCCGTTGCCGTGATCAGTGCCGGAGCAAAGCCAATCGCGCCCGCCCCCGCAAAAATCAGCGCAATGGCATAAGGCGCAAAGATCGGACGCGTAACGATCGTCGGAAGCAGCATCGCGATCCCTCCCAGGACGGCAAATGCTTGCGGTCCGCCAAATTCCTCGACGGCTCTGAGCCGCGCGATGGAGGGTTCCTCGCCGTGCACGGCATAGTCGTGGGCGCGCCGCGCTTGGCAGAGAATAAGGAACAGCGTCAGCGAAACCAGTTCCGCGATGTTGACCGGTGCGTGGATCGGCGCCTTCCCGATGACGGCGAACCCCCAAAGCGCGGTCAAACATATCAACGCCGTCACAATCGTGGCCGCCAAGCCTTCGCGCCATCCCCCGCTTGCCGCCGTAGCGATAAGAAACACCAGACCGGCCGAAGCCCCACCCAGTGCCAGCGCGCTGCCGAAATGGAAAAAGAAAAAGGCGGGACCGGCGCCGAACCAAGCCAAGGCTAGGAAAATCATCGCGATGCCGGCAATGCTCATACCCCAACGCGGCACCGCGACCATGGCGATCTTTTCCAGCACGCGCTGGCGGCGTTCGCGCGCGCGGTTCACTCGTGCCACGAAGGTTTCGTCGAAATGCAGGAATGTTTCACCGATCGGTATCAGAAGCAGCGCCGCGCCCCCGGCGAGGACAAAATCCGCGACGGCTTGAAAAGCGGCATTTGCCAAATATCCATGCAGAAACCAGAGCAGGCCCAGCGCGGCCATCAGGCCGGCGGCAGCGGCCGCGGATCTATGGGGAGGATCGGTCGCACTGTCATCCAAATTGCGCAAAAGTATATCTTGCGCCAGCATGACGGCCATCGCGTATGCAAAGACATAGGCAAGTGTGGGTATTGCGCCGAAGGCCGATCCCGCACTCATCGGCGCGGCCCAGAGAAGACCGGGCAGCGGCGAGATAGCGGTGACGACCGTTAGGCCGAAATGACGTGTGTGGAACCAAGAAACGCCAGCCGCGAGAATGGCGCCGGCAAGAAGCGCTGCGGCGCCGCGCCACGAGGCGCCCTGCAGCAGAGAAAAAGCAGTCGCCATACCCGTTGCGAGGCCCATCACCGATAATGCGATCGAAAGCAGCACAACGTGATGACGAAGATAGAATTGCCAAGCCGCGCGGGCACCTCCGCCGCCATCGCTGCCTTTATCGGCCATAAAGCCTTATCCTGCGCGGCTTGCGGGCGGTTCCGGCAAATCCATTTCGAGGATGGCCATGTTAAAGGCGTAGGAGGTTTCGCCGTCTTCTTCGTCTTTGAAGATGACACCGATGAATTCTCCATTTACCTGCACTTCAACGGAATCGGGCTGTTTCGGCCGTTCTATCAAGGTGATCGTATCGAGACGAAACAGGTTCCGTAGGTATTTCTCGATGCGCCAGATTTCGCTTCGGGTCAAAGTCGTCTCCATCGCGTTATGGCTTGAACTCGCATGACGGCCATTATGGGTCAAGCGCCTTGACCGCGCGGTCGCGCCCGGCCCATGAATCGTTATGAACCCTATGCGCCAAGCCCGCGACGGGGCGCCCTATTATGCGGCGAGCGCCGGACCGACTCGGCCGTTCCCTCGACTTGTCGAAGGAATCAAGGCGGACATCTGCATCATTGGAGGCGGCTTCACGGGCCTTTCGGCGGCATTGCACCTTGGCGAGGCCGGCGTGTGTGTCAGTCTGGTGGAAGCCGAGACCGTCGGATTTGGCGCGGCGGGCGGACAAATCCATACCGGACTGAGGCAGGACCGGCTCGAGAAACAACTCGGTGCGGGTCGCGCTCGAGCGTTGTGGAACCTGACCGAAGAATCCAAGACGCTGGTCCATGCCTTGGTGGAAAAGCACGCTATCGATTGCGCATTAAAATCGGGCCTTGCCATTGCCGCCCATAATGAGCGTGCGGCTCGGGCGCTGGCGGCGGAAACCGAGCGTCTCGCGCGGGTTTACGGCTATAGCCGCGCTCAGATGATGGGACGCGCTGCGACGGCGCAGAAACTCGGGACGGAGATATACGCCGCCGCGCGCTACGACGAAGGCGGCGGACACTTGCAGCCCTTGAGCTTCGCGCGTGGGCTGGCCGGCGCGGCCGACAAAGCCGGCGCAACGATTTGGGAGCATAGCCCAGCATTGCACATCGGGCGATCAAAAAGGGGCGCAGTTGTGCGCTGTAGCCAAGGCGGTAACGTCACGGCTGACTGCGTCATCATCGCTTGCGGTGCTTATAGCGGGAGCATTGCGCCGAGGCTGGCCCGCACCATCGGACAAATCCGAAGTCATGTCGTGGCAACGGCCCCACTTGGCGCCAAGCTCAGCCGCGAAATCCTACCCAGCGATGTGGCCGTAGCCGATACACGCCACATGCTCGACTATTATCGCAAGAGTAGTGACGGACGCTTGATCTTTGCCGGCGGTGAAACACCGCTCCGTGCAGCAAGCGATGTGGCCGGTCTGGTGCGCCCCCAAATGCTGCGGGTTTTCCCGCAGCTCGCGGATATTCCCATCGAATTCGCTTGGAGCGCAACGGTCGGAATTACGCGCACAGGCCTGCCGCATTTTGGAAAACTGTCGGATCGCGTCTTCTTCGCACACGGCTATTCCGGCCAAGATGTGTCGCTGGCGGTGCTTGGCGGAAAGTTGTTGGCTGAGGCGGCAATGGGCAATAGCGAGCGCTTCGATGTGTTCGCGCGCCTGCCGACGAAAATATTTCCCGGTGGTGCCGTGCTGCGAAAGCCGCTGTTCGGTTTGGCCCTGAGGGCCATGAAAAGGGCGGACGCGGCTTAAAGCCCGGCTTTTGGTAGCCACAAGATGCAACCAGAACATGAATGCGTGTCACCAATACACTTATTGTAATTATACCATATACTTACGTGACATTAACCCTACGGACATAAGGTCATTATGCGGCGCATGCGGAAGAAGCATCGCCGCCTCGGAATTCATTTGTCACCTTGTGGGAGGGGACTTCAGCTATGTCAGTGGTCATTACACTTGATGAAGAAAAATGTGCCGGCTGCAACAAATGCATCGCCAAATGCCCGGTAACCGGCGCCAACGTGGCCTTCATCAAAGACGGCGAGAACAAAGTTCGTACCAACCCCGACCTTTGCATCCTCTGCGGTAACTGCATCGATGTCTGCGATCATCAGGCGCGGGATTATGTCGACGACACGGAGAAATTTTTCGCCGATTTGGCCAAAGGGGAACGGATTTCGATCGTTGCCGCCCCCGCGGTGCGTTTCAATTTCAGCAATTACAAAAAAGTCTTCGGATATTTGAAGAGCAAAGGCGTCAATCTGATTTACGACGTCTCGTTCGGCGCGGATATCACGACCTGGGCCTATCTGAAGGCCATCAAAGAGAAGAATATCGCTTCGGTGATCGCCCAGCCCTGCCCGGCGATCGTCTCCTTTA
>CAVXZV010000019.1:0-94430 GCA_963766355.1 uncultured Alphaproteobacteria bacterium
TCCCGCCAATTGCTGAGCGTGAAAAAGTCTTGTTGGATTTTCGCCTAACTTCCGCATGCCCTGCATCTTGTTGACGGGGGTGTTGCAGACTTCGGACACTGCTCTTTCATGCGAAACCGGTTGGCGTGGACGAATTCGATGTCGATGATGTTCTCATACGCCTTGCTGGGTACTCGGCATTTGAAACAGTAGTGCTCCGTCGCCCTCGCATTTGTGTCTGCTGGACCCTGCCGGGTGGACAGAAACCGGATCCAACCTCTGTATCTTGTATCTAGTAGGGGCGCTCGTCCTTATCAGCCTGCAATCCGTCTTCTAGTGCGAATGCACCACCGCATTCTTGTGAGTGACCAGCCGTTCTTCGCCGCCTCCGGCTTTGCACAGGGCTACGTGGCCTTGATCCGGCGAAGGTTGTAGGTGCGCTTGCGCGTGACGCTGAAGGCCGCCAGCGCCCCGAGTTCACTCTTGGCGCGGCTTGCTTCCTACCGTGCAGCGATCCAGGTGTCGATTTCACTTTCCAGCCAACCCACCGCGATGATGGGGCGGGGAAACATGCCGTCCTTGAGGCAGGGCATAGGCCATGCTGCGGGTCAGAGCTCGGCGCCGCAACCGGGGCTCAACCGGCAAGATTTTTTCGTTTGGAGCATCTGCAATGTCATTGTCCTTCGCAGGAAGTTGCGGGACGGACACTGGCCTTGTTCGGTCGGGGACTTGTTAGATGGGCGACTTGCAGAAAACCCACGGTGAACTTGGTGCTAACCCGCCCCAGGGCACGGGCATAACCTGTCGGAAAACGCTCCGAACCTCGCGTTCCGCGAGGTTCGGAGCGTTTTCCGACAGGTTATGCCCGTGCCCTGGGGCGGGTTAGCCGCCAAGTTCACCGTGGGTTTTCTGCAAGTCGCCCATCTAACAATCCCGTCCGAACAGAGCCATGTCCGTCCCGCAACTTCCTGCGAAGGACAAAGACATTGCAGAATGTCCCGAACGAAAAAATCTTGCGCCTTAAGACCGTCTTGGGGCGCACCGGTCTGACCCGCAGCATGGCCTATGCCCTGCTCAAGGACGGCATGTTTCCCCGCCCCATCAACCTCGGCCCCCGCGCGGTGGGTTGGCTGGAAAGTGAAATCGACACCTGGATCGCTGCACGGGTGCAAGCAAGCCGCGCCAAGGTGAGCTGAGGCGGTGGCGGCCTTCAGCGTCACGCGCAAGCGCACCTACAACCTTCGCCGGATCAAGGCCACGTGGCCCTATACCGTGCCGGAGGCGGCGAAGACGCTGGGCATTCACAAGAATGCGGTGCTGCATTGGCTGAAAGACGGATTGCAGGCTGATAAGGACAAGCGCCCCTACTTGATCCGGGGGACCGAGTTGATCCGGTTTCTGTCCACCCGGCAGCAATCCCGCAGGCGCAAATGCGAGGCAACAGAGTTCTACTGTTTCAAATGCCGAGTACCCCGCAAGGCATATGAGAACATCATCGACATCGAATTCGTCAGCGCCAACCGGTTTCGCATGAAGGGCATCTGCGAAGTCTGCAACACCCCCGTCAACAAGATGCAGGGCGTCGGGAGTTTGGCGAAAATCCAACAAGACTTTCACGTTCAGCAATTGGCGGGACAGCACTTAAGCGTGCGCATGGGATGCGGGGGCGGACGATGACGATAGTTAGAAATCGGCGATCGATGGGCATCGTTTCTGCACCAACAGCCTCAAGCGCGTGGATATTCCGTTTGTTCGCAGATGCAACCCGGCGCGCGCGCGGCGCCCGCTGCCTTTGCGTGTTGATTGCGCTGGCGGCGTTAGGCGTTGCAGGCGCCGTGCAACCCGCCGGCGCTTCGAGCGTAACGCAGACCACGACCTTTACCCACGATCCCAGCACCGGGTTTGTGACGCAGACGGTCGTCGAGCCGAACGATTCCGCGCATAGCACTCAGACCGGCTACACCTATGATGCTTATGGCAACAAAACGGCCGTGACAGTGAGCGGCCAAGGCATCGCCACGCGCACGACGACAGCAACCTACGACACCAAGGGCCAGTTCCCGGCCACAACCGGCAATGCGCTCTCCCAATCGGAGAGCTGGAATTACGATCCGCGCTTCGGAGCGCCCACCAGCCACACCGATCCCAATAACGTCACGGCTACGTCGTCCTATGACAGTTTCGGGCGCATCGCCCAAGAGGTCCGTCCCGACGGCACCAAGACGGTCTACACCTATATAAACTGTGCGGTTTCGGGCGGCTGCGTCAGCGGGGCGGCGACGGCCCAGAAGGCCGTCGTCTATGCGCCGGACGGCTCGACCGTCATCGGCCCGGCGGCGACCGTTTATTACGATTCCCTGTCGCGCCAGATCGCGGTAACGACGCAAGGCTTCGACGGCTCGACCGTTCTCACCACCATTCAATACGATGCCAATGGCCGCGTGTCGCAAACCAGCCGGCCCTATTTCCAGTCCGGCGGCGCGCCGCATTGGACCGTCAACACGTACGACACAATCGGACGGGTGACCCAAGTCGCGCTGCCCAATGGCGGCAGCGTAAGCTATGCCTATCACGGGCTCACCAGTTCGGTGACCAACGATCACGGCCAAACTTCGACCACGGTCAGAAATGCGCAAGGCCTCGCCGCTGCCATTACCGATGCAGCCGGCCACACCACCAATTACGGCTATGACGCGCTCGGCGATCTGACCTCAGTCACCGACCCGTATGGCAATGTCATCGCCAATACTTATGACGTGCACGGCAACAAGACGGCCTCCAGCGATCCCGATATGGGAAACTGGAGCTATGTCTATGACGTGCTGGGCGAGCTGACGTCCCAGACCGACGCCAAAGGCCAAACCACCGCGATCGGCTATGACGTGCTGGGCCGGCCGACAAGCCGCAGCGAGAACGGCTTGGTCTCGGCCTGGACCTATGACACGGCCGCGCATGGCATCGGCAAACTGGCCGAGGCCAAAGCCTGCACCAGTTCGGGTTGCCCGACGGTCGTCTCCGACCGGACCCTCGCCTATGACGGCTTAGGCCGTCCGACCGCCAGCACGCTCTCGGTCGGCGGCACCAACTACACCTACACCGTGAATTACGATTTCTACGGCAGGCCGTCCACGGTCGCTTATCCCTCCGGCTTCACGGCGCAATATGTCTACACCTCCCTCAGCTATCTCTCGCAGATCAAGGATGCCGGTTCCGGCACCCCCTATTGGACGGCCAATGCCCGCGATGCCGAGATGCATACGGTCAGCCAGACTTTCGGCAATGGGGTCGGCCAGTCCGGTACCTATGATGCCAATACCGGCCTCTTGACCAATCTGCGGGCGACAAAAACGGCCAATGGCGATGTGGCGTCGTTCGATTTCCAATACGATACGCTGGGCAATCTGAACTACCGGCATGACGATGTCGGGGCCGGCGTCAGCGAATTCGCTTGCTACGACAATTTGAACCGCCTGAGCCAATACGCCGCCGGCACCGGCAGCACAGTGACCGCGTGCACCTCGGCGACGAACAACAAGGTCGTCACCTACGACGCCCTCGGCAACATCACCGCCAAGACCGGCGTCGGTGCTTATGGCTATAATGCTTCGGGCTCTTCGCTGCCCCATGCGGTGGCGGGGATCGTGGGGAATGTGAACGGCGTGATCAATCCGGCCTATTCCTACGACGCGAACGGCAACATGATTACGGGCGGCGGGCGGACGGTGACCTACACTGCGTTCAATATGGCGGCGTCGATTACCCAAGGCACCACCACGGTGTCGCTGACCTATGATTCCGAACATGCGCGCATCCAGATGACGGCACCCTCGGGCACCACCACTTATCTCAACGATCCGGTCAGCGGCGCGATGGAAGAGAAACTGGTCGCGGGCTCCACCGCGACTTGGCACGATTACATCCAGGCCGATGGGCACATCGTGGCCGAGAAGTTCTCCGGCGCCACCACGGCCGTGCGCTACATCGTGGCCGATCATCTGGGCTCGACCGCCATCGTCACCGACGAGACCGGCGCGGTGGTGGAACGCGACGCTTACGACGCCTGGGGCAAGCGGCGCAATCTCGACGGCAGCGACGACACCACCTGTTCGCTGACCTCGCAGACCACGCGCGGCTTCACCGGCCACGAGCATATCGACAGCGAATGTCTGATCAACGCCAATGCCCGCGTCTACGATCCGACTATCGCAAGGTTCATGAGCGCGGACTCGATGGTGCCCAATCCGTTCAACGGGCAGGCGTTCAACCGGTTCTCATACGTCAATAACGGGCCGCTCTCGGCGACCGATCCGACAGGACATGTTGAGGATACGAACGACTGGAACTCATATCCTTCCAGACGGCGGTACGTCAGGCGGAGGCGATGACTCGCCGGACGATTGGTCAGGAGACACCGAGCCTATTACGATAACCCCGGGGCCAGACATCACCTCAGTCCCAAACCCATGCCCAGACCCTTGTGAAACTGTTGTTGTCCCTGGCGTGCGGGCCCCAATAAACATACCGGTGGATTTGTCTTTCTGGAGCGTTTCGACAGGTAATACCAACGGAGGGAACAATGACCCCGTAGGGTCTCCCGGAAATCCGGAAACGGTCGTCGTCACCGGACATAGACCGCCAAAACCAACTCCAAAATACACCATAGCTGGGTTCAATTTCTCCGTCACAAATAACGCAGGACAGAAGTGTATTCCAGCGAACGCGGGGCCTGTCTACTACAGCGGCTTTTCCTTCAGCTTGGTAATGGGCATCGGCGGCACCGATACATGGAGCTCATGGTCAATTCCTTCGATTGGGGCACACGGCAAGTCCTTTACCGGCTCGTTCAATACAGGGTGGCAAGGGTTCCTAGGAGCCAATGTGTCTGGTGTGACCGATACGTTTGGACACTTTGCGGGCGATGGTGCGAGCTTCAATGCCCTGTCGCCAGTTGGGTATACTTGGACGTTTTCGCCTAACAGTGGTGAACTCACTGGCGGCAGTTGGGATGTAGGAGTGGGAGGTGGAGGGAGTTCAGCAAAAACGAAAACTAATATTCGCTCTTCCAATATGCCCGTTTGCAAATGAACCTGGGGTGATTTTTATGGTCCGCGTGCGGATGTACTCACTTACACTCTCGTTGCCCATATTGCTTGTCGCGGCGGGGGTTATATACAATTTTGTCACCGAGCCAGCCCCCTTCTTTGCCTTGACGTTTGGCTCAGTGTGTTGTGGCGCCGGGTTGTTTATGCTGATCGTATTTTGGCTTATTTTGGCTTGTCCAAGATGTGGGAAATCTCCCTATGCGATTGGACCCTCGGTCGGGCCTTTCGCACTTGCTGGTAAGCCTTGGCCGGATGCAAAATGTAGTAGGTGCGGTTTCGATTTTTTGGCGAAGACAACGGAGTGCAACACCTCCTCAGAGATACCGCCACCGAAATAACTGTAACTGTTGGCGAAGAGTGAGTGAGTTATGTCAGGTGTGAGAACAAGACCGGTCGGAGTTTGGATTATCGCTGCCGCCCTTCTGTGGAGCAGCCTGTCTGGAGCATTTCTGCTGGTCCAGGAATTGTTCAGCGATTCCCTTTTCCCGCCGCTTCCAGTTCTGGGAGACGGAGCGACGGCCGTCATTGCACATTGGTGCGTAGGGCTGATGTGTGGTGCCTTTTTGATAACGGGAGTTGCCTTGCTGCTCTCTCGAAGGATGGCGATATCGTTCTTTGTTGCTGGCCTGATCTTCTATGCGGGGTACATCACCTCAGCGTTCCTGATCGCCTTTATCGGCGGAGGATTGCAGGGCGCGCGTGGCGGCGAGCTTCTCCTATCCGGGCTATTTACGGCTGCGAGCAGCTTCGCTCTTTTGGTAGCTTGGTTTGTCTTTAACTATCTCGTGAGGCTGTCTCGGAGTGGAGTACTGCGCTGAAGTTGCCGAGCGGCCAGCCATCAATCTGGCGGCCGGAACGTCGCGCTTTTGAGTCGAAACACCCGGAAAATACGATGCTAGGAACACGTGTCCCGCGTCGAATTATCGGCGCCGCGAGGATCGATTCCGCTCTTGAATTTGCGCGTCGGCCGACACGAATCCAGCTCTGAATCGACGCTCCGCCGACGAGCTTTTGCTCGTGGAATTGCACCGCGCGCGGTGATGTTGCTGCCGTCCGGCTACACAGAATTTGCGATGTTGATGGCGACCGGCGTGTCGTCGGGACGCGCCGATTTTGCTCTCTGAGATCGTGTTGGCGGCGCTGTCGGCATGCGCTGTGGCGTGCGCCGCTGGGGGTTGCCGGTGTGCTGCCGTTGGAACGAAAAGCGACCTGGAGATTGCCGGAGAAACGTAGGTGGCGGGCTCGTTCGAATTCCGGGGACACTATACTTAATTGACGGACTTATCGGTGGATTCCATTGAGAAGTGCGCCAGAGGTCGGCTGAAGGCGGACACGGTGGAGGATTGATAGTCTGAGGTTGCGCCAACAACCCTGACTACCAGGAGCCATCCACCATGTCCTACAGCCATCTTAGTCTCAACGAGCGTTATGTCATCCATCACTTGACCATTTACGGTCTGAGCTGCCGCGAGATTGCTCGCCGCCTTAAACGCCATCACAGCACGATTAACCGGGAGATACGCCGCAACGGTCCACGCTTTGAAGGCTGGGTTTACGTTCATGAAGTGGCGCAGAAGCGAGCCGACGCGCGGTTGCGGTGGCCACGATCTTTCCGGAGGCGTGAGCATCGCCAGCTTTATCGCTATGTGGTGGCGGGTCTCGGCCTGGATTGGTCGCCCGAGCAGATCGCCGGACGGCTGCAACGCGATCACGCGGGCGATCTAAGAATGCGCGTCAGCCCGGAGACGATCTATCAATGGATATATCGCGATGCGGCCGACGGCGGAATCCTGTTCCACCATCTGCGTCGCCATCATCGCCGCCGCTATAAACAGGGCCGTTACGGCTCCGGCCGCGGTCTCATTCCCGGACGCGTCTCCATCGCAGAACGTCCCGCTATCGTGGAGCGTCGCTCACGCTTCGGCGACTGGGAGGGCGACACGCTCGAAGGAGGCAGAGGCAAGGAAGGCATCGCTTCTTTGGTCGAACGCAAGAGCCGGTATCTCTTGGCGTCTCCACTTCCTGACAAGACTGCCGACACCATGGCCTTCGGAGCAACAGAGGCTTTGAAGGAGGTTCCGCCGAGCCTGCGCAAGACGCTGACCGTCGACAATGGCAAGGAGTTCGCCGGGTTCAAGATAATCCAGAAGCAAACGGGGCTCCGGGTTTTCTTTGCCGATCCGTACTCCGCCTGGCAGCGCGGCTGCAACGAAAACACCAACGGACTTCTACGTCAGTACTTCCCAAAGGGGTCCGACTTATCCAACTTGAATCGCTCGGAGCTTGCATCGGCCCTCAAACGGCTCAATCATCGTCCCCGCAAATGCCTCGGATATCGATCACCACATGAGGTCATCACCGCCGCAATCCGCGGCGCACTTCAAACCTGAATTCGCCATCCGCGAGCGGTAAGTTGGCCCATGGCGCGAATTTCCAGGATTGTGGCCGCAGGCGTTCCCCACCATGTGACGCAACGCGGCAATCGTCGGCAGCAAGTGTTCTTTTCCGACGCCGATTACGAAGCCTATCGGTCGCTTTTGGCGGAGGGCTGCCGCAACGCCGGCGTCGCGGTTTGGGGATATTGCCTGATGCCCAATCACGTGCATCTCATCTTGGTGCCGCGCGACGAGGATGGATTGCGCGCAGCGCTCTCTGAAACCCATCGCCGCTATAGCCGCATGGTGAATTTCCGCGAAGACTGGCGCGGTTATTTGTGGCAAGGGCGTTTCGCGTCGTTTCCGATGGACGATCATTATGTTCTGGCGTGCGCGCGCTATGTCGAACTCAATCCTGTGCGCGCGAAGATGGTGGCGCGCCCTCGCGACTGGCGCTGGTCGAGCGCGCGGGCGCATCTGAACGGCCGGGACGACGGATTGGTCAAAGTGGCGCCGCTGCTGGAGCGCGTTGGCGATTGGAAGGCGTTTCTGGGCGAGGGGCTTCAAAGCGCGCAACGCGAAGCGATCCGCGCCAGCGAACGCACCGGCAGGCCGCTCGGCGCCGAGACCTTTGTCCGCAAATTGGAGAAGAAGCTGGATCGCATTCTGGTGAAGCGCAAACCCGGACCGAAGCCGGCGGCGAAACGCCAAACAGGCAAGGCTATCGGGAAAGAATTAAGTATAGTGTCCCCGGAATTATGAGCCAAACTTGTGCCGGTATTGCGCCGCTTCCATCGGCCGTTTCAAGGCTGGCGCTACCTAAATCCAAAAGATGCGCCGTCCGACGCGCGCGATCTCAAAGGCGAGAATATGCCCGAATCGCTGGCCATCGAATTGGCAGTTCTGGGGCTGCTTTAGAGAGAGCGCCCTTGTTGCGCGATGCGTCAAAGCTGCTTTTCCAGCACGACGAAGATCAGATCGTCGCGGCGCGGCTCGCCGAAGCGGCTGTCGCCATAGGGGAAGGGTTTGGTCTCGCCGGTCAGCTTATAGCCGCGGCGCAGATACCACGCGATCAGGGTGTCGCGAATATTGACCACTGTCATGCGGATGCGACGTGCGCCGCGTTCTTTTGCAGCCGCTTCGGCGCCGCAGAGAAGCGTCCGCCCAAGCCGGCGCGCCTGCAGATCGGGACGGATCGTGAGCATGCCGAGATACCAAACCTCGCCATCGACGGGTTCGAGCCAGACGCAACCGAGCAGCGGGCCGTCCTGCGCATCGCGGAGCGCAAGCAGCATCGCTCCCGGATGCGCGGCGAGATCGGCGCGGAGCAGGGCTGGGTCGGTGCGCTGTCCGTCGAGGTAATCGGCTTCGGTGGTCCATCCCATGCGCGAGCTGTCGCCGCGGTAGGCCGCGTTGACGAAATCGGCGATCGCCGGAATGTCGATGTCGGTTACGGGATAGAGCGGCATCACACCGCCATATTGTCGATCAGACGCGTCGTCCCAACTTTGGCGGCGGCGAGAATGCGGGCGGGGTGGGCCAGCGTGGTGATCGGCTCCAGGGTTGTCGCATCGCGTGCGGCGACGTAATCGACCGAACTGAAACCCGCGCGCAGCAGACCGCGCCTGGCATCATCCTCCGTTGCGATAATGGGTGCGCCGCCGTGAAGCCTCGCCGCCGCTTGCTTCAGGACGAGGTTCATGTGCGCGGCTATGGCGCGCTCGTCCGGCGATAGATAGGCGTTGCGGGACGACATAGCCAAACCGTCCGCCTCGCGGATGATCGGCGCGCCGATGATCTCGGTCGGCAGGCGCAGATCAATGACGAGCCGCCGAATGACAAGGAGCTGCTGATAGTCTTTTTCGCCGAAGATCGCGGCATCCGGCATCGCGGCCAGCAGCAATTTCGCCACGATCGTCGCGACTCCGGCAAAAAAATGCGGCCGGAAGTCGGTTTCCAGCCCATGGCTCGGCCCCCCCACCTCGATCCTTGTGGCCGATCCTTCCGGGTACATCTCGCGGACGGATGGCGCAAAGATCGCGCCGGTGCCCCCGGCTGCGGTCAGCTTCGCGGTATCGGCTTCGAGCGTGCGCGGGTAGTGGTCGAAATCTTCGTGCGGCGCGAACTGGGTTGGGTTCACGAAAATGCTGACGACGATCATGTCCGCATGATTTTGTAACTCTCGCACCAGCGACAGGTGTCCCTCATGCAGTGCGCCCATGGTGGGAACCAAGCCGATTCGCGCCCCCGATTTCCGAGCAGCGGCGATCTGGGTGCGCAACTGGGAAATCGTCGTGGCGAGTGCGGTCATGGCAGAAGGAGATTACCGCGCCCGGTCAATGTCGCGCTAGAATGTATCCGCGACCCAACGACGCCGAGCTCATGCCCTCCAACCTCCGACAAGCCATCGCCGAAGTTTATCTCGCCGACGAAAACACGGTCTCGGCCGAACGCATCGCGCTCGCCCGATTCTCGCCCGCCGAAAACGCCGCAGCTGAGGCCCTGGCCCGCGAATTTGCAACCCGCATTCGGGCCGAGGGTACCAAGCGCGGCGGCGTCGATGCCTTCACGCAGGAATATTCGCTATCGACAGAGGAAGGCGTGGCGCTGATGTGCCTGGCGGAGGCGCTGCTCCGGGTGCCCGACGCCGACACGGCGGATCGGCTGATTCGCGACAAAATCGGCTCGGGCAATTGGGACAGCCATGACCGAAAATCCGACTCGGTGTTCGTCAATGCGTCGACTTGGGCGCTGATGCTGACCGGACGCATCGTGCGCATGGATCAGACGGCGGGATGGGATTTCGAAGGCATTATCAAGAAAGTGGTGGCGCGGTCGGGAGAGCCGGTGATCCGCCAGGCCATCATGGCCGCGATGCGCATGCTGGGCGGCCAATTCGTGCTCGGCCGGACGATGAGCGAAGCGCTGAAGAATTCGCGGACGAGCCGGGAGCAAGGCTATCGCTTCTCCTTCGATATGCTGGGCGAGGCGGCCTACACGGCTGGCGATGCCGAACGCCATATGGGCGATTACTTCAAAGCCATCGATGCGATTGCGGCGGCTTATCCCTCGGGGCAGGCCTCTATTTTCGAACGGCCGAGCATATCGGTGAAACTGTCGGCAGTGCATCCGCGTTACGAATGGCTTAAGCGCGAACGGATAATGGCCGAACTGAAGCCCTCGCTGTCGGATCTTATTCGCCATGCGCGCGCCTCGGACATCGCCGTAACGATCGATGCCGAGGAAGCGGATCGGCACGAAATCATGCTCGATTTATTCGAACAGATCGTGTCGTCGGACGATCTCAAAGGCTGGAGCGGATTCGGCCTTGTGGTCCAGGCCTATCAAAAAAGGGCGGTACCGACGCTGAGTTGGCTGATCGCTTTGGCACGCAGGCTGGACCGGCGCATTCCGGTGCGATTGGTAAAAGGCGCTTATTGGGATACGGAAATCAAGCGCGCGCAGGAAGCCGGCCTCTCGGATTATCCCGTGTTCACGCGCAAAGCGGCGACCGATACGTCGTATATCGCTTGTGCGCGCGTCATGCTGGCGGCGCGCGACGCCATCTATCCGCAATTCGCTACGCATAACGCGCACACGCTATCCGCGGTGGAAGTGCTGACGGGCGGCAAAGGCGATTTCGAATATCAGCGCCTGCACGGCATGGGCGAGTCGCTTTATGCGTTGTATCACGAAGTCAAAAAACCGGCCGCTGCTGTCGGCGCCGGAACGCGCATTTATGCACCGGTCGGAAGTCACGAAGACTTGCTGGCTTATCTGGTACGGCGTCTGCTGGAAAATGGCGCGAATACATCGTTCGTCAATCGGTTGGCCGATGACGAAGCGCCGATCGAAGCGCTGATCGCCGATCCGATATCGCAGCTCGCGACGGAAAAGCCTTTGCGCAATCCGCGCATTCCGCTGCCCGCCGATCTGCTGGGGGGACGCAAGAACTCGTCCGGCTTTTTGTGGAGCGATCCGAATGCCAGCGAGCCGATGCTCGCTGCTATGAAGGACGTTTTGCGCAAGCCGGCGTCCGCAGCGCCGATCGTCAACGGCAAGGTACTCGGCGGAAAGCCAAGGCCGATGTTCGATCCCGCCGACCGCAGCCGCCATATCGGCGAAGTGACCGACGCGACGCCGCATGACGCGCGCGACGCGCTCGCGCTAGCTCACAAGGCACAGCGCGAATGGGATGCGCTTGGCGGGGAAGGGCGCGCTGCGATCCTGGAACGCGCCGCCGATTTGTTCGAAACAAACCGGGCCCGTCTATTGGCGCTGATCGTTCGCGAAGGAGGCAAGACGCTTCCCACCGCGCTCAGCGAATTGCGGGAGGCCGTCGATTATCTGCGCTATTACGCCGGCGAAGCGCGCCGGAATTTTTCCGCGCCGGTCGTGCTGCCCGGTCCGACGGGCGAATCCAATGTGCTGACGCTCCATGGCAAGGGCGTGTTCGCGTGCATCAGTCCGTGGAATTTTCCGCTAGCCATTTTTACCGGGCAGGTGGCCGGGGCACTGGCCGCAGGGAATGCTGTGCTGGCCAAGCCCGCGGCGCCGACGCCGATGATCGCTGCTTGTGCCGTCGAATTGCTCCATCAAGCCGGCGTGCCTGGCGACATTCTGCATTTGCTGCCGGGCAGCGGCGCCAAACTTGGTGCCGTGCTGTTCCCCGATCCGCGTTTGGCAGGCATCGTGCTGACCGGCTCGACGGAAGCCGCGATGACCATCAACCGCGCCTTGGCGGCTCGCAACGGCCCCATCGCGACCGTGCTCGCCGAAACCGGCGGGCAGAATGTCATGATTGTCGATTCAACGGCACTGCCGGAGCAGGTTGCGCGTGACGCCATCGCCTCCGCTTTCGATAGTGCCGGACAACGCTGTTCGGCGCTGCGCGTGCTTTTCCTGCAAGAAGACGTTGCCGATAAGATGATCGAGATGATTTTGGGCGCAATGGATCAGTTGCGGCTCGGCGATCCGATGGATCTTGCGACGGATATCGGTCCGGTGATCGACGAAGTATCGCGCGAGACGCTCGAATTACATGCGGCGCGGATGACGCGCGAAGCGAAACTGCTCAGGAAACTGCCGCTCGGGCCGGAACACGCCGCGGGCGTTTTCTTCGCGCCGCATGCTTTCGCGATCGATGCGATCTCTCAATTGGAACGCGAGGTTTTCGGCCCGGTGCTGCACATCGTGCGCTATTCCGCCGACAAGCTCGACAAGGTTTGCGATGTCGTCAACGCGACCGGCTACGGGCTGACGCTCGGCATTCATAGCCGCATCGAAAGCACCGCGGCCTTCGTGCGCGAGCGTGTCAATGTCGGCAACATCTATGTCAATCGCAATCAAATCGGCGCGGTTGTCGGCGTGCAACCGTTCGGCGGAGAAGGACTCTCGGGTACCGGACCGAAGGCGGGTGGTCCGCATTATATGCTGCGATTTGCGTTGGAACGCACATTCACGGTGAACACGACGGCCGGGGGCGGCAACGCGGCGCTGCTGAGTTCGAGCTGACGATCCGAGTTGCCGCGCGTTCGGTGCGCTTTGAGCGCGGTGGGCACTTCTGTATAGTGATGCTTCGCGGGGGAATGGCATGCGCAGTATTCGTATTACAGAGAAGTGACAACCGGTGGAGAACGCAACATCACTGGTTGATCCCGGTGTCGCACTGCGGATTGAAGCCGTTTCTAAGCGCTTTGGAAAAACGCAGGCGCTGGAGGCCGTCTCGCTCGATGTCCGCGGAGGCGCATGTTTTGGTCTTTTGGGTCCCAACGGTGCGGGCAAGTCGACGTTGATCCGAAGCATCGTTGGTCGCGTGCGGCCGGATTCAGGCTCCGTCAGTCTTTTCGGCGAGCCGGTGAACTCAGCCAAAACGAAAGCGACGATCGGGTGGGTGCCGCAAGACATCGCGTTGTACGCGCGTCTCACATGCCACGAGAATTTGCGCGCCTTCGGTCGCTACCAGGGATTGAGCGGCAAGGTTCTCCGCGATGCGATCGCTTGGAGCCTGGAATGGGCGGGCTTGGCCGATCGCGCCAACAGCACGGTCCAAACTTTGTCCGGGGGCATGAAGCGACGCCTCAATTTTGCCGCCGGGATTATCCATCGCCCCCGCGTCGTTCTGCTCGACGAGCCGACAGCGGGTGTCGATCCGCAATCTCGCAATCGGGTTTTCGATATGGTCGCCGATCTTCGAAACCAGGGGGCCACCGTCGTTTACACGACGCACTACATGGAGGAGGCCGAGCGGCTTTGCGATCGCATTGCCATCCTCGATCACGCCCATGTCATTGCTTTGGGCACTAAAGAGGACCTGATCACGCAGTCTTTCGGCCAGCGCTACGACGTTACAATGCACTTGGCGGGCGAGGGGACGGGGGCGTGGTCGTCCACGCATGGCGGGACCCTTAAGGACCAAATTGCCCATTTCTCCGTCGCCAAGCCGACCGAAATCGCTGCCCTGATCGAGTTCGGCCGAAACGGCCGGCCTCGAGATCATCGACGTGGCGCTACGCCGGCCAAATCTGGAATCCGTTTTCTTGCATCTTACGGGAAGGGAGCTGCGCGAATGATCGCGACCATCGTTCGCAACGGCTTCATAGCGTTGCGCCGCGACCGCGGCGCTTTGATTCTCAGCTTCGTGCTGCCCGTCGCATTCTTCACGATTTTCGCGTTCGTCTTCGGCCAGGTGCGTTCCGGGGGAACCAACCCAGTCACCGTCATCGTCGTCGATCAAGATCGCACCGCGGTATCTCAGCGTCTCGTCGAACGACTGAAGCTCGAAAAATCGTTGACGATCCGGACGATGCCCGCGCCTTCACAATTCAAAGCCCAGGTCGCCACCAATCCTCTCTCATACAACGCTGCGACCGCGAAAGATGCGGTCCACCAGGGCGACGCGCCGGCGGCGATCATCATCCCAAAGGGCTTTGGAGCCAATCCCATTGCATTCGGTCCGTCGAAGAACCGGCCCATCTTCACGATCCTGCATGACAGTTCGGATCCGGTTGCCGCCCAACTCACAGCCGGTATGTTGCAAGAGGCTGTGCTGACCATGTTGCCCGATCTCATGGCACCGGACGACACCAAGCACTTCGATAAATTTATGGGCGGTCTCACACTCGGACAATCCAGCCGTAAGGACTCCAACACGAAGGCTCGGAGCAGCGACACTTTGCCCGAACTCGTCGCAATCTCGACGCACGATGTCGTAGGGCAGAAGAAAAGCAATCCAATGATCTCGTTCTATGCTGCGGGGATCGGCGTGATGTTTCTTTTGTTCACGGCGAGCGGCGCCGCCGGCACGTTGATCGACGAAGCCGAGAGTGGCGCGCTGGATCGGATGCTGAGCGCACGCGTGGGAATGACGCAGATTCTCGCCGGCAAGGCGATCTACGTCTGGCTGCTGGCATTTCTTCAGCTCGTGGTCATGTTCCTGTGGGGTGCGGTCTTCTTCAAGCTCGACCTATTCAGTCACCTGCCGGGCTTTTTCGTGATGACGGCGGTGACGGCGTTCGCTTGCGCTTCCTTCGGCATGCTTCTGGCCAGCCTCTCGCGCACGCGCGCGCAACAGGCGGCGATATCGACGCTCTTAATTCTCACGATGTCTGCGCTGGGCGGCAGCATGTTCCCGCGCTTCCTCATGCCGGAGGCAATGAGGCAGATCGGCAATTTTACATTCAATGCCTGGGCGATCGACGGCTATACGAAGGTCTTCTGGCGCGACCAGCCGATCATGGACCTAATCCCGCAAGTGGAAGTGCTGGTTGGCTCGGGGCTCGCCCTATTCGTCATCGCAAGGCTGTTCGCGCGCCGTTGGGAGACGGCCTGAGCACCGATGTTGTCCTCGACACGGCTATGCTTCCGGTGCGGCGACAATACGTCGCTGTTGAGTTCGAAGGATCTGCGCTGGCATGGCCGGATCATCCATCCTTATGCTGATCATCAGGGGCAATTCGATACGGATTTTGCCCATTCGTTGATCAAGATTGACCATTCCTGCGCCATTTGCGGCTCTGACGGCGTCTGCACAAAAATGCATTAACCATTCGTTAACTATTCATTACCTGAGACGCAAATTCGCTTCTATGAATGCTGCAACTTTGGGGCACTATTTCGGACAGGCGCCGTCAAGGTTGTGTATTTCGACGGCAACACAGCGAAGTTTCTGAGGGGCGACAGATGCAAGCGTATGATGAGTTACGAGGATCGACTGGCCGCGAGATTTGGTATCGGCCGCCGCGCTATGATGTGCATAAGCTTTTTCCGGGAACGCCGCCGCGCGTTCATGCTGGTGCAAACTTCTATCAAATCCACAATATATGTCTTGGCGGCATTGCGACGACGACACGCCAGTCGGATGACGATTTCGAAGTCGGTCAAACGCTCCCAATCAGCATCCAACAATGCGGCATTCCGATCTTCGAGTCGCTCGCCTCTGTATGCAGAGCGGAGAAGAATGTCTTCGGCGCAAAGATTGCGTTCAAGTTTGTGGATGGGTTTATCGAATTCGACAAACTCCTCAATCGCAATCTTCATGCGCAGATCATAACCAAGACATCGCTCGCAGGTCCCGATGCGGTGCGGCTGGTTCCGCAAGAATATCGCGTCCTTTGCGCCGATGTTCTCAAGCTGCTGCGGGCTTATCGAAGCATTCTAAGCCTTGATAGTGCTCACGCATCCGAGTTTGCCGGTCACATCGACAACGTCGCGGCCTTTGAAGCGTGCGAAGACAGGCTCGTTCAGCATTGGCGTTCCTTGTGGCGGACCGGAAACGACATCGCACGGACGGTTATGAATGATCGCGAGAGCCGCGAAGCGACAAAGGAGTTCACCGAACTCGTCCTAACACCGGAGCTGCGAATGGGGGCGATCTGGGACCGCAGCTACGCCAAACCGCTTGGCTATCCGGGCGACTTCGAAATCATGAACCAGGTCTACGATTGGAAGCGGGTCGGGCACGGCGCTTATGAAATGTTGCTGCACCGCATCGGCCTTGAAGTGGCCGAGTGCATCAAGACACGCATGGAGATCGTGCGCGGCGTGATAGGCGAAACTTCCCGGCGCGAGGTTGGGCGCACGGCGCGAATCTTAAGTCTTGGAAGCGGGCCGGCCCGCGAAGTCGAACTGTTCCTTGCAAGCACTGCGGCGCAAAGCGGGCATGCGGAGTTCACGCTGATCGACCAGGAGCAAGCCGCACTGAGATATGCGCATGAGAGGACATACGCACACACGCTCAAGTTACAGGGACGTTACAGCGTGCGGGCGCTCAACATTTCCTTTACGGACATTTTGCGCGGCATAAGCGCAATGAACGATCTACCGCAGCAAGATTTGATTTATTCCGTGGGTCTGCTCGACTATCTGACGGACCGGCGGGCCACCAGTCTTGTGGAGCGGCTCTATAGCATGTTGGCGCCGGGCGGCTTGCTCATCATCGGCAACATGAACGAAACACCGTTGAGCAATCTTTGGCCGATGGAGTTCATCACCGATTGGACATTGTACTATCGGGACGAACCGCAAATGCTGGCATGGACAAAAGGGCTCAATGCAACGAGGACCTGGACGGAACCCGATCCGACAGGGCGGGTTAGGCTGCTTTACGTGCTGAAGCCGTAGGTCGCTTCGAGTAGCTCTTCTGACTGTTGTACGGCCGGTCGAAGTACAAGCCGGCTGCGCGGCAGTGAAATTGTGGCGATCGTTCCTTTGTCGGGTTCGCTCGAGATGCGGATCGTTCCGCCGTGCAATTCGACGAGCTTCTTTGCGTAAGGAAGGCCGAGCCCGGTTCCGCCGTTTTTGCGCGCCAGCGATGACTTCGACCTGTTCGAAAGGAATGAGGACGCGCTCGAGGTCGTCCTCCGCAATACCAATTCCCGTGTCGCGCACCCGGATCTCGATGCCGTCCCGCTCCGAAGAGGTTAGGCTCAGCGTGACCATTCCGTCGGGCGGCGTAAATTTGATCGCATTGCTCACGAGATTGAGAATGGCTTGGAAAATCAGCTGGCGGTCGACAAGCGCATAGGTCGGCGATGTCACATTGCCCAATGCCAAACGCACGTGACCGTTTTGTGCGCGGTCGCGGCACATCCGAATGCATTCATCCAGACATTCCGCTAAGTTGCATTCCTCGATGTGCGGATCGATCTTTCCGGCCTCCGCTTTGGCCAGATCCAGAATGCCGTTGATGATCGCGAGCAGATGAGAACCGCTGTTGTTGATATCCTCGGCGTATTCGCAATATTTGTCGCTTCCGAGCGGGCCGAACATTTGTCCTTTCAAGATGTCCGAGAACCCGATGATGGCATTCAGCGGCGTGCGAAGCTCGTGACTCATATTCTTGATGAATTCGCTCTTTGATTTGTTCGCTTTATCCGCTTCGCAGAGCAGAACTTTGAGGGTTTCGTTTTTCGCCTCGATGACTTTCTGGCTGATATAGGACCGCCTGATATAGAGTTCTTGAATATAGCCGGAAAACAACCCGACTGCCGTGGCCATGATCAAAAAGAAGTCGTTGCTGATAAGGATTGTGGGGGGCAGCGGATTTATCCAAACGGCGACGATCTGATAACTGACTACAAGGGAAATCGAGATAACCGTCGAGAGATAGAAACGCAGCCGGATCATGCTCGAACAGTATACGACCACCATGATCAGGCCGGCATAATACATGGCGTTGAAAGGCGGCGACATGATCGCCGTCATGATGACAACCCCGAATCCCGAAGCGATCATCGTGGAGGCAAGCGCGTATTGGCCGATGCGAGAGAACGATGGAGAGAAAGTTAGAATCAACACGATGAACAATATGGGACAAGCGATGGCGTATCGTATGAACCAAAGCGCGTGGACCGATTGGGAACCCACCGTGAAGTCCAAAATACCGAAAAACATGTACAAACCGATACCGGAAACTAGGTAGGCCCTGATGTATCCCATGGAATGCATCAAGGCGTCGCGGGAAAATTCCTTTTCCTGAGCGTCGCCGGCAAACACAAGGCGCAGCCTGTCGAGTTTGAGCTCTGGCTCCGCAGACTTTAGTTCTGGCGAAGAGATCGAGGTCATCTTCCCGTCTGGCGCCCTATAAAGTTGCAGTCTGCCAGTCAGGTCGTGAACTTTCGGATAATCATTCGCAGAGGTACCGGTAACTTCAACTTCACGTAAATACTCCTTTAATTGCGATGCTTTAAATTTAAGTCATTTCGCGGGCGGATATCGGCACGCGCTGAGCGGGGGGCTGACAATGCGTTACTTTTCCTTAGCCATATTTGTATTGTTAACGGCCGCCAATCAGGCATTGGCGGCCGGGTATGGCCTTAAAGAGTATAGCGCCGACGCCATGGCGGTGGCTTATGCGGGGTCCGCTGCGACGGGCACGGACGCAAGCTACCTAGCCTATAACCCTTCTTCGCTTGCGGATGTTAGCCAGTTTGATGTCTCGATGAGCGCCGTCTCCATCATGCCGGGTTCGCAGGCCGATTATACGACCGCCGCCACGACGCCTGGCTTGCCGGCAAGTGGTTCGCTTACGCCGAAGAATTTTGTCGGCAGTGCGATCGTTCCCGAATTTGGCCTGCGCTACCGACTGTCGGATCGTTGGGCGGCCGGGTTTGTCGTGTTCGCACCGGTCGGAATGAAAACGGGATACCCCGACGATTGGGCGGGTCGCTATTACGCCGAAAAAACGCAAATTCTTGCGATCGATGCTTCGCCCACGCTTTCTTATCAAATCTCGCCACGGATCTCCGTCGGTGCCGCGCTCCGGGTCGAATATGCCAAAGGGGCACTTACCAGCGCGATCGATCTGGGCACTTTGGGCGCTTTGTACCATATTCCCGGCAGCCATCCCGGCATGCAAGACGGTCAAGGAACCTTTCACGCGGCATCTTGGGGCGTCGGTTATACCTTGGGTACGACCGCGCAGCTCGATGATCAGCTTACGCTCGGGCTTTCATACAGATCGGCCGTCCATCATGTGTTGAGGGGCCCGCTCACCTTCGCGCTCGACAATTCCGGCATTGGCGCGGTGTTGCGTGGTGCGACTGGTCTTTTTACCGATACCAGAGCGAAAGCCCCCATGACCATGCCCGATGTCGTCGCTTTGGGCGCTCGCGACCGGGTGTCGGATCGCTGGACATTGCTCGCCGAAGTCGATTGGACGAATTGGAGCCGGTTTCGCGAGCTCCGCGTCATCGCAGAAAATCCTGCCCAGCCGGACGACGTCACCGCGGCGAATTGGGGCAGCGGTTGGTTCGGTTCGCTCGGCGCCGACTATAGGGTAGACGAGCGCTGGCATCTTCGTACCGGTGTCGGTTACGACAGCTCCCCGATACCTTCCAGCACGCTTGATCCGCGCATTCCGGATGCCAATCGCTTATGGGCCTCCGTCGGCGGTCGCTACCAGATCAGTGACGCCGCTACCGTCAATCTGACGCTCAGTGAGCTGTTCAACTCCGATGAATCGATAAGCCAGTCGCCGCTTCAGGGCGGGAATGCTTTGCGCGGTACGCTCGCCGGCAAAACAACCTCAAGCGTGACGGTGATCGGTTTCCAAGTGAGTTACCGCGAGCCGTAACCACCGCCAACACTCAGCGGGTCGCAATTGCGGCGAAGCAGGTCTGACCGCGTTCCGTCAGGCGGGCGCAAATTTGGCGCGCTTCGCGTTCGAGGAATGGACCGAAGCGCGCACGATAAAGCATTTGCCCGTCGATCGACTGGAACGGAACCACGATGCGCTGCGCTTGGCCGAGCACGTCCATGGATTTTTCCGCATAGGCAGCGAGTTGCGTGCGGGCCAAGTTGAGGTCTGCGAAGGCGCCGATCTGGATGGTCCAGTCGTGTACGCCAAGCGAGGCGACCGCCGTTCCATTGTCGCCGATATCGCCTTCGCCGGTTTCTGGGCGCAAGGACGGCTTCGGCAAAGTGGGCTTGTTGACTGGGGGCTGATAGGACGCAACGACTGCCTGAGGTTTTTGCTGTATCTGCGGCTTCGGAGTCGGCGCGAAAACGTTATCCGCCTTTTCGTCTTCGGCCATTTTCGCTTCAGCGGCGTCTTCATCGTCGGAATCGGCGACGGGTCCGCGAACATCGGCCGAGACTTGGGGCGGTGGCGTCAAGGAAAGCGTATTCAGAGCCACCGTCTGCCAGGGAACCTGCACGCGCGCGACCAGTGTCGGATTGCCTTCGATCGCGGCGAAGGTGTTGTCGAGCAAGCGTACCATCTCTTTGTCGCGGCGATGAGCCGTGCGGCCGCCCATGACAACGCCGATCACATGAGAGTTGTTGCGCACAACGGAGGACACCAGATTGAAGCCCGAAGCACCCGTATAGCCGGTCTTGATTCCGTCGGCGCCTTCGTAGCGTCCGATCAGATTGTCGTGAGTCACATATTGCGTGCCGCGAAAATTGAACGCTGGGGTAGCGAAATAGTGGAAATATTGCGGAAAGTCATAAGCCAGATGCCGGGCGAGGATCGCCAGATCGCTGGCCGTCGTGATCTGCAAAGCATCGGGCAGGCCCGACGCGTTGTGGAAGAACGTGTTGTGCATGCCCAAGGAACGGGCCGTTGCGGTCATCATTTCTGCGAAATGGCCCTCGGTACCGCCAAGCGCTTCTGCGATCGCAACCGCGACGTCGTTTGCCGAGCGGACGACGATGGCTTTGATGGCGGTGTCGACGGAAAGCGAGTCCCCCGAGCTGAGATGCAGGTTGGTCGGTTTTTGGGCCGCCGCATGTGCCGAAATGGGCAGGGATGTCCCCGCTGTCACCTGTCCCTTTTTGAGAGCATCGAAGAGAAGGTACAGCGTCATCATCTTGGTGAGCGAAGCCGGATGACGCGGGTCGTCGGCATTGCGTGCGTAAAGCACCTTGCCGGTCCCTCCATCGACGATCAAAGCGGCGTCTTTTTCGGGATCGGTCAGCCCGCCCGCCAGTGCCGTAACGTGATGATGCCGTTTCGCTTGTGCTGGAGACACAGTAATAGCGGCCAGCGCGAGGAAAAGCGCAGGCGCAGCCAAAAGGCCAATTTTCGCGTATTTACCCAAACGGCCACGCGATCGGTTAAGCATTCACTGCCCCAAATACCCGGGTTATCGCCGACGCCCTCACTTGCAACAATGAGACCAAATCAGCGGCATCTTCGCAAGCCTCAAAGACAAAATGACGTTAACCTGTCGGTATTTACGGACTAGTTAGCCTTGCGGCAAATAGGTTGTGCTGCAATGCAGCAAATTCACCTTGACAATTTCAATGATGCATTGCATATAAATCATGTTGCACTGCAGCAGGCCTGTGGACTTCGGCTCCTGGCGGCGGTGCTCATCGCGAAAGGAATTGGACATGGCGAAAGCATCAAAGACAGCCGGCGAGCAGATCAACGGAGCCGCCGAGAACATCGAAACGGCAATGACGAATGGCACGGAAGCTCTGAAAATGGGCTTTGAAAAGGCCGTTAAGAACTACGATCAATTTCTTGGCTACGGCAAAGACACAGTCGAGGCCTATGTCAAAGCGGCGAATGTCGCAGGCAAAGGCGCCGAAACCATCCACAACGAGCTTTATACCTATTCCAAGCAGTCGATCGAAGGTTCCATCGCAGCCGCGAAGGCGCTGATGGGCACAAAATCGGTGCACGAAGCTTTCGAGCTTCAGACCGATTACGCGCGGACGGCGTTCGAAGCCTATGTCGGGAATATGACGAAGCTGTCCGAACTCTTCGTTTCCACCGCCAAAGAAGCTTTCGAGCCGCTTCAGGGCCGAGTCCAGGCCTGGGTCGAAGTCGTTCAGAATTCGCGTGCTGCTTAGTTTAATCCTCGCAAAGCATTGGAAAAAGGCCGGGGAGCGTACTCCCCGGCCTTTTTCATTTCGCGGCAATAGCTCCTATATAAACTCTAAGGCGGATGAACGGTTGCGCAAACGTCCCTTCATCCTCCTATAATGCGACGCATACCGGGCAGAGCCATGGCGGACAAACGCGACGATCGCGATCAGAAAACGGGCAGCACCGACGGCGCAGGGCCCGGCGCCAGTGCCGTGACGAAAACACGTCCGAAAACCAAGAAGCCGAGTCTCTACAAGGTTCTTCTCCTCAACGACGATTACACGCCGATGGATTTCGTCGTGCACATCCTGGAGAAGATCTTCGGCAAGAATCACGAAGAGGCGATGGAGATCATGTTGCATGTCCATCGCCATGGTGTGGGCATTTGCGGCGTTTTCACTTTTGAGGTCGCGGAAACAAAAGTGGCGCAGGTCATTGAATTCGCCCGCCACCATGAGCATCCTTTGCAGTGCACGATGGAAAAGGAGTAAGGGTAGCGATGCCATCTCTCTCGCGAGGTCTGGAACAAGCGTTACACCGCGCGATCAAGCTCGCGAACGAACGGCATCACGAATATGCCACGCTTGAACACCTTCTGCTTGCACTGACGGACGATCAGGATGCGGCGCAGGTCATGAAGGCTTGCAACGTCGACACCGAATCGCTGCGCTTGACCCTTCTCAAATATATCGACAGCGAGCTCTTGACCCTTGTCATCGAGGACGGCGAAGAGGCCAAACCGACTATGGGCTTTCAGCGCGTCGTACAGCGCGCCGTTCTTCATGTGCAGAATTCCGGCCGCGACGAGGTGACGGGTGCCAATGTGCTGGTGGCGCTATTCACCGAGCGCGAAAGTCATGCCGTGTTCTTCCTGCAGGAGCAGAACATGACGCGGCTCGACGCCGTAAGTTATATCAGCCACGGCATTGCCAAACGTCCCGGCATGAGCCAGCAAAAGCCGGTGCGCGGCGCCGAGGAAGAGGAAGACGTCGAAAAACCGGCCAAGCAAGGCAGTGGCGCGCTCGAAAGTTATTGCGTCAACCTGAACGAAAAGGCCAAGCAGGGCCGCATCGATCCGCTGATCGGGCGAGAGGCCGAAGTCGAACGCACGATCCAGATTCTATGCCGCCGGCAGAAGAACAATCCGCTGTTCGTGGGCGATCCGGGCGTCGGCAAGACGGCCATTGCCGAAGGCTTGGCGCGCAAGATCGTCAAGAACGACGTGCCGGAAGTGCTGCGCAATGCGGTCATCTACGCCTTGGATATGGGCGCGCTGATTGCCGGCACGCGCTATCGCGGCGATTTCGAGGAACGCCTCAAATCGGTCGTCAAGGAACTCGAAGGATTGACAGGCGCGATTCTGTTCATCGACGAAATCCATACGGTGATCGGCGCCGGCGCCACCAGCGGCGGGGCGATGGATGCCTCCAATCTGCTGAAGCCGGCTCTGCAAGCAGGCACGCTGCGCTGCATGGGGTCCACAACATATAAGGAATATCGCCAATATTTCGAAAAAGACCGTGCCCTTGTGCGCCGGTTCCAGAAGATCGACGTGGCCGAGCCGACGGTACCCGACGCGATCAAGATTCTGAAAGGGTTGAAACCCTATTTCGAGGAATACCACAAGGTCCGCTACACCGCCGAGGCGGTGAAGGCTGCCGTGGAATTGGCGGCGAAATACATCAACGACCGTAAGCTGCCCGACAAAGCCATCGACGTGATCGACGAGGTGGGCGCCTCGCAAATGTTGCTGCCGGAATCGCGCCGCAAAAAGGTGATCGGCGTGAAGGAAGTGGAGGAAGTCATCGCCAAGATGGCGCGCATTCCTCCCAAATCGGTTTCCAAGACCGATGCGGAAGCGCTGCGTACGCTGCCCGACGATCTCAAGCGCGTAGTGTTCGGCCAGAATAAGGCGATCGATGCGCTGTCTTCGGCGATCAAACTGGCGCGGGCGGGTCTTCGCCAAGCCGAGAAGCCCATTGGCTGTTACCTGTTCTCCGGTCCCACGGGTGTCGGCAAAACCGAGGTTGCCAAACAGCTGGCTTCGATCATGGGCGTGGAATTGCTGCGTTTCGACATGAGCGAATATATGGAGCGCCATACCGTGTCGCGCCTGATCGGCGCGCCGCCGGGCTATGTCGGCTTCGACCAGGGCGGGCTTCTCACCGACGGCGTCGATCAGCATCCGCATTGCGTGCTGCTGCTCGACGAAATCGAAAAAGCGCATCAGGACCTGTTCAACATCCTGTTGCAGGTGATGGATCACGGCAAACTGACCGATCACAACGGCAAAAAAATCGATTTCCGCAATGTCGTGTTGATCATGACGACCAACGCCGGGGCGCAGGATGCCGCCAAAGCATCCATCGGCTTTGGCCGCGGCAAGCGGGAAGGCGAGGACGAAGAAGCGATCAAGAAGCTGTTCACGCCGGAATTCCGCAACCGCTTGGATGCGACGATCGCCTTCGCGCCGCTCGGCCGCGACAGCATCGACCGCGTCGTGGAAAAATTCGTCTTCGAACTCGAAGCGCAATTGATCGACCGCGATGTGACCTTCGATTTGACGCCGGAAGCCACACGCTGGCTGGGCGACAAAGGTTACGACGATGCCTTTGGCGCGCGGCCTCTGGCGCGGGTCATCCAGGACAGCATCAAGAAGCCGCTGGCCGATGAGATTCTGTTCGGCAAGCTGAAGAATGGCGGCACGGTGCGCGTGCTGCTCGACCGCGAAACGGACAAGCTGGTGTTCGAATTCATCACCGACGCGGACACCAAGCCGAAGCAGCTCCCGCCGCCGAAGAAGTCGAAGGAAGAGAGCGTGTAGTTCTTTTCACCTCCCCGCGTTGGGGGAGGTGAAATCGGTGTCTACAACGCCGCTCTGATCTTCGCCGCGATGGGTTCGAGCTGTTGTGGCGAGACCATGTTGCGCGCGTGTAGCCTGAGGTCGGCTCCCTCGCTGCGCGGGATAACGTGAAAATGGGCGTGAAACACGCTTTGACCCGCACCTTCGCCGTTCAGCTGCGTCAACATCACGCCCGGACAACCGAGGGCTTTCTTTAAGGCCTTGGCAATTTTCTGTGTCGTCGCCATCAAAGCGGCGGCGCCTTCGGGCGACAAATCGAAGATATCTTCTGCAGCTTCCTTCGGGATAACCAAGACGTGCCCGTCCGCCTGCGGCATGACATCCATGAAGGAAAATGTGTGCGCGTCCTCATAGACCTTCACGCAGGGGATCTCCCCGCTCAGGATTTTCGCGAAGATATTCGTGGGATCGTAAGTCATGATTTTTCCTCGCTGTCATCGCCAACTATGCACACGACGCAGCTCTTTGTAGACTCAACGCGAGCACTATAGACAATACAACCTTGCGAAAGGTTTTACAGTTAGATGCGATCGGGGGGGCGCCCACCAGCTGGCGACAAGTTCAAAAGCTCTTCTTGAACGGCCCCGCTTGGCCCAAGTCTTCAATGTTCTCGGCGATCGCTTCGCGCTCGGCTCGCAGGTAGTCCGCGACCGCGCGCCGCAGGCCCGTATGGGCAATAAAATGAGCACTGTAGGTCGCCACGGGCTGATAACCGCGCAGCAGCTTGTGTTCGCCTTGGGCACCGGCCTCCACTTTGGCGAGCCCGCGGGCGATGGCGAATTCGATAGCCTGATAATAGCACGTCTCGAAGTGCAGGAACGGCACGAATTCGATGCAACCCCAATTGCGGCCGAACAGTACGCCTTGGCCGAACAAATTGAGTGCACCGGCAATGTAGCGCCCGCTATGCCGCGCCATGATGAGTAGGACCTGCTCCGGCATGCTCTGGCCGATACGGCTGAAAAACTCGCGCGTCAGGTAGGGCGTGCCCCATTTGCGTCCGCCGGTGTCCATGTAGAAATCGAAAAACGCATCCCAATGGCCTTCGGTGATGTCGCTGCCGGTCAGCCATTCGAATTCGACACCGGTGTCACGAACGCTGGCGCGTTCTTTCCGCAAATTCTTGCGTTTGGCCGAGGACAATTCACCGAGAAATTCGTCGAAATTCTTATAACCGCGATTTTCCCAATGGAACTGGCGGTCGGTGCGTTGCAGATAGCCGAATTCGCCGGCCGCATGCCATTCGTCTTCGGTAGGAAATGTGATGTGCAGCGACGAAACCGAGAGCTGTTCCACAACCGCCGCGCCCGCCGCCAACAATGCGGTGCGCGTGCCCGCTTCGTCGGCTTCTGCGGCGATCAGAAACCGGCGGCCGGTGACGGGTGTGAAGGGAACACCGGATTGCAGTTTCGGATAATAAGCGCCGCCGGCACGTTCCAGTGCATCTGCCCAAGCATGATCGAAGACGAATTCGCCTTGGGAATGGTTCTTCATATAAAGCGGAAGAATTCCCGCAATGCGGTCGTCACGCTCGACGACAAGATGCAAAGGCCGCCAGCCGGTTTCCGGCACCGCCGATCTGGATTCCTCCAAGGCATGAAAGAATTCGTATCGCGTAAAAGGATGCGGATCCGCGGCCCCGGCAGGATTGGCACAGACATTCCAAGCCGCTGCCCCGATTTTGGACACGGGACCGGCCAGACGCGCGGTAAGGCCAGGGTTGGTCACGCGATCTCGAATATTCCTTCCACTTCGCACGCCACGCCGCGCGGTAGCGATCCGGCACCGAGCGCTGCGCGGGCATGTTTTCCGGCTTCACCGAAGATTTCGACCAGCAGATCGGAGGCGCCATTGGCGACTTCGGGATGTTGGCGGAAATCCGCCGAGGCATTGACGAAGACCGTGAGTTTGACGCAACGGCGCACGCGATCGAGATCGCCACCGCACGCCGCTTTGACTTGGGCCACGAGGTTGACGGCACAGAGCCGGGCCGCCTCCTTGCCGTCATCTGCCGACAAATCCTTGCCCACCGTGCCGACATATTTTAAGCCGTCCGGTGTCAAGGTGATCTGGCCCGAAACGAAGACCAAATTGCCGCTCACGACGCTGGGCACATAGCTTGCTACCGGGGCCGGCGGTGCCGGCAGGGTGATTCCCAGTTCCTTCAAACGCGCTTCGACGCGACCTGTCATCTTCGAACTCCGAATTTTGCAAAACTATAGCGGCAAAGGCTTTTTTTGCGAGGGGCTCCCGCGCATAGGCGCCACGCGCTATAGAGGCGGTATGACCGAGAAGCTGGCGGCCGACAATTCATATCCCGCGCGCGAGGGCTTCGCGATGCCTGCGGAATGGGCACCCCATGCGCGCACCTGGATGTGCTGGCCTTGCCGCGCGGCGGCTTGGGGCAGCGCGGAGGCGATGCTGCGCGCCAAATACGCCACCGCGCGCGTCGCCCGCGCTATTTCGGCTTCCGAACCGGTCAGCTTGGCGGTGCGCCGCGAAGACCTCGCGGAGGCGAAGCTAGCGACGGGCGGCAAGGTCGAGCTTTTCGAAACGCCGCTCGACAATTCCTGGGCGCGCGACATTGGCCCTACATTTCTGCGCGGACCGGCTGGCGGGCGCGGTGCCGTGCGCTGGCAATTCAACGCTTGGGGCAACAAATATCATCCCTATGACAAGGACACGGCGCTGGCCGCGCGCATCGCAAGTGCGGCCGATGTCAGGTTGTACGAAGCGCCACTGGTTTGCGAGGGCGGTGCGATTCATACCGATGGCGAAGGCACGCTAATCGCCACCGAGCAATGTTTGCTCAACGCCAATCGCAATCCGCAATTGACGTGCCAACAGGTCGAAGAGCGCTTGGCGTTTTACACGGGCGCGCGGCACGTCATTTGGCTTGGCAACGGGTTTTCGGATCACGAAACCGACGGCCATGTCGACAATATTGCGTGCTTTGTGGCGCCGGGACGCGTGCTTGTCGGCGTGCCGCCATCTCAGTCCCATCCCGACTTCGTGCCGGTCGCTGAGGTGATCCGCCGATTGCGGGAGGCGCGTGACGCAGAAGGACGCGCGATCGAGGTCGTCGAGATCGAACAGCCGCGGGTCGTCCGTTTCGGCTGGCAAGGTCACCCGTTGCCGGCCAGCTATGTGAATTTCTATCTGCCGAATGGCGGCATCGTCATGCCGGCCTTCGAAGATCCCAATGACGAAAAAGCGCGCGCCGTTTTGGCGGATTGTTTTCCCGGCCGTGACATTCTGCAGATCGACGCGCTCGACATCGTGCAGGGCGGCGGCGGGATTCACTGCATCACGCAACAAGAGCCGGCTGCGCCATGATAGCGCTTTCGGGAGTGTTCCGCGACCGCAGACCCGAGCTTTACAGCGCACTGACAAGCGACGATGGACAATAACTGGAGCGAGTTGGGACCGGATTGACCCGCTGCGCCGGAGGCATTTTGGGTTGTGGGCAGGAGAAGGGCGAAGCGCGTAGCGGCACTACGGGCGAGCCCTTCGACGAACCCACGGCCCAAAATGCCCCGGCCCTGCGGGTTTTGTTTCGGCGGGCGTCCGCTGTGTTGCGTCGCTCGACCGATGTCACTGCATCGCTCTTCGCGCCGCGCCTGGCGGTCGCCTCGCCGCAACAAAACGCAGCTGAGTCAATTCGATCCCAACTCGCTCTAAGGCGCCATGCGCGGCGCGCGCATGTCCCGGCCGTTCTGATGCAGCACTACGGCGACAACGTTTCCTTTCGCATCGCGTTCGAAGCTGAGTTTCGCATCAACCAGTTTGTAGAAGAACTCGTCCTTGGCACTGGCATAAACGGGCAACGCGCCTTGGCCGGTCAACTGCGCGAATAATTGGTTGCCGGTCAGAGTGATATCGAACACAAAGCCGGGCGCGAGCTGGTATTTGCCGGTATAGGATTGCAGCGTTGCCGTATCGAGCTGGGTTTCTTTGGGCTCGGGCGGCAACTCCGCGGCGTTCATTTTCGGCGCGACGTGATCTCCATTCTGGTGCAGCACCAAGCCGCTGACGGCGCCTTTTGCATCGCGCGTAAAGCTGATGCTGATCGGGGCTATTTTGGCGAAGAATTCGTTCGGCGCTGAGGGATAAATCGGAAAGGCGCCTTGGCCCGTGGCCTGAGCAACAAGCTGGTCGTCGTTCCGGAAGACTTTGAGCACAAATCCTTCCGCAAGCTTGTAGCTTCCCACATATTCGTCAAGCGATGCCGGTGGGAGGCTGACTGTTTTATAGGCCGGCGCCAGCGGCGTATCGCTTATGAGCGTGGCGAATCCCAAATCGTCCACCGACAAAGCTGTGTTTGTGAGGACGACGACGCCATGGCGTCCGTCGGTGCTGAAGCCGATAAAGCTTCGATATCCGCCGGTCCCGCCATCGTGCCAGACGATAATTCCCCGCTGGGTCATCCATGCCAAACCGATGCGGTTATCCTTGTCCATATCGCTTCGCGGCAGCTGCGCGAATTTCATCGCTTTGGTCAAAGGCGCCCCGCCGTCGCTCATATTGGCTTTTAAATAGCGCAGCATGTCCGTCGCTGTGCTGCGGATCGCGCCGCAACCGGCGAGGGCGTCGAAATCCCAGTTCTTGGCCGAACTGCCGGTTTCTGTGTGCCCTGGCGCCAAGTGCGCGCGTATTGTGGCGGAAAACGCCGTACCACTCATCGTCATGCCGAGCGGCTGAAATATTCTCTGCTCGAGAAGCGCGCCATAAGGCTGATGCGCGTTTTGTGATAGCGCAGTGCCGAGTAATCCGAAAGCCAGGTTGGAATACTCGTATGACGCCCCTGGATCACGTGGCAGGTCATAACCCGCCAGAAAAGCCTTCAATTGCGCTGTGCCGTAATCCGCATAGGGATTGGCGGTATCAGCTGGCGCGAAATTGTTGGGCAAGCGCGGTAAGCCGGAATGCTGTGTCGCGATGTCGAGCAGCGTGATTTGTTTCCCGTTGCGTGCGGGGATTTTAAAATCCGGCAATAGCTGTGCCGCCGGCTCGTCGAGTTGGAGGCGCCCCGATTGGACGGCATCAGCCAGCAATGTCGCGGTAAAGGTTTTCGTTATCGAACCGATTTCATAGACCGTGTCGCCGTCCGGTGCTGCTCCATTGGGCAGTTTGCCGAAGGCGACGATCTCGTTCTTGTCGCCGTCGACGACCGCGAAAACTAGTGTCTGATAATCACCGGCGGCAATGCGTTCCTGTGCGGCCTTGGCGACCCGATCCGGCAAGAGGCCGGCTTGCGCCGTGCCGACACCAGAAAGACAGAATAGGATTGGCCATATAGCCAAAGAGCGTCTCATCGGTCCCTCCAAAGCGCGCACACGCGCTGTTCAGTTCATGAAGGTAGTCGCCAACGCGCGGAACTTCTTACACGGAAGCGAGAGACACTTTGCCGCTATTTCGACGCCGCCACTTTCGGCAGCGCCGTTGCGACTTCTTCTTCGGGCCATAGCCAGGCGGCGCCGCGCACACCGCTGGAATCGCCATGCGTGTTCTTTACGATATTGGTCGGGCCTTCCGGCGTGAACGCGTAGCGCTCCACGCGTGGCGGCAACGCGGTGTAAAGCGCTTCGATATTCGATAAACCGCCGCCCATGACGATAACGTCGGGGTCGAGAATGCTGACGACGGAAGCAATGGAGCGGGCGAAACGATCGTAAAAATTTTCCAGTTCGCCGATGGCAGCTTCATCGCCGCCCTTGGCCGCGCTGACGATCTCCGGCACCGATAAATCGCGTCCCGTGCGTTCTTTGAACAGCCGCACCAGCGAAGGCCCGCTGCACCAGCTTTCGATGCAGCCGGAGCGGCCGCAATAGCAGCGCGGCGGATTGTCGACTTCCTGCGTCAAGCGGCGTGGTGCGGGCAGGGGATTGTGTCCCCATTCGCCGGCAATTCCGTGTGCGCCCGACAAGACGCGTCCTTCGATACAAATGCCGCCTCCGACGCCTGTTCCGGCGATAATGCCGAATACGACATCGTATCCCACACCGGCACCGTCGGTCGCTTCAGATAGGGTAAAGCAATTCGCATCGTTTTCGACGCGTACTGTCCGGCGCAAAGCGGCACCGAGGTCCTTGTCGAGCGGATGTCCGATCAGGTTCGTCGAGTTGGCGTTCTTCACCAGCCCCGTTTCGCGGCTGACGGCGCCTGGAATGGCGATACCGACGCTTCCCTTACGGCCCAGTTTTGCTTCGCTGGCGAATACGAGATCGCGAATGGCGCGAACAGTGTCTTCATAATGCGTCTGGGGCGTGGCGACGCGCTCACGCAACAATTCTGTGCCGCTGTCCGACAGCGCGATGATCTCGATTTTCGTTCCACCCAAATCGATGCCAAGGCGCATAATGACAATCCCGTTATCTTTGTCCGCGCTGGCCCTGACCACCGGTCAACCTGTCCATCCACCACGCAAACCATATGACAGCGCTATCAATTCTCTCAAATTGGCAGCCGATGCAAGGCATATCAGCAAAGGATTACAGACCTATTCTGCTGCAGTGCGAAGGTGAATTGAAAAGGAACAAGCTGGCACCAAATCGCGGGGCAAATTCGTCGACGGGGGAAACTGCCAAAACGGCCTCACAAATCCCCGTCCTTGAATTTGGGTCGGGAAATTGTCGCGCGCCTTTGTGTTATGCGGGCAGGAGGGAGCTTTCCGCAGTTCCGTCTTGGTTAATCAGCGCTTTCCGAGAGGAACAATTCTGGGCGTGGCAAGCGGCCTGGATGGTTGAAAACCATGAGGTTCATTCAGGAATTTGCCAGCGTGTGAAGCGCCAAATGGACATCGCGCGCCTCCAGTTCTTGTTCCCTGCAAAATTCGCCCACAAGTTCATCGTCCGTGAGCAAAAAATCGAGAATCGCCCGCAACACATTCGGGTTTCCGGCTTCCTGGCGCAAAGCGGCGGCGTCGATGCCTGTGAGCGACAGGAATTTGTCCAACTGTCCCGTCGATCCGGCAAGATAAGCCAAGCCATTGATGGCAATCATTTCGGCGCGCTCCTGCGTCATTCTTTCGCGCATGTGGGGGAAGGCCTCTTCTTCATCATCCGGCAACCAGGATACAACAAACCACACGTCATGTTTGTCGATACTCCGGTCACGGAAGCTCGACGAATCGGCAAAAAAGAGCGGGATATTGAGCGGAAATCCGCTGGCTGGCCCGCGACCGTCAAGGGAGCGTTAAGATATCCAAACTAATACTACGCAAGCCAAGCCATCGAGTTGGCCACATCCCGAGGGCAACTATGAGCGGCAGCATGGGGCGCGGAGAGTAAAATCATGGATGCCAAGGCCAAAACGGTCCTGATCGTGGAAGACAACGAACTCAATATGAAGCTTTTCCACGATCTTCTCGACGCCCATGGCTACAATATCCTGCAGACCAAGGACGGAATGGAAGCACTTGATATCGCGCGCGAACATCGCCCCGATCTGATCCTTATGGATATCCAGCTTCCCGAAGTGTCCGGTCTGGAAGTGACCAAATGGCTGAAAGAAGACGACACGCTGAAGGCGATCCCCGTGGTTGCCGTCACCGCGTTTGCCATGAAAGGCGACGAGGAAGTGATCCGTCAGGGCGGTTGCGAAGCCTATATCTCCAAGCCGATTTCGGTCACCAGCTTCCTGGATACCGTCCGCCGTTTCATCGGATAAGGGACGGCCATGACGGCGCGCGTTCTTGTCGTCGATGACATCCTGTCGAATGTCAAATTGCTCGAAGCCAAACTGACGACCGAATATTTCGAAGTTGTCACGGCCTTTTCGGGGCAAGAAGCGCTCGGCAAGATCGACGAGTGTGCACCCGACATCGTGCTGCTCGACGTGATGATGCCCGGCATGGACGGTTTCGAAGTCTGCCGCCGCATCAAATCCAATCCCAAGACCGCGCATGTTCCTGTCGTGATGGTGACCGCGCTCGATCAGCCTAGCGACCGCGTAGCCGGATTGGACGCGGGTGCCGACGATTTTCTCACCAAGCCTGTCGATGACGCGGCGCTGTTCGCCCGTGTACGCTCGCTGGTCCGCCTGAAGATGATGACCGACGAACTGCGCATGCGCGAAGCCACCGGTCAGAGCATGGGTCTGCTCGATCCGGCCTCGTCGCTGACCGATAACCCCCCGCAGGGTCGCATTCTAATCATCGAAGACCGGCCGGAATCCGTCGCCTGGTTCGATTCCGCTTTGCAAGCAAATCATGTCATCTCGTCGGTCGATACGTTCGAGGAAGCTCTGGTGCGCGTGCGCGGCGGCGATTACGATCTCATCGTCGTCAGCCTGGGCATGCGCGGTTTCGACGGTTTGCGGCTCTGTTCGCAGCTGCGCTCTTTGCCCGAAGGACGCAATGTTCCCATTCTCGTGGTGGTCAGCGACGGCGATCGCCGCAAGCTGACGCAAGCTCTGGAGATGGGCGTCAACGACTATCTGACGCGCCCGGTCGACAAGAACGAATTGGTGGCGCGGGTGCGCACGCAATTGCGCAAGAAACGTTATGCCGACCGCTTGCGCCACAACGTGCAACTCAGTTTGGAAATGGCGATCACCGATCAGCTTACCGGTCTGCACAATCGCCGCTATATGAGCCGTCATCTCGACAATCTGCTTAGCGAAGCGCAAAAGCACGGCAAGCCGCTGGCTTTCGTCATCATGGATATCGACTTCTTCAAATCGGTCAACGACACGCATGGCCATGATATCGGCGACGAAGTGCTGCGCGAGTTCGCCAAACGGATCGAAGAGAATGTCCGCGGCATCGATCTGGTCTGCCGCTATGGCGGCGAAGAATTCGTCGTGGTGATGCCCGATACGGATGTGGCCTACGCCTATACGATCGCGGAGCGCCTGCGCCAAAGCATCGAAACGACGCCGATGGTGATCTCCCGTGCGCCCGGCAAGATCGGCATTACGATCAGCATCGGTATCGCCGCCTCGGACGGTGAAGAAGATACGGCGGAAGCATTGTTGCATCGCGCCGATCAGCAGCTCTATCGCGCCAAGCGCGAAGGGCGCAACCGCGTGATTGCCGACGCGGCGTGATCAATGCGTGATCGGCACCGTCATGCTGTTGGTTTCCGACACGATCTTTACTTGGACAGCGCCGTAATGCGGTAGTCCCGTCTTAAGCGTGGCTTTGACCGGCAAGATCGCTTGCGCCACTGCGTGCGTTGTTTGCGGCGGCGTTGCCAAAAATTCGACTTCGAGCGTGTTCGTTTCCGGAGCGGCAACTTCGTGCATGCGAAGACGCGGCTTCTGCCAGCCGCCGGTGCGCACCGCGCCATCGGCGGTTATGACCAAACGCCGGTCCTCGATTTTTACCTTCGCGTGATCTATGCGGAATATGCGCTGAGATGGTGCCGCTGCGGCAGCGCTTGCCACCACAACAGCAAAAAAAGCAACGAACGCAGCGCGCGTGCGCATTCCGGCTCCTATCCATGTCTGCTAGCTTTGAACATGATGTACCGAGCAAATACGGCGCAAATGAGGATTAGATGGGACCGTTGAATGGCGTTCGTATCGTGGAGTTCGCGGGGCTGGGGCCCGGGCCGTTCGCCGCGATGCTGTTTTCCGATTTGGGCGCGGATGTCATCCGCATCGACCGCAAAGGCGGACGCAGTCCGCACAAGGCGGAGATTGCTTATCGCGGACGGCGCGCCGTTGCCTTTGACATGAAACGGCCCGAAGCGGTCGAAGCGTCACTGAGATTGATCGAACAAGCCGACGGATTGATCGAAGGTTTCCGGCCTGGCGTGATGGAACGCTTGGGCGTCGGACCCGATGTCTGTCTGATGCGCAATCCGCGTCTCGTATATGGGCGCATGACCGGCTGGGGGCAAACCGGACCGCTGGCGAATGCTGCAGGACACGACATCAACTACATCGCGCTGAGCGGTGCATTGCATGCCATCGGCTCCGCGGGCGGCGCACCCATTCCGCCTTTGAACCTCGTCGGCGATTTTGGCGGCGGCGCTTTGTACCTGGCATTTGGCATGGCTTGCGCGATGCTTGAGGCACGCACTTCCGGCAAAGGGCAGGTGGTCGATGCGGCGATGACCGACGGTGCCGCATCGTTGATGGCGCTATTCTATGGCCTCAAATCCATGGGCATATGGCAGGACGCGCGCGGTGAAAACATGCTGGATGGCGGTGCGCATTTTTACGGCACCTACGAAACCAAAGACGGCAAATGGATCGCGCTCGGACCCATCGAGCCGCAATTCTACAAAGAGCTTCTCGAAAAAACGGGCATCACGGACGCAGCCTTTGCGGCCCAGATGGATCGTTCGGCGTGGCCCTCATTGAAGGAGAAGCTGGGCGCCGTTATCAAAACCAAGACACGGGACGAATGGGATGCGGTGTTTGAGGGTAGCGATGCCTGTTACGCGCCGGTGTTGTCGCTCGGCGAAGCGCCGAACCACCCGCACAACAAAGCACGCGGAACATTCATCGAGATCGACGGCGTAGTGCAACCGGCCCCGGCGCCGCGTTTCTCACGCAGCAAGCCGAATGTCCAAGGCCCGGTTGCGGGAGCCAACAACGACGCCGCACTTGCTGCTTGGGGTTTTTCGGAAAGCGCGGTCACGGCGCTGCGGGCCTGCGGGGCAATTTAAATGGCGATCTCACACCACACGGGAACGTGATCCGACGGTTTTTCGCGGCCGCGCACGCGCTTGTCGATACCGCTCGCTTTCAACCGGTCGAGCGCTTGGGGCGATAACAGAATGTGATCGATGCGGATGCCGTGGTCTTTTTGCCAGGCGCCGGCTTGATAATCCCAGAACGTGTACTGATAGGGCTTATCGTTGCAGGCGCGAAACCCATCCGAATAGCCGAGGTTTTCGATTTTGCGCAGCGCGGCGCGCGATTCCGGCTGGTATAGCGCATCGCCCATCCAAGCGGCGACATCCCAGCAGTCATCCGGTGTGGGAATGACATTGTAATCGCCCATCAGCGCCACCGCTTCCTCAAACGCCAGCAATCCGCGTGCATGCTCGTAAAGGCGCTCCAGCCAGGCGAACTTGTACGTGAACTTCTCAGTAGCGATGGGATTGCCGTTCGGCGCGTAGATCGAGGCCACACGCAGAACGCCCTTGTCGCCGGTCACCAGTGCTTCGATGTAGCGGGCGTGATCGTCGCCGTCGCCGCCCGGCAAGCGCGGCGTGATGTCCTCTAGCGGTCGCTTGGAGAGGATGGCCACGCCATTATAGGTTTTTTGTCCGTGTACGGCGCAATTATAACCAAGCTCTTCGAAGGCGGCGGTCGGGAACGTCTCGTCGGTGCATTTGATCTCCTGCAGGCAGACGACGTCCGGCATGGCCTCCTTCAGCCAGGCCGTGGCGGCCTCCAGCCGGGCTTTCACCGAGTTTACGTTCCAAGTGGCGATTTTCATGGACAATCCAGCTTTTCGGAGATCGAAGCGAAAAACGTCGCGGCGCGTGCTTCTGAGATATTATGAGACACGTAACATATTGGCCATCATCGACTTGCGGCAGGGGGAGCGCTAGATTTGTCCACCGGCGCAGCGCGTTACAGGCCCGTCGCGGAAGAGTCCGAATATGCGTAAGATTACAGCCCTCCTATCCGCCTTGGTGTTGACGACGGGCGTATCGCTCGCGATGGGCGGCGCTGACCAGACGGCCAACTGGCATGGCAGCGGCAGTTCGCAAAGCGGCGGTTCGCAGGGCGGAGGCGGTTCGGGCGGTAGCTGGCATGGTGGCCACAGAGGCGGCGGCCATCGCGGCGGCAGTGGGCAAGGCGATTATGGTGGCGGCGTCTACTATCCCTATCCGTACGGCCAGGGCTCACCCTATCCGTACCCCTATCCTTACCCGAAACTACCCCGGATTCACCCGATTCGACGCCTCCGCCGGACAAGCCGCCGGTCGGCGCCTATAACGCGTCCAGCAATATGCCGCCTTGGCCGTTCTGGTATTACTGCGATCAGCCGGAGGGCTATTACCCCTATGTGAAAACCTGCACGCATGATTGGAGCGCTCTTCCGATGATGGCGCCGCCACCGACGGCAGGTCCGCCGCTGTCCGATGGAAAGTGGGAATGGTGCGAGGAGGCGAAGGGTTATTATCCTTACGTCAAATCCTGTCCCAAGGGCTTTATGGCCGTTGCCGTGACCGCGCCGCAATCGGAAAATACCTCTGAAACGCCACCCTCCATCGCCAATTGGTTCTATTGCGACGAGCCCAAGGGGTATTTGCCTTATGTCTCCGATTGCAAGAGGGATTGGCGGGTGGTTCCGTCCGTACCGCCGCCGCATTCACCGGTGACGACCAAGACATCGACGGTGACGCCCAAGAATTCACCGGTGACGACTGGGAAAACGGCGGAACGCCACTAAAGTGTGCCAATCACTATTTGGTATAGTGTTCCACTTTTTCGGAGTGATAGCCGTTCGCTATAATATCGGCGATGCACAGCAACGTTCCGAGATTGATGGAGACAATTCCCATTCCCGGAGGAGGAGGATGGGGTGAGGCGCAAGGCAGAAGGAAAGGTGCCTGTTTGATATCGAGTTCGCGTTGCCAATGGTCGCCATCTTCAAACTCCGCTTTGAAACCGAGCGCACCTGGATCAGCCACGATCGCCGCACCTAAACGTTGGCACACAGCGCGAATCTCGGCGGTCGCATTTCCCAATTTTTCCGGTGCACAGGACGTCAGTGCCAAGCTCAGACCGTTAATGTTCGGCTGCGCTTCATCTGGGATAGGATTGAATTTGTAGGCGTAGGGCGACGTGACGGTGGAGTGCACAATTCCGCGGGGCGGGCGACGCGGCTGTGCGTTGTCCTTGGGTATTGGCGCCAGCGGAATAGTCGTTTCGACGTTGTGCGACGGATGCGTGACGAATTTCGGGATGGCGTTCGACAGTGCGACAATAGCCGCGACATGAAGCAGGATGACCGCAACGGCGGCGGCGGAACGGTCGTACGAAATGCCGACGCCCGAAGGCTGCATAGCACAGTCAACTTCGACCAACCCGAAGTTTAGTGTATCAAATGGGAGGCAGCGGAGAATGCGCCCGCAACAGGTGCGATGCCGACCTCACATTAAATTCGCTACAGGAAGATAGTTAAACCGAAAAGCTCGTGCCGCAGCCGCAGGATGATGTGGCGTTCGGATTGTTGACCTTAAACGCCGCGCCGATCAGATCGTCGACGAAATCGATTTCCGCGCCTTTGAGAAATTCCAGCGACGTGAAATCGATCAGCACGGTCACGCCGCCTTCCTCGATGGCGAGGTCGTCCTCGGCGCGCGCGTCGTCCAGCGCGAAATTGTACTGAAAGCCCGAGCAGCCGCCGCCGGTGACCGCGAGGCGAAGCATCGACGGCTTGCCTTCGGCCGCGATGATTTTCGCAATCTGCTTGGCAGCGCGCGCGGAAACGGTGACGGGTAGGGCGGTTTCGACGGTCATGTATGTGATATGTAGTGTCTATAGCGCGCCCCGAAAAGGGCCTGGAGGATGCCATGAAGTGGAATTTCCGTCTGAGACGCGGATCGGACGCCTTTGTTGCGGCATTGTTGGCGGCGTTAATCGTTACCGGGGCCAAGGACGAGGCGATTAGGGAAGGTATTATCCTCAGCGGTTTGGCCAGCGTTGTGATTGCGCTCGGGGCGGCGGCATTTGCAACGGCAGTTGCCTGGGGCATGGCCAAGTTCCACAAAATCGACGATCGATCAGAAACCCAGCCTTGACCCAGCCAGCCGGACACCTCATTCCGCCTTTGTATTCGCCGCCGGCGGCGCGGGCGCACTTTGCGACCAAACCGGCGGACAGCCGGGGACGGCTCTATCCCGAGCCCGAAAGCGCCACCCGCACCTGCTACCAGCGCGATCGCGACCGCATTATCCATTCCACGGCGTTCCGCCGTCTCAAACATAAGACGCAGGTCTTTGTGCAGCACGAAGGCGATTATTACCGCACGCGGATGACCCATTCGCTGGAAGTGGCGCAAATCGCCCGCTCGATCGCGCGGGTATTGGCGCTGGACGAGGATTTGGCCGAGACGGTTTCGCTGGCGCACGACCTCGGTCATACGCCCTTCGGTCATGCCGGCGAAGAAGCGCTATCCGCGGCCACGGCGGCGTTCGGCGGCTTCGATCACAATGCCCATACGCTGCGCCTGGTGACCAAATTGGAGCATCGCTATGCCGATTTTGACGGGCTCAACCTAACCTGGGAAACGCTGGAAGGCTTGGTCAAGCATAACGGGCCAATCCTTTCACCCATGCCCGCGCCGATCGCCAGTTTCAATCTGCGCTGGCCGCTCGATCTTTCCGGTTGGCCGGGGCTGGAGGCGCAAGCGGCCGCATTGGCGGACGACATCGCCTATTGCAACCATGACATCGACGACGGGCTGCGGGCCGGGTTGTTCGGGATCGAAGATTTGGCAGAGGCGCCCCTTGCCGGCCCGATGGTACAGGATATCCGGAAACGCTATGGCCCGCTGGAAACGGGGCGCTTGATCGGCGAACTTGTCCGTACACTGATGAGCGCGATGGTCGGAGATGTGCTGAGCGAGACGCGGCAGCGGCTGAAAATGGTCAAGCCCGGATCGGCGCAAGAGGTGCGTGGGCTGGAGCGGGCCCTGGTCGGCTTCTCGCCCGCTATGGAACGCGACATTGTCGCACTCAAGCGCTTCCTGTTCGAGCACATGTACCGTCATCCCCATGTCATGACCTCGATGAACAAGGCGAAGAAAGTTGTGGGTGAGTTGTTTTCGGCGTTGGCGGGCGATCCGTCCATGCTACCGCCGGATTGGGCGGCAGGCTGTGGCGGGGCGGGCGATGGCGTTACGGAGGGCGTCGTCCGCGACTATATTGCCGGAATGACTGATGGCTTCGCGCTTTTGGAATATAAGCGGATTTTCCACACAGAGATCGACTTATAGGGCGCCCTCCTGCCGTGATTCGCCCGCCCGCCGGTGCTAGATTGCAGACCTCAGATTCGGAGAATGCGCATGCCCAAATTCGAACGCGGATCCTATGAACCGGACGATGTGCGTGTCTTTGACGGCGGCGCGGATGACGACGATGCGGAGGGTTCTCACCTTCCGATGGTAATTGTGATTTCGCTGCTGGTTTTGGCAGCGTTCGGCGGCGTGGTTTGGCTCGCCTACAACAACGGCGTGGCGAAAGGCCGTGCCGATGTCCCCCCGCGCATCGTGGCGCAAAACACCGATACGCCGGCGGCAGTGCCCGATAGCAGCGAAGCGCCAGCGCCCAAAGCAATCAAGGTCTACCAGCAGCCGGCGGGTCCCGAGGACGACACCAGTCAGGAACCTGCGATGAACAAGCCCGCCGCTGCGACACCCGTTATCCACCCGGCGCCCCCTGAAGCGAAGCCAGTTGCCGTCCAGCCCAAACCGGCTGCGGTGGTCGCCGAAGAGACCAAGAAACCGGTCGTGCTACCGGCCGCGGTGACACAAACCGCGCCTACACCTGCCAAAGTGACGCCGAAACCGGCAACGCCTCCGGCCGCCGCACCTGCCGTGGCGACGGCGCCACCGACTGCCCTAACGACGCCTGCGAAAGCCGCGGTTGCTGTGCCGCCACCGGCGCCAGTGAAGACCGCAGCGGCAGCTCCCGTTGCGGCAGCTCCCGTCGCAGCCTCTGGCGCCTTTGTGCTGCAGATTGGGGCGTATAAATCCGAAGCCGACGCCAGCGCCGCCTGGAAGGCGTATCAGGCCAAGCATATCACGCTACTTTCCGGCGTAAGCTCGAGCATTCAGAAAGCCGATCTTGGCGACAAGGGAGTCTGGTATCGCCTGCGGGCGGGTTCGTTTGCCGACAAAGATACGGCGGCTGCGCTTTGCGAACGGCTGAAGGCCGACGGCGGCGCCTGTTTTCCCGCAAAATAAATTGAGCGTCGAGAGCAGGTAAGGGTACATGCGCACACGAGCAATTTATGGCTGCTCTGGCACGGTGCTTGGAGCGGAGGAACGAGCGTTCTTCCGCGATGCGCGGCCATGGGGGTTCATTCTGTTCGGACGCAATGTCGAAGACCGCGCGCAAACACGCGCCTTGGTGGAAGCGTTGCGCGAAACCGTGAACGATGCGCGCGCTCCGGTCTTGATCGACCAGGAAGGCGGCCGCGTGGCGCGGCTCAAGCCGCCGCATTGGCGTGAGTATCCTCCCGCCGCGCGGTTCGGTGAGGTTTACGCGTCTGCAAAGGACATGGCCTTGGAGGCCGTTTATCTCGCTGCCCGGCTGATGGCGTATGACCTGGCGGAGCTTTGCATCAATGTCGATTGCCTGCCGGTCTTGGATTTGCCGGCGGAAGGGGCAGACACCGTGATCGGCGACCGCGCCTATGCCAACGACACCACGGCGATTGTCGCGCTTGGCCGAGCCGCGATCGAAGGATTGATCGAAGGCGGGGTGCTACCGGTGATGAAGCATATCCCCGGCCATGGCCGCGCCATGGCCGATTCCCATCTGGAGCTGCCGCGCGTGGCCACTGAAGCGGAAGAGCTGAGCGCCACCGATTTTGTGACCTTCCGCAGTCTTAACCAATGCCCCATGGCCATGACGGCGCATGTCGTCTACGAAGCCATCGACGCCAAGCGGCCCGCTACGACCAGCCCCAAAGTGATCCGCGACGTGATCCGAGGGGAAATCGGTTTCGACGGGTTGTTGATGTCCGACGATATATCTATGGGTGCGCTGCAAGGCCCGCTTTCGGCGCGGACAAAAGCGGCACTGTTCGCGGGCTGCGATGTCGTGCTTCATTGTAATGGAAGTCTGGCGGAGATGAAAAAGGTGGCAAAGGAAGCAAAGCCGCTCGAAGGCGCATCGCTCAAGCGTGCGGAGCATGCGCTCGGCTTGTTGTCGCCACACGACCCGTTCGATCCGGTCGGCGCGACCGCGCGTCTCCATGAGCTTTTGGGCACACATCTATGAGCGAGCCGCTGGAAGAAACCTTCGGAGACGAAACCTTCGAGAGCCCCGCTGCGCCCGAAGAGGCCCTGATGATTGCCGTCGACGGCTTCGAGGGACCGCTCGATTTGCTGCTGACACTGGCGCGCAGCCAAAAGGTCGATATTGCGAAAATCTCGATCTTGAAGCTGGCCGACCAATATCTGGAATTCATCGAATCCGCGAAGAAGATGAATCTGGAATTGGCGGCCGATTATCTGGTGATGGCGGCGTGGCTTGCTTATCTGAAATCGCGCCTTCTTCTGCCGCAGCCGCCTAGCGCCGACGGCGAACCCACCGCGGACGAGATGGCCTCGCGTTTGCGCTGGCGTCTGCAACGTCTGGAAACGATGCGCGAAGCGGCGGCCAGGTTGATGGCGCGCGACCGCCTGGGACGGGACGTTTTCGCTCGCGGCGCGCCGGAGCCGGTGAATATCGTGAAAACGCGCGCCTATACGGATTCGCTCTACGATCTGCTGACCGCCTATGCGACCGAGCGGGCCAAGAAACTGCGTGGCAAGTCCTACCAGCCACTGTCGTCGCCGGTCCTTTTGATCGAAGAGGCACGCGAGCGGCTGGAGCGAATGCTGGGCCGGATACCGGATTGGAGCGGGCTCTCTAGGCTGTTACCGTTCGACTGGCAGGGCGGGCAGAGGCGGCGCTCGGCGCTTGCGAGCACGCTTCTGGCATGCCTAGAACTGGCTAGGGATGGGCGGGTCGAGATTTGCCAACTGGCGCCGTTCGATGAAGTTTACATTAGGGATCACGCCAAAGAGGCGACGGTATGAACAAGGTATTGCAGATGAGAGATGCTCTCGCCGAAGCCGTTGCCGAGGGTACGGTGGTCACTCTGACAGAAGGAACGGAAGCGGCCGTGTCTGGCGTCAACATAGAGCATTTGAGGATGACCGAAGCGCTGTTATTCGCGGCTTCCGAGCCTTTGGACGCCAAAGCCCTGGCGTCCTCCTTGCCTGAGGGCGCAGATGTGCCGGGCCTGCTCGCCGAGCTTCAAGCCATTTATGAAGGGCGGGGCGTAACCCTGGTCTGCGTCGCAGAAAAATGGCAATTCCGCACAGCTTCGGATTTGGCTTTCCTGCTGCGCAAGGAAAAGGCCGAACAAAAGCGCTTGTCGCGTGCCGCGATCGAGACGCTGGCCATCATTGCTTATCACCAGCCCGTGACGCGGGCCGAAATCGAGGACATCCGCGGCGTCATGCTGTCGAAGGGGACGGTCGATGCGCTGATGGAGATCGGCTGGGTGAAGATCAGGGGCCGCAAGCGCACACCGGGCCGCCCGGTTACCTATGGCACGACCGAGGCGTTCCTGGTCCAGTTTGGGCTCGAGGAAATCGGCCATCTCCCGGGCATGGACGAGCTAAAAGCGGCCGGCTTCCTAGAGGCCATTCCGCCGTCGGGTTTCGATGTGCCGTCGCCGAGCCATCAATTGGGATCGGATGAGGATCCCTATGAAGGCGAGGAGCCGGGCGACCTTGCCACTGGCTCTGCCGATCCGATGGCGCCCCACGAGGATTGATTTCTATAACTGTGACTTGTCGTTGAGCACCGTCCGGCATTGGTCCAAACTGCCGGCGGTGGGGCATGGCCGCATGACGCGGCTCTATGGAAGGGAACAGACGATGAAGATCGCGCTGACAGCTTTTGTATGTGCTCTCGGCCTGACTGGCACGGCTGCGCAAGCAGCAGACGCACCAATGGCCAAGACCGATTACCACCGGCAACCCAGCATTTGCCTCAATGCTGGTGACATCGACAGTCTTAGCTATCCAGACGACAACACGATCTTGTTCCACATGCGTGGCGGGAAAGTGAGGATCTGGCGTAACGATCTGCCGCGTGCCTGTCCCGGACTAAAATTCGAAAGCGGTATCGCTTGGGAAATCCGCGGCGGCGATATCTGCTCGAACATGCAGACCTTCTACGTCCTGCGCCGTTGGACTCCGTGCATGCTGGGCAATTTCTCGCCATATACCCCGCCGGGCGGCAATATGATGGGACCGGATCACCATTAGGCGAAAGCGCAGTTAGAGTGTCCTGGCCGGCCCTCGCGGGCTGGGACACTCCGTTTTAGTCTTCCAGCTCCACGATCACGGCATCGCCTTTTTCGAGCGCGATGGCGAGCGAGCCTTCGCGCAGGGCACGAGCGTCTTTGCCGAAGACTTCATTGCGCCAACCGGTCAGGGCCGCAACGCCATCATCTTCGCCGGCGGCGAGGCGTTCGATATCGTCGGTGTTGGCGATCAATCGCGGTGCCACACCCACTTCTTCCGCCCGCAGGCGCAACAGCGTTTTGAGCAGATCGACAGCGGCGGGCGAGGGTTCGTGCCGGCGCCGCTTGCGGTCCGGTTCTGTGACTTCGGGCGGCGCGGCGTCCTTACCTTCCACGATTGCCTCCAGCAGCGATTTGCCCATGCGCGATGCTGCGAAGCCTTTTGGGACCGACCGGATTCGCTCCAAAGTTTCGGCGTTGTCCGGCGGATTGGAGGCGATTTCCAGCAGCACTTCGTCTTTCAGCACGCGATTGCGCGGGACATCGCGCGTTTGCGCTTCGCGCTCGCGCCATGCGGCGACGGCGGCCAGGGCCGCGAGGAATTTCTTGTTGCCGGTGCGCGGCTTGAGCCGCTTCCAGGCCGAGGCGGGATCGAGCGAATAAAGTTCTTCGCTTTTCAGGGCCTCGATTTCCTCCACCACCCAACTCTCGCGGTTAGTTCGCGCGATTTGCGCAGCGAGCTTTTCGTAGATCGTGCAAAGATGCGTCACGTCGGCGAGCGCGTATTCGAGTTGCCGCTTGGTGAGCGGGCGGCGCGCCCAATCGGTAAAACGCGCCGATTTGTCGATTTCGACATGCGCGATTTTGCGCGCCAGCGTTTCATAGGACGCCGCTTCGCCAAAGCCGCAAACCATGGCCACGATCTGGGTGTCGAACAGCGGGTGCGGGATGGCGTGACCTTGGTGCCAGAAAATCTCGATATCCTGACGGCCGGCATGCAGCACTTTCACGATGCGCGGATTTTTGACCAGCGTGTAGAACGGCGAAAGATCGATGCCTGCCGCCAGCGGGTCGACGATGGCCTCGATGCCCGGGGCGGCGATCTGCAACAGACAAAGCTTCGGCCAATAAGTCGAATCCCGCATGAATTCGGTGTCGAGTGCGATATAGGGCGCGCTTTCCAACTCGCCCGCCAAGACGGTCAAATCCGCCGTCGTTTCGATGATCCTCATGGGACCGTGATAGCGGATTCGGCCCAGATATCTAGGGCTTTTAGCGGCTTTCAGTGCGCCGAGAGCCCGACCGTACGCTCCGGCAGGCCCGCCGCGTCGAAATAACGCGTAGAACCGACCTCTTGCAGTTCGAGGATGGTTTGGAACCCGTTCGGCGCCTTCTCCGACGCGATGGTCCGCCGGGTCGTCTTGGGCGCTTTGCCGCCTTTCAAGGCCTCCTCGACCACGCGGCCTTTCAACTCGCCCGGACCCATCAATGGGATACCCATGATGTGGGCCAGGGTCGGGGCAATGTCGACATTGCCGACCGGCGTGGCGTTCTTGAACTTGGTTTTGAAGTCCGGGCCGATGGCAGCCATGAAGTTGCGCGTGTCGGCGCGGCTCAATGTGCCGTGCATGCCCTGGCCGGTGTGCAGCGTCGTGTCCGCGATTTCCGCCGTGCACATCTCAACGCCCAATTGGCATCCCTGCATCACGAAGGAGCGAAACCCGACGACAATGGCCGGTTGCGGCAGTTTGGAGGAGCCGATCAGATTGACCTCGCTCATCGGCAAGGCGCCGGCGAAGTCTTTCGGATTGCCGCCCTTGAGAAGGTTATCGTTGACGAAGAGCGCGCCGACATAAGGCGCCTCGACCAGCTTATCGAAAATGCGCTTCGCAATGACGCGCGCATTCGGTCCGTCCGGCACGTAGATGAAATCCGATCCGCCATTCGCCGCCACAATAGCCATCGGCGCCTCGAGCGAAGGACCGATCAGCGCGTCGCCGGCAACCGGATGTTCGCCGCTCGAAAGATCGAGTTCCGCATCGGAACGGTCCGGATCGAAGACCTTCTGATTGCCGAGCCAGCCCGCCACATCGACCGCCAGGAAACCGCCGGGCAAGCTGGCATGCGCCAGTGTCCCTTGCGGTGTCGGGATGCCTTTGGCGATGGTCGAAAAGCCATGATCCGCGGTGACGAACACATCGGTGTTGTCCGCCAATCCATATTGATCCAGGGCATCAAGAATACCCTTCAAGTCATTGTCCGCATTGGCGATAGCGGCACGTCCGCTATAGCTGTTTATGCCAGGAAGCAGCGTCCCATCGCTGTCGATGGCCCCGTGCTGAGTGGTGTCGGGATCGCGCGACCAGAAAAACAGCACGAATGGTTTGCCAGAATCTTTGAGGTTGGGAATCAGGACCTGGGTCGTCGCCGATAGCAGATAGGCTTGCTGGGTCAGGTTGGGTGTCGATGTGAGGGAGGGTGCGTCCATCCCCGTAGCTCGCAGAACATCCGCGCCGATCGATCCGCCCAGCGTCGTGCTTTTGGTCAGCGTCCCGTCAAGATTGGTAACGTGATTGGTCGCTTCGTCGATAAAGATGCCCAGCTTGCCGTCGATGCGGTTGTCTTTGCTATCGAGCCCGGACATATCCTGGATGGCTGCCGGACCGCGCTTGCCGACGATGATCGTGTTGTAACCCGCGGCACGCGCCGCTTGGATCAGCGTTGTCTGTCCCAGATAATCCTGCGGGAAATGCTCTTTCATATCGCGCAAGATGCAGTCGTCTTCCAAAAAAGTGACTTGAGCGCCCAAACGGCAGGGAACGGGAAAGCCGGTGTACAGCGTGTTACCGTAATCGCCGGTATCGCCCGGGAAGTGGCCGGTGGCGATGACGGCGCCATTGACCGTGGTAACCGTCGGATACACCGCGTGGCTGTTGGTGAAATCGACGCCCATCTGACGGAGCTTGGCCATTGTGGGTGCGGTTTCGGGCGTCACGCTCGCATAGCGCAAACCATCGGCGACGAAGATCACAATGTTGCGTTGGGCGGCCTGGGCGGGCAGGGCCGCGGCAACCAGGCACAGGGCAAGGGCGGAAGCGAAACGCGGCATGCTCATGTGAAATTCCCCGAAAATCCGCGAAAGACTAAGCATTCTTTGCGACAGTTAAACTGCGGCCGGGGCGCCGATTCGGCCCTTGACCGAGCGCCAGTGAAACCGCCACATACGGCCCGTTTTTGAAGGATTCATGATGCACGCCTATCGCACCCACACCTGCGGCGAATTGCGCAAAAAAGACGTCGGAAGCCTGGTCCGGCTGTCTGGCTGGGTCAACCGGCGGCGCGACCATGGCGGGCTGCTGTTTATCGATTTGCGCGATCATTACGGCATCACGCAATTCGTCGTCGAACCGGATTCCCCCGCCTTTGCCGGAGCGGACAAGGCGCGTGCCGAATGGGTGCTGACGCTGACCGGCAAGGTCGTGGCGCGCACCGAAGACACGATCAACCAGGATATGCCGACGGGCGAGGTGGAAGTCCACATCGACGAGGTTGTGGTGCAGGGCGTGGCGCAAGAGCTGCCGCTGCCGATCTTCGGCGATCTCGATTATCCGGAAGATACAAGGCTCAAATACCGGTTCCTAGACCTTCGCCGCGAGCGGCTGCACAAGAATATTACGCTGCGCTCCAAGGTGATCTCGTCGATCCGCCGGCGCATGATCGATCAGGGATTCACCGAGTTTCAAACGCCTATACTGACGGCCTCATCGCCCGAGGGCGCGCGCGACTTCCTGGTGCCGTCGCGGCTGCATCCGGGCAAGTTCTACGCCCTGCCGCAGGCGCCCCAGCAGTTCAAACAGCTCATCATGGTGGCGGGCTTCGACCGCTATTTCCAGATTGCGCCGTGTTTTCGCGACGAAGACGCCCGCGCCGACCGGTCGCCGGGCGAGTTCTATCAGCTCGACTTGGAAATGAGCTTCGTCACGCAAGACGATGTTTTTGCTGCCGTCGAGCCGGTTCTTCATGGCGTTTTCGAAGAGTTTGCGGAGGGCCGCGGCGTCTCGCCGGCGCCATTTCCGCGCATCGCTTACGACGAATTGATGCTGAAATACGGCGTCGACAAGCCGGATTTGCGCAATCCCATCGTCATCGCCGATATCTCGGACGTGTTCGCCCGCGACGACGTCTCGTTCAAGGCCTTCAAGGGCAAGACAGTGCGCGCGATCCCGGGGCCTAGGGCATCGACACAGCCGCGCTCCTGGTTCGACAAGCTCAACGATTGGGCGCGCAGCGAAATGAATGCGCCGGGCCTGGGCTACATCGTGTTCGATGAGGAAAACGGCGCGCTGACCGGCAAAGGGCCTATCGCCAAATTCATTTCGCCCGAGGCGTTGGCGCAGATGGCCGCGAAAGCGGGCGTCAAGGCGGGCGATGCGCTGTTCTTCTCCGCCGATGCCAAGAAGGACCGTGCCGCGGCGCTGGCGGGGCAGGTGCGCATTCGCCTGGGCCGCGAGTTGGGGCTGATCAAGGAAGGCGAGTTCAAATTCTGTTGGATTGTCGATTTTCCGATGTATGAGTGGAACGAGGAGGAGAAAAAAATCGACTTCTCCCACAACCCGTTCTCCATGCCGCAATTCGACCGCGAGAAGTTCTTAGGCCTCGATCCTGCCGATCGCGCCACGATCGAAGGCCTCAAGGCCTATCAATACGACATCGTTTGCAACGGCATCGAATTGTCGAGCGGCGCTATCCGCAATCACGACCCCGATGTGATGCTGAAAGCCTTCGAAATCGCCGGTTATGCGCGCGAAGAGACGGAAGTGAAATTTGCGGGCATGCTGAACGCGTTCCGCTACGGCGCCCCGCCGCATGGCGGCACCGCGCCGGGCATCGACCGCATCGTCATGCTGATCGCGGGCGTGGAGAATTTGCGCGAAGTGACGATGTTCCCGATGAACCAGCAGGCGCAGGACCTGATGATGAACGCGCCGAGCGAGGCGTCGCTCAAACAGCTGCGCGAGTTGCATATCCGCGTGGTGGCGCCGGAAAAGGGCTAACGGCCCGGGAGAGGATATGGCCGGCGGAATGCGAACAGGCTTTCTGATTGCGGCGCTCGTCGCCGCGGCATTCCTCGGCTTTTCCTTTTTCGGTACGCGCCACGAAAACTGGTTCCTGCGAGCGGCGCAGGAAAACGCCGTCCGCTGCCTGACGAAGTCGCCATGCACCTCGCTCACCGCCCAAAGCGGCATCGTCCCGAATGCACGCCCGCCGCTGAGCTATGCCAGCGCCTGCGCCAAGCCCGGCGACTGGCAGCAGCTGAAGAGCGTCTCTAACGACAAGACCCGCATCGGTCCTGACCTGCACAGACAAGATGACCTTCCTCTATCACATGGGCACTTTGCCTGGCCGCGACGCGGGTATCGAGCAATGGACGGTGTGCGAAGATCGATCCTGCGCGCAGGCCGCCAAGGCGCTCTTACCCATGCGCTAAGGGGCGCCGACCAGCGTCGCCAGTTTCAGTACGGTGTTCCAATTGCGGGCGGTGCAGGTCGTATCCAGGATGCGGTCGATTAGTGGCGCGGTGAATTTCGACTCGCCTTGGCCGTCGGGGTAATAGGCGTAAAGCGTTCGCCCCTCCGCGTGGAAACACTCGCGGCCCTTGATGGCGGCTTTCAGCGCCGCGCAATCCTTGGGCGCGGGGGCGTCTTTCAGCAGAATGGCGACGAGACGGCCGGGATCGGCCTTTGCTTCTCTCGGGTATGGATTGGCAGCGACGAGCTTCGTCCATTCCGCGCCGCTGCGGACAAAGGTGGTGACCGCAAGGCCCAACCGCTTCGCCGTTTCCTTTTCCAGTAAAGCCTCGAGCGCTGGGGCGCCACGCGCCGCGCTCTCGAATACGAGACTGCCCGATTGCAGAACGGTCTGGGGATTATGGAGGCCGATGTCCTTTGCCAGGGCGCGAAGCTCGGCCATGGCGAGCTTGTTATGGCCGCCGACATTGATACCGCGGAGGAGGGCGATGTGGGTTGACGTGACTTTGGCCTAATTCAGCTTTTCCGGCAGATCTTTGATGCTCTCTTGGACCAGAGACGTAGCCCGCTTTTCGTCCATGCGCGCGGCAATTAGCTTCTCCGCCGCTGCGATAGAGGCGTCCGCGGCGAGACCGCGGATTTCGTTGAGCGCGCTGGCTTCCGCCATGGCGATTTTGTCCTGCGCCATTTTGGACCGGCGGTCGATCTGGGCCCGCAGCTGAGCGCGGGTTTCCTTGGCGAAGCGTTCCGCTTCCGCTTTGGCTTCGGCAATGATCGCAACGGCTTCGCTTTCGGCTTGAGAAGCTTTGCGCGCATAGGCGGCAAGCATTTCCGCCGCCTCGTCGCGCAGCATTTTGGCTTCATCCAATTCCTTTGAGATGGCGAGGGCGCGGGCGTCGAGCAGCTTTGTCAGCATCGCCGGCACGCCTTTCCCAACCAAAAGTATCAGCACGAGGACAAGGCCCACGGCGACCCAGAACTCAGGATTTTTCATCAACTCCATTGAAATCCCCGGAACCTCAGCACGATGCACAACGAGATAAAAGATCGCCAGCCCGACCGTCAGCGCCGAAACGGCGATGCGAAATACCGACATGACGCTCTCCCCACATCGTCAAAAGCCTGCCGCCTTCACCGCGGCAGCAGCTTCTTCGGGCGTAACCGTATCACCGGTCAGCCGCGTGACAATAACCGCCGCGGCATCTTGTGCCGCTTTTGTGACATGTTTTGCAGCCTCGATACGCATGGCTGCAATTTGGGCTTCCGCCCGGGCTTGCGCCTTATGGGCCTCGGCATCCGCCTCGGCCTTGGCTTTTTCGACTTCCGCGTCGACCGCTTTGCGGTTTTCTTCGGCCGCGACATGGGCTTTGCTGCGGGCTTCGGCGAGCGCCGAATGATAACCCGCCAGCGCCGCTTCCGCGTCGCTGCGATGCTTGTCGGCGGTCGCCAGATCGCCTGCGATACGCTCCTTGCGTGCGCCGATCACGCCGCCGATGCGCGGACCTGCCACACGCCACATCACGACGAACAAAAAGACGAAGGTAATCGCCAGCCAGAAAATCTGACTTGGGAACGTCTCCGTCTTAAACGGCGGAAAACCGGCGCTGTGATGCGCCTCGGTTCCGGTATGCGTGGCAGTGTGGTTGCTCATCAGAACATGAACAGGATCATCATGGCGACGAGAAGACCGAACAGCCCGGTCGCTTCGCAGAGCGCGAAGCCCAGGAACATATTCGCAGTCTGGCCGGCGGCCGCACCCGGATTGCGCAGCGCGCCCTGGAGGTAGGCGGCGAACACCAAGCCGATGCCGATGCCTGCACCCGCGAGGCCAAAGCAAGCCAAGCCCGCGCCGATCAGTTTTGCCGCTGCAACTTCCATAGTCTTAATTCCCTTTGGTTAGTGATGGTCGTGAAGATGAAGAGCTTCGTTGAGATAGATGCAAGTCAGGATCGCGAAGACGTAAGCCTGCAGGAAGCAGACCAGCATCTCGAGCAAGAAGAAGGCGGCAATCATGACCAACGGGGCGATTGCAGCCAATCTGAGGGCGCCGGCTGCGCCTCCCAGCAGGACGACAAAGCCCGCGAAGACCGCCAGCAGCGTATGGCCCGCCAACATGTTCGCGAATAGACGGACGGAGAGGCTGATCGGGCGGGTCAGAAACGAGATGATCTCGATGGGAACCAGCAGAATTAGGAGATACCACGGCGCATCCGGCACGAAGAGCGTCAGGAATCGAAACCCGTGCTTCATGAAACCGACGATGATCATCGTGAGGATGACGGTGCAGGCGAGCGCGAACGTTACGGCAATCTGGCTTGTCACAGTGAATGTCCACGGGACCAGGCCAAAGAAATTGCAGAACAGCACGAACATAAAGAGCGTGAAGACGAACGGGAAGAATACCAGCCCATCGTCGCCCATGGTGGATTGGATCATGTTCGCGACGAATTCGTAGGAAATCTCGGCCATCGACTGGCCGCGCGTCGGCACCAGGCGGTTCTTCGACACCGTGAGCGTCAGGAACAATGTAACGGCCGCCACAACGATGCACATGAAAAGAGCTTGGTTCGTGAAATAAACCGCGTGGCCGCCGATGCTGAACAGCGGCTGCGCGATGAGCGGCGTCACTTCGAACTGCTCCATCGGGTTCATCGCCACGGCGCTATCACTCCTTCGACGCCATCTCGGCGTTTATTTCCTTGGCCGCGCGGATCACGTTGAGGATTCCCGCCGCCGCGCCCAATACAAACATCACTACCAGTCCCAGCGGCCGCGTGTGGATGTGCGCCCAATGCTCGAACGCCCAATCGATGCCCCAACCCAAGCCGGCACCCACAACCACTGCAACCATCAACTCCATACCGAAACGAGCGGCGATACCCAGCGATGTCGGCGGCGCAGACTTGCTCTGCTGCGAGCGACGCTGCTCGGCTTCGTCGATCCGCTTGCCCAGATGCCTTAGATCATCGGGATTGGGAGTTGGCATGCGACCGGCTCCCTGACTGCCGTTGAACGCTTGGCTGCTTTCGCGGCTCGGTTCGAAAGCGCGCGGAACATAGGGTCATGGCAAATGGGCGTCAAGCGTGCGCGAATTGCCGCAACGTCTTGGAAGGACAGGGCGAATCACCGGCGCGGCGAAATGGACGGCAGTCACCAATCTAGCGGAGCTCTACGACCCGCGCTCCGGCCTCGAAATGACCAAGCACCCGGACCAAGTGGGTCTCGAACCTTCTGAGCAAGACTCTATTCGTGGAATTACCTACACGCACCCAAAGCACGCAAGGCCGGACCCGCTCGACGCCATTCGCGCGAAGTCCCTATCTTTGGTGATAATGATCAAATCTCGGTCCTGAGCATAAGCCCAAATGTCCATATCGTCAGCGTTTTGCAGGGCGACATCTCTGAGCGCGACTGCTTTAAGCCCGTGTTCGCGGAGCCAAATCGCCAGATTTGGCGGAATGTGGGCGTCGCATAAAAACGAAAGGCTCATTTACGCACTCCACGCACAACACTTCAGTTGCTGCGTTAGTGACCGAATCGGGTTCCGCCAAACGGAATCAAAGTTTGAATTGCGATGAAACTCCACTGAGATGCCCGAAGAAGGTCGCCACCGTATCTCGTTAGGTTCTTATTCCGCAGCGTCCACCACGGGGTGGTCAACCAAACTAGCTGCGTAAGCCATGCAGGCTCGAATATCATCGGGCTCCAAGTCAGGAAAATCGCTCAGGATTTCCTTTGCTTCCGTTCCGGCGGCGAGCATTTCGAGCACGTCCGCAACGCGAATCCGCATGCCACGGATACATGGATGTCCGTGACACTGTTCTGGCCGGATCGTTACGCGGGATAGGAGCTCATTCATTGTCATATATTACAACATTCCAACGACGCAGGCTACTTACTCCGCCGCGACGCGTTCGGCCTCGGCCAAACTGACCGAAACGAGCTGGCTGATGCCGCGCTCGGCCATGGTCACGCCGTAAAGCCGATGCATCCGCGACATCGTCAGCGCATGGTGGGTGATGACCAGGAACCGCGTGTCGGTGATGCGGGTCATCTCGTCCAGCATGTTGCAGAAACGATCGACATTGGCGTCGTCCAGCGGCGCATCCACTTCGTCCAGCACGCAGACCGGCGCGGGATTCACCAGGAACACTGCGAAGATCAGCGCCATGGCGGTCAGCGCTTGTTCGCCGCCCGACAGCAGCGTCAGGTTCTGCAGCCTTTTGCCGGGCGGACGGGCGAAGATTTCAAGGCCCGCTTCCAGCGGATCTTCGGATTCGGTGAAGGTCAGTTTGGCTTCGCCGCCTTCGAACAGTTTAGAGAAAAGCGTCTGGAAGTTCGTATTCACTTTATCGAACGAGGCCAGCAGGCGCTCGCGGCCTTCGCGGTTCAGGCTTTGGATGCCGCGGCGCAAACGTTCGACGGCGCCGACCAGATCGTCGCGGTCGGCGATCATCGTGTTTAGGCGCTGTTCGTGTTCGGCGGCTTCTTCCTCGGCGCGCAGATTGACCCCGCCCAACGCCTCGCGCTCCTGCTTGAGCTTTTCGACGCGCTTTTCGGCCTGCTCGATCGGTGGTAGTTCTTCGTCGTCTTTGAGTTCGGCACGCTCCGCCAACTCGTCGGGCGCGATTTCCAATTCGTCGCGGATGCGGTCGCGCAATTCGTTGATGCGTGCCTGAGCGCCTTCGAGCAGCGCTGCTTCGCGGGCCCGCTCTTCACGCGCCGTCGACAAAGCTTGATCGGCAAGCTTGGCGACGCGGTCTGCTTCGGCCAGTGTGGATTCCGCTTCGGCGCGGGCATCGCCGGCCTGATTGCGCGCCGTTTCCGCAATACCGATGGCATCCAGCAATGTTCCGCGTTTTTCGGCAATTACGATCGGTAGACCTTCCGCGGCCGAGAGCTCGACGCCGAGTTCGACGCTGCGCCGGTCCAGCTCGGCAATTTGGGCCTGGGCTGTGTTGCTGCGGTAGCTCCAGCGGGCGCGATCCTCGGCGATGATCGCGAGCCGGCGGGCGCGCGTTTCGCCGTCGCGCTTCAAGCCGTCGAGCGCGGCGCGCGCGTCGGAGGCGGCAGCACGGGCTTCGCCTGTTTGTTCGCGCGCATTGGAGACGCTGTGCGTCAGTGTCACGCCGTCGCCGAGCGCTTCAAGAGCTTCCGCTGCTTGGCGTTCGGCTTCAAGGGCCGCATCGCGCGATTGCGCCAGACGGCGGATTTCCGCTTCCAGCGACGCAAGGCGCGAGGCGCGTTCGGCTGCGGCGCGCGCGGCTTTTGCCGCTTCGTTCTGCGCGGCGATAATCGCGTGTTCGTGACGGCGTTCCTGCTGTTCGGCTTCCCGCAGCGCATTTCGCGCGGCTTCCAATGCCGATTTGGCTTCGGAGTAGATCGCGAACGCGGCCGCGCGAACGTCTTTGGCTTGAACGATTTGATCTTCGAGCGCGGCGAGGCGATTGCGCTGGGCCAAACGCACGCCCGCAGCGGAAGGAACATCGGCGGACGCGCGATAGCCGTCCCAGCGCCACAGATCGCCGCGCAGCGATACCAAGCGTTGCCCGGGCTTCAGGTCTTTTTGCAGGGCCGAGCCCTGGTCGGGGAAAACGACGCCGGTCATCGCCAAACGGCGCGACAGGGCCGACGGCCCGGTGACGAATTCCGCCAACGGTCTGGCGCCTTCGGGCAGCGGTGCACTTTCGTCGAACATGCCAAGGTCACGCCAATGATGCGGCGCGGCTTCGTCGAGAGGGGCTTGAAGATCTTCACCCAAGGTGGCCGCCAACGCGGCCTCATAACCCGGTTGTACCTTGACCGCGTCGACCAGCGGCGGCCAGAGATTTTGCGTATCGGGCAGCAACAGATCGCTGAGCGCTTTGGCCTCCGCGGAGAGGCGCTGAGTTTCGCGTTCGGATTCTTCGAGCGGTATGCGCGCATCGGCTTCGGCGCGTTCGGCATCCGCCAGCATGGCGCGCGTTTCGGCCACAACGGCGGCGGCCGTTTGTGCCAGCAGGCGCGCTTCCTCGGCGGCGTCTTCGGCCGCACGGACATCGGGCATCTCCGCGGCGCCCGCCATAGCCGCGTCAAGACGGGCTTGCGCTTCGCCGAGCTGCAGACCGCTGGTTTCGGCCAATTCAGCGGCCAGGCGGCGCGAACGGCTCAGGCTTTCCTGGCGGGCATTGCGCTCCGCCAGTTCGGAGGTGAGTTGCTCCAGGGCGTGTTCCGCTTCTCCAATCGCTGCGATCAGCGCTGCGGCATGCGTCTCGGCCTCGGCTATATCGCCGGTGGCGCGCTCTTGCGCGCCTTCCAACCCGTTCGCTTCGTCTGCAAGGGCCATCAGCGCGGTTTCGGCATCGGTCGCGAGCGTGCGTTCGCGTTCCAGATCCTGCGCAGTTTGCGCGATGCGCTGACGCAACGACTGCGCCAATTCGCGGGCGCGCGCTTCTTCGGCATCGAGCGCTTCACGTTCGAGAATGAGGCGGTGCAGCGCCGCGGATTTTTCCGCTTCGGTCTGGCGCAGCGGCGGCAAGGCGGTGGCCGCGTCGGCTTGCGCCGTGGAGGCCCGCGCGGCGGCTTCGGTACAAGTCTCGACCACCGCGGAGGCGGCGGCGAGCGCTTCCTCGGCCGCACGGGCGCGAAGCTCGGCAGCGCTCCAGCGCAGATAATGCGCCAGAGCTTCGGCGCGGCGGATGTGGCCGGAGAGATTGCGATAGCGCGAGGCTTGGCGGGCCTGGCGTTTCAGGTTCTGCAACTGGCCTTCGATCTCGCGGATCACGTCTTCGAGGCGCGACATGTTGGCTTCGGCTGCGCGCAGCCGAAGCTCGGCTTCGTGGCGACGCTGATGCAATCCGGAAATGCCCGCGGCTTCTTCCAAGATAGCGCGGCGCGCCAGCGGTTTTTGGCTGATCAGCAAGCCGATCTGGCCTTGGCGCACGAACGCCGTCGAGGTGGCGCCCGACGAGGCATCGGCGAAGAAAATCTGCACGTCGCGCTGACGCACGTCGCAGCCGTTGACGCGATAAACGGAGCCCGCTTCGCGTTCGATCCGCCGCGAGATCTCGATCGTGTCGTAGTCGTTGTACGCGGGACTGGCGGTGCGATCGGAATTGTCGACGGCGAGTGTCACTTCCGCCATGTTGCGGGCCGGACGCGCCGTGGAACCCGCAAAGATGACATCGTCCATCTCGGCTCCGCGCACGGAGGTAGGGCGGGATTCGCCCATCACCCAACGCAGCGCGTCGAAAAGGTTGGACTTGCCGCATCCGTTCGGGCCGACGATCGCCGTCAGCCCGGGCTCTATATAGAGCTCGGTCGGTTCCACGAAAGACTTGAACCCGGATAATCTCAGTCGATTGAACTTCAACGGATACGCGCCGTCCTTACGCTGCTGCGCTGTCCGTTAATGCTTGGACAGCAGGGAATCGAATCTTGTTTGCATTTGGTCATAGGTGGGTACGCCGGCTTCCAGCTTGACTCCGTTGATAATGAAGGTCGGCGTGCCTTGGATGTCATATTTTGTTTGGCCATCCAGAGCGACGTTATTGATGCGATCCTGCTCGTCCTTATCCGAAATACATGCATCGACTTTCTCGGGCGACATACCGGCAATTCGGGCCATCTGAATAAGTGCGCCGCGGACATCCGTTATGCCGTACTCGGGATCCCATTTGGCCTGATTCCGGAACAGAAGGTCAATGAACTGAAAATACTTATCCGCAGGCAAGCAGCGCGCGATGGCTTCGGCCGCACCGTCGGCGGGCTGCAGCGGGAAGACGCGAAAGATGTAAAAGATTTTGCCGGTGTCGATATAGTTCTTCTTTATAAGCGGCATGACCGTTTCGTTGAAACGCGCGCAATGCGGGCATACCGGTGCAGCGTATTCCAGCATCGTAATCGGGGCGCCGGGATTGCCTATGGTACGGTCGTCCTTAAGGACCGATACGGCTGTTTTGGTGCTACCCGTCAATAGCATGCCGTTGTCGGAGTTGGACGAGAAGACAAAGAAATACAGGATGGCCGCAATGGCGACCGCGCCAACCGCGGCTCCGACGATGATCAATTGCGTTGTGGTAAACGCGAACTCCGCGGCAGCCTTCGGGACGTCGGCTTTGACTTTTTTCGGTGCGGCGGCCGGTTCGACCGGCGCCGTCGCGCGCAGGAAGCTGCGCAAAGTGCCGATCTCGCCGCGCTCGGCTTTCGCCAAGTCGCTTTGGCCGGCGGCGCTGAAACTTGCGGCACGCTGTTCGCGCTCGGTGATGATACGGGCAATAATCGCCGAGAGGTCCGCGTCGGTGGCGCCCTCGCGCGCTTCGGCCGCGGCCAAAACCTCGCGCAGCGTCGCGATGCGGCGGGTGTTGTCGGCAGGCGTCGAATTAAGAGCCTCGGTCAGCTGGTCCTTGAGGGCCATCGTCATCTCCAAATCTGGCAGCTGAGTTGGATTTTGTGTCAGCCATTCGTATTAGGCCTTGTCCGGCGCGCCCGGGCAAGGTTCAGCAACGCGTCACGAAGCCCTTGCGGGCCCTGGTATTTTAGCGCCGGATCGCCCGCAGGGACCGGACCCGAAGGCGGCCTGCGGACAGCCGGAGCAGGGCGCGGTTCTACCTTTCCCGGCACGAATCGCAAGCGGGCAATCGCCGGACGGCCCAAATAGGCGTTGATACGCTCACAAAGCGGTCTGGTTTCGTGCTGCAAAAACACAGCGGCGGCGGGTTCGGCCACCAGTGTCAGGACGCCCCCATGGGGACCTTCCGAAAAGCGAAGGGGCATAGCCAGCCGGGCGGTTTCCGGGCCGGCGATCTCCGCCCAACGCAGCACCAGCGTCGGATCGCTGAAACCGGCGCGCGCAAAAGCGGCGTGCGCGACCGCGGTCGCGTCAGGGGCGAGCGGCGAAATCCAATTGCGCCGCTGGGGCAGTTGTTCGTCTTTGCCGGTTTGGGCCATGGTGGGATTATGCACGGGACAAACCCAACCAACAGTCCGTCGTCCATTCGCCCACAGCGATTGCTGGCTTGGTACGACACCCATCGCCGCGAATTGTCATGGCGGGCGAAGCCGGGCGAAACGGCCGATCCCTATCGCGTCTGGCTGTCGGAAATCATGTTGCAACAGACGACGGTGCAGGCGGTTGCCGCTTATTACCGGAAATTCATTGCGCGCTGGCCGAATGTGAAAGCGCTGGCGAAGGCGCCGCTCGACGATGTGCTCGCCGCTTGGGCGGGGCTCGGCTATTACGCACGCGCCCGCAATTTGCACAAAGCGGCGAAGTTGGTTGCCGGCGAGCTGGGCGGCAAGTTTCCAACGACGGCAGAGGAATTGCGCAAGCTACCGGGCATTGGCGCTTACACGGCAGGGGCGATTGCAGCGATCGCCTACGATGCGCCCGAAGCGGCGATGGATGCCAATGCCGAACGTGTGATCGCACGCTTGTTTGCGGTGGAAGAACCGCTGCCCGGGGCCAAGGCGAAGCTTTTGGCGCTCGGCAAATCGTTGGTGCCGCAAAAGCGGGCCGGCGATTTTGCGCAAGCGCTGATGGATTTGGGGTCGGGCATCTGTACCGTTAAGCGGCCCGCCTGCGGGAATTGTCCGTGGACGGATGAGTGCAAAGCGCGCCGGCGCGGTATCGCCGAAAGCCTGCCGGTGAAGGGGGCGAAGGCTGCACGGCCGCTCAGGCGCGGCGCTGCTTTTGTGGCGCGCGATGCCAAAGGCGCGGTGCTGCTGGTCAAGCGGCCCGAGAAAGGTTTGCTCGGCAGCATGATGCAGCCGCCGCAAAGTGCCTGGGGCAAGAATTTTCCGTCGGCAAGAGAAGCGTTGGAACAGGCCCCATTCCGCGCGGCCTGGAAGAAGCTGCCCGGCCTTGTGCGCCACGGCTTCACGCATTTCGAATTGGAGATTGAAGTGTGGGTGGTGGTGGTTTCTCCCCCCGTTCACGGGGGGAGTGCCGCCGGAGGCGGCGAGGGGGGCAAGCGACGGCGTTCGCCCCCTCCGGCGCTTCGCGCCACCTCCCCCGCAAACGGGGGAGGAAAGTGGGTACCGGTTGACGAATTATCTGACGCCGCTCTTCCCACCGTCATGCGCAAAATCGTTGCATATGCCATTGATCATGACGAACCTCTATTTCGTCATGCTGAGGTGCGCGGTCGTCATCCTGAGGTGCGAGCGAAGCGAGCCTCGAAGGACGGCGGCGCTCACGCCAAATCCGCGCGCAGGCGCTGACGCAACACGTCGATCGGCACCAATTTTCCTTTCAACTCGAATTGCCAGAAGGTCCAGCCGTTGCAGGCATCGAGGCCTTGCACATGCGCCCCCATGCGATGGATCGAGCCGGTGGCATCGGCGCAGACCAGCGTTCCATCGGCGCGCACCTTGGCGCGTTGACTTTTTTGATGGCCTTGCAGCACGGTGCCGGGCGGCAGCAAGCCGCGTTCCACCACCCAGCCGAACGGAATGCGCGGCTCGGAGCGCTTCGATTTCGTGACTTCTATGACATCGCTTTCGGCCGGTTCGATACCGGCGATGCGCGAGCGTGCGATCCGCGCATATTCCTTGTCGCGTTCGATGCCGATGAAATGACGCCCCAGCCGCCGTGCCACTGCGCCCGTCGTGCCCGAGCCGAAGAAAGGATCGAGCACAACATCTCCCGTTTTGGTCGAGGCGAGGATCACGCGATGCAGCAGGCTTTCCGGTTTCTGCGTCGAATGCGCTTTCTGGCCGTCTTCGCCTTTCAGCCGCTCGCCGCCGGAGCAAATCGGCAGCGTCCAATCGGAGCGCATTTGTATTTCGTCGTTCAGCGCCTTCATGGCTTCGTAGTTGAAGGTGTATTTGGCGTCTTCGCCTTTGGAACACCAGATCAGCGTTTCATGCGCATTGGTGAAACGCCGGCCGCGGAAATTCGGCATCGGATTGGATTTGCGCCACACCACATCGTTCAGCACCCAGAAGCCGAGGTCCTGCAAGATCGTGCCGACGCGGAAAATGTTGTGATACGAGCCGATCACCCATAGCGCGCCATTGTCCTTCAAGACGCGCCGCGCCTCGCTCAGCCATTCGCGGGTGAAGCGATCATAGTCCGCGAAGCTGGAGAACTTGTCCCAATGGTCGTTGACGGCATCGACCTTGGAATTGTCGGGGCGGTGCAGATCGCCTTTGAGTTGGAGGTTGTAGGGCGGGTCGGCGAACACGAGGTCGGCGCAGCCGTCCGGCAGCGCCCGCATCCGCTCTATGCAATCGCCCTCGACCACCCGGTCCAGTGCGTCTTCCAGTTTTAGTTGAGTCATAGCCCGCCCGTTTTATCCACAAAGGGCGGTCACACTGATTTTGTGAGTCCACAGGTCAAGAGTTTTATGAATCAAAGACTTGCAATTGAGTCCACAGGATTCCCACCATACAAGATGTTGTGGATAGGAGCGAAGCTGCGGCGGTGGTGAATGGTCGCGCCATGACGCTTCAGCGCCAAAAGGTGCTCTTCGGTGCCGTAGCCCTTGTTGGTCAGCCAGCCGTAATGGGGGTGCAATTCGTGCAACGCGACCATCAAACGGTCGCGCGTGACCTTCGCGATGATCGAGGCTGCAGCGATAGACAGCGAGCGCCCATCGCCGCCGACGATGGTCTCGCAGGGGCAGGGCAAAGCAGGCGCGTCATTGCCGTCGACCAGCGCGAACACCGGCGCGGGCGAAAGTGCCCGCACCGCGCGCGCCATGGCGAGATGGGTCGCTTGGCGAATATTCACCAGATCGATTTCGTCGACGCAGGCTTCGCCGACCCCGAAGGCGACGGCTTTTTCCACGATGCGCAGATAGGCGGTTTCGCGCGCTTGGGCGGTCAGTTTTTTGGAATCGTTGAGACCTTTGGGGATGCGTTTCTTTTGGAAGATCACCGCCGCGGCGATCACCGGCCCGGCCAGCGGCCCGCGTCCCGCTTCGTCCACGCCGCAAACATAGCCCGCAATGGTGGCAAGTACGCGCGACTCGTGAGCGAAGTTCGGCATCGCCACGCTTATAGCGCGGGCGTCACAGCCGCGAGAACTGCCGGTCGAACAGATAGGTGAGGATAAGCGCGGCTGCGGCGAAATTCACGGCTGGAAAGCCGGCGATCTGCGGAATGACGGTGCCGAATTCGGCGCCGATCGATTGCAGGGGAAGCAACAATACCGCCAGCAGAGCACCTGCAGCGACGCTTGCGGCCATCCCCGCCAGGCGCAGATGGCGATACATCTGTACGCGATCCATGACGCGCGCGGAGAACCCATTGTCGGCAACGGACGCCAACGGCTCGCTCAACAGAATGTCGAGTTCATCTGTCATGACACCACCTTATTACGCCACACACCCAACAGCCCGGCAAGCTTCTCCCGCCCCCGGTTAACATGCGATTTCAATGTTCCAAGCGGCATGCTTAACGCCGCCGCGGCCTCTTCGTTGGAGAATCCCAGGGCGAAACACAAGGTCAACGCTGCGCGCTGAGAAGGAGCAAGGCGCGCCATCGCTTTTTCCAGATCGAGCCGCACAGCGCTGGCGGTTTGCGGTTCCGGCACATCCGCTGCGATGTCGTCCGTTTCGTCCAAGCTTTCCAGCTTCTTTTTGCGCGCTTCCATCAGATAGCGCGAATAAGCGATGGCGCAGAGCCAGCCGAAAAACGATCCCGAACCGAATTGCGCGATCTTGCGGAAAGCTTCCAGGAAGGTTTCTTGCGCCAGATCGTCCGCCAGCGCGTGATTGCCTTTGGTCATGCGCAACAGAAAGCCGCGCAGCTTCGATTGGTGCTGCCGCACCAGAACGCCGAAGGCCGCGGCATCTCCCGCCGCGGCTTTGAGCGCCACCATGTCCCCGTTGCTCATGCACACCGATCATAACGCCTCACTTGGGGGGACGCCGATCCGTAAAGCCGCCAAGCAGCCGTGCCAGACCGATCATGAAGGGGAAAATCCCCACGACCGGCAACCAGCTGGGCGTGCCTATGCCATGGAACAGTCCGCCGCCGCCGCTCATGGCCCAGAAGAACACGGCTATCGCGATGCCGATGCACATCAGGAAGATGCCGGACTGAACTCCGCTGTGGCGATATTCGCGGTCGCGCCCGTTGCCGATACTGGCTAGCAGTTCCGGGGAAAGGGATTGGCCTTTCTCGGCCAACCTTTCCAGCATCCGGTGCTGGCTCGATCGCGTTAGGTAGCGGAACAGGCCGCTAATGAACACTAACAGAACGATGGCCCCCCAAAACACAAACGACCAAGACATCGGTCCACTTCCAGTTCCAGCCCACATACTGAATTCCTTTCAGGTCTAGTCGTGTTTTTCGCTATCGATGCGGTCGAGCAATTCCGAAGTAACGGTTTGTCCCTTTTCCGCGAGCTTTTCGATCATCCGATGGCGGCTGGCGCGTGTCAGGTAACGGAAAAGACCGCTGAAGAAGACGATCAGGACGATCGCACCCCAAAATACAACGGGCGCAAGCCCAAAATCTCCGAATCCCATGACTTGAGCCCCTTTCAGGCGATGCCTTCACCCACAAGATGCAGCGAAGGCGGTGATTGGATGCACGCTAGTGTCCTGATTCCGAAATTTGTTGCATCTGATATCGGCCTCATTCGAATTTCGGAATCGATAGGACACTAGCCAACCTATTGATGCTAGTGTCGTTTTGGTTTCGAAGTTCGCAAAAGATGCTGATATCGATGATATTGCGAACATTGAAACCACGACACTAGCGCAGCATATTCCTTCCTAGAGCGCCGTGGCCAAGCGGTTCACCAGCAGCGCCAAATGCTCGTATTCCAAGCGAACCACATGGATTCCGGCAGCCAAAGCGTCCTTGCGCAAAACCGTGCCGGACGGTTCGCCCTCGAGCGAAAACCCGGTGGCGGCGCGGTCGCTTAGAACCAAAAACGCGGCAAGCGCGATGCCCGCGCCAATTTGCAGCAGATTGTACCCGGCCGAGCGTTTTTGGCGGACGTCTAAGCGTGAGCGCATAGCAAACCCCTTTTTGCGCTGTCTTCACCCGTGAGATGCATCGAGAGGGCGGTTTGGATGCGGGAGGGTTAGAAAAGATTGCGATGCCGGGTGCCGCGCGCGACGTGTCGAAGATGAAGCGGCGGCGGAAGCTTTTCCACCCTCGACCATGCGCGCCCTCCGGGCTTGCCAACCTTATGAACCAGTTGTACCATGGGTGCGACTGGTACATATCGGTATATAGAGGTTCGCCGCCCCTATGGACATCACGATCGACATCGACAATCCCGTGCCGCAGTTCGAGCAGCTTATCGAACAGATCAAGGCTGCGGTCACCTCCGGTGTTCTCAAGGCGGGCGACGCGCTGCCATCGATCCGTCAACTCGCGGGCGATCTGGAACTCAACAGCAAGACCGTGGCGAAGGCTTACAAGCTGCTGGAACGCGATGCGGTCATCGAAACCAAGGGCTATCGCGGCACCTATGTCCACCCCAAGGCCAAGGCAAACTGCAAGTTCAATCTGCAGGAATGGACGCTGCGCAAGCTCTGCGAAACTGTCGCCGAATTGCGCGAAGCGGGTGTGACCGATTCCGAAATCCGCAACACGTTCGCCGGCGCCATCGGCCGCAAGCAAAGTGAGGTGTTTTCATGATCGAAGCCTATGCATTCCTTGCGGCGTTCGCGGTGCAGATACTGGTCGTGTCCCTGCTGCAGCCAGTCTGGTTCACAAGATACGCTCGCGCCAAGGCGGAAGCACAATTCCCGGGCTGGGACCGCAAAATTCGCGAGCGCTTTCTCGTGGCATACCGCGCGGTGAACCTGGGCATCGCCGTGCTCGGCTTGGTGCTGCTGGGCTGGCTGTTCAACCACATGCGGAGCGCGAGCTGGGACATCGTTTCTGCGATGCGCCTGTTCGCCGGCTATACAATGGCGCAGATGTTGCCGCTTATTGTCGTTTCCCTGATTGGAGCATGGATCAAGAAGAAGGTGCTCACCAACGCGCCGCCGCAGGCTAAGCGGACGGCCAGTCTGCAGCGCCGTGGGATTTTCGATATCGTTTCGCCGTTCACTGTTTTCCTTGCCGTTATGGGTTATGTTTTGTTTGCCGCGTTCGTGATCCATATCCAGCAGCACAATGTTGCAGGACTTCCCGGCTACCTTCTCCTCGGTGTGATCACGCTGGTTTATGCCCTGAACGCATTTGCCGTGTACTGGCTCTTGTATCGCAGAAAGAAATGGCCGCTCGAGACGCGAGCCTATCGCATGCAGGCGGTCGAGGTGCAGGTAAAGATTGTCTTCTACGTCAGCATTGCCGTTGTCGTGTTCTACTCGCAAATCGCCACGCTGGTACTGCTGCATTTGGTGAGATGGGCGCCGTTCGCGGTGAGTGTTTATATCGTGATCGTCATGCTTTTCACTTCTATGGGGCTGTTCGCGCTGCGGCGCCAGGCGGATGCGGATCGGCTCGGCCCCAGCCCGGTTTCCTGATCGGCGACGTCGAAATTCCTGTTATAGGTTAGGTGGGCATATCTGCGGTCATTCTAAAACAACGCCAGCTGGTCACCCAGGCGCGGTGGCGGCTTGAAGCGGTCGATGCGCAGCGGGCTGTGCTCCTTGTTGAGGCCAAGCCGCTTGGTCGCCATCTGAAAACGCTTGGCGATCATCTGAGCGTAAGGCCCTGTGCCGCGCATGCGGGTCTGCCATTGGGCGTCGTAATCCTTGCCGTTTCGCATCTGGCGGATCAGCGACATGACATGTTTGGCGCTGTCGGGCCGGTTCACTTCCAGCCATTCGCGGAACAGATCTTTGATCTCCAGCGGCAGGCGCAGCAGCACATAACCGGCCGAACGGGCGCCGGCCTCTTGCGCCGCGACGAGCACGGATTCCATTTCCCCGTCATTGAGGGCGGGGATCACCGGCGCGAACATCACCGAGGTGGGGATGCCCGCCTGGCTCAGCGCGCGGATGGTTTCCAAGCGGCGCGAGGGCGTTCCGGCACGCGGTTCCATGGCGCGGGCCAGCTTGCGATCCAGCGTGGTGACCGACAGCGCCACGCGCGCCAGCCCCATATCGGCCATCTCGCTCAAGATATCCGCATCGCGCAGCACCAGCGGCGATTTGGTGACGACGCCGACGGGATGCTTGAAATCGCGCAGCACTTCCAGCACCGAGCGCATGATGCGCATCTTCTTCTCGATCGGCTGATAAGGATCTGTATTGGTGCCGATGGCGATGGTCTTGGGCACATAGCCGGGCGCCGACAATTCTTTGGCCAGCAGCGCCGCCGCGTTCGGCTTGGCGAACAAACGGGATTCAAAATCCACGCCCGGCGACATGCCGAGATAGGCATGGGTGGGCCGCGCGAAGCAATAGATGCAGCCATGCTCGCAGCCGCGATAGGGATTGATCGAGCGGTCGAAGGAAATATCGGGCGATTGGTTGCGCGTAATGATGCTGCGCGTGGCATCGAGGATGACCTCGGTGCGCAGCGGAGGGGGCGCGTCGTCGTCTGCGTGCCAGCCATCGTGATAGCCGTCGGCGAGGGGATCGGCCGGACGGCTTCCATCCAGCGCAACGCCGGGGACGAGCGGCAAAGCCGCCGGCGGCTTGGGCTGATGCGCGCCGTTCCAGCCGTCATCCACCAGCACGCGGCTGTGACGCTCATAGCGCCCTACAGCGTTGGAAACGGCGCCCCTTCCGCGCAACAGGCGCGGATCGGCGGTTCTGTCTAGGACCGTGGTCATAGGGGGAATATAGTGAACGAATGAGAACAAAGCAAGTACATTTCTTGCGGATGCCCTTTACGGATGCCCTGCATTTCGTTTGGCGCTACGGTCGATTTGTTGGGGGGGGGACGAATGACCATTGCGGAAGAACGCGCTGTTCCGTCGGTTGGTACGGTGATTTCTCTAAGCTGGCGGAGTTGCTGCGACGCGGCGACCAAGATGCCATTCACATTCCTCACAGCGTGGATAGTTTGCCTGTTGTTGCCGCTTGCCCAAGCGGCTGCAACCGCTCACTTGAAATCACAGGTTGGGCCATGGCATTCAAACTTTTTAACACAGCTAACGGTTCGTGGAGAAATAATCGTTCTGACGGCAGGCTTGTTTGTTGTTCTCGATGTTGTCCTCGCCTCCGTTGCTATAACGATCCACAAATTTATACTGCTTGGCGAAGAGAAATCTGGAATACTTGCACTCACACGCCGACGCACATGGCGTTTTGTGGGATGGCTACTCTTTTTCGACGTGCTGCTCATAATCGGCCATCTACCGATTGATTTTTCAGAGGACAATTCAAGAAGATATAACGTGCTCTACGTCATCTACTTGATAGTGCTCCTAATCGTCGGAGGACGATCGATGGTCCTGTTTCCTGCAGTAGCCATTGATGTGCCAAGCTCGCGGTGGCAGGAGCGATTGGAAAAGAGTTGGCAGGAAACGAGTGGGCGTCTCGCCACGATTGTTTTTTCTTATGTCGGGTCGGTGATACCTCTCATTCTGGTCATCCTTGCTGCATCTCTCATTCAGATAATTCCGTATTTTTTGTACGCAATTATCGGAAAAGTGGACGAGACATCCTTGCTGATCGAAGTCGGCGTCTGGACTCATTATTTCTCTCAAACGTTCGTAGAAGTTGCCAGCACGGCTGCCGCCGCTGCCGTCGCATCATGGATTTACAAATCTGCACGCAATGTTTCCCAAATTGCTGACAGCTGAAATAATATTTGGACCAATGGCGATCTGGGTGGCTGGTAGTCGCGATGGCAGGGACGCGCCGAATCGATATCCACAACAAAGCACGGCGGCTGCGATATTCTTGCCTCCTAGCGGCATCGGCCACTTGTTATGGCTCGCACCGCATTTTGCATGTCGGACATGGAATATAGGAAAAATCTCCGCGCAATTAACAGTCGCAATAAACTCTGCGACAGAAAAATTATTTCACAAACGCGATGATTCCGTCATATTGCCCGCATGATTAGCGTCGTCATTCCGACACATAACGCCCAAGCCGCTCTAACACGCTGTTTCGACAGCCTGATCGGGGCGACGGTGCATGGCGTGGTGCGCGAAGTGATTGTCGCCGACGGCGGCTCGGGCGACGATACGCTCGCCATCGCCGACGCGGCGGGGGCGCATGTTGTGCGGGGCGGCAAGACGCGGGCCTCGCAACTCGCCGCCGGCGCGAAAGTCGCGCGCAGCGATTGGATCCTGTTCCTGCATCCCGAAACCGCACTCGATCCTGGCTGGGAAGTGGAAGCGGAAGCTTTCATCCAGCGCGTGACCATCGAACATCAGCGCGCTGCCGCGTTCCGCTTTGCGCTCGACGAATTCGACGGGCCGTCGCGCCGCGCCGAAGCTTTGACGGCGCTGCGCTGCTGGCTGTTCAAATTGCCTTACGGCGATCAGGGTTTGCTGGTTCCCAAACGGCTCTACAACAAGCTCGGCGGTTATTGCGAAGGCGCGATGGAAGATATCGATCTGGTGCGCCGCATCGGGCCGTCGCGGCTGGTGATGTTGCGGGCGCGGGCGGTGAACAAAACCGTGGCGCGGCCCAACGCCCTGATCAATTTCGCGCTGACTATGCTGCATGCCCTGCGCCTGCCCAACAGCGTGCTGGCCCGGCTAGGGTAGAAGGGTCCTTTCGGATCTACATCGGGACTGGTATTCTTCAGTGAGATATCCGGAAGCGGAGGGATTTGGTTCAGATGAATGAACGGCTGGCCGATCTCTTCAAATTGAGCGCCGCCGAGCGCATTCAGCTCGCCGAGGACTTATGGGATAGTGTGGCTGCCGAGCCAGATGGTGTGCCGCCCTTATCCGATGCACAGCGAGCCGAAATTGAGCGTCGCTTGTCGGAGCACGAGCGAAGCCCCTCGACGCTGAGTTGGGAAGATGTGCGCGCGAGGCTATGGTCGCGCGTGGGATGACCCGGCGGATTCTGTTTCGCCCGGAAGCCGAAGCCGAACTGATCGAAGCCGCAGAATGGTATGAGACGCGCGGACTAGGCCTGGGAGCGGAATTCCTTCGTGCGCTGGACGCGACGATAGCGAACATCGCCCGACACCCCTTTGCGAGCAGGGTTGTATTTGGTGAGGTCCGTCGCGCCTTATTGCGGCGGTTTCCCTATAGCGTGATATATGCGCTGCCGGACGACGAGATTTTGATCGTGGCATGTATCCATGGCAAACGCGATCCTAATCAGTGGAAGCAGAGAATTGAGCCGTGACCAAGTCTGCGGTTCGGCTGGAGCAATAATCTACCGCCCTGAGTAGATTCCGAACCTCCTCAACTCAACTACCAGGTGTCAAAGTTCTTGACACCTTTGTCCCACACCCCAAGGACCGAGGTGGTGTGATCGAAGCCCTCGACAGCAGCACCCGTCCCGTGTCTGCAAGTCGAGGGCTTTGAGTTTTTTGGAGAACAGAATGACCCACACGATCCGCTACCAGCGCGCCGAAACGCCTTATGGCGTTACCAAATCCTGCGTGCCGCCCGAAGCAAATGCCGCAAAACAGGTCCGCCGGCTGGAAGCTCTGGGCTACACGATCCTCGATGTCACTCCGCCGCTCACGGCAAAAGAATAGTAACCTCTCGCCCCCGCAGGGGGAGAGGGCAGCTTCGCGCCACTTAGCGGCGCGAAGCGGGTGAGCATCTGTGTTTGCAGTCAAGCATTTTTTGGGGGGCAGGGCAGCCAGGTTCGGTTCTGTGCCATGAGGGTGTTGGCAAGGACAAGGAGCTTTCTGGCGATGGCGATGAGGGCGACCTTTGGTGGTTTTCCGTTGGTAATGAGGCGCTCGTAGCAAGCCTTCATGTCGGCGTTGCATCGGCTGGCCGAGACCGCCGCGAGATAGAGAATTTTGCGAACGATTGCTCTGCCGCCCCAGATGGAGCGCACCCCGTGACGTTGACCGGAATCATCGGCGACGGGAGCAAGGCCTGCAAGCGCGCCAGCTTGCTTGTTGTTTACGGTTCCCAGCTGGGCCATGCATGCGATGAGTGTTTGGGCGACGATGGGACCGAAGCCGGGGACCGAAGTCAGGATGGCGTAACGCTTGGCCAAGCCTTCATCGGCCTTGATGCGTTTGAGGATTTCGCGCCTGGTCGCGGTGATATGAACGCACAATTGCTTGATCCGGCTGGTGAGCTGGCGTTTCAGGAACGCACTTTCGGCCGCAGCAAATTGGTTCTTGAGCGCGGTTTGTTCGGCTACGGCACTGTCTCGAGCGGTGACCATCTCCTTCAATGCCTCCAACGCTTGCGGTGCCGGTGGACGCACCGCCGGCGCCATGACGGCTGCAAACTGCGCCAGAACTCGTGCATCGAGCCGATCAGTCTTGGCGAAGATGCCTTGGGCCTTGGCAAACTGGCGGACCCGATAAGGATCGGTGAGCGCCACCGCGATCTGCGAGGCATGCAGGCTTCGGCAGAGTGCACGATGCCATTTGCCTGTGGCCTCCACCGCCACCAGCTTGGGAAGGCGGCGAAAAAGCCAGCGCTTCAACTGACGAATGCCGTCAGCCGTGTTGGACACACGCAACGATTCTCCCGCGGGAAGGACGTGAACGTCCAGCCAACTTTTGCTCACATCGATTCCTGCGGTACAATGCAGAGTCTCTTGTTCGGACGCTTCCTTGCCTTGCATGCGGGACGTGCTCCCTTTCATCTGTTGAGGACAAGAGCCGAGGACGGACGGACCAAGCTCACCCACGGTCCCAAAGACCAGGGGGGTTACGGTCCCGCCCATCCGCATCGGGACCGGCGGCCGCCGGTCCCGATGCGCCTCACAGCTTGCGCTGAGTCGGCGTCCCCAAAATGCAAGGGGGGTGCCTTCTCTTTCAGCGCGATAAGCACGCCCTCAATCACGGCCTCCATGTTTTTCAAGACTTCGTCATTCCAAAATCGCATGACGCGGTATCCGGCGGCGGCAAGAAAGGCAGCGCGAGCCGCATCGTATACGACCCGTTCGGAGTGTTGCCCGCCATCGAGTTCGACGATCAGGCCGCACTCTAGGCATACAAAATCTACAATGTACTTGCCGATCGGCCATTGGCGTTTGAATTTGTAACCTGCAAGGCGGCGATCGCGAACTTGCCACCAAAACTTCCTTTCTGCATCCGTCGGAATATGGCGCATATTGCGCGCGTTCGTGCGCAGCGGGACTGTCTTGCTGCTAGATCGAACGGTTTTGTCGGTGACTATGGCAGCCCCCTCGCCCTGACCCTCTCCCCCTTTGGGGGAGAGGGGAAACTACTAATCGCCCCATGTCGCGAACATGCCGATGGCGGCGAGAACCATGGTCAAGGTCGCCAGCCAGCCAAGCGCGCGCAACAACCCGCGCACTTGAAACTTACCCATGATGCGTTCGCTGGTCGCCATGCGCATGGTCATGACCATCACGGGCACTGCGACAACGCCATTGATCACCGCACTCCAGAACAGCGCTTTGACCGGATCGATGGGTGTGAAATTCAGCGCGCCACCGACCAGGGTTGCCATCGCAATAGTTCCGTAAAAGGCCTTCGCTTGCAGAGGCCGGCGTGCCAATCCCACCGGCCAACGCAAGGCTTCTCCCAAAGCATAAGCGCAAGAGCCGGACAAAACCGGCAAGGCCAACATGCCGGTCCCGATAACGCCGATAGCGAAGATGCTGAAGGCGAATTTGCCGGCGATCGGGCGCAACGCCTCGGCGGCCTGCGAGGATGTCTGGATATCCGTGATGCCATGGGCGTGCAAAGTCGCAGCCGTCGTCAGAACGATGCACAACGCGATCAAATTCGAAAATGCCATGCCGATCCAGGTATCGAGGCGGATGCGTTCCAATTCACGGGGCGCCTCGTTCGGCGCCTGATTCAGAGGATGAGCCTGCGGATTTTCTTCTTCGTCTTCGACTTCCCCTTCTGCCTGCCAGAAAAACAGATAGGGACTGATCGTCGTCCCAAACACGGCGACAACCACGGTGAGATAGCTTGCCGTCCAAGAAATCTGCGGCACGAAGAGATGAAAGCCGATGTCGGCCCAGTCGAGATGCACCGCGAATAACGTCGCGACATAGGCAAAGAGGGAAAGGCTCAGCCACTTCAAGACGGAGACATAGCGCGAGTAGCGCATGAACACTTCAAGCAACACCGAAACCAATCCGAACAGCACGACATAGGCTAGGATCGGGCCGCCGACCAACAATTTGAGCGCGGCGCCCATGGCACCGAGATCCGCTCCGAGATTGATCGTGTTGGCGGCCATCAACAGCCCGACCGATCCGTAGAGCACCCAAGAGGGATAATTCCGCCGCAGATTGCCGCCAAGGCCGTAGCCTGTGACGCGGCCGATTTGTGCGCTGATCTGTTGAATAGCGCACATCAGCGGGAACGTCAGGAGCAACGTCCAGCCCATATCGACGCCGAATTGCGCGCCGGCTTGGGAATAGGTGGCGATCCCGCTGGGATCGTCGTCGGAAGCGCCGGTGATCAGTCCCGGCCCCATGATTTCGTATAATTTGGGCCGTTCGGGCTGTTTGACGTCAGCACGGATTGGCGCGTCAGCGTCGTTCATGAGGTTCTCAATGAGCCAGGAAGATCAGTGTTCCGTCAAGCGCGGCATGATGCTGACGAAATTGCAAGGCTTGTGACGGATGTCGAGCTGCCACTTCAAAATGCCGTCCCAGGCGTCTTTCACCGCGCCGGGAGAGCCGGGCAGGGCGAAAAGATAAGTCCCTTTCGCCACACCGGCACAAGCGCGCGATTGGATCGTCGAGGTGCCGATCGTCTCGTAACTGATCTGATGAAAGACGGTCGAGAAGCCATCGATCTCTTTTTCGAAACAGGAACGAAAGGCTTCCACCGTGACGTCGCGGCCCGTCAATCCCGTGCCGCCGGTAGAGATCACGACATCGATTTGCGGATCGTCGATCCAAAGTCGCAATTGCGCTGCAATGCGGGCACGGTCGTCGGGCAGGATAGTGCGCGCCGCCAGAATGTGTCCCGCCGTGGCGATACGCTCGGCCAGCGCATCGCCCGAGGTATCGTCGGCGGCGTTGCGCGTGTCGGACACCGTCATCACCGCGATGCGGACGGCAATGAAAGCGCGCGTCTCGTCAAGTCGATGGAGTGTCGGGGGTGTCATCGTCGTCGCCATCCTCATCGGTATTTACCGGCGGCGGCGGGGGCGCCGATTGCACCGGCGGATGATAAATCGGCCACTCGCCGCGGGCCGCTTCGTCGACGCTGGTGCCGACGATGTCGCTGCGCCGGTGATACATCCAATAATAGGTCAGCAGCTTTTTGACGTAGCTGCGCGTTTCGGGCGCGCGCATGCTTTCGATGAACATCAGCGCGTCGTCTTCCTTGCCGTCGCGCATCGCCGTCCATTGCGTGACCTTACCGGGTCCCGCGTTGTATGCGGCCGCCAGCTTGATGAGATTGCCGTCATAGTGGTTGAGAAGCTGGGCGATATAACGCTGGCCGAGGCTCATATTGTAGGCCGGATCGAGCAATTGCGCGACGGCGCCTTTGCCCCCGATATGCGTCGCGGTGCTTGGCATCAATTGCATGAGACCGATGGCGCCCGCGGGTGAAACGGCACCGGCTTGGAAGCGCGTCTCGATCCGCACAAAGGCCAGCACCAGCGAGGGATCGATGGTGTAGTCGCCAAGCGGTTTGTATTGCGGAATGGGAAACAATCCGGTGAGCAGCATGCCGCGCGAGGCGCTGGTTTCGCTGGCGCGCAACTCCACATTGGGAACGTTCAGCCGCCGCGCGATGGCGGCAAAGCCCGCATCGAGCTTCATATCGGCCGCTTCGCCGAAGCCGCGATTGAGTTCGAGATTTACATAATTGGTGTATTTCGGTTCGCCGATCTGCCACAGCGCCACCGCGCGATGGGTCGGCGCATTCTGCATGATGCGATCGAAATCGCCGGGCAGGAGGACCGGATCGGCAAAGCCGGTTTGCGGGTCTTGGCCGAGCAGGCGTTCGGCCAAGAGGCCGTAAAAAGTCGGTTCGTCGCGCGCCGCGAAGGTGAGCAGCGTGACGACGCGCCGGGAGTCGCCCGTGCGCATATAGGACCGCGCGGCCCAGAAGGCGGCAGCGCTGCGCGTCCAGGTGGGCATCGCGGCAATTTGCGCCAGGATTTCGAAATGATGCGCCGCGTCGTCGAAGCGGCCGAGGCGGAAGGCGGCCAACCCGGCGCTCCAATCGAGCAGCGGCGACAAGGCGCGTCCGCTCGCCGCGGTGCTGTCGGCAAGCGAATAGGCTTTGTCGTCCATGCCTTCGGCGAGATAGGAGGCGCAAACCCGCTGCGCCAAGCGTGCGATATCGGAGGGCGGTGCGCTATTCGCCGCGATCAGCTGTTGCAAAGTGGCGTTGGCTTGATCGGGCTCGTCGGCATGGATCGAAGAATTGATCTGTTCCAACACCGCCCGTGCGGCATCCGAAACGATGGGCAGATCGGGCGTATCGGTATCTTCGTAGCCGCCGCCGCGATGATGCGCTGCGGGCAGGCCGGGGATCACCGCCGTCATCACGATGGTGAATTTGTGATGGCGCTTGCGGATTTTCTTGGTCGCGCGCTTGACGGCGAGTTTGTGGACACGCTCCGCAATCGGCAGATCGCCATAGGTGCGGATCCAGGTCACCATCTCTGAAAGCGGCGTGTGCCCAGAGTGGTGCGACAACAGATGTTCGGCCTGCACATAGCCCTTTAGCGAGGTGTCGCCGAGCTTTTCGTAAAGCTCTTGGGCCCTCGCGAATTTCCCCGCCCGCTCGGCGGCAATGATCTCGCGATAGCGGATCACGTCGCCCGGCGACAGCACATTTGGGAAGTTCGATTGTATTGCGTCGTCGGCGATCGCCGGACCTGCCAGGAGCAAAACCAGCGCCAACGCTATCCCACGTGCCATGCCGAACCTTTTTTAATGGACAGGGAGTGTTAGCGGACCGCGGCGCGGTCCTCAAGCAATCCCAGAGAGATGATTTTCTGCTCGGCGGCCTGAAGATCGCGCCAAGCCAGCTTTTTATGCGCCGGCTGGCGCAGCAAATAGGCCGGATGAAGCGTCGGCAGCACAGGAATCATCGCCTCGCCGACCCGATATTCCAGCCAGCGCCCGCGCAATTTCATGATGCCTTCGGAGAATCCCATCACATGCCGGGCGGCCACCGCGCCCAACAGGATGATGATCCCCGGGTTTGCCAATTCGATATGGCGACGCAGGAAGGGTAGGCACATCGCGGCTTCTTCCGGCGAAGGGTCGCGATTGTCCGGCGGGCGCCAATTCAAAACATTTGTAATGTAGGCGCCGGTCCGATCCAGATGAATCGCCGCCAGCATCTTGTCGAGCAGCTTGCCGGCGCGGCCGACAAAGGGCAGGCCCAAGCGGTCTTCGTCGCGCCCCGGCGCCTCGCCGATGAATATGATGCGCGAGGCGGGGTTGCCGTCGGCAAAGACGGTGTTGGTGGCCGAGCGCTTCAGCGCACAGCCTTCAAATCCTTCTAATGCAGCTTTCAATTCGGCGAGATTGGTGGCGGCGCGGGCAGAGCCTGAGCATTGCCGATGCCGTCGGCTTCTTCTTTTTCTTTCCCTCCCCCCTTGTGGGGGAGGGTGTTCATCGCCGGAGGCGATGAACGGGTGGGGGGGGATTGCGCGTCCGCAGTACCCCTCCCCGAAGAATTCTTCGCTACGCTCGGATTCTTCGACCCTCCCTCAAGGGGAGGGTGGGGATTCTTCTTCGCAAACCGGTCCACCGGCGTCTCGCCGATAGCCTCATCCGCTCCGGCTTCGACAAGCCAGGCAAGGGCGGAGAGCGTATCCAATTTGGGTGGTTCGTCATGGCCACAGAATACGGAAGACGGAAGCTTTTTAGGCGACTGGTTCGGTTGACCCTAGTATTCGCAGGGCCCCATAAGGAGTACGGGGAGTCCAGTTTGGGTGCCGCGAATGGCCGAGGAAATCCAGCGCGAAAGCATGGAATATGACGTCGTGATTGTAGGTGGCGGCCCATCGGGTCTGGCCGCCGCCATCCGGCTGAAACAGCGTGCGGCGCAGGCGGGGCGCGAAGTCAGTGTTTGCGTTCTTGAGAAAGGTTCCGAGATCGGCGCGCATATTATGTCGGGTGCCGTGATCGATCCGATTTCGCTCAACGAATTGATCCCCGATTGGAAAGACAACGGCGCGCCGATCGACACACCGGTTACTGACGACCGCTTCTATTATTTGACGAAGAACTTCAGTTTTCGTCTGCCGCATTTTGCGATGCCGCCGCTGATGAGCAATCACGGCAATTATGTCGTGAGCCTGGGCAATGTCTGCCGCTGGCTGGCGATAGAGGCCGAAGCGCTGGGTGTCGAAATCTATCCCGGTTTTCCCGCCGCCGATCTGGTGTTCGGCAAGAACGGCGAAGTGAAAGGCGTCGTCACCGGCGATCTGGGTGTGGCGCGCGATGGCCATCATAAAGATTCATACACGCCCGGAATGGAGCTGCACGGCAAATACACGTTGTTCGCGGAAGGCGCGCGCGGATCGCTGTCGAAACGCCTTATCGCGAAATTCGCGCTGCAAGACGGCCGCGACGTGCAGAAGTATGGCATCGGTGTCAAGGAACTTTGGGAAATTGCGCCCGCCAAGCACAAGCGCGGCTTAACAATGCACGCCATGGGTTGGCCGTTGGACGACGAAACCGGCGGCGGATTGTTCATGTATCACTGGGGCGAGCGCTATTGCTCGATCGGCTATGTGATCCATCTGGGTTACAAGAACCCGTATCTGTCGCCCTTTGAAGAATTCCAGCGGGTGAAGCACCATCCGTTATTCAAAGGCTTTCTCGAAGGCGGCAAGCGCATCGGCTATGGCGCGCGCGCTCTGTCGGAGGGCGGACTGCAATCGGTACCCAAACTGGTGTTTCCGGGCGGCGCGCTGGTCGGTTGTGCCGCCGGGTTCATGAATGTGCCGCGGATCAAGGGCAGCCATAACGCGATGAAGACCGGCATGCTGGCGGCGGATGCCGCCTTCGAGGCGCTGGCGGCCGGGCGTTCGGGCGATACGCTCGACGCCTATGAGACCGGTTGGCGTCAAAGTCATGTTTACAAAGATTTGAAGCGCGTGCGGAACGTGAAGCCTCTATGGTCCGGGCTTGGCACAATCCTCGGCGTGCCGCTTGGCGGTTTGGATATGTGGACCAACCAATTGTTCGGGTTCAGCCTTTTCGGCACGCTGTCGCATGGCAAGCCGGATTATGCGACCCTGCGGCCGGCCGCCAAGAGCCGGAAGATTGCCTATCCCAAACCCGACGGTGTCATCAGTTTCGACAGACTGTCGAGCGTTTTTCTGTCAAATACTAACCATGAAGAAGATCAGCCGGTGCATTTGAAATTGGCCGATCCGAGTATTCCTCTGCGCCTCAATCTGCCAGAATATGACGAGCCGGCGCAACGCTACTGTCCGGCCGGGGTGTATGAGATTGTGGGTGAGGGCGGCGAGGCGCGTTTCCAGATCAACGCGCAGAATTGCGTACATTGCAAAACCTGCGACATCAAAGATCCGTCGCAGAACATCATTTGGGTGACGCCGGAAGGCGGCGGCGGTCCAAATTACTCGAATATGTAGGAGAGTAGAGTGCGAATTGTTCCGTTCATCGCTGCGTTTTTTCTTTCCTCAACTGTTGCGGCGATGGCCGCGACGCATGACGAAAGCTCGGCGCCAACGCTCGGCATGGGGATGGAGATCAATTACGGCGATTACCTCGCGGCCCGCTTTGCGGCGGAGCATCACGAACTTGTCGAAGCGGCGAAATACTTCCGTGCCAGCTTGGACCAGGATCCGGGCGATCCGCAGCTTCTATCCTCCGCGTTTTTCTATGCAGCTGTAGCAGGAAATGTCGAAGACGCGGGGGTGCTCGCCAACCAACTTATGCAAAAAACATCGGATTACGGCGCGGCGCACCTTGCCGTTACCGTGGTCGCGATGAAACATGGCCAGTACAAAGCGGCGCGCACCCTGATTGCAAAAACTCCGAAAGGACCTTTTTCCGCGTTCACCGTCGCGCTGCTGGACGCCTGGGCTGCGGCAGGCATGGGAAACGCCTCCGACGCCGCCGACGATCTGAAGACATTGCACGCGCAGCAAAGCGCAGACGGGCTTGCTTATTTCAACGAGGCGCTGATTGCCGAATTCCTCGGGCGGACCGACGCTGCCGATACCGCTTATCGTTTGGGACAGCAGGCCATCGAACCAACACCGCGCTTCATCGACGCTTATGGCCGCTTTCTCGAGCGTAATGGCCGGGCCAAGGAAGCTGCTGCACTGTACCAGAGCGTGGTGAGCGGCAACGCATTCGAGCTGGTTGCCAAAGCGGGTTTGGCGCGTATTGCCGCCGGAACGATTCCCGATCCTCTCATCAAACGGGCAGAAGACGGTGCCGCTGAAGCTTTGTTCGGAATCGCCGCATCGCTCAACGACGACAGCAACAGAGAAATTTCCATTTTCCATCTGCGCTTGGCACTGTATCTGCGGCCCGATCTGGATCTCGCCGATGTGTTATTGGCGGATCGTTTCGAGAGCCTGGAGAAGTATGACGATGCCATTGCGGTGTATCGAACGGTCAGCCGGGATTCGCCGTATTATCGCCTTGCCGCTGTCGAGACGGCTGTCGATGAAGGACGTCTGAATAGGACCGACGCAGCCATCGCCGATCTGCAAGCCTTGATTGCGGCCTATCCCGATAGCGTCGAGACCTGGACGGCTTTGGGCGACGCTTATCGTCAAGCGAAACGCTATCCGGACGCCGCCAAAGCCTATAGTCAAGCCATCCAAGCGTTCGGCACGCCGGTCAAGAAGACTTGGCCGCTTTTCTACGCGCGGGCATTTGCCGAGCAGCAAGCGAATGATTGGAATGCGGCAGAGGCTGATCTCAAAGTGGCGCTCAAGCTCAATCCCGACGAACCTCAAGTGCTGAATTACTTGGGCTATAGCTGGGTCGATCAGCGGCGCAACATCAAGGAAGCGCTGACGATGCTGGAAAAGGCGCGCGCTTTATCGCCGCAAGACGGCTATATCATCGACAGTGTGGGTTGGGCTTATTATCGGCTGGGCCGTTATGGCGATGCCGCCAAGACGCTGGAAACCGCCGTTCTCTTGGTACCTGGCGATCCGACGATCAACGATCATTTCGGCGACGCCTTGTGGAAGGTCGGACGCAAGCTCGACGCTCGATTCCAGTGGAGCCATGCGATTGCTTTCGGCGCCGAACCCGGCGAAAAGGTCAAGATAGAGAAGAAGCTGCAGACCGGGCTCAACGGTGCCAAAAAATCCTGATGGGCTGATCGTTTCCGCCCCCGCCAAGATCAATGTGTTTCTGCATGTCGGCGACAAACGCGCCGACGGTTATCACGCGCTGGAAAGTCTGGTGGTCTTCGCCGGAGTAGGCGACACACTGACATTTGCACCGGCGGACGGTTTGTCGATGTCGATAACCGGGCCATTTGCCGTCGGCCTCGATGCCGGCCCCGACAATCTTGTTATGAAAGCGGCGCGGCTGCTGGCCGAACGCGCGGCCGTGACCCGAGGCGCGCGCATCGTATTGACGAAGAATTTGCCGGTCGCATCGGGCATCGGCGGCGGTTCGGCCGATGCGGCGGCGACGCTGCGCGGATTGGTACAGTTATGGAATTTGAAGATGCCGCCCGACGATCTGCGCCGGGTCGGCGAAGCATTGGGTTCCGATGTTCCGGTGTGCGTCGACAGCATGACGGCCTGGATGGAAGGACGCGGCGAAAAGCTGACGACGCTCAACGATGTTCCCGAGGTGCCGATCGTCATGGTCAATCCCGGTGTCGCAGTGCCGACCGGGAAGATATTCGCAGCCCTGAAAGGACGCCGGGGAATAGGACTTGCGCTTCCGCCAAAGATGCGCGACGCGGCTGCCTTGGTTGCTTACCTAAAAACCACGGCCAACGATTTGGAAGCACCGGCATGCGAAGCGGCGCCGGTCATCGCTACCGTGTTGGAGGCGCTGGCATCGCAGCAAGGTGCGTTGTTGGCGCGGATGTCGGGCAGCGGCGCAACCTGTTTTGCTTTGTTCGGTGATACAGAAACTTCCCGCAATGCCGCCACGTCGATAGGTTCCAGACACAAAGACTGGTGGGTCGTATCCACGGCGATTCGTTGAGCCGCGCGCCGATCCAACTCATAAGCGAAAAACGCGTCGCCGCCGCCGCTATGACTCTTGTTCTAAATTATAGCCTGGGTTGAAATTATGGTGTAAAGCGACTTCACAGGTGGACCATGCGTGGGGGCTGGTCCCGTTCCGGGAGAACGGTGACGTGACGACCCTCGACGTCGATTCAATCAGCGCAATTTTTTTAAATGCCCGCAACGATGGCAAATACGAGGGCGAACATCTCGAAACGCTTCAGCGGCTCGGCAAAAAGCGCAAAATCGTCATGCTCGCCTTTGCGCCGAAGGCCGCCGGCACATATTTTCGTACCGCCATCATTCATGCCATCGACGGCAAGATCGTGCGCGTGACTCAAGCCTCGGGCGGTCGCGACGCAACGCCTTATTTGCCGACCTTTGTGATGTATTACAGCGGCGGAGTTACCGACAACACGCTTGTCGCCCATATCCATATGCTGGCTTTGCCGGCCAACATACATTTTCTCGAAGCCTTCGATATCCGTCCGATTATTATGAAGCGAAGCATTCCCGATATGTTGGCGTCCTACTGGGATATGCTGGAGACCGACGCAGAGGCGCGCAAAGAGGGCCTCAACTGCCATATCCCGGATAATTTCCTGCAGCTTTCGAAAACCGCGAAAGCCGATTTCATGGTCGATATTTTGGGGCCCTGGTACGCCAATTATTTCAATGGTTGGCTAAGCTACGCCGAAAGCGATCCGGAACGCGTTTGCGTGCTCGATTATAAGGATCTTCGAAGCGATCCCGCGGCGACCTTGAAGAAGGCGCTCGATCATGCCGGTTTGCCGCATACGCAAGAAGAATGCGTCGAAGCCATCGAAGAAACTTGGCTGTTTCGCAAAGCCTTTCGCTACAACAAAGGTGAAGCGGGCCGCGGCGCAAGCTATTTCTCTCCGGCACAATTGGAACGGCTCGCCCGTTTGCTAGGCCACTACCCGAACCTCGCACCCTATGCGGCAGAACTGCTCGCCACTGGACCGCTATAGCATCGGTCAATAGCTGCTCAATATGCTCGTTCGATGCAAAAATCCGCGATGCCCGCGAGGACATCACGCGTTTCGCAGGGCGCCACCGCTTCCAATGCTTTGCAGGCAATATCGGCATAAGCGCGTGCCCGGGCCATGGTTTCGGAGATCGCGCCGGTTTCTTCCACCAGCGTGATGGCCACATCGAGATCGCTTTCGCTTTGCGGGCCGGTTTCGATCGTACGCTGCCAGAAACGCCGCGCCAGTTCGTCGGCGCGGGCATAGGCAAGGATCACGGGCAAAGTCGCTTTGCCCTCGCGAAAATCGTCGCCGACCGACTTGCCCATCAGCGCTTGGCGCCCGGAATAATCGAGTGCGTCGTCGACCAGTTGGAAGGCAATGCCGAGATTGTCGCCATAGACGCGCAAAGCGGAAACATAAGTGTCCGAACGATCCGCCAACAGCGCGCCGGATTCGGCCGCCGCGGAGAACAGTGCAGCGGTCTTGGCACGCACCACACTGAGATAATGTTCTTCGGTGGTGGCCAAATTGTTTGCCGATTTGAGCTGCATCACTTCGCCTTCGGCGATGATCGAAGAGGCATGAGCCAAGATGCCGAGTACCGCCATCTCGCCGGTTTCGACCATCAATTCGAAAGCGCGGCTGAACAGAAAATCGCCGACCAACACGCTGGGCTTGTTGCCCCACACGATATTGGCAGAGACCTTGCCGCGCCGCAGAGCGCTTTCGTCGACAACATCGTCATGGAGCAGGGTGGCAGTGTGGATGAATTCCACCGCGGCAGCCAAGTTGATATGCAGATGGCCCTGATAGCCGCCCATCCGCGCTGCCGCCAGGGTAAGAAGCGGACGCAGGCGCTTACCGCCGAAATCGATCAAATGGCGGGCGAGGTCGGGGATAAGATTCGCCGTGCTGCTGAGCCCGTCATAAATCAGGGCATCGGTGGCGCGCATATCCGCCGAAACAAGCGAATGCAGCCGTTCCACAGGCGAAATGCCTGAATTGGTTGATGCATTTCGGCGAAGCTCGGGTGCGAGCATTGCGAGTCAGTCCCAATGAGCATGCCGGAACGTCCGGCATTTTGGGACATTGGAAGGCCGGGAAAGCGCGGTCAAGCGGGAGATGCTACAGTTCGCCCCGGCTGTGGCCCGGAGAGCGCATGAGAGTGGTGCTGAAAACCAATAACCCCGTACAGTTGAACTTTGCGGAGGTCATTCTGAACGACGCAGGCATTCACACTGTGGTGTTCGACGCCGAGATGAGCATCATGGACGGCAATCTGGGAATCCTGCCGCGCCGCCTGATGGTGGCGGAGGAGGATTTCGTCCAGTCGATCATGGTCCTAAGCGAAGGCTTGGAGAAATACCAACCGCCGGACACGCCTATGTGAGCGCTGTAACGGACGACAAATTTCTTGGCGGGCGCGTACTGGTGCGTCAATCCACCCACGGCTTCCGCGCCGGCTTGGATGCGGTGATGTTGGCGGCGGCCGTGCCCGCGCGCTCGGGCGAGAGCGTCCTTGAATTGGGCGCGGGTGCGGGAACGGCGAGCTTGTGCCTGGCGGGGCGGGTTCACGGCCTCAACGTCGTAGGCATGGAGATCGATTCCGCGCTTGCCGATCTTGCCAATGAGAATGCAAAGGCCAACGCGATGGACGGGCGTGTATCCTTCGTCGTGGCAGATGCGCTCGATCCTCCGCAGGCGCTGCGCCGCCCGGTCCATCATGTCTTCTGCAATCCTCCGTTTCATGGCGATGACGGACAGGGTTCGCCCGATGCCGCGCGGGCGCGGGCCTTGCAGGATGGCGGAGAGCTTGTCCAATGGCTGGTGGCGGGGGTCAAACGATCCGCGCCGAAAGGAACCTTCACCGCGATCCTGCGCGCAGACCGGCTGGGCGAGGCGCTCGCCGGATTGCCCGAGCGCGGCGTGACCGTGTTCCCGCTATGGCCGCGCGCCGACGCCCCAGCCAAACGCGTTATTATTCAAATTCGCAAGGATGCTCGCGCACCTCTCGCCATCTTGCCGGGGCTGGTTCTGCACGATGCGGGCGGGGCATATACCGCAGAAGCGGACGCTATCCTGCGCGGCGGTAAGGCCATCACATTCTAACGCCCCCTCCGCCTCGCTTCGCTCGCCACCTCCCCCGTAAACGGGGGAGGAAAGAAAGCAGCATCGTCTTTCCTCCCCTGCGAAGCGGGGGAGGTGTCGAAAGCGAGCGTTAGCGAGCTTGAGACGGAGGGGGCAAATTCGCGTTCTTGTCCATTTGTATCTTGCCCTATAGGTTCCGGCCGCTGTCGAAGAAAGCCGAATCGTGGCCAAGGCAAAGACCTTCCAGGATCTCATCCTGACGCTGCAGAATTATTGGGCGGCGCAGGGTTGTCTGATCCTGCAACCATATGACGTGGAGATGGGGGCGGGCACGTTCCACCCGGCAACCACGCTGCGCGCGCTGGGGCCGAAACCGTGGCGCGCCGCCTATGTTCAGCCCTCGCGCCGGCCCAAAGACGGGCGCTATGGCGAGAACCCGAACCGGTTGCAGCATTATTATCAGTACCAGGTGATCCTGAAGCCGGCGCCGAAGGAGGTGCTGGAACTCTATCTCGGCTCCATCAAGGCCATCGGCCTCGATCCGGCACTGCACGACATCCGCTTTGTGGAAGACGATTGGGAAAGCCCGACGCTCGGCGCTTGGGGGCTGGGCTGGGAAGTGTGGTGCGACGGGATGGAAATCACCCAGTTCACCTATTTCCAGCAGGTCGGCGGTTTCGATTGCGATCCGGTCTGCGCCGAGATCACCTATGGCCTGGAACGGCTCGCGATGTATGTGCAGGGCGTGGAATTCGTATACGACCTCGCATTCAACGAACAATTCCGCTACGGCGAAGTGTTCCATCAAAGCGAACGCGAATTCTCTGCTTTTGATTTTGAGTATGCCGATACGGCGATCCTGTTCCAGCACTTCCAGGATGCCGATAAAGAGTGCCGAGCGCTGATCGAGGCCAAGTTGACCTTGCCCGCCTATGACCAATGCATCAAAGCGAGTCATTGCTTCAATCTGCTCGACGCGCGCGGCGTGATATCGGTGACGGAGCGCGCCGCTTATATCGGGCGCGTGCGCGCTTTGGCGAAAGCGTGCTGCGAAAGCTGGCTCGCTTCGCCGATGGGCGATTACAAGCCGAGGTATGGGTGATGTTCAGCATTCCCCCCACCCGGAGCGCTCGTCGCTTTGCTCCTCACGCTCCGACCTCCCCACAAGGGGGAGGTCAAGCAAGCGCATTGTCCTTTTTCTACCTCCCCCTCGTGGGGAGGTCGGCGAACGTAGTGAGCCGGGTGGGGGGCGATCATGCCTGATCTGCTCCTAGAATTATTCAGTGAAGAAATTCCCGCGCGGATGCAGACGCAGGCCGCGAAGGATTTGGAGCGGCTGGTGGTCGGCGCCTTGTCGGATCGCGGGTTGATGTTCGAAGGCTCCAAAGCGTTCGCCGGATCGCGCCGCCTGACATTGACCATCCATGGTCTGCCGGCGAAGCAGCCCGATGTCAGCGAAGAAAAAAAGGGTCCGCGCGTCAACGCGCCCGAAAAGGCTATCGAAGGGTTTCTGCGATCCGCCGGGCTGACGCTCGAGCAATGCGAGAAGCGCGACGACGGCAAAGGCGAATTCTATGTTGCGGTCATCGCCCGCAAGGGCCGCGCGACCGAAGAAGTTCTGGCGGAAATTCTGCCCAAGGTGTTGGCGAAATTGCCATGGCCAAAATCGATGCGCTTCCCTGGAAGTCCTGTGCGCTGGGTGCGGCCACTTCAATCAATACTTTGCACCTTCGACGGCGAAATCGTGCCGTTCGAATTCGCCGGCTGCAATAGCGGCCGCACGACGCGCGGCCATCGCTTCTTGTCTCAAGGCGAAATCGAAGTGCGTCGCTTCGACGACTATGTGAAGAAGCTGCGCGAGGCGTATGTCGTGCTGGACGCCGCCGAACGCAAAGAAATCATCCTGCACAATGCCAAGCAGCAGGCTTTTGCGCTGGGCCTCGAGCTGATCGAGGACGAGGGGTTGCTGGAGGAAGTGGCAGGGCTGGCCGAATGGCCTCTCGTGCTGATCGGCAAGATCGAAGATCAGTTCATGGACGTGCCGGCGGAAATTCTGCAAACTTCCATGCGCACGCATCAGAAGTATTTCAGTCTTCGTCATCCCGCCGGAGGCGGGCCTCGAAGGATGGCGAACCGGTTTGTTGTTGTCTCCAACATGGTCGCGGCGGATGGCGGCAAGGAAATCGTCGCGGGCAATGAGCGTGTGCTGCGCGCGCGGCTGTCGGATGCGAAATTCTTCTGGGATCAGGATCGCCACACCAAGCTGGCGGATCGTGTGGATGCGCTGAAGGGCATCGTCTTTCACGCCAAACTCGGTACGCAATATGAGCGCGTGGAGCGGATCGAAGCGCTGGCGGGTGAGATTGCCAAGAAAATCGGCGCCGGTCTTGCCGAAGGCGAGCGAAACAAATTGATGACGAAGGCCGAACGCGCCGCGCATCTGTGCAAGGCCGATCTCACGAGCGGCGTCGTGGGCGAGTTCCCCGAGCTGCAAGGCATCATGGGCAGCTACTACGCGGCCCATGACGGCGAAGACGGCGATGTCGCGGCCGCCATTCGCGAGCACTACAAGCCCGTTGGGCCGAGCGACGCCGTGCCGACGAGCGACGTTTCCATAGCCGTCGCACTGGCGGATAAATTCGATCTCCTGGCAAGCTTCTTCGGTGTCGGAGAAATACCTACCGGGTCCGGCGACCCCTATGCTTTGCGCCGCGCCGCGTTGGGGACGATACGCATAATCCTTCAGAACAAATTGCGGCTGGGGTTGAGAGAATTCCTCTGGGTCCGCATGGCGGACATGTACGCAACGTCATTTCTCGACAAATATCCGTCCGCCCAGATGACGCCGGAATTTGCGGGCAAGCATCTTAGCGAGGCCGTGTCTGCCAAATATCGCGATAGACTCACCAGCCGCATCGAGCACGAGTTGGTTCTGGAGAGGCGCGCGGCCGCCGAAGTCGTCGCTCTACAGTTCAAAATACTGGACTTTTTCGTCGACCGCCTGACTGTCAATCTTCGAGAGCGCGGTATTCGTCACGATCTGATTTTTGCCGCCTTCGGCTGCACGGCAGAAGACGATCTGGTGCGGCTGGTCGCGCGCGTCGAGGCGTTGCAGACCTTCCTCAAGACGGAGGAGGGCGCCAATCTGCTGGCGGGTTACAAGCGCGCGGCGAACATCCTGAAGGCGGAAGAGAAGAAAGACAAAACCACCTTCAACGGCGACCCCGATCCCGATGCTTTCGTGCAGGATGAGGAGAAAGCGCTGTTCGTCGAACTGGCAACGGCCGCCGAGCTGGTCCGCGCCGAAATCGCGCGCGAGCGCTTTGTCGAGGCGATGGCGGTAATGTCGCGGTTGCGCAAGCCGGTGGACGCCTTTTTCGACAAGGTCACGGTCAACGACAAGGACCCGGCGCTGCGCAAGAACCGGTTGCTCTTGCTTTCGCATCTGCGGGCCACGCTGCATTTGGTGGCGGATTTCTCGAAGATCGAGGGGTGATGCCCCCTTCGGCTCGCGGTCGCTTACGCGCCGCTCGCCACTTCCCCCGCTTCGCTTAGCTCGCGGGGGCAGAAAGGCTTGAGCGTGTTCTTTTCTGCCCCCACGAAGTGGGGGAAGTGGATCGCGCGGCGTCAGCCGCGCGAGCCGAAGGGGGACTAACCGTACACCCTCCACACAAACAGCCCCCACATCCCCAGCACAACAAAGTTGCCCACGCCGAAGACGATCGCGCGCTGGCCGACATGGTTGCAGGTCAGATGGACGATGCTGTGAACGATGCGCAATCCGACAAACGCCCAAGCCAGCCCCAGCGCCCACCTGTCTACCCAAGCGGTCACAACTCGCTCTGGTCAGACGACATAGAACAGCACCGGCAGCTTGAGCAGGTTCATATAATTGCGATTGGGGATTTCACCGGGCACTTTGGGGGATTCGCCGAATTTGAAATCGCCGGGTTTGACCTTGCCCCTTTTGCCGGCCCGCACGCGGCGCAGCGGTACCAGCGACAGGACGATGAAGGTCCAAAACGCCAGCGCCACCATCGGCAGGAAAATTTCATTCTGTGACATAACGACTCCCATCGCATGGAGAGACCAATGCCGCGAATTTAGGCGCTTTGATAGTTTGTTGCCCAGGCCGCCCGGCAAATTGGCCGAGTTGCGAAAAAGGCCATAAAACCGCTTAGGAAACCGGTGGACATTTTGCCGGGATGACACGCCGGATTAGAAGAATTTGACTTTCCGCAAGAAACGACTGGCTCTCTCGCGCGCGCATGTCACATTGCTCATTGCGGCCTTGTTCTCCTAGACGGAGGCATAAGTATTGTCCCTCACTCCAATCGGTGTGACGGCACGCGTATGCAGGCGCACAGGCGATTTCCGCGACATCGAGGATGCCGCTGAATCTCGCTCGCAGTTTGCAGATGCGAACTGATACGCAAAAATGTGCGGCCCGGATTCGCTGGCTAACACGAGTTGGGCCCGATGGCGATGAAACAAGCAAGGGCAAAAAAACTATGACCAAATGGGTTTATTCGTTCGGCGGCGGCTCGTCCGATGGCGAAGCCAGCATGAAAAATCTTCTGGGCGGCAAAGGTGCCAACCTGGCCGAGATGTGCAATCTCGGACTTCCCGTGCCACCGGGCTTCACGATCACGACGGAAGTCTGCACCTATTATTATGCGAACAGCCAGAGCTATCCCAAGGAATTGGAAGCCGAGGTCAACGCCGCCGTCGAGAAGATCGGCAAACTGACGGACAGCAAGCTCGGCGATCCTGCGCGGCCCTTGCTCTTGTCGGTACGCTCCGGCGCCCGCATTTCGATGCCGGGTATGATGGATACGGTGCTCAATCTCGGTCTCAACCCGACGACCACCGAAGGCTTGGTCAAGCTCACCAACAACCCGCGCTTCGTTTATGACTCCTATCGCCGCTTCATCCAGATGTATTCGAGCGTCGTTCTCGGCCTCGACCATTCGGACTTCGAAGAGATCATCGAGCAGGTCAAAGAGGGCAAGGGTGTCGAACTCGACACCGATCTCGATGCCGACGATCTCAAGAAGATCGGCGTTCAGTTCAAGGAATTGGTCAAGAAGAAGCTCGGCAAGCCCTTCCCGGACGACGTCAAAGACCAGCTGTGGGGCGCCGTCGGCGCGGTGTTCAGCTCGTGGCAGATCCCGCGCGCCAAGACCTATCGCCGTTTGAACAAGATCCCCGAAGATTGGGGCACAGCCGTCAACGTCCAGACGATGGTGTTCGGCAACCGCGGCGAGACCAGCGCCACCGGTGTCGCTTTCACCCGCGATCCGGCGACCGGCGAGAAGCTGCTCTATGGCGAATATCTGATCAACGCCCAGGGCGAAGACGTGGTGGCGGGCATCCGCACACCGCAACCGATCTCCAAGATCGTGCGCGAACGCCAAGGCGGCAAGAAGCTGTCGATGGAAGAATCCATGCCGCCGATGTACACCGAGCTCAAGCGCATCGGCGACGTGCTGGAAAAGCATTTCAAGGAAATGCAGGACGTCGAATTCACCATTCAGGAAGGCATCCTGTACATGCTCCAGTGCCGCACCGGTAAGCGCACTGCGAAAGCGGCGCTGAAGGTCGCGATCGATCTGGAAGCGGAAGGCCTGATCAACAAGAAGACCGCCGTGTCGCGCGTCGACCCGGCCGCTCTCGATCAGCTGCTGCATCCCACGCTGGATCCCAAGGCACCGAAGGAAGTGATTGCGACGGGTCTCGCCGCATCGCCGGGCGCGGCCACGGGCGAGTGCATGTTCACCGCCGATGAAGCGGAGAAGCGGGCGGGCGAGGGCATCGACGTCATCCTGGTTCGCACGGAAACCAGCCCGGAAGACATTCACGGCATGCACGCGGCCAAAGGCATTCTCACGGCGCGCGGCGGCATGACCAGCCACGCAGCGGTGGTCGCCCGCGGTATGGGCAGGCCTTGCGTCGCCGGCGCGGGTGCGCTGCGCATCGATGCCGACGCCGGCACGATGACGGCCGGTACGCTGACGCTCAAGCGCGGCGACATCATCACGATCGATGGCGCAGCCGGTAAAATATACAAAGGCCGGGTGCCGACATTGCAGCCGGAACTGACCGGAGACTTCAACAAGTTGATGGTCTGGGCCGACGAAGTGCGCAAGCTGCGCGTACGCACCAATGCCGATACGCCGGCGGACGCCGTGACGGCCCGCAAATTCGGCGCCGAAGGCATCGGTCTGTGCCGCACCGAGCATATGTTCTTCAACGACGACCGCATCATCGCCGTGCGTCAGATGATCCTGGCGGACGACAGGCCGGAACGCGAAAAGGCATTGGCGAAACTTCTGCCGATGCAACGCGGCGACTTCGAGGAAATCTTCAAGACGATGGCCGGCTTGCCCATTACCATTCGTCTGCTCGATCCGCCGCTGCACGAATTCCTGCCGCACAAGGAAGAGGAATTCGCCGATGTGGCGAAAGCGGCCGGCGTTACGGTTGCCAAGTTGCGCCAGAAAGCCATTGCGCTGCATGAGTTGAACCCGATGCTTGGCCATCGCGGCTGCCGCTTGGGCGTTACCTTCCCGGAAATCTACGAAATGCAGGCCCGCGCCATTCTCGAAGCGGCCCTCAACGTGGAATTGATCAGCGGCAAGGTATTGCTCGAAATCATGATCCCGCTGGTTGCCTTCAAGACCGAGCTGGACATGATGAAGGAGCGCATCGAAGCCGTTGCCGCCGATATCAAGAAGGTTCGCGGCAAACTGCCCGACTACATGGTCGGCACGATGATCGAATTGCCGCGCGCCGCGCTCAGGGCCGGCGAACTGGCCGAAACCGCGGAGTTCTTCTCGTTCGGTACCAACGATCTGACGCAAACCACGATGGGACTGAGCCGCGACGATGCGGGAATGTTCCTGCCGGAATATCTGACGAAGGGTATTCTGACGCGCGATCCGTTCGTCACGATCGATCGTGATGGCGTTGGCGAACTCATCAGAATCGCAGCCGAACGCGGACGCAAGACGCGGCCGAATCTGAAACTCGGCATCTGCGGCGAGCATGGTGGAGACCCGGAATTGATCGCGATTTGTCACGAAGCGGGACTTAACTATGTGTCATGTTCACCATTCCGCGTACCGGTCGCGCGTCTCGCGGCTGCACAAGCGGCGTTAAATAGTGAGCGCGATCTCGATTAATCCGCTGTAATCTGTATACGGACTAAATGGGGAATCCCTGGTATTTATCTAGGGATTCCCTGTTTTTTTTATGTCCAGCGTGACGCAGTGTCACGTTTGACGATTTTTTTATTTGACGATTTGGATTTTCTTCGCCACAAGGCACGACCTTTGATGGGGGACCGATGGGGACCATTCGGCGTTAACGACGTAGTCATTCGAAACGAAATCCGAAGAGAGCCATTCCCTATGAGCCAGAAATCGAGAGACGTACTTTTGCGATCGGACCGCGCGCTTGCTGCTGCGCTTGTCCTGTTGGTCGCCGCGGTCAGCGCCGAAGTCGGTGCCGCCGCCGTTAATCGTCCGCATGCGGAGCAAAACCGGACCGCGGTCGTTGTGGCCAAGGCTGACACGCCGATGGCCGCCATCGACTTGCAGCTTGCCGTTCCCGCTTCGATCAAGTCGAGCCCGGAACAGCTCGTCATGAACAAGCTACTGGCCGAGCATCGCTGCCTGTCCGAAGTGATGTACTACGAGGCGCGCGGCGAGGGCTTGCAGGGCCAAAAGGCCATTGCCGAAGTTGTTTTCCATCGCATGCGCACGGGCAATTACGGCCAGTCGATTTGCGCCGTGGTCTATGAGGGCGCCAACCAGCCGGGCTGCCAATTCTCCTTCACCTGCGACGGCAATCTGCGGCACAACAAGTCGGCGGCATCTTGGATGCAGGCGCAGATGTTGGCGGCGCGTATCCTGACGGGCGAAGAGCGTTTGAACGATCAGACGGGCGGTGCCACCAGCTTCCACGCGGTTTCGGTGCAACCCGATTGGGCGGCCGAACTGCACAAGACGGTGCAGATCGGCAATCACATTTTCTACAAGAGCCCCCATTCGCGCGCGATGTAACGGCCAAAGCGTGATCGGACGAAAGTAATCATCTTTTCGCCATAGCCGGGGTTGGCCCGCAGGTCAGAGCGACGGCGGTGGGCAGAGCTACGGCGAATGAAATCGAAATTTTTGACCACACCCGAAAATTAAGCGGGCAGGGGCACGAGGAAAATCGAATTCTAGGTGGGCTGCGCGCTTGGGACCGTCGGCCGCAACTGCAGGACAAGTCCATTAGCTGGCGTACCGCCCAACATCAGGCCAGCCAATATGCGCCACAAACGGACATTCACGTTCGCCAGATTGTGCGATAGGCTGTGTGCACCGAGGGGTGTTTACAGTGAAGTACCTGGGTTTGATTTCAGTCGCGGGAGCAATGATCTGCGCAGGCGTGACAGCGACGGGAGGCGATCTCTCGGACACCGTAGGTTCGGCTTCCGCTCTGCCACTCTATACAGCCTTCAAGACGTTCTGTGTTGACACAGGCGCGGTTCCCCAAGCTGTAAACGCTGCGGTCAAGAACGCTGGCGGTAAGCCACATGATCCGGCAGGCGGTTCAACGGAAGATGGCACTCTCCCTGGCGCGCCATTCCCCATGACATTGTCGAATTGGGTCGTCACGGTGTCAGGCCATCATATGCTGGTGAACTCCGGCACGTCGTTGCCATCGCGGCAATACCCGTTCGCGAAGTTCCCGCCCCACGACTTCGATTCCTGCGACATCCAGAGCTTTGAGAATGAAGACGCGAGCGTCACGGCCATTCAGAAGTGGGTTGGCATGCCACCGGTTCGCATGGCCGCGCCTTCCGACGCCGACGAGTACTCGCCCGACCTTGCGCAATACCACTACGTTTATCAGGTCGTAGGATCGGAGCGCATGCCGATGAAAGACAAGGAGTTGGTCGAAGCGGCAGAGGTGGAGGGACGATATTGGAGCCTCGTATTGTTGAGTGATCCGCGCGGTGCAGCTGTACATTACATGCACATTTTACCTAAGCCTTCTTCTGCGCCGACGTCATCAAAGAACAGCCCTTAGGATTGGGCGCCGCCGGATGGCAGCTTATGGCGGATGTTGTTGAAAAACTATTTTGGGTTCGAATTTGCGCAATTTTGGTTCCGTCACCGAACTCTGCCAGCACCAAAGATTCAAACGGCACGCACCACCGATTTAAAGATTGCGTTACATTGGTATGGGCGGGAGTTTTTCAACAGAATGCGCCATAACACGACATTCGACAGCTTCGAGCACATCCGCTTGAAACGTCCGCTTCTCGCCGCCACCACAGACCGCCGGTCTGTTGCCAACCGACGAAATCGTATGCTGTTTGGCGTCCAAGGTAATTGTATGTTCGTTCAGTTGGCATCCATTCGGACGGCGATCCCCATCCGTATCATGTCCGCGATCAGACCTGCGGGTTCAACAACATGCCCCATCAGCCACAAACCAGGCTTCACGATATGGCCGTCAAGATACTGCCGAATGCAGGCAACCACCGGAATGGCTGTGAACGCATATGCATCGTCATGTTCAGCGATGACGCGCACATGGGCGAGATTCCCTGTCTTTTTGCCATCGGCCTCAAGCACAAAGGACACCCCCTGCTGCGAGCCGGAAAACGTGTTCATTCCCCAAAGAAGCAGCTTCGCGATTGTCTCTCTTCCAAGGCCCTTTCTTATCTTGAAGAGGAGAAACGCTAGCGGGAACACAAGGTAATCGACGAACCAGTTGAAGCCCGCGACATAGACGCCTGTCTCCTCAAGCCCGAACATCTCTGGCATGGCGCGAATTTCCTCCATCGGGATGGGATAGCAGGTACGGCGGCCGAAACGCGTGCCAAAGTCGAACTTCTTGTAGTCGAAACTGCCGGCGGTTTTCCACGCGCCGTTCTTGAAGATGTCGACCTTGTAGTCCGCAAGAAGGTCGACCAGCTCATAGATTGATTCCGCCTTTTCGATCTTCTGGTTCATTGCCATGCCGATGACCGCCTTCTCATAAAAATCAAAGAAGGGTGCGGCATAGCGGATGAAGGCGGACGGCAGACCCGGGTGGAACCCCGCCTGTGTGATGAAACACCGGCCGGCGGCCTTGATGCGCGGCTCCATGTCCCTCAACAAAGAAACGATCTTTTGCTCGAAGTGGAAATCAAGGAAATCAGCCCCAGCCGCAAGGGCCTGCTCTGCGATTGTCTGAACATGCGGGATGGCGATAGTGGCATCGAGCACTACAGTGACACCGGCAAATGCTCTGGAGAGCGACTGGTGGTCCGAAGCATCGGCAAAGACAGAAGAGGTGCGCTGGCCTGCGAACTCGTTGTTGAGGGCCTCAGCCAGTTCCTTCGCCTTGTCGGCGCTCCGTCCGGCAACGATGACATTGGCGTCCGTTTCGTTGAGAAGGTACCGGCAGATGAGCTTTCCCGTGCCGCCATACCCGCCCAGAACAACAATCGTCTGTCGCATCAGTTCCCCCTACGGCGTCATGATAATCCCTGGATTCTCTGCAACCGATTCACCTTCCAGATTTGGAGATGGTGATCCCGTCGAACAACGCACAAAGGAAGGCACGCGTGTGAGCCTTTGGCTCAAACGACGACTTTAGCCAGTATTGCAGCATGAGCCCGTCTACTACACCGATGATCGTCGCCGCGATTGCACGTGTGTCTGTTCCTTTCCTGATTTCGCCGCTTTTCTTAGCCTCGCGCAGCATCGCTTCCAGCTGTCCGCGATATTGTGCGTACAACGTGCGCATTGCTACCAGAAAGCGCTTGCGTTTTCCGCTCGTAGCGGCCGCGGACCACGCCTCCAGTGTCAACGGGTAGATATCGATCTGATCCACGAGCGCGCCGACAGCGGTCTCAGCAAGGTTCAGGATTCGTTGCCTGAACGTCGTGCCAGCTACAGGTTGTTCCGTTCCGACCAACAGAACTTTGCGCTGGCTCCAATCAAAGACGGCGAAAAACAAGTCCTCCTTATTCTTGAAATAATCGTAGAGACTTCCCTTGCTGATGCCGGCCGCAGCCGCCACGTCGTCCATCATCGCTGCGCCAAAGCCCTTTCGCGCGAACACGCTGGCCGCGACCTCGATGATCTGGAGAGTCTTGGCATTTCGATCAACGACGCGTGCCATGGGATTCCATAAATGACCGACTTGTCGGTCATTTATACTTCCATCGCACTCATTGGTCAATACTCGCCGTGAATGGGTGAAGCGTCCGCAATCGCGTGTCACCCGGAACGTCCAGTTATGGCGCGATTCAGCCGACCGACCTGTGACCGCTTTTGCGTCGTAAGCGGTAATTCATATTGGTTCGCGGTTGCGCCATTTGCGGACAAAGCGTAGCTAACAGAGAATTAACCGGTCGTATCCGAGCGCCGGCGCGAAGTGCTCGATATTGTCCCTTCGGAGCAATTCGTGGCGAGGGCACAATGCGGCGCGGGCCAATCTGCGTGATTGTTCTAGCGGTTTGCTCTGGGGCCGGCGCACAAAATGCCACCCCGCCGCCGGAAACCGTGCTTGTAGAAAGCGGCGCGCTGGATGGTGTTTGGAGTATTCAAGCACCCAGCGAAATGAGCCTTGATCTAATCT
>CAVXZV010000020.1:0-8751 GCA_963766355.1 uncultured Alphaproteobacteria bacterium
GAGAATTTCATCTCGCCAGCGGGGGAAACGCAGCACCTGCGACGCAGCGACGCCGGTGCGACCCTAAAAGTCCGTATGCGGCCATTCACCCTATCTTGGCAATTTTGGCACAGCATGGCGTTCCACCAAGGGGCCACAGCCGGGGGCATCGGGCCATGGGCAAGCGCAAGAAAGCCAAGAAAGCAAAGCGTATGACGTTACGCAACGAAGTGCTGAGCTACGCCAAAGAGAAGGCGCGGATCGAACGGCATTGGCACATCCTGGGCGACGCGCAGCCGCCCAAGCCGCCGGGAAAGAATTACTCCTACATCGACGAGCTTACCCGTCTGCAATTCGAGCTGCTCAAGCTGCAGGAATGGGTGCGCCTCGAAGGCCTCAAAGTCGTTGTGATCTTCGAAGGGCGCGACGCGGCCGGCAAGGGCGGCGTCATCAAACGCATTGCCGAGATCTCAATCCGCGCTCTTGCCGTGTGGTCGCCTTGGCGACGCCGACCGAGAAAGAACGCGGCCAATGGTATTTCCAGCGCTATGTGGAACAGCTGCCGGCCCGCGGCGAGATCGTGCTATTCGACCGCTCCTGGTACAACCGCGCCGGCGTCGAACATGTCATGGGCTTTTGCACCGACGACGAATATCACGAATTCCTACGCGCCTGTCCGTTGTTCGAAGAGATGCTGGTGCGTTCGGGCATCTACCTCATCAAGTATTGGTTCTCGGTCAACGATGAGGAACAGGAACGCCGCTTCCGCGACCGCATGAAAAATCCGATCAAGCGCTGGAAGCTCTCGCCCATGGACATCGAATCCCGCGAGCGCTGGGTGGAATATTCGCGCGCCAAGGATGTGATGCTCAAACACACCGACAAGAAGCGCACGCCTTGGTATATCGTGTGCGCCGACAACAAGAAAAAGGCGCGGCTCAATTGCATCTCGCATCTGCTGCACCAGATTCCCTATAAGCATTTGCGACCAGTGCAGCTCGAGCTGCCGCCGCGTCAGCCCGATACCGGCTATGTGCGCCCGCCCAAGAAATCGAGCCAGCGCTGGGTGCCGGAGAAGTATCGATAGTTCCCTACCCGGACGACGAGTTAAGCTATACTACAGCCAGTTTCAGAGCCGGGGGGCTCCATGAAGAATTGCATCGCAGGCATCGCAGGCATCGCCGCGCTCGTGCTCACACTGAGCGGCGCAGAGGCCCAAGTGGTCACGCGCTTGCCGACCAATGAGCGCGTTGTTGCGCTGACGTTCGACGCTTGCGAACAGCAGCGGCCGGTAAAGCTCGACACGCGCATCTCGGACTATCTCGTTGCGCATCGCATTCCCTTTACCCTGTTTCTCTCGGGCCGCTTTGTCGAAGACAATGCCGAGGCGGTAAAAGCGCTGGCGGCGCATGACTTCGTGGAATTGGAGAACCACAGCTGGGATCATCCCAACCGCATGCAGCGCTTGTCGGATGACGAGGTGCGCGACGAACTTCTCAAAACCGATGCCGAGATCGCGCGGTTCACCGGGCGCGGCACGGCGTTCTTTCGCTTTCCGGCGATCAGCTACAATGCTCGAATCCTCGCCGATGCCGAAGCGCTTGGCTTTGTCGTGGTGCATTACCGCTGGGAAGTCGGCGATCCGGATCCGCACGAAACCGCAGACCGCATCGTGCGCGAAACGCTGGAAGGCACACAGCCCGGCGATATTTTGATCTATCACATCAACGGGCGCGGCTGGCATACGGCCGAAGCGCTGCCGCGGCTGATCGCCGGCTTGCAGCAACAGGGCTATCGTTTCGTGCTCTTGAAGGACTATCTGACCGAGAAGCGCCGCCGCGATTATTACGATACGCATTAGGCACCCACCGTAGCGGAAACTATTCGCTGTCCTCTTTCTGCCCCCACTTCAGCGGGGGAAGTCCGCCCGTAGGGCGGGAAGGGGGCTGTCGCCATTGAATTTCCTGCCGCAACCTACCACCTTGGTCACGGGAACAACGGGAAACGCGCCATGAGCACAGTTCTGGTGACCGGCGGATCGGGCTTCATCGCCAGCCATTGCATCTTGCAGCTTCTCGCTGCGGGCCATCAGGTACGCACGACCGTGCGCAGCCTGACGCGCGAAGGCGAGGTGCGCGCCATGTTGAAGGAAGGCGGCGCCGAGCCGGGTGATCGATTGACGTTCTTCGCGGCTGATCTCGAAAAAGATGCCGGCTGGAAAGACGCCGTTACCGGTTGCGATTATATCGTGCATGTGGCCTCGCCGTTTCCGCTGGGCATTCCCAAAAATGATGACGAGCTGATCGTCCCCGCGCGCGAAGGCGCTTTGCGGGTGTTGCGCGCAGCGCGCGACGCAGGCGTCAAACGCGTAGTGCTGACTTCGTCTTTCGCGGCGATCGGTTATGGCCAGAAGCCGCAAACCAAACCGTACGACGAAACCAATTGGACAAACCTTAAGGGGCGCGGCCTCACCGCTTATGTAAAATCCAAGACCATCGCGGAACGCGCCGCCTGGGATTTCATCAGCAAGGAAGGCGGCATGCTGGAACTCAGCGTCGTCAATCCGGTGGGCGTATTCGGCCCGGTCCTCGGTCCCGATTTTTCCACCTCGATCCAACTGGTGCAGCGCATGCTGAACGGCGCCATGCCCGGCGTGCCGAAGCTTTATTTCGGTGCGGTCGATGTGCGCGATGTCGCCGATCTGCATTTGCGCTGCATGACGAATCCCGCCGCCAAAGGCGAACGCTTCCTCGCCGTGGCTGGCGATTTCGTCTCGCTGTTCGAGATGGCCGGGTTTTTGAAAGCGCATATGGGCGCGGCCGCCAAGCGGCTGCCCACGCGGCAATTGCCCGATTGGGTGGTGCGCTTGGTGGCGCTGTTCGATCCGTCGGCGCGCCAGATCCTGCCCGAACTGGGCAAGCGCAAGAACGGCACCAACGCCAAAGCCAAGCGCCTGCTCGGCTGGTCGCCGCGCTCCAACGAGGAATGCATCGTCGCCACCGGCGAAAGCCTGGTGCGGTTCGGGCTGCTGAAGGACAGTGCGAAGAAGAAGAAATAAACTGCGCAACTTGAATCCCTCTCCCCCATCGGGGGAGAGGGCAGGGTGAGGGGGAGGCGCCAAGCCCGGCGCACCACGAAATTGACGCATTGGCCTCCCAATTTGCACGACTAAAAAAGGGGAGCGAGCGATGCGCTTGGCGTTCGCATGCTGTGCCATAGCGATAACGCTATCCGGCTGTACATCCGGTTTCAAGCCACCATCGGAAGCGGTCACGCTTCCCCCGGACGTCGGCAATGGCGTCGGCAGTCAATACGGCAATTACGGCGGGCGCTTCGACGGCGAGACGCGCAGCCCCTCCGGAGAGCGTTGTTTCATCTTCAATTGGGATCGCCCGCTGAACAAAGACTTCGCGATCCGCTACTCGTCTGCTTCGTGCGAATCCAAGGAACATCCCGCGTGGATGACGACGACGACATTCACCCGCAAAGTCATCCCGATAGCTGAGAGCCATCTGAAGAACGCGCCAGACGAAACGGGGCAATAGCTTTCTGCCCCCGCTTTAGCGGGGGAAGTCCGCCCGAAGGGCGGGAAGGGGGCGGAGCCCGAAGGGCGAAATGAGGAGGTGGGACGGTTTGTCCGACATCGTTGTAGTGAGAAAAGTGGTCAGACGGAAAAGTCGGTTTGCTGAACAAAACGAGGGAGTTTGAAAACGAAGATCAGCAAAGCAGTAAACAGGCGTACAAAGAGCGGAGAGCGTGAATGGTAGGCCAGCGAGCGCGAAGCATCGCCCCCTTCGTCTCACCGGCGCTAACGTGCCGATGAGAGGTTGGCCTGCGAAAGCTCCACTGGAGCTTTCGCTGACGGCCTCCATCCCCCGCTTCCGCCTGCGCTCTCCGAGCTACGGCGGACAAGTCGCGGGGGCAGAAAGGGAAGAGCGCTACTCGCTACTCGCGAACCTCACATCCTCTTCGACAACATCTGACTGAGGAAATCGACTTCCTGCTTGAACAACGCGTCTTCGGCACACAGCGCCTCGATGCGCCGGCAGGCATGCAGTACTGTGGTGTGATCCCTACCACCGAAGCGCCGCCCGATCTCGGGCAGTGAGCGCGTCGTCAATTTGCGGGCGAGATACATCGCCACCTGGCGCGGCCGCGCCACGCGGCGCGCGCGTTGCGGCGAATAGAAGTCCTTGACGTCGAGCTTGTAGAACTCCGCCGTCTTCCTCTGGATATCCTCGATCGAGGTCTTGGCGCCGGGCGCACTGCGCAAGCCCACCGCTTCTTCGGCCATCTCCGGCGTCACCGGTTTCTTGGTGAGGTCGGCATAGGTCGCAAGCTTGGTGAGCACCGCGATCATCTCGCGCGGGCTGGCATCGTCGATATCGGCGATGCGTTCCAGCACGCAATCGGGAAGGATCACTTCGGGGCGCAGCCGCGTGTATTCCGCCGCGCGCGATTTCAGAATCGCCAGGCGGGTGTCGCGGTCGGGCTTGTCCAGTTCGATCATCAGTCCGCCGGTCATGCGGCTCTTCACATCGGCGCCGAGCCCTTCCATCGCGGAAGGCGCGCGGTCTGCGGCGATCACCACGCGCCGTCGCAGATCGGCAAAGGCATTGACGGTGTAGAGGAACTCCGAGGCCGTCGCCGTGGAACGGCAGATGTGCTGCAGATCGTCGATGATCAGCACATCGGCGGTGCGCAGCTCGTCTTTGAACGACAGCGTGTCCTTGCGGTAGAGAGCGCCCAGGAAATGGCGCATGAAATCTTCCGCCCGCAAAAACAGCACGCGTTTGCCGCGCTTGCGGAATTCCAGCGCCGCGGCATTTAGCAAATGCGTTTTGCCAAAGCCGAAGCCGCCATGGATGTAGAGCAGGGGAACGTCCGCGCCCTTGCCCTCGGCGAAAGTGCGTGCCGCGCCATGGCCGAATTCGTTCGAGGTGCCGGGAATGAAGCTGTCGAAGGTTTGCTGCGGATGCAGCATCCGGTTCCACAGGCCCTTATTGGCGCCGTTATGCTCTTCGGCACCGGTATTCGGCAGATAAGAGACTTGCGCCGACGGCAATTCCGCCCGCAGCGGCTCTTTGATCAAGCCGCCGCCTACCGCGGGCTGCGGCGTGATGAGAACGATAGTGAGCGAGGCAGGTTCCGCGCCTTCGGCCCGGAAAGCGCGCTCGATCCGCGCCATATAATGGTTGGTCACCCAATTACGCAGGAACGGTTTGGCAGCGCCAATACGCAACTCGTCTTTGTCGAAACCCTCTAGCGTCAATGGTCCGATCCAGGCATCGAATACCGGATCGCCCAGCTCGCGGCGCAATCTTTCACGCACGCATGCCCATGCTGCGTGCCAATCCTTCGACGTCGGTTTGCTTGTGTATTGTCCCATTTCGTTACCCCTGCTCGTGCATCCATTCCGGCATGCCGAGCCTTTTTTGTTGGTTATTCCGTCCGAGCCATTCCGTGCCCGGGTTAGTGCCGTCCTCCTATGTGCCGTCCCCACGGCGCCCGCGTACTTCGCATGCTCTTACCTCCTACCTAGATTTGTATCCACGGAAGGCCTGCGGCCTTCCAACCATTCTGCTTACCGCGGTGGCGATTTTGATCGGGATCGCCTTCGAACCCGCCGGCGATGTTGTAGGCGCGCTCATAGCCCGCCGCCGCCATTGCGATGGCCGCCGCGCGCGAGCGCGCGCCAGAGCGGCAAAGGAACAGAACGGGCGCATCCTTACAGCCGCCCAGTGCTCCACCGGCCTGCTCAACGAACCCGGGATTCTGCTCCATGCTGGGAAAGCATTGCCATTCTACGCAGTGCACCCGCCTCCCGATCTGGCTCAGATCCGGCATCCCCACAAAGTTCCACTCCGCCGTGGTGCGCACATCGACCAATTGGGCCGCTGGGTCCCCATGCAGCAGGGTCCAAGCTTCGGCCGCGCTCAGGTCCCCGGCATATCCAAGAGAGTAATTTTGTGGCGCCATCGATCCCAACCGACAAAAAACGTTCGCGGTCGCGAACATCGTTCGCGCCCCAGGCTTGTATTTTCAAGAATTCATTAAGAGTTAGACTTGGTACTCGACCAAACGGCGCAACGAGAACTGTGCATTACTGGAATCGTCTTTTTGCTTTTCTTTTGCATGACTGCTCTCGGCCTTCATCACACGGTAACCATATGCTTAAGCCTGATTCGACCGCAAGGGAACGTAAACGGAACATGACGGTACTATGACGCTTTTTTTTCATCCGTATTCGTACTAACCTTATGTTCTTTATACGGAAAATTCTCCGCCCGCGGCATTGTCTCACTATGCTTAACAAATCAGGCACTTACGCGATGGGTTGCGATTATGTTGCGTAGCACAATCGTCACAAAGCGCTCCATCAGTCTACGGACAAATAAAAATGGGTCCGGCGGTTGTTTCGGACCCATTTTAACCAGATTTCACAAAGAATCCAGAGACTAATCCATTATCTATTTGGTCAGCTTGGCGACCCGTTTGGTTAACCGCGACACTTTGCGCGAACCGGTATTTTTATGAATTGCCCCTTTGGAGACGCCCCGCATGATCTCGGGCTCCGCCGCCTTCAGGGCGGCCAAAGCGGCGGTTTTGTCGCCGGAGGCGATCGCCTCTTCGACCTTGCGCATAAAACCGCGAACGCGGGTCTTGCGGGCATGGTTGACGAGGGTGCGCTTGGAGGTGGTCCTGACGCGCTTTTTGGAGGAGGCGATATTGGGCATAGGTCGTCCTGCTAGTCTCTAAGGAGGCGGGTCTTTAGCCCGCGGCCGCGCCTGGGTCAATTCCGGGGTTATTTGTCCTTAAACGCCGGTTTGCGCTTCTCGGCGAAGGCCGCCATGCCTTCCTTTTGGTCTTCGGTCGCGAACATCGCATGAAACACGCGCCGCTCGAACCGCAACCCTTCGGCCAGCGTGGTTTCAAAGGCCCGGTTCACGCTTTCCTTGGTCATCATCAGAATAGGCACGGACTGTTCGGCGATCTTGCCGGCCGCTTTCATGGTTTCGGCCATCAGATCCGCTGCCGGAACGACCCGGCTGACGAGCCCGGAGCGCTCGGCTTCGGCCGCGTCCATCATCCGTCCGGTCAGGCACATATCCATGGCTTTGGATTTGCCCACGAAGCGGGTGAGCCGCTGGGTGCCCCCCATGCCGGGCATCACGGCAAGGGTGATCTCGGGCTGGCCGAATTTGGCGGTGTCGGCTGCGATGATGAAATCGCACATCATGGCCAGCTCGCATCCGCCGCCCAGTGCAAATCCGCCAACCGCCGCGATGATGGGTTTGCGGATCGCGGCGATGCGCTCGGAGGCCTGGACGAAGAAGTTGTCCTTGTACATTTCCATATAAGAGCGCGGCGCCATCTCTTTGATGTCGGCGCCCGCCGCAAAGGCGCGCTCCGAGCCGGTCAGGACGATGACGCGGACGGCGTCGTCGGCATCGAACGCCTCCAAGGCGGCGGCAAGTTCGCCGAGCAATTCGGAATTCAGCGCGTTCAGCGCCTTGGGCCGGTTGAGGGTGACGACGCCGATAGCGCCTTCGATCTTCACGATGATGTTCTGCGGATCCATGGAGCCTGTCTCTGAAGGTCAATCGCCGTGCGGCTTGCCGCGCGTGCGCTTCAGTTCCGCATGTTTTTTTTTGTGCTGCAATCGTTTTTCCTTGGACGTTCGGGAAGGTTTCGTCTTGCGGCGCTTCTTTGGCTGATCGCCGCCTCGCGGATCATCTCGAAAAGACGTTCGCGCGCCGCCGCACGGTTGCGGACTTGATCGCGAAACTGCCGTACCGTCAGCACCACCACACCGTCTTTGGTCAGCTTGCCGCCGGCGAGGATCATTAGCCGAAAGCGCACCGGTTCCGGCAGGGCGAGGGATGCCGCTGCGTTAAAGCGCAGCTGCACGGCGCTCGAAACCTTGTTGACGTTCTGGCCGCCGGGACCGGAGGCCAATACGAAGGATCCTCCAGCTCGTTTTCGTCGAGCGCGATAGTATCGGTGACGCAAATCTTGGCCATAGAAAAATACTCTACGACACGGCTTGACAGGCAACCAATTGGTTGCATATTAGAGTCATGAGCATGGACGCGGTTTTCAAAGCACTTGCCGACGAAACACGGCGGCAATTGTTGGATCGCCTCTTTGCCAGGAACGGACAGACCTTGGGTGCGTTATGCGAGGAAATGGAGATGTCGCGTCAGGCCGTGACCAAACATTTGGCGCTGCTGGAAGCGGCCAATCTTGTCGCCACGCAAAAGCGCGGCCGCGAGAAGCTGCATTATCTGAATCCCGTTCCGATCAACGAAATCGCCGATCGGTGGATCGGCAAATATGAGCGTCACCGGGTAAGGGCGCTCGCGGATTTGAAGCGAAACCTCGAAGGGAAGAACGATGACTAGCCAATATGTATACGTGACCTACATACGCACCACTCCCGACAAACTTTGGGAGGCCCTCACCAAACCTGAATTTATGAAACAATACTGGTACGGCATGCACGCCGAATGCGACTGGAAAAAAGGCTCGCCGTGGAAGCTGATGTTTCCCGACGGCCGCGTCGCCGATGCCGGCGAAGTTTTGGAAGTCGAGCCGCGAAAGCGGCTGGTCCTCAAATGGCGCAACGAATTCAAGCCGGAATTGAAAGAAGAAGGTTATACGCGCTGCGTGATGGACATCGAACCGGACGGCGAGATCACGAAGCTCACGATCACGCACTCGATCGACCGCGAAAATGCGAAAGTCATCGAAGCGGTCTCGGGCGGCTGG
>CAVXZV010000021.1:0-249631 GCA_963766355.1 uncultured Alphaproteobacteria bacterium
CTTCCCCTTCCGGCACCGCTTCGGCTCATTAGCGTATTGCTTTGCTCCTCAGACGCAACTTCTTCTCGATCCATCTCGGCAAGCGCCTCTTCCAAATCTGCACGCTCCTCGTCGGACAATGGGTCCACATCTGCCTCAAACTCGATCGAAAGCAACAGCGCGGCAGCCTCTTGCTGTCGCCATTCCGGCCAGTTGCGGACACGCTCGAAGACTGCTTCGATCTGTTCCCTCGTCATGTATCAAATCATAGCACAAACGGCGAACGCCGCCCAATCCAAAAATCGGGCGGCGTACCACCATTATCTGCTTTGAGAGTCCGAAGAACTAAACCTTCAGCACGCTCCGGCCGGCATAGATCGCCTGATCGCCCAGCTGTTCCTCGATCCGAAGAAGCTGGTTGTATTTGGCCAGACGATCCGAGCGGCACAGCGAACCCGTTTTGATCTGGCCGCAATTTGTGGCGACCGCGAGGTCGGCGATCGTGGAATCTTCCGTTTCGCCCGAACGATGGCTCATTACGGCGCGATAAGACGCCTTATGAGCCATCTCGACCGCTTCCAGCGTTTCGGTCAGCGAACCGATCTGGTTGACTTTGATCAAGATCGCATTGGCCACGCCGTTGGCAATACCTTGCTTCAAAAGCGACGTATTGGTGACGAAATTGTCGTCGCCGACGAGCTGAATTTTCTTGCCCAGCGATTTGGTGATCGCCACCCAGCCCGGCGTATCCAATTCTGCCATTCCGTCTTCGATAGAGAAGATGGGATAGCGCGCGACCAGATCCTCATACACTTTCACCATGGCCAGCGGGTCGAGCGTCTTGCCCTCGCCTTTGAGCAGGTATTTGCCGCCTTCGAAAAATTCCGACGACGCCGGATCGAGCGCGAGAAAAACATCTTCACCCGGGCGGTAGCCTGCCTTCTCGATGGCTTTGACAATAAACGACAGCGCTTCGTCGGCGCTTTTCAGATTTGGCGCGAAACCGCCTTCGTCGCCGACATTGGTGTTGTAGCCGGCATCTTTCAGCCCCTTCTTGAGGACGTGGAAGATTTCCGCACCATAGCGTAGCGCCTCTTTGAACGTCGGGGCGCCTACCGGCACGATCATGAATTCCTGGAAATCGATGGGGTTGTCGGCATGCATGCCGCCATTGAGGACATTCATCATGGGCACCGGCAAAAGATTGGCTTTCGCCCCGCCGACATAACGATAAAGCGGTAGGTTCGCCGCTTCGGCCGCCGCCTTGGCGGTTGCCAGCGAGACGCCCAAAATGGCATTGGCGCCAAGCCGCGCCTTGTTCGGAGTTCCATCCAGCGCGCACATCGTCTTGTCGAGACGGACCTGATCTTCGGCTTCCGCACCGCACAGCGCATCGAACAATTCGCCGTTTACGGCCGCGACCGCTTTCTCCACTCCCTTGCCGCCATAGCGCTTTGCGCCGTCGCGTAGCTCAACGGCCTCGCGTGTTCCCGTCGATGCCCCGGAAGGCACTGCGGCGCGGCCGAACGAGCCGTCTTCGAGATGAACGTCGACTTCTACAGTGGGGTTGCCGCGGCTATCCAGGATCTCCCGGGCGGCGATGTCGATGATTGCGGTCATGTCACATAATCCTCATCCGAAATCGTGCAGAATAGGGCCTGCTTTAAGCGATGCGTGGAGCGTCAGCAAGTCGACGGAGTGGGGCAAATTGGACGTTTAATGGCCGAAGGGCCAATAAGAAGGGCCCATAAGGAGTAATACTATGACGCTTTCTCGCGCGATTCTGCCCGCACTCACCGTTATGTTGTTGACGACGGCATCTTTTGCCGCAGATGCCGGGCGGCCGCCGCATGGCGACCATATGGGCGGCCCTATGAGCTTTCTGACGCCGGAAGAACGCATGATGCTGATGGCGCAGATGCGCAGCGAGACCGTCGGCCTGACAGACGATCAGCGCAAAGCCTATCGCGACGAGAAGCGCACGAAATTTATGGCCATGTCCGACGCCGACAAGCAGAAGCTGGCTGACAATTTGAAAGCGAAGTGGGATGGGCTGAGCGACTCCCAGAAGGCCGACCTCAAGCAGCAGGCTGAGGCCATGCGGCAGCGCTGGCAAGGCGGCGAGCATGGCGACCATGGAGGGCAATAGAGCAGGCCACGGCAAATCCCTCTAATGTGCCCGCAAGGCTCCCGCGCGAACCCCGCTTGGGAGCGGCTACATAGGGAAACGAACCATGCCAGCCGATCTGTTAACTGCCGTCGTCACGATTCTGGCGATCCTGGTGTATTTCTACATGGGTATCCGCGTCGGTCAGATGCGCGGGAAACATAATGTGAAAGCGCCCGCCATGACCGGCCATTCGGAATTCGAGTGTGCCGTGCGCGTTCACTACAACACGCTGGAAGCGATTGTCGTTTTCCTGCCGTTGTTGTGGCTGGCGACATTCTACTTCACGCCCGCCTTTTCGATGCTGGCTTGGCTACCCGCCGCGTTGGGCTTGGTCTGGGTAATCGGCCGGGTCCTCTACATGACCGGATATATGGCCGATCCGGAAAAACGCAGCTTGGGCTTTCTCATCTCGGCTGTTGCACAGCTTGCGTTGCTGGTTCTTGCCGTTATCGGAATCGTGAAGGTCTGGATGGCGATTTCCGCCTGATGGGTTAAGTCCCTGCGCGGCGCTTGACGATCGCGTCGATGGCGACGAGATCGTCGAGCAGCGCCGGGAAATCCTTCAGCTTGACCATATTGGGCCCATCCGAGGGCGCGTGATCGGGGTCTTGGTGCACTTCCAGGAAAACCGCGGCAACGCCCACGGCGACGGCGGCGCGCGCCAGATAAGGCACCATTTCGCGATCTCCGCCTGTCGTCGCGCCCAATCCCCCTGGCTGCTGCACCGAATGGGTCGCGTCGAACACCACGGGCGCACCGAACCTCGCCATGATCGGTAGCGCCCGCATGTCGGAGACCAGCGTATTATAACCGAAGCTGACACCGCGTTCGGTCGCCAGCACATTGGGATTGCCTGCGCCGGTCACCTTGGCGATGACGTTCTTCATGTCCCAAGGCGCCAGGAACTGGCCTTTCTTGATGTTGACCACTTTGCCGGTCTCAGCCGCTGCAACCAGCAGGTCGGTCTGGCGGCAGAGGAATGCCGGAATCTGCAGCACGTCCACCGCCGGGGCCACCATGGCGCATTGCTCGCGCTCATGAATGTCGGTGAGCACCGGCAAACCGAAGGTCTCGCGGATGTCGTTGAAGATCGGCAGCGAGGCCTCCAGCCCCATGCCGCGCTTCGACGACCCGCTGGTGCGGTTGGCCTTGTCGAAACTGGTTTTGTAGATCAAGCCGACACCGGCTTTGGACGCCATCTCCTTTAAGGCTTGCGCCATTTCGAAGGCATGCGCCCGGCTTTCGAGCTGACAAGGGCCGGCGATAATCGCGAGTTTCTTCGCATTGCCGATTTCGATTGAACCGACCTTGACGGTCGCATTGGGTTGGACAGCGGTCATGGCGCCATTCTAACGGCGATCGGTCAGAACGCAAAAACTCTATTTGAGCAGATAGGCGAGGCTCGAGAACGGCGAAATCAGCGGCGACAGCACGGTCATAATCGTCCAATAGGTCGACCGCTCGACGCGAATGACATCGCCGGGGCGGATGCGTGTGCCCTGGTCGAGATCGACCTCATGCTCCTTCATTTCGCCCTGATGGCGGATATAGACCGAGGATTCCACTGCACGGTCTGTGAAGCCGCCGGCCAACGCCACAGCATTCTGCGTCGTCATGGCGTTCACATAGGGATATTCGCCGGGCTTGCTGATCTCGCCCACGATATAAAAAGGCCGATAGGTCGTGACCTCGACGTTTACGCGCGGATTGAGAAGGTATTTGTCCGTGATCAAAGAAGCCGTGATGCGGCTTTCAAGCGCGTAAGTGGAAAGACCGGCCGCCGCGATCTGCCCTATCAGCGGCAAGCGCACATAGCCTTGGCTGTCGATCTCGAACGTGCCGGACAGATCGGTCTCACCGAATACCGTGACACGCACAGTGTCGCCCGTGCCGAGGCGGTAGCCGTCAGACTCGGAGGGGCGCAGACCGGTCACCGTGACGGTCTCGGGTTCCTGCTGCTGGATCATGGTGGCGTAACGCGGCTGGGAGTCGCGCTGGATTTGGGGCGTATTGTCCGTGGACGGAACAAACGCGGTCACCGGAGGCAAAGGGGCCGTCGTCACTTGTGTTGTCGGGGCCGCGACTGGCGGTGCATGATCGAGCACTTGATCCTGGGACGGCGGAATCTGCGTGGCGTAGCGCGGCGGCGGCATTGCCGGTGCCTCCTGCGCCCGCGCGCAAGCGGCAAGCGCCGACAGGGCGGCAATTCCGAATATCGCGGACTTCCGGCTCATGCGCGGAATGGTAGGGGCAGACCGTTTACGAATTGCTAAGAATGAAGATTGCCTCCCCCTTGTGGGGGCCGGTAGCGGCAGCATACCGGCGGAGCGCTGCGCGAAGCGCGGCGATCCGGGTGGGGGGCCGCTGCAAACTTATGGATGTCATTCCCGATGGCGAGCAAACCCCGGGCTCGGGCTCATTGCGACACAATCGGCACAATGCGATGCGCTTGCAGCAAGAATTTTTGCATTGGCTATCATTGATTCCGCTTGACCATACTAGTCCAATGGACTACACATAGCATGATACAAAATTCGCTCGTCGGGGTCGTAGAGACCCCGGAATTTTTGTCGACCGCACGTAAGCTCATGGATGATGCCGAGCGTATGATGTTGGTCGACTATCTGGCCCGCAACCCTGACGCGGGAGATTTGATTCAAGGAACTGGCGGCGTCAGGAAGTTGCGTTGGGGCATTGAGGGGCGTGGCAAACGTGGAGGCGCACGCGTGATCTATTTCTATCACAGCGAGAAGCTGCCGCTGTTCGTCTTTTCGATATACGCCAAGAACACGCAACGTGACTTGAGCGAGGCGGGGAAAAACGAGCTGAAGAAAATTGCGAAATTGATCGTGGAAGGTTACGGAAAGACATGAAAAAGAAAAACTCTGTGGAGCAAAGCATCCTGCGCGGTGCGCGTCAGGCGCTTGCCTTTGCGAGGGGCGAAGTCGATATCAGCCAGTATCGCGTTCATATTCCGCAAGAGATCGACGTGCGCGCGATCCGAACGAAACTAAAAATGACGCAAGAGGCGTTCGCACAGCAGTTTGGCTTTTCCGTGAACACGCTCCGACATTGGGAACAAGGAAAGCGTATTCCAGAAGGTCCGACACGTGCCTATCTGTTGGTCATCGACCGCGCACCGAAAGCGGTGACGAAGGCGCTGAGGGCGGCTTGATCCCAAAACGCAATTCATTCGCTGCGACATCCGATTTAGCTGTTGTTCGGCTTCAAAAGAAATTCTCGCAGAACTTCAGGTATTTCTGGCTTGGGCTGCGATCTGACATGGGCATGATAACTTGCGGAATCTGGGCCCCAGTCAAAATAAAGCCCCTCTTCCGATTGCTCGAGCGCCCTTGCCACTTCAGGGCTCACCACAAGCTCTACTGAAAATAGGCGTCTAGCCTTTCTGTCGCCAACGGCGACGACGAACACTTCAAGAAAATAGCGTCCCGCGAGAAAAGTGAACCCTGCTCCATCGTCCGGCAAAAGAAAATGATGGTTTGTCGCAACACCAGTATCCGGAACAAAAAGCCCGCTACCCCGCAAAAGTTGTTTGTCTCCATATACCCAAATGTTGAAATTCTGAGTCGTCTCGTTGCGGCGAAGTCGTACATACATACTTTCGACGATATTTCCGCGTTTTGCTGTCGAATAAAGTAGTGCGCGCGGGAAAATTTTATTTCTGGGGCCGTCGTCGTGTGACGATCCTCCATCCGGTCCGAAATAAATTACAGTCGGCTGGGTCATGTGGACTGCGCCACGGCGAAGAAGCGTCAACCACGCCGTTAGCGCAGAAACACAAATAGAAATCACCGAGACGACTAAGCTGATCGCAGCTGTCATACTGCTACACCAACCTGCTCTGCCTCACCGCTGCGGCGATAAAGGAACGGAATAAGGGATGCGGATCGAAGGGGCGCGATTTTAGTTCCGGGTGGAATTGCACGCCGATGAACCAGGGATGTTCGGGGATTTCCATGATCTCGGGCAGCTTGCCGTCGGGCGACCAGCCGGAAACCACCAAGCCATGCTCGGCGAGATGCTTGGTGTAGTTGGTGTTCACTTCATAGCGATGGCGATGGCGTTCTGAAATCTCGGTCGCACCATAGACCTCAGCGACGCGGCTGCCCGGCGTTAGCATCGCGGTATAGGCGCCCAGCCGCATCGTGCCGCCAAGCTCGCTGTCGGCGGCGCGGGTTTCGACGCGGTTGCCTTTGATCCACTCGGTCATCAGCGCGATCACGGGATGGCGCGGCTCGCCATTCTCGGTCGTGCCCGCCCCTTCCAGTCCCGCCAAATCGCGCGCCGCTTCGATCACCGCCATGTGCAGCCCGTAGCAAATGCCGAAGAACGGCACGCCGCGTTCCCGCGCGAACTTCACGGCATGGATTTTGCCCTCGGTACCACGCTCGCCGAAGCCGCCAGGCACCAATATCCCGTCGACGCCTTCCAGGAATGCCGCCGCATCGGTGCGCTCGAAGATTTCGGCGTCGATCCATTCCATCTGGACGCGTACATTGTTGGCGAGCCCGCCATGGACCAGCGCTTCCGAGAGGGATTTGTAGGAATCCTTGACCTGCGTGTATTTGCCGACGACCGCAATGCGTACCTCGCCTTCGGGGTTCTTCACCCGGTCCACAACCTTTTGCCATTTGGAAAGATCGGGTGGCGGCGCGTCCTTGATGCCGAAGACGCTGAGAATTTCGTTGTCGAGGCCGACATCGTGATAGGCCAGCGGTGCGCGATAGATGGTGGGAAGATCGAGCGCGGGGATTACGCGCTGCGCCGGCACGTTGCAGAACAGTCCGATCTTGCGACGGTCATCGTCCGGCAACGGCTTTTCCGAGCGGCACAGCAGAATATCGGGCTGGATGCCGATGGCGCGCAATTCTTTCACCGAATGTTGCGTCGGCTTGGTTTTTAGCTCGCCCGCCGCCTCCAGGTAGGGCACCAGCGTCAGATGCACGAAGGCGACGTGCTCGCGGCCCAAATCATTGCCGAGTTGGCGGATGGCTTCGAAGAACGGCAAGCCTTCGATATCACCCACCGTGCCGCCGATTTCACAGAGAAGAAAATCGACCTCGTCGGCCCCCGTCATGATGAATTCTTTGATCATATCGGTGACATGCGGAATGACCTGCACGGTACGGCCGAGATATTCGCCTTTGCGCTCTTTCTCGATGACCTGCTGGTAGATGCGCCCGCTGGTGATGTTGTCGGCGCGCCGCGAGGACACCGCGGTAAAACGCTCGTAATGGCCGAGGTCGAGATCTGTCTCAGCACCGTCGTCGGTGACATAGACCTCGCCGTGCTGGAACGGGCTCATCGTGCCCGGATCGACGTTGAGATAGGGATCGAGTTTGCGCAGCCGGACCGTATAGCCACGCGCCTGCAAAAGGGCTCCGAGAGCCGCGGAGGCAAGACCTTTTCCCAAGGAAGAGACCACACCGCCGGTGATGAAGATCAACCGCGCCATGGAAGGCCACCATGTCGAAAGAGGTGCCCACACTCAAGCGCAAAGATTCAGATTTGCGGCAATTTGAGAATTTGCCTCAGGGGCACATCGCAAGCCGATGAATCTGAAAGATTTAGTGCGGCGTGGGAACCGCGGGAGTCTGCTGGATCGGCGCCGGTGCGGCCGGTTTCGGCAGCGGTTGCGCCGTCCGCGCCGGCCCGCTCGGCGAATCAAGGATCGAACGGTCCGCGTGCGAATTGCGCACCAGCAGGTTCAACCCCAGACAAACGACGAAAAACATCACTGCCAAAATCGCAGTCGTACGCGTCAGCGTGTCGGAAGCGCCGCGCGGGCTAAACAAGCCTCCCAACCCCGAACCGCCGCCCCCCATGCCAAGCGCCCCGCCCTCGGAACGCTGCAACAGCACGAAGATGATCAAGGCCATCGCGACGATGAGTTCGATGACCAGCAAGAGGGTTTGCATGAGGAACCTTCCGGGGACGTTCGGGCGGGTTCCTTAGACGATTGGGCGCGGGATGGAAAGAAAAGAAGCGAAACACTCACCGCGACGAGAGAATAGCATGAATCTACAAAGGCTTACTGTCGTCCATTTGCTGCTCGGTGGGGGGACTTTCAACCGATTCAGGCTTCGCGCGGGCACGGATCATTGCCACGGTCACGTCGATCTCCGCCAAATGGTCGGCCGACGATTTTTCGGGGCGGAAGACTTGGTTGAGACTGAGCACCGCATGCCCCAACAGATGCATCGAAGCATTGCGGTCGACTCCCGCCTGCAGGCCCTCCACCGCTGCCATAATGGAATCGCACCAGCCCAAAGCAACTTCGAATTCGGTGTCGCGGCAGCGTTTGGCGATGCTTTGCGTTAGCCGCCCCAGTTTTGCCAGATGCTCTAAATTGCTCGGATGATCCGACCTTTGCTCCTGCATCAATCGCCATAAGATGCTTATCTGGAACACGTCGCGACGCAGCTTCTCGGCTTTGAGTGTTTCGCGGGCCCTTTTCAATTCGGCGTCGAGCTTCGCATTGGCGATATCCGGACTCAGCTTGTCCATCGCTTTCATTTTTAGCGAATTCGGAGGGTCGAAGAGCTCGGCATTGGAGGGTCTGGCCGCGTCGCGACGGCGGTCCGGCCCCACATATTCATGGGTAATAACGAACCCCTTGCGTCGCTCGATATGTGTCTCGACGCGCTCGCCCAGCAACTTCGTCGAGAACGGACGCAGGATAAGGTCGTCGGCGCCCGAATTGAGGACCCGGCTGGCCAGCGCGTTGGTCTTTTCCCAAGCCGTCACGATGATGACGATAAACGGGTTGTATCCGTGGGCCCCCTGACGCATCGACTGGATCATGTCGCAGAGTTCGCCATCGGCGCCTTGCGCTTCGCAAAGTGCCAAATCAGGCGGCCGAATGCGGATCGCCGCCTTGAAATCTTCGAACGTGGCGACCGTCTCGATGTTGCGAAATCCGACCGTGTAAAGCACCGACCGCGTCGCCGTCCGGTTCGCGGGAACCGGATCGTACACCAAAGTTTCGGCGGTCTCGTAAGAGAGCCTACCCATCACACCCCACGCACCGAACCGGCAATCGTATTACGTCAGAACTTGCGACTGCTTTGCAACAAGGATGGCACCGAGCCGGTTAAGGAAACGTAGGTCGAACTGGTTAAGCGGAAATTGGCACGGCAGCGATAATTTCCAGAAAATCCAATGCTTTCAGGCTGGCGCCGCCAACCAGGGCCCCGCCGACTTCGGGCACACGCAGAATTTCGGCGGCGTTTTTGGGGTTAACCGACCCCCCGTAAAGGATGGCAATTTGCCGGCCGATCTCGCCAAAACGCGTCGCCAGCACGGCACGGATGTGGGCGTGCATTTTTGCAATATCGGCTGCGGTGGCCGTACGCCCGGTGCCGATAGCCCACACGGGTTCATAAGCGATGGCGCAGTTCGAGCCGGTTGCACCGTCGGGCACACTGACCGCCAGCTGACCCGAGACAATCTCTTCCTCGCGACCGGCATTGCGCTCGGCCTCGGTTTCCCCGACGCAGATAATGACGGCCAAGCCTGCCCGCCAACCGGCTTGCGCCTTGGCAGAAACAAGGACATCGGTCTCGGCGTGATACTGCCGGCGCTCGGAATGACCGACGATCACGCAAGAAGCGCCTGCATCGCGCAACATCTCGGCCGAGATATCGCCGGTATAGGCGCCCGAAGGTTTTTCGTGGCAGTCCTGCCCGCCCACGCCGATAGCGTCACCCGCCTCGGCAACAGCCCTCGAAATCAACGTGGCTGGGGGGCAGATCACCACTTGGGCCGAGCTAGGCTGGGCCGCGAGGGCGCGAATCAGCGCACGGACCTCATTCAGGGCGCCCGCCTGCCCATTCATTTTCCAATTTCCTGCTATCAACATGGTCATCGCCTTGCCGTTGCTAGGCCCCCTCCCTATCATCCGCCGCCATTTATCGCCACTCCACCAAGGTTTTTCCATGCTTCAGCAGATGCGACAGTTTTCCAAGTCCTGGGTATCCTCTTTGTTTCTGGGGGCGTTGTCGCTCAGCTTCGTAGCATGGGGCATTGGCGATATTTTCCACGGCAGCAGCAGTACCGCCGTTGCGACGGTCGGTCGTACCTCGATCGAGCGCGAAGAATTCAAGCGTGACTACGATAATTATGTCCACCGGCTAGGGGAGCAGCGCGGCAAAGAAATAACGGCCGATGAGGCCCGGAAAAACGGTTTGGGCCCAGCCTTCCTCCAACAGGAAATCGCCCGCACAGCCCTGGACAATGTGGTGAGCGATCTTGGCCTCACCGTCAGCGATGACACGGTTTCAACATTGATCCGCTCCTTGCCGCAATTCTCGGAGCTTACCGGGACGTTCGACCGCAAAGCGTTCTTGCAGGCCATTTCGAAGATGAATTATAGCGAGAAGGGCTTCATCGAATTGGTGCGGCGCGAGCTCGCTCGCGACCAGCTCGTGCACGCCGCCGAAAGCGGTTTCGCGATTCCCGCCGGTTATGCGCGGGCTCTTTTTGCCTATTCGACGGAAAGGCGTGCGGTTGATTACGTAACGCTCAACGACAATGCGCTTTCGCCGATCGCGCCACCGAGCGATGCCGTACTGACCGCCTATGTGAAGAGCCACGCCGATCGGTTCTCCACGCCCGAATACCGCGACGTGACGTATGCGGATGTCGGCCCCGACGACGTCTCCAAAACGATCACGGTGACGGATGCCCAGATCGCGGCCGCCTACGACGCGCAAAAGGACAAATACGTCATTCCCGAAAAGCGCGAGCTCGAGCGGATCAACTATCAAACACTGGCCGAAGCCGAGGCGGCGAGCGCCAAGATCAAAGCCGGACAAACTTTTGAGCAGGCTGCCTTTGCCCATGGCGACAAGCCCACCGACATAAACCTAGGTACGGTAACGGCGGCGGATCTTGTTGATCCCGAGCAATCCAAGGCCGCGTTTGCGGCTCCCGAAGGTAGTGTGACGGCGCCTGTCAAAGGCAGCTTTGGCTACGCGATTTTTCATGTTGTGAAAATCGTACCGGGCAAGACAACGACGCTCGATCAAGCCAAAGAAGAGCTCCGCAAGCAGGTCCTGCAAGAACTGGCGCAGTCAAAACTTGCCGACATAGCCAATGCCTATACCGATGCGGTGAGCGGCGGCGCCAATGTCGTAGAAGCGGCAAAAAAAGTCGGCATCCGTTCGAACCATTTCGTCGCCATGGACCGCGAGGGATTGGCCCCCGACGGCAGCAAGACGGCGGCGCCCGACGATGCCGATTTCCGCGCGCAGGTCTTCGCTGCAGAAGTGGGTGAGGACGGCGATCTCGTCCCGACTAAGTCCGGCCATTATTACGTCGTGATGGTGAACGGCGTCGTGCCGCCCAAGTTGAAGCCAGTGGATGCCGTGCGTGCTCCCGCAACCGCCGCTTGGACGCAAGAGCAGCGCAGCCTTTTGTTGCGCAAAAAAGCAGAGGAATTGGCGAGCGAGGCGAACAAAGGCCGCTCTCTCGACGACATTGCCCAATCGATCGGTACCAAGGTGCAATCCAGTCAGGCGCTGACCCGGCAGTCGAGCGACGCAACATTCTCTCCCGACCTCGTGAGCGCTATTTTTAGCGTGCCGCCTCGCGGTGCCGTTTTCGGGCCGCAAGGTTCGGGCGGCTACATCATTGCGCGCGTTACCGGAATCACTCATCCCGTACCTCCCATCGGCGACCCGATGTTCATGAGAGGCGTCCGCCAGATTTCCGGCGGCGTCGGATCGGATATCACCGAATCCTTGGCCCTTGCAGCGCGCGACAAGCAAGGCGTGAAGACCAATGCGAAGATCTTGAGCGACGTGACCGGCGAAGGATCGTGACGGAGCCATGGGCATTCTTCCTGACTTCGCGGACTTTGCGCGCCGCTACGATGGCGGCGAGCCGCAAGTGCTCTATGCGCGCCTTGTCGCCGATCTCGAAACGCCGGTTTCGGCCTTTCTGAAACTCGCCGAGGGGCGCGAAAACGCCTTTCTTCTGGAAAGCGTACAAGGCGGCGAAACCCGCGGACGCTATTCCATCATCGGCATGAAACCCGATGTCATTTGGCGTTGCCGGAACGGCAAAGCCGAAATCAACCGCAATGCGCGCAGCGCGCCAAACGCCTTCGAGCCCGAGACGCTTGCGGCGCTGGAATCCTTGCGAGCGCTGATCCGCGAAACGCGCATAGCACTGCCCGCCGGCTTGCCGCCGATGGCGGTCGGCATTTTTGGTTATCTTGGCTACGACATGGTGCGGCTGATCGAGCGGCTACCCAACGCGCCGCCCGACACGCTTGGCTTGCCCGATGCAATCCTATTGCGCCCGACGATCACGGCAATCTTCGATACCGTGCGCGACGAAATCCTGATGGTCGCGCCGGTGTGGCCGGAAAAAGGATTGGACGCGCGCGCCGCTTACAGCCGCGGCTGCGAGCGGTTGGGCGATGCCATCTCCGATCTCGAACGGCCGGCGCCTGCCACACCGCTGCCGCCGGACGATCTGCCCAAAGGCGTCGTCGCTAAATCCAACATGACCCATAGCGAATACCTGGCAATGGTAGATCGCGCCAAAGAATACATCTTGGCCGGCGACATTTTTCAAGTCGTACCCAGTCAGCGTTTCCGCCGCCCGTTTACGCTGCCGCCCTTGGCGCTTTATCGCGCTTTGCGCCGTTTGAACCCCTCGCCCTTTCTCTACAATCTTGCCTTTCCCGGTTTTTCAATTGTGGGATCCAGTCCGGAAATCCTGGTACGCCTGCGCGACGGCGTGGTGACCATCCGCCCGATCGCTGGCACACGCCCGCGCGGCGCGACCGAGCTCGAAGACAAGCAGCTTGCCGAAGAACTGATGTCCGATCCAAAAGAACGCGCCGAGCACCTGATGCTGATCGATCTGGGCCGTAACGATGTCGGCCGTATCGCGCAGACCGGCGAAGTGCACGTCACCGACAGCTTCTTCATCGAGCGCTACAGCCATGTAATGCATCTGGTTTCCAACGTGGAAGGCAAAATCCGTCCCGGGTTGGACGCGGTGGATGCGTTGGCTGCGGGGTTACCGGCAGGAACGCTGTCCGGCGCACCGAAAATTCGCGCCATGGAGATCATCGACGAATTCGAGAAGGAAAAGCGCGGCGCGGTCTACGCCGGCGCGGTGGGCTATTTCGGCGCCGACGGTTCGATGGATACCTGCATCGTGCTGCGCACCGCCGTGGTCAAGGACGGCATGATGTACGTACAGGCCGGCGGCGGCATAGTCGCCGACAGTGTTCCCGAGGCCGAATATCAAGAGACGGTCAACAAGGCGAAGGCGCTGATGAGTGCTGCCGAGGAAGCGGTGCGTTTCGCTTCAGCGGCCAAGCGAGGCCAGTGACATATTCACCTCCCGCTCCGTCTTCATGCGGATGGCGGTCGCGATGGTCACCAGGCGATAATCCTTCAGGTTCGCGCACCATGGCCCCAAAACGTCCAGCGTGACCGAATGGGGATGGCCGATCGCAATAGCCACGCCGCTGGCGCGCGCATACCGTTCCAGTTCGGCCAATTGGTCGGCCACCTGCCGTGGATCTTGCACATCGTCCAGGAATACATCCCGCGACGCACTCGCCGCGCCGAACGCGCGCGCCACCGGCACGATCTGCGAGTTTTGCGTGGTGCGGGAATCGAGGAAGAAGACATGACGGTCGGCAACAGCTTCGGCTACCGGGACCAGCGCGGCGCGGTCCTGCGTATAAAGGCTGCCCATATGATTGTTGATGCCGATAAATCCCGGCACGCGGGAAAACGCCCAATCGATGCGACGGTTGATCTCGGGCAATGGCAAATCCGTCCGCAGCGCCATCGGGCCCGGATCTTCTTCGCGGCTTTCGGCCTGCATAGGCAAATGGACAAGGATATCGTGGCCCGCCCGCGCGCCTTCGCGGGCCAGCTGCGCCGTCGCTTCGGGATACGGCAAAAATGAAAGTGCGACGGCGGCCGGTAAAGCTATGGCGCGACGATTGCTCGCGACATCGGATCCCATGTCGTCGATGACGATGGCAATTGCGGGATGTGCTCGTGCGGGAGTGGGCGCCCGCGGCCGGGTTGCCCATGTCGTACCGTCAGAGATGCCTGCTTGCGGCGTGCTGCGCAGAGGTCCTGCAAAGGTCAGCGCAACGAAGTCCGTGATCGGCCAGCTATGCGCTTCGGCCTCAAAACCGCCGGGCATCAGCGCGCCACCCAAATTCGGCAGTCCCATCAACGCGGTTTCGCCGCCAACACCGAGGGCAAGCGCGAAAACAATCCAGAACGCAATTCCGGCGCCGCGCAAGCTCTGCGCAGCGATCCTCACCTTTTTTCTTTTGCAGAGTCGGTCTGAGCCGAAACATAGGCAATGTACTGCCCTTGCGGCGGCGTCTGTCAACGGGCGTCGTTGCTAATAGGACAACTCGAAATAAGGGTCGGTTTTGCCTGATTCGACGTCTGCCACTTTGACCGGCGGATAACCGACCGACTGGTCGGCGCTCGCACGCCAAGCCTCGATGATCATATCGCGCAATTCCGCCGCACCGAGAGCAACCTGCTTGGCGGTAAAGGCCTTGCCCTCCGACGACGATTTGCCTGCCTGCACGGAGCCAGAGCTCCGCTCCGGCGAAGGCAGGGCAAAGGCACCGGCCTTCTCCAGGCGATAGAACGGCACGACCTGCGCCTGTGTTGCCGTCAGATAAGCCGCCACGCGCACCTCGATCGTGCAGGAACAGGACCAATAAGCGGGCATCGCCGCCTCGACATCGGTGGCGGTCAGATTGTTATGCACATAGGTGTTTTCCCAAGGCACATGGATATGCTCTTGCGTGAAGCCCTCCGGATTGGGGAAGTTGCCCCAGCCGTTGTAATGCACGCTGGCATGCATCGGCATGCTTCCGTCGGCCACGAAATGCGACCAGGTTCCAAGATCGTGAAGGACGATGCTTTCACGCAAGCTGCGATCCTGCGCATACCAGCTGCGCTCGGCGTCGGTCTTGGCGAATTTTTCGCCGGCCACGTCTACGCGCCAATAGGCGAAATCCTTGGTCAAAAGCTGAAAGCCCTGAATAATCGAATAAGGCAAATATCCGGCCTTGTACTGATCGGAGCCCGCAGCCCTCAGCGCGGTGTCGTATTGTTCGCGGGTTGGCGGCAAAGATTGGAGCAAAGGCCCACCCAGAATCGTTAGGTCGTCCGACACATCGATGAAATGCGCCGGGCTCCGCTCCGCATCGAAGCTGTCTCCCGCACCGCGTTCGCGATCGGCTTCCGGACCGAGATAGCCCACCTCATGAATTGCCTCCGGCGTGCGCACAAAATCCGGTAAATCGACCAGTAGGGATTTCACGGCAAGCTCGCTGATCATGCGATGCCCGTCCGTGCCCCAACCAAGGGCTTCCGGGGACACCAAGCCGAGAGCAACGATCATAGAAACCGAAACCAACAACCCCGCCGGTTTACCCATTACGCAGCTCCCGTTGAACGTCTTATTGGCGCGCCTTTGTAGCAAACGCGTGTACGCCGTGAGGGCCTAAAAGAAAAGACCGGCCGGGACGTCTCCCGGCCGGTGCCATGATCTAAGCTTCTTCTGTTACAGGGAGACGCAAATCGTTCCTGTAAAGGTGCGCGGCGCGCCCGGATAAAAGAACGGCGTCTGCGCCGCGGTATTGGTCGAAGAGATGCTACCAAAATAAAACTTGTTGGTCAGGTTGGTTACATTGAACTGCAATTGGGCACCGTCCCAGCCGATGCGGCTGAGGTCGTAGGTGATGTCGCTGTCCAAGACGATATAAGGCGACGTCAAGTCGTCGTTGAGGTCGGTCGAATAGCGTCGGCCCGTGTACTTGCCCTGGAGGCCGAACTTGAGACCCTCAAACACGTACTGCACGCGGCCAGACATCATCCATTTCGGTGTTTCGACGAGTGCCTTGCCCGCGGTGGCGATCGGCGTACCCGACACAATCAAATTGTCCTTGAGATGGGTGTTTTCCCAAGACAGGGTCCCGTAGAGGGTCAGGTTGTCGATCGGCTGCGCACCGACGCTCACATCGAAGCCGCTGAGGTTAACCGGGCCGACGTTGCGGTCGACGTTGTAGCCGGTGGCGTCGTCATAGGACGAAACGATGTGGTTCTGGAAAATGGCATGCCAGACGTCCACTTCGCCGGTGAGACCGTTGATGCCCGTATAACGATATCCGGCGTCATAGGTCTCCGCCGTTTCCGGCGCCACTGTGAAGAGTGGCGAGACATAGAGATCGTCGGTGACCGGCGCCGACATCGTCTTGGCATAGGCGAGGTAGAACTGGTGTTCGTCGCCCCACGGTTTGAGGGACAAGCCGACATTCGGTAGCACGCGATTGTATTTGCGCGTCAGTTTGTACGGGGCGTCCAAGATTGCGGGCGTGCCACTGCCGCCAACGAACTCGGAATAACTGCCAGCCGGAAGATAGTAATTAACGCCACTCACCGTCGAAACTGCGACCGAATTGGCGGCAACGTTAATGGGGGTCGGGGTTTGGGTCGTACAATACGCCGTAGCGCCCGGGCTGAAGGTCCCACTATTAGGACCGACCGTGCCGGCTTTTTCGACCGTATAGCAATACTGGTTGAGGTCGCGTTCGAAGAACGGCGCGCGCACGCCAACGCTGACATGCAGCATGTCGTCGAAGAAGTCGCCTTCATAGTCGCCGCTGACCTGATTGAGGATCGCATAGGACTTGCGGTCGCGGTAACGCAGTTCGTGGCCGTCGGCGGTCATGACAGGATGGCCTACGATGCCGCCATACCAGTGCTCGAATTCCGGAGTCATAGCGGTCGGATCGGTCCTGAGATAGCCGTTGACGCCGGTCTGGCGGTGCAGGCCGTAGTCCAATGTATAGGAGAAATCGAACAGTTGCTTTTCCATCGGCGTCCAAATCAGCGACGTCGACACGCCCCAACGGCGGGTCTCCGTCACGCTGGGGCTCACGACGTTGACCTTGTCTTTGACATCGCCGTCACCGTTCAAGTCGCAACCCACGCCAGGAATGCAGCCATACGCATTCGTGGTCGTTCCCGTGCCAGTGGAGCTGCCGACCAGGCGCGGATCGTTTTCGAATATCGTGGTATCCTGCGCGCCGCCGTCCGCCAGTACGTACTGGACCGAAGGGTCGAAGGTGAACTTCAGATTATCGGTTAGCGTGAACAACGACTGCCCACGAATGTTGCCCGTCGAAGACGGGTTGACTCTCGTGCTGTAGGCATTGTTGCAGAGCGCCTCAGTGTCGGCCTGGCCTTGGACGGGCTCATGCGCCTCGCGTTGGCAGGTCAACGTGTAGTCGGCCGCAGCAATATTGGTCCATTTGTTCGCAAACGCTGCCTTCGAGTTCGACCGATAGGCATAGTTGTCGTTGGGGTCCCAATTGCCGGCAAGGCTGATGAAGTCGCCGCCGCCGAGGTCCTGATAGACGCGGAAATTGGCTTGGCGGCGGACGAGATCGCCGTAACCGCGGAACTTCTCGTAGTCCATGTAGGACACCTGAAGATAGGCCTTCGTGCCCCAAGGCCCGAACTCTCCCGTCTGGCCGATCAGGTTGAAATGCCTGTAGTCGTAGCTGCCCGCAGTGGCCGTCGCGCCGATGGACATGACGTTGTCGGGAATCTTGGTCACGATATTGATCGTGCCGCCCGTGGCCGACGCCGTCGGGCTGTCGACATCGGTTGTGCCCGTGTTGACCGTCACGTGATCGACGATGGCGGCGTCCATATATTCGCCGATATAGATCGCGTAGTTGCCGGTGTCGTTCAGCGGAATACCGTCAAGCTCGACCGAAATGTGGTTGCTCGGATAGCCGCGCAGGCGAATGTCGCCGCCGCTGGCGCCGTAGGGGTCGTTATTGTTGATGCTGACGCCCGGCAGGAGATTGAGTTGCGCAACGACCGATTGGCCGTCGATCTGGGTTTGGATGAAATCCTGGTTGATGACAGACCGCGTCTTGGCGATTTCCTGTTGTATAAAAAGCCCACCCGAGATGTTTGCTTTCGTTCCAGTCACAACGACCGTCTCGATCTCCTGCGTTGCCGTCGATTGTGCAAACGCTGGCGTAATGCCCATAGCAAATGGCGCTGCCAGGACCGCGACCGGACACACGCTCGTCAGAAGTCTTTTCGTCAACCGCATTGATTTTCCCCTATCCAATAATGTTTACGCACCGCCGCCGAATTCAGAGAATCCCGCAGCGCACAACTCCGCCTCTGCGATCCGCGGTTTGCCCGCGATCGCATTTCCTGTTTTCGATAGCTTTTCAGTTAGCCCCAATTACCCGGCTGCTCACGCCTCACAAAAACCTCGTACAAGCATTGTTTGATGCATGCACTGTGCTGTAGTACCTCACGAACAAAGGACATTTTGTGACAGTGTCGTGATTTTTCGAGTACAGTAATTTGTCCCGAGCAACGAGAGTTTTTTATCCAGCACAACGAACGAAAAATCACATCGCTGTTGGCATTTCAAAAAAGGATTTTCGTTGTTACGAAACGTTTCCCCAAAAAAACATTCCGCATTTGAGCTTTTGTTGCGGCGGGTGCGCTATTTTGACCCTGCATAATTGGGCACAAGATGCCGCATCTTTAAGCACTATCGCAATTTGGAAATAAATTTCAGCAGCAGCCCTTCGACTTGCTCATAAGCTGCTGCGGCAGCAGCGAGCGTCTCTCGATGCGAGAGTGGAGTTTTTGAAATTCCAGCGGCAAGGTTTGTCACCACGGACAGCGCCGCCACCTTCATTCCACAATGCCGCGCCACAAGACATTCCGGCACCGTCGACATTCCCACGGCATCGGCGCCGAGCGCGGCAAACATGCGCACCTCGGCAGGCGTCTCGAAATTGGGACCCAGCGTGTAAAGATAAATGCCGGTTCGCACGGCCACACCGGATTCGCGCGCGGCCTCGGCAAGCAGTGCGCGCAACTCCACATCGTAAGCATTCGACATATCCGGAAAACGGGTACCGATGCTGTCGTCATTCGGCCCGACCAGCGGATTGCTGCCGGAGAGGTTGATGTGATCTTCGACAATCATCAGCGTGCCCGGCGCCATTTCCGACTTCAATCCGCCTGAGGCGTTGGTGAGGATCAGCCGTTCCACCCCGAGTTTCCTCAGTATACGGATCGGCGTGGCAATGGCTTGAGGTGGATACCCTTCATAGCCATGGACGCGTCCGGCCATGATGGCGAGCGGCAAATCGGCAATGCGGCCGGTCGCCAGCGTTCCGGAATGGCCTGGGACGGTTGAGCGCGAAAAGCCGGGGATATCCGCATAGGATATTGTTCTTGCGCAGGAGAGCTTCTCCGCGAAACGGCCGAGCCCGCTGCCGAGGACAAGAACGGTTTTCGGAAATGCCGTTCCAAAACACGTCTGCACGGCAGCAACGCCGCGCGGAATCAATTCGGTTGGGTTTTCGTTCCTGGCACCAGTTAGCAACCCCCGGCGCAGATGGACAAGGCCCGGCTTTCTTGGAACAATGCAGCTACGAATTCTTTCTCCCCCCGTTTACGGGGGGAGTGCCGCCGAAGGCGGCGTGGGGGGGGGGAGACACGGAAGAGCCCCCTCCGCCTCGCTTCACTCGGCACCTCCCCCGTAAACGGGGAGGAAAGCCCCATCGCAATAGCGTCCGGTATAGCATGCGAGCGATCATAGCAGTCCTCGATTCCTTGGGCCTTGGGGCCGCACCGGATGCCCAGCGCTTCGGAGATGCGGGCGCCAACACCTTCGGCCACATCGCCGAGGCCTGTGACGGTGGAAAAATCTCACGCGGCGGCCGCAGCGGTCCGCTGCAGAGTCCGAACCTGCTTTCCCTGGGCCTTGGTCTAGCGGCCCATGAAGCCGATCCGAATGTTCCCGCGGCACAGTCAGGGCCTATCACCGGCCGTTACGGCAGCGCTGCCGAATTGAGCAGAGGCAAAGACACGCCCAGCGGGCATTGGGAAATGATGGGACTGCCGGTCGAATATGATTGGGGCTATTTCCCGCTCAGCATTCCCACCTTCCCTGTCAAACTAACGGATGCGTTGATCGCCAAAGCCGAGCTTCCCGGTATTCTTGCCAATTGCCACGCCTCGGGCACGGAGATTATCGAGAAGTTCGGCGCCCTTCACATCAAGAGCGGCAAGCCGATCTGTTACACGTCCGCAGATTCCGTTTTCCAAATCGCCGCGCATGAAATGCATTTCGGATTGGAACGACTTTACGATGTCTGCCGCATCGCGCGTAAACTGGTAGACGAATACAATGTTGGGCGCGTAATCGCGCGCCCCTTTGTCGGCGAAGCGCCCGGCCATTTTAAACGCACGGCCAACCGTCATGATTATGCCACGCCGCCACACGCACCGACGTTACTCGACATCGTCAAGGCGAAAGGCCATGAAGTAGTCGGCATCGGCAAAATCTCCGATATCTTCGCCGGCAGCGGCATTACCAAAAGTCTGAAAGCCGACGGTAACAGAGCGACCTTCGACACCATGATCGAATGCGTGAAAACAATGCCGGAACATTCGATCATCTTCGCGAATTTCGTGGACTTCGATCAATCCTACGGCCATCGCCGCGATGTCCCCGGTTATGCCGCGGCGCTGGAAGAATTCGATGCGCGTATTCCCGAGCTGAAATCGGCGCTGCGAAGCGGCGATCTTGTCGTCTTCTCCGCCGACCACGGCTGCGATCCAACTTGGACCGGCACCGATCACACTCGCGAGGTCATCCCGATCCTCGCTTTCGGACCCGACATCGCGCCGGGCCCGATCGGCAGGCGCAAGACTTTTGCAGATATCGGTCAATCCATCGCCAAACATCTCGGCCTCGATCCTTTACGGGTCGGGACGTCATTCTTGTGAGCATCATGGAAAACCACGCCAAATCGTTCGATTACGTGCATGTGACGGAATTCGAGCATTGCCAGACGCCCCAAGCGGCCTATGAAAGGCTGGTGCAGCTCTACGATCAGGCTATTGCCGAGATCGAGACCAACTTCACGGCATTTTCACGCAACGAGGAATTGTCGGGAGGTCATAATCCGACCTATCCCTATCTCGGCGTCGAAGTGGCCTATAGCGACGTGCCGCGCACAAGCCTCGCCTTCGGAAAGGTCACTAAACCCGGGAGCTACGGCACGACAATCACCTCACCGCGTCTGTTCAGGGCTTATTTGATCGAACAGCTCACCTTGCTGGCACAGAATTACGATGTCGAGATTTATGTCGGCAAAAGCCGCGATCCGATCCCGTTGACCTTCGCCGTGGAACGCGCCACTGCGCAAATGGACACGCAGCGGCGTCGCAAAATGGCCGAGCACTTTCCCTTACCTCGTCTGGATGCGGCGCATGACACGATGGTGGATGGCGGCAAATGGTCGGGCCCCGGCCCCGCCCCGCTTTCGCTGTTCTCCGCCGAGCGCGTCGATTTTTCACTGCATCGGCTGCGCCATTATTCCGGCACCGACCCGGCGTATTTCCAGAGCTTCGTGTTGTTCACCAACTATCAGCGTTATATCGACGAGTTTATCGTTTATTGCCAGACGGAGATCGCCGAAGGGCGCGCCCAGAGTTTCGTCGAACCGGGCAACCGCATCACCGAACGCGGCAAAGAACCCGATGGGCCGCCGCTCGCCAAACTGCCGCAAATGCCAGCCTACCATCTGGTGCAGCCCGGAAACGATGGCATCACCTTGATGAATATCGGCGTCGGTCCGTCGAACGCCAAGACTGTCACCGACCATCTGGCAGTATTGCGCCCGCATGTCTGGCTGATGGTCGGCCATTGCGGCGGGCTGCGCGCCAATCAGCGCTTGGGCGATTACGTATTGGCGCATGCTTATCTGCGCGACGACCAGGTGCTCGACGCTATGCTGCCGCGAGAAATTCCCGTGCCGGCACTCGCCGAAGTGCAACAGGCTCTGGCGCAGGCGGTGAGCGAAATCACCGGCGCGGAAGGTCAAGTGCTGAAAGAGCGGCTGCGCACCGGCACCGTCGTCACCACCGGCGACCGCAATTGGGAACTGCGCTTCGCCGAACAGGCCATGCGCTTCAACCAATCGCGCGCTATCGCCATTGATATGGAGTCGGCGACGATCGCCGCCAACGGCTATCGCTTTCGCACACCCTATGGCACGCTACTCTGCGTCTCGGACCGCCCATTGCATGGCGAGATCAAACTGCCGGGAATGGCCGATACCTTCTATGAAGAGCGCGTCGGTCAGCATTTGCAGATCGGCATTCGCGCGCTGGAACTGCTGCGCAAAGAAGCACACGCAGGCACGTTACATTCGCGCAAATTGCGCAGTTTCACCGAGCCGGCGTTTCGCTAGGTTTTCAGCCGCGACATCGGTTGATCTGTGCCAAGCTTCATTGCCGGAATAAAAAAGACATCTGAGGAGATTGTCCCTATGGAAAAAATCAGAATTGTGCATAGCGGCTGTGCCGGCCTGGCCTGGATTGCCGGATGGCTTTTTACGGTCGGTTATTTAAAGCTGGCGTTCTGGCCGGGCATGTTGGCCATTCTCATTTGGCCCTACGACATCGGCGCGATGCTAAGCACACTGCATCACTAGCGCGATCTGCGGTCTTGCGCCGTAGCGAACTTTATATTTACCCACGATTGGCTGGGCGTGCGCGCTTTCCCTATTTTGGCGCCACCTCTACGGCCGCTTTGAAATCACTGTCGGTGAATAGCGCCGTAGCCAGCTTGTCGTAGAGCGTCGTGTATTGATTGATCGCTTCGGGAATTGCTTCCACCCCGATGAACGACAAATCCCATTGCGCCTGAACCGACAGGTCTTTCTCGAAGATGGACTTGCCGGCTCTCTTCAGCGAAAATTTTGCACCGAGTTTCCCTGTACCCGTGCTAATTCCAGTATCGAGATCGCTGGCGGTCAACAGCCCCTCCAAAACCAAATCGGCTTTCGGGTCGAGCTTACCCCCCATACGCAGATCGTTTTCCAGTGCATTACCGAGATATTTCGCGAACGACCCACCTGGAGGCTCCAGCGATACGGAGCGACTGACGATCGATTTGTCCATCGAAGCGTGCAGTCCGGGTGCCAGCACGAAAGTACCAACCCGCATAGCTGGAATATCGCCGGAGCGCACGGCTTGCAGTGTCGACATCGATGGCTGCGGCGAACCCATTTGCGTTGTGCAATCGCAGAGCGTGAACCCGATCGCTGCGACGATCAGTATTCTGCGAATACCGTTCATTTTTTTCCACCCCTAGCTATTTGCCGAACGCCGGATCTTTGGCGAGGTCGTTGACCGCATTGGCGACGATCTTGCGCGTCATAAAATTGGCCGCCTCCGTATAGTCCTTCATTTTTTGGGCGTGCGCCGGTGTGCTGGCTGTCGCACCGATTGATGTGTAGATCGCATCGCGTTCCGTTTTGGTAATCGTCGGGGCAGAACCGCCCGGGAGATAGTCGACCCTACAGACGTAACCGTCGCCGACGGTGGCTCCCACAAGACCGAGAGTTAAGCCCGTCGCGAAGCCCTTTGCGAAGGCGTCGTCGGTAAGCGGCACATTATTGAGCGATATGTGAAGAATCGCGCCATTGCTCTGCGGCGTGTCGCCAACCTGAGAGAAAGCGCCACTGTCCTGAACTGTCTTCAAGACCACAGGTTTCAGCATATCGGTGACTTGATTGTTCGGTGTGCCTTTGGTCTGGAACTCGAACACCAATTGCACGGGTTGCGGATTCGCGACCTGAACTTTGTCTTCCGGCTTCAGATCTTTCAGTGTCGTGTCGACATAGGGTGTGGGCATTATGCATCCGCCCAAGGTCGTCATGGCGACTATTGCTGCGGCTGTCGCACAGCGCTTCATGCTTTTTGCAAATTCAAACATCATATCCCCCAATATGTTTGCGCAATAGCCCGACGGAGTCGGCGCCCAACCGATCGTGCTTTTTGAGACGGCTTGCCTCTGTTGTGTCGTGTAGGCGAGCCGCAAGTTCCCCTATTGCGTGAATGCTATGAATTTCACGCCTATGCTGCAAATACACTTTTGGTCGCGGCGTCAGTATCTGCCCTTTGTAATTGATATGAATGCAACGGAGTACCGGCGCGCAACATCCGCACTCGCCGGCAAACGTCATCAATCCAATGCTTGGTTAATCAGCGCTACTTGCCGCGTTCAACGAACAGCATGATGCCTAGAACCGCGGTCACCGCCGCGGCAACCCAACTTGCCATGACGGGAACGTGGATGGTCCCAAAGACAAAATCGAGACCGGCATAGGCGCGATAGCCATGACAGATGGCGATCAAAAGAAGAAATAGCGCTGCGATGGTTGTAAAAGGTTTCGACACGGTGTCCTCCCCGTTGACCTTCACGTGCCGAATTTACTACCAACGGGCAAGGGAAGATACGTGGCGCGTAGTGTTTGATCGAAGCGAAGTGGTTCTAACTCTCAACCTTCTGCATAAGCATCTATCGCCGCTATGTGACGTGTCTTTTCATCGTCCGGCAAAAACGAGCCGAAGAAACTGTTCTTCGCCAATGTCACCAATTCGTCTTTGCCCAATGCCAGCGCCTCTTTCACGGCATTGAAATTGTCGTTCAAGCCACCGCCGAAATAAGCCGGATAGTCGGAATTCACCGTGACGCGCAGGCCCGCCTCCTGCATCCGTTTCAATGGATGGGCGTTCATGTCTTTCACGACGCAAAGCTTGAGATTGGAGAGCGGGCAAACGGTTAGTATCATTTTTTCCTGGGCCAACCGCGCCACCAGCTTGGGATCGTCAAGCGAGCGATTGCCGTGATCGATGCGGTCGACATGCAACAGATCGAGCGCTTGCCAAACATAGTCGGCTGGCCCTTCCTCTCCTGCGTGGGCAACCAGCTTTAAACCAAGACTGCGCGCGGCATCGAAGACGCTCACGAATTTCGACGGCGGATGGCCGAGTTCGGAGGAAACCAACCCCACGCCTGCGATGCGATCGAGATAGGCATCGGCTTGTTTGAGTGTGGCAAAGGCGTCTTCTTCGCCGAGATGGCGTAAAAAGCAAAGAATCAGTTTGGAAGTGATCCCGAATTGCCGCTCGCCTTCCGCCAAAGCCTTAAAGATGCCGTCGGCCACCGTGGCGAATGGTACGCCGCGCGCCGTGTGGGTTTGCGGATCGAAAAACACTTCCGCATGACGCACCGTGTCCGCCGTAGCACGCTTTAAATAGGCCAGTGTGAGATCGTAGAAATCCTCTTGCGTGCGCAACACATTGGCGCTCGCGTAATAGATATCGAGGAAATCTTGCAGATTCGAGAAACGATAAGCCTTGCGAACCTCCTCCGCGTTTTGAAACGGAATGGCGATCTTGTTGCGGCGCGCGATGGTGAACATCTGCTCGGGCTCAAGACTGCCTTCCAGATGCATGTGAAGTTCGGCCTTCGGCAGGCCGGCGATAAAGGAATTTTGCCGCCCCATGCGCAAAAGTGCCATGGCTTACCGCGAATTGGCAACCGTCTCTTAGTGGAGTGGATTTAACATGAGTTGAAACTGCGCGGCGAAGCCGCCGATGCCAGTTCCCCGGTTCACCGCAGAAAGAGCGAGTCAAGCAAGGCGCAATTGTCGCCTGCGCACAAGCTTGCGCTGCGATATACTGGCTCAGGGAAACGAGCATGATTCAAAATCTGCAGCGAACCGTGTTTCCGACGTTGGCCGTGACGGGCGTCTATTTGTTCTATTTGGTGGTGCTCGCCGGTTTCATCGAATTTGAATTGATCCTCGTGGAAACCGGAAAAGCAAAGGACTATCAGCATGTGTCCCTCATAGCCTTCGCCGGTTACGAGCTCTTAGTGTTGAGCGGGATACTTCCCTCCTCCATTCTTCACAGGCTAAAGATCCGGCGGCTTAGCGCCTATCTTCTCGCCGGCGCAACGGCCGGCGTGCTTTTATTCTACAGTCAGCTATTTGCATTCTTCGTCGGCGGACACTTGGCGCCGTTTAGCGTGGCCTATGGCATGCGAGAGTACAACGAAGCACCGGGGTTATCCGTCATATTTCGTCAAGTGTTCCTTCGTTTGCCGAGCATCGGCAAAGACATGATCGGACTAGGCGGGCGCTCTACCGCACTCGCGTGCTTGATCGGCCTTTTCTTCAGTGGGCTCTATTGGCTGATTGTGGTCCGGCGTTCGGTTCCACGGACGTAGCGAAGCCCGCGCAACATTCGGTCATCGCGCTCGTCGCACAGGCAATTTGCCGCGCCTTTGGGCGTTCCCACTGAAATTTCTTGCCCAATTCCTGAGCATTGCTTAAGCAAGCGGCGTTCTGGAGGGGAAAACGATGATCAACGGAGCCGACACCGCCTGGCTGATGATGTCCAGTATTCTGGTGCTGATGATGACCCTGCCCGCCTTGGGATTCTTTTATGGCGGGTTGGTCCAAGCCAAGAACATCCTCTCGGTTCTCTTCCAATGCTTGGCGATTGCCGCCCTAGTCTCGCTGTTATGGTTCGCTTTCGTCTATAGCGAAGTCTTCTCCGGCACCAATCCGTGGATCGGCGATCTGAACGCTGCCTTCCTCGCCAATGTCACGCGCGGCACGGTTCATCCCGGCACACAAGTCCCCGAGACCGTGTTCGTGATGTTCCAGATGACCTTCGCGATCATCACGCCCGCTTTAATCGTCGGCGCTTATGTCGAGCGCATCCGCTTCGGGGCAGTGCTGTTGTTCTCCGGGTTGTGGCTGGTCGTCGTTTACGCGCCCGTGGCGCATTGGATTTGGGGCGGCGGCTTCCTTGCCGCGCGCGGCGTGATGGATTTTGCCGGCGGCATCGTTGTGCATTTGACGGCGGGTCTCTCGGCCATCGTCGTCGCTTGGACGCTTGGCCCACGCCGCGACTTTCCGGAATCAATCCGTCCGCCCCATGCTCCCTGGATGGTGATGGTCGGCGCCTCGCTGTTATGGGTCGGCTGGTTCGGTTTCAATGCCGGCAGTGCGATCAAAGCGGGCGGCGATGCCGGCATGACGATGCTCGCCACCCATCTCGCGGCCTGCACGGCCACCTGCGTCTGGGTTGCCATCGAATGGATCAAATTCGGCAAGCCAAGCTTGGTTGGCGCCGTGACGGGAACCGTGGCGGGGCTCGCCACTATCACGCCTGCTTCCGGCTTCGTCGGCCCGCTGGGCGCCGTCGCATTGGGCGCAGCCGGTGCAATCGTCTGCTATGTCGCCGTGCAGATCGTCAAACGCAATTTCAAGATAGACGATGCGCTGGATGTGCTCGGTGTTCACGGCGTCGGCGGCACGTTGGGCACGCTTTTGCTCCCGTTTGCGACACTCATCGGCATCGGTGGCGCAACATTGAGCATGCCTGTATTCGCGCAATTCACGGTACAGCTCGCGGGCGTAGCAATTGCCGCTATTTGGTCTATCGTTGGCACCTTCCTCATTGTGAAGCTTGTCGGTATCCTCGCCGGATTGCGGGCCAGCCGCGATGAAGAAGTTCAGGGCCTCGATTTCGCCTGCCATGGCGAAACGGGCTATCACACCAATACGTAGGAGCGGACCGTGAAACTCGTCATCGCCATCATCCAGCCGCATAAGCTCGATTCCGTCCGCGAAGCGCTTTCGGGTCTCGGCGTCGAAGGTATGACCGTGACCGAAGTGCGCGGCTACGGCCGCCAGAAAGGCCACAAGGAAGTCTATCGCGGTGCCGAATACACCATCACCTTCGTGCCCAAGCTGAAGGTCGAAGTCGCGGTCGCCGCCGAGCGCGCAGACGCCGTGATCGCCGCCATTCGCGACGGCGCCAAAACCGGCAAGATCGGCGACGGAAAGATCTTCGTCCTCGACCTCACCGACGCCATCCGCGTGCGCACCGGCGAAACCGGCAAAGACGCGCTGTAACAAATGGGCCGCCTGCGTCGTACGACTGCGGTGATGCTGGGCGCTTTGTTGTGCGCGCCGGCGTTCGCGCAATCATCAGGGCGAACGATTGTCGCCGACATGGCCCAGGTTAAAGGCCCGCGCGACATGTTCTGGCAATTGTGCGTCGGCGCCGATCACCCCGGCATTCTGCTGCGCCCCGGCAATCTCGACCAATTGCAACTCGCCCACCGTGAGATCGGATTCAAGTACATCCGTTTCCACGGCATCTTCCACGATGACATGAACGCTTATCGCGAGGAGAACGGCTCGCCAGTCTACGATTTCAGCAAGATAGACGCGGTGTATGACGCGATCCTGCAAACCGGCATGAAGCCGTTTGTCGAGCTCAGTTTTATGCCCCACGATCTGGCATCGCACGACAAGACGATCTTCTATTGGAAAGCCAATGGTTCGCCGCCGAAAGGCTACGGCAAATGGGCGGATTTCATCACTGCCTATACCAACAATCTCGAACAGCGTTACGGCAAGCCGGAAGTTGCGACCTGGAAATTCGAAGTCTGGAATGAACCGAACTTGGACGGGTTCTGGACCGACGGCGATCAGAAAGCCTACTTCAAGCTCTATGACACGACGGTCCGTGCGATCAAAGCCGTCGATCCGGTCTTGCAGGTCGGCGGACCGGCCACGGCGGGCGCGGCCTGGGTGCCTGACTTTATCACGCATGCCAAAGCTGTCGGCGTGCCTGTCGATTTCATCAGTACACATACATATGGTGTCGACGGCGGATTTCTTGACGAGAAAGGCGAGAACGACAACAAGCTGTCGCCCAATCCGGGCTCAATTTCCGATGATGTTCTGAAGGTGCGCAAGCAAGTGGACGCGTCGGTCATGCCCGGCCTGCCTTTGCATTTCACCGAATGGAACACCAGCTATAGTCCGCTCGATCCCATTCACGACACCTATCTCAATGCCGCCTTCGTGCTCGACAAGCTGAGAAAGACCGAAGGTTCGGTCCAATCGATGAGTTATTGGACCTATACGGACTTGTTCGAGGAAGCCGGGCCGCCGCCCGCCTCATTCCATGGCGGCTTCGGGTTGATCAACCGCGAAGGCATCCGCAAAGCAACGTTCTTCGCTTACAAGTACCTCAACGAATTGGGACCGCAGGAATTGCAAGATAGCGATGCGCAATCCTGGCTGACGCGCGACGGCGACAATTTCGCCGGTTTGATCTGGAATTACACGACTCCCGAACAGAAAGAGAGCGACCGGCCGTATTTTCGCAAGCTGCATCCGGCACCAGCGCTTGCGCCTGTCGACTTGACGGTGACCTCGCTGCGGCCGGGCAAGTATCGGCTGACCTTGCATCGTACGGGGTACAAAGCCAACGATGCTTATTCGCAATATATCGCATGGGGATTGCCGAAGGATTTGACGCCGGCGCAGATCGCCGAATTGCAAACCCTCGCTTCGGATCGACCCGAGAAGGTGATGGTCGTCAAAGTCGGTGCGGACGGCGTTTTCCGCCGCAAAATTCCGCTGCGAACGAATGATATTGTTCTGGTCGGCTTAGATCGGACGCCGTAGCCGGACCCGCCTCACTTCGTTCCGAACATGCGGTCGCCGGCATCACCCAGACCCGGTACGATATAGCCGTGATCGTTGAGATGGCTGTCGATCGCCGCGGTCCAGATGTGCATTTCGGGACGGGCTTTCTCGAAATTCGCGATGCCTCCGGCGCCGCCAGCAAAACCATGAGGTGCGGCTTCGGAACACCGCGCGCCTTCGGTCGTTCCACTGCATGGGATCGATTTTGTGCTGGATCAACGGATGATCGATGAGCGTGACATTCTGCGTTGCTGGCTCCTTCGCGGCTTGATCAGCTCAACGCCTGTTTGAGCGACGCGATGGCGCAGATGATGTGGTAGAGCGAACTGGCCGGCGCCGGCTCTTCAACAAATGTCCCGTCGGGCATCAACTTGTCGCGCCACAATCCCGGCAGCGGCGTCCGCAAATACGCCAACAGGCCATGTGCCGCCGATAGCGCTTCGTCAAAATAGCCTGCACGCGTCTCGCCTTGCGCCGTTTCGCTTAGGATGAGCGCCGCCTTCAGTCGCTCGGTCTGAGGCCAAAGCCGGGCCGTCGAACGCGTCACCACAAGCCTATCCGACATCTCGTCCATCGCAGCGTTGCGTTCGCGGTCCACGCCCAGCAAGCCGACCTCGTACATCTTGCGCGCCGCCGCACAGGCCCGCACGTCGCCGCGCTTGCGTCCCCATTGTTCCAAGAGCCAAGCCCATTCGAATTGATGGCCGGGCTCGACAATATGACCCTTGGGTCCGGAATGCGGCCGCCATTGCTCATCAAACGCTTCTCTCAGAAACCCGCCCTGCGGATCGATGAATTTGTCCAAGCATAGCGCGACGATCTCATCGGCCAGCGTATCCCAAATCGTGCCGGGCTCGGTCTCGCACCAGGCCAGCGCCGCTTCCAGCGTATGCATGTGCGGGTTGGACAAAAACGCCGGGTCCGAGTTCTCGGCGAAGCCGCCCGCCTTGTGCCGTCGCGCCTTCGCGATCCGCTCGAACAAATCGCGGGCGGTTGTTTTCATGTCCGTGCGGTCTGGGCAAAGCCGAGCGACCCACGCCATAGCGAGCAAGGCGAACGCTTGATCGTAGAGCATGACTTTGCCGTCGAGGACCGCGCCGTCTGGCGACACCATGGTGCAATACAAGCCATCTGGTTGCCGGTAACGCGCCGCCAGATAATTCAGCCCGTGCACCGCCCCGTCGCGCCAAGGGCCGGTCCAGCCCAGAGCACCAGCCATCGCATAGACATAACTTTGACGCCCTTGCACCCGCGCGCGCCGCGGCACGTCGGTTATGGGCGCGCCGTCCAATGAAAGCAGCTCATGAAATCCGCCGTGGATATGATCGGCACCCTGCTCCCACCACAGCGGCAAAGCGGTATCCAACAGCCAGCGCTCCAGCCGCGCGGTCAGCACTTCCAATTCGTGTTTGTTCGAGTCCATTTGCGATTTGCTTTGTTCGTTTGACGCAGTCTAGGGATTATTCAACAAGCGGCAGAAAGGCCCTCGCAGTTTTGCACCGGCGCGCGGGCCTTCTGGTGTGAACTCCAAAAAGTTGGCGGCGGTGCCGTAGCGCGGCCAGATGGCCAGGCCCTCGCCATTGGGGTCGCCGGTCTTGGCGAAGTTCGTCCAATAAGCCTGCAAGGGCGGCCATTGCGCGGGCGAAACACCAACTGGTTGTTTGTCGAACACGAAGCTTAATTCCGATCCGTGATGCACTTCTTCCTTCGATCCGGGTTTATCAACATCGAGTTGATAGCGCCACACCGGGGCGCCTGCTGCTTCAACTCGATCGGCTACCCAACTCGCCGGGCAGCGAAACGTCGTATCGGTGGCAATCTGCTTGGCCACATCGCCCAGCATCGGGTCTTCCTGCGGCATGCCGGGCCCATCGAGACCGTAAAGTGCCAGTGCCTCGCGCGCCAGTTCGCCATACGCGACCTCGACCCAATGCCGAACATTCTTAAGGCCGTCATGCAGCGTCAACTCCTGCGCGGAATTGCCGATGATGAGCGGCACCGCGCTATGCATGCTGGTCATGAGATTGGCAGGAGCATCAGGTATCACCCAACCGTCGACCACAGCCTGCAACCAAATGAAACTGTCGTCTTCGATCGGTGGATGCAATTTGTCGGTGGCGTCGAGCAACGCTTCGCCCGGCGCCGCCCGCAACGCGGCCAAGCCTGCCGGCCCGGCCGGAATGCCCATCAATGTTTGCAGCTCTTCGCCGAGTTTTTCGTTTTGCGCCAAAGAACGGGGCGGCAGACCAAATCCGGTCGTCCCACTTTCCATAATTGCTTTTTGAAAAAGCCCCTGCGCCAGGGGCGACAGCATCAGAAGACCGACATCTTGACTGCCGGCAGAGTGACCGAACAAGGTGACATTGTTGGGATCGCCGCCGAATTGGGCGATGTTCTCTTTCACCCAGCGCAAAACTGCGATTTGATCCATCAACCCGTAATTGCCCGAAGCACCGCGTCCCGACTCCGCCGTCAACGCCGCAAGCGACATAAAGCCGAAAATGCCCAGCCGATGTTGCAGGGTGACGAGCACTACGCCGCGATCGGCAATAGCGGAATCGATGAAACCGGATCCCGAACCAGCGCGGTTGGCGCCGCCATGGATCCACACCATCACCGGCAAACGCGCCATGGCTACATGCGGCGGCGAACGCACGTCGAGATAGAGGCAGTCTTCGCGACCGTTCTTTGCGTCTATCGCATTCCATTCATACGAACGCTGGATGCAGGGCGGACCCGAGATTGTGGCCTGCCGGACGCCTTGCCACGGTTTTACGGGCGCCGGAGGTTTCCAGCGCAATTCTCCGACAGGCGGCTGCGCGTAAGGAATGCCGCGAAAGATCGTTCCGCCATCCGCGAGCTCCACGCCGCGAACGATACCGCCCGTGACGACCCGTTCCGCCGCTTGAAGTGGACCGGCCATCGCCATCACAGCCGCCGCCATGGAACAAATGCAACGTCGCCAGTGTCGATCAATTTGGGCCATCCTTCGTTTTCTTCCCACCAACCCATTGTCATTCATCTAATTGTTGCTCGCCGCCGGTGGAGCGTCTGGGCACAATAATGACGAATGTGCCACATACATAAAATAACCTTGTCGCAGCTGAGGATTATTGATGGGCCTGAGTAATTTCCGAACCTTTTGCAAGGGAGCGCTCGCATTATGTTGAGCGCTGCGGCAAGCTCGGTCCACTGGTATGGGGCGTCCTAGCACGCGTGGGCGCGAGCTCAACGAGGAGACGTTCATGAGCGACGCAAATCGACTTGGTACTGCTGTCCTTCCCGCCGGCGGGGAGCATACGGTTGAGGCGCACTGGCGCATTTTTCTTGCGGAAGGCATTGGCCTTATCGTGCTTGGTCTCGCCGCGTTGATCCTGCCGCCACTCGCCAGCATCGGCGTTGCGATATTGCTGGGATGGCTGCTGCTGCTCGGCGGAGTATTCGGACTCGTGACCACCATTGTTGGCCGTCATGCGCCGGGTTTCTTGTGGTCCCTGCTTTCCTCCATCTTTGCGATTGTTGCGGGTGTTCTCCTTTTCGGTTGGCCCGCGGCCGGTGCATTGTCGTTGACGTTGATCCTTACGGTGTTTCTGGCCGCCGACGGCATAGTCACTATCATGATCGCGTTGGATTACCGCCGGGCATTGCATGGCCGCTGGGGCTGGTTGTTGGTCAATGGCGCGCTCGATTTGATTTTGGCCGCCATCATATTCGTCACGCTGCCCGCTTCGGCACTTTGGGCGATTGGCATCATCGTGGGAATCGATCTTCTGTTCGGCGGATCGTCATTGGTTGCCCTCTCTCTTGCGGCACGGAGCAACACGAAAGCCCTCACTTGAAGCCGCTGGATAAGTAGATTCCGCATATAGATATGCGCGAGCAGGTCCCGCTAAAATCACGCTTATTGGAGGCACCGCATTGACCCAGCTCCTGGAAGAAGAAATTCGCCGCCGAAGCTATCTGATTTGGCTAAAAGAAGGCCGCCCGTTCGGAGACGAGCTCAAACATTGGCAGCGCGCCAAAGCGGAGATCGAAGCCAAGGCCGAAGCCCGGTATGAGGCCTATCTCTTTCGATAGAGCCACTGGAATGAAATGTGAGCCGGGTTTGCCAAGCGGCGGACCCCGGGGGATTTGTCATGACAAATTGCCTCATGCGCTTTAGCTAAAGCCTTGACGGGGCGGCTGGGCGAGGCTTTTCTCCCCTGGAGAGGCCGATATGCTCCTTCTAATCGATAACTACGACAGCTTCACCTACAACCTGTTCCACTATCTGGGGCAGTTGGGGGCCGAGGTCACCGTCAAGCGCAACGACGAAATCACCGCCGCGGACGCCCTCGCCTTGCGACCCGATGCCATCGTGCTGTCGCCCGGACCCTGCACACCCAATGAAGCGGGCATCTGTCTCGATCTGATCGCCAAGGCGAACGGCAGCGTTCCGATCCTCGGCGTTTGCCTCGGCCATCAATCCATCGGTCAGGTCTATGGCGGCAAGATCGTGCGCGCGCCGCTGCCCATGCATGGCAAGCTGTCGCGCATCCATCACACCGGCAAGAGCGTCTTCCGCGGCCTCAACAACGATTTCCTGGCCACGCGCTATCACTCGCTGACCATCGCGCCGGAAACTATGCCCGCCGATCTCGAAGTCACGGCGAGGAGCGAAGACGGCGTCATCATGGGCGTCATGCACAAAAGCCATCCGGTGCATGGCGTGCAGTTCCATCCCGAAAGCATCGCTTCGGAGAACGGTCACGCTCTGCTGCAGAATTTCCTGCGCATGGCACGCCAGCCCGCGCACGCATGAGTGCCGATTACACCGTCTTGCTCAATCGCGTGGTAGACGGCGGAACTCTGGACGCCGACGCCTCGGCGAAGATGTTCGGCGCGATCATGGAAGGACGCGTTCACGAAGGACTGCTCGCGGCCTTTCTGACGGCGCAATCCTTGCGCGGCCCCACCATCGAAGAGATCACCGGCGCGGCGCGCGCCATGCGCGCGGCCATGCTGACGGTCGACGCCCCGGCCATGGCGATCGATCTGTGCGGTACGGGCGGCGACGGCTTGGGCACGCTCAATATTTCCACCGCCGTCTCGTTTGTCGCGGCCGCCTGTGGCGTGCCGGTGGCCAAGCACGGCAACCGCAGTGCTTCGTCCAAAAGCGGCGCCGCCGACGTGCTGGAGAAGCTTGGCGTAAAGATCGATCTGACGCCCGAGGCGGCGGCCGCTTGTTTGCACGAGATCGGTTTGTGTTTCCTGTTCGCGCAAACTTATCACCCCGCGATGAAGCATGTCGCCGCTGTGCGCCGCGCGCTTGGCTTTCGCACGATCTTCAATCTGTTGGGACCGCTTTCGAATCCGGCACGCGTCAAACGGCAATTGATGGGCGTTTACGCCAAGGAATGGATAGAACCGCTGGCGCATGTGTTGGCCGCGCTGGGCGCCGAAAAAGCCTGGGTGGTCCACGGTCACGATGGTCTCGACGAATTGTCGACCACGGATATCACCCATGTCGCCGAAGTCGATAATGGTGTGGTCACCATGCGCACCGTTTCACCGGAAGACGCGCGCATCAGCCGCGCAAGCCTCGACGATCTCGAAGGCGGCGATGCGGAGGAAAACGCCAACGCCATTCTGCGCTTGTTCGCCGGCGCGCTCGGCCCCTATCGCGATATCGTGTTGTTGAATACGGCGGGTGCACTGGTTGTCGCCGGAAAAGCAAGCAATTTGGGCCAAGGCGCCAACCTTGCCGCCGAAGCCATCGCCAGCGGTGCTGCCAGACGCAAACTGCAAAAGCTCATCGCCCTGTCGAACGGGTCCGCCGCATGAGCATCCTCGACGACATCGCCGCATACAAAAAGCAGGAAATCGTCATCGCCAAAGCCAACGTGCCGCCGGCCGAGGTCGAGGCGCGCGCCAAAGCCGCCTCGCCGGTTCGCGGCTTTCGTGCCGCCTTGATGCGCGCCCGCGCGGAGAAGCGTATCGGCTTGATTGCGGAGATCAAAAAGGCAAGTCCCTCGAGAGGCCTGATCCGCGCCGATTTCGATGTTCCGGCGCTGGCCCGCGCCTATAAATCCGGCGGGGCCACATGTTTGTCCGTGCTGACCGATACGCCGTCGTTCCAAGGCGCGCCGGAATTCCTCACCGCCGCGCGCGAGGCCGCTGCCCTGCCGGTCTTGCGCAAGGACTTCATGCTGGAGCCTTATCAAGTCGCCGAAGCGCGCGCCTGGGGCGCCGACGCTATTCTCGTCATCCTGGCGATGATCGACGACACGGCGGCAGCGGCCCTGATCGCCTCGGCCCGTGCTTGGGGCATGGACGCGTTGGTGGAAATCCATGACGAACCCGAATTGAAACGCGCCGTCGCGCTTGGCGCCGACCTGGTCGGCATCAACAATCGCGATCTCAAGACTTTCAGCACCGAACTCGAGACCACATTGTGGCTCGCCCCGCGCATTCCGCCGGATATCCTGATCGTCGCCGAAAGCGGCCTGTCGCGGCGCGAAGATCTGGCACTTTTGGCAAAAGCCGGCGTCACCACCTTCTTGATCGGCGAAGGCTTGATGCGGCAAAACGATGTCGCCGCCGCGACGGCGGCACTGATCGGCGCGAAGTTAATCCCATGACCAAACTCACCCATCTCGACGACGACGGCGCGGCACGTATGGTCGACGTTTCCGGCAAAGAACCAACCGCGCGGGAGGCTTCTGCCGAAGCGTCCATCGTCCTGTCCGCCGGTGCGTTCGAAGCCATTTCGGCAGGCGACGCACCCAAAGGCGATGTCTTTGCCGCCGCGCGTATCGCCGGCATTATGGCGGCCAAGAAAACGCCCGAGCTGATCCCGCTGTGTCATGCCATCCCGCTGACCAAAGTAGAGATCGCCTTCGAGATGGACGAAGACCGCAGCGCCGTCCGCATCGTGGCCACCGCCAAAACGGTGGCACAGACTGGCGTGGAAATGGAAGCGCTGACTGCCGTTTCCATCGCCGCGCTGACGGTCTACGACATGACCAAAGCGGTGGACAAATCCGCGGTCATCGAATCCATCCGCCTACTGACGAAATCCGGCGGCAAAAGCGGCGCCTTTACGGCGCCTCCCCCGCGTCCCTCCCGAAAACCTGCCGTAGCGTCATCGGCCATAGCCCACAGCCACGCCCGGCCATCCGCACTGATCAGTGAAGTCGCCGCGCCGCTGCCGCCGCGGCCTGATGCCACGGGCCGGCGCGAAGCATTCCGTGCCTTTATGGTTTCGCACCATTTGCGAGCGACAGAATGGGCAAAGGAAGCCGGCGTCCCCGCGGCGCAAATCTATTCCTTCCTGACGGGGCGCTTGCGCGCACTTCCAGCCGACGTCGCCGACCGGCTGGCCCGCGTCGCAAAGGTTCGAGTTGAGGATATGTTCAAATGATCAGCGTCGAAGAAGCCACACAAAGAATCTCCTCGGCGTTTTTTCCGATCGACAGCGAGATCGCAAACATAGCGCATCTATACGGACGCGTACTATCCGAGGACATTCTCGCTCAATCCAACCAGCCGCCATTTTCCGTATCGGCGATGGATGGTTATGCGGTGCGCCTCGCCGACGGAGGCGCTACGCGGCGTTTGATCGGTTCGGCGCCGGCCGGTCATCCTTTTGCCGGCATAGTGGGTGCGGGCGAAGCGGTGCGCATCTTCACCGGCGGCGTAGTGCCGGACGGCGCCGATGCCATCGTCATTCAGGAAGACGCCACGCTGAGCGGCGCAACGGTATCGTTTGCCGCGGATGCCGTGACGCCGCAGCATATTCGTGCCGCGGGTATGGACTTCAAGACCGGCGACGTGCTGGCTGCCAAAGGCAAACGCCTCACCGCGCGCGATTGCGCTTTGCTGGCGGCCGGCGATATCGCACAAGCCAAAGTGCGCCGCCGCCCGCGCGTCGCCATCGTTTCGATCGGTGATGAGCTGTCGCGGCCCGGCGAGGCGCACAAGCCCGGCGGTATCACCGCATCCTCCGGATACGGATTATCGGCCATGATTTAAGCCTGGGGTGGCGCGCCTTGCGATTTCGGCATCCTGCCCGACACCGAGGAAGAGATCGTCACGGTCGCCGATGTCGATGCCGATCTCATCATCACGCTGGGCGGCGTGTCGGTGGGCGACCACGACCTTGTGCAAAAAGCGCTGGGCACCGACGATTTCAAAATCGATTTCTGGAAGGTCGCTATGCGGCCGGGCAAGCCGCTGATTTTCGGCCGGCTTGGTAAAACGCCGCTGCTCGGTATGCCGGGCAATCCGGTCTCGACCTTGGTCTGCGCCATCCTGTTCGTCAAACCGGCGGTCGCCGCAATGCTGGGCACCGATTGCGGTCCCGCCACCCGGCCCGCCCGTCTGGCGACCGCCCTGCCAGGCAACGGCGACCGCCAGGATTATATGCGCGCCAAGCGCATGTTGCGGGACGGCGAATATTGGGTGGAACCTTTCGCCCTGCAAGATTCCTCTATGTTGAAAGTGATGGCTGAGGCCGGCGCGCTCATCGTCCGCGCCCCCAATGTTCCGGCGGCGGATGCGGGCGAGTGCGTTGATTTCATCCCGCTCTATTGATTGGTTGCAGAAATCTTTGCGGCCCGCAGCGGCTCGTGGCTACCCCAAGCCGCAAATTCAATTCGCCATGTCTGGCGCCTGCCGCGGTCTCTGTCATGACATCTAAGAAATGCCATGATAACAATTCAGGCTACCGCAATTGGAGAGATTTCATGCGCTTGCGTTTCATGCAAATTGTTGCGGCCGTTCTCTTGTCGACCATCCCATTCGCGGCCAAAGCGGCCGACCGCCCCGCTAGTCTTACGGTGTTTGCCGCCGCGTCGCTGACCGACGCCTTGGGCGAAATCGGCAAGCGCTATGAGACAAAATCGGGCGAGAAGATCGTTTTCTCCTTTGCCGCGTCATCCGTACTGGCGCGCCAGATCGAATCCTCGAGCGGCGTGGATATGTTCCTGTCGGCCGACCGCGATTGGATGGATTATCTCGACAAGAAGAATTTGCTGATGCCCGACACGCGGCGCGATCTGCTCGGCAACCGGCTGGTGCTGATTTCGCCGGCGGATTTGAACATCGCGGTTGCGCTGAAAGCCCCGCTCGATCTCGCCAAGATCGTCGGCAATGGACGCCTCGCGCTCGCCGATCCCGCCTCGGTGCCCGCCGGCAAATACGGCAAGGCTGCGCTCATCGCCCTCGGCGCCTGGGATGGCGTGGCAAATCATTTGGCGCCCGCCGAAAATGTGCGCGTGGCGCTTGCTTATGTGGCGCGCGGCGAAACTCCGCTCGGCATCGTGTATGAAACGGATGCCAAGATCGACCCGCGCGTGCATATCGTCGGCGTGTTCCCGGAAAGCTCCCATCCTCCGATCGTCTATCCCGCCGCGCTGATCAAAGACGCCAAGCCCGAAGCGCGCGCTTTTCTCGATTATTTGAGCGGGCCTGAGGCACGCGCGGTCTTCATCAAAGACGGATTCACGGTACTCGTCCGCGCGCCGGTGACGCGCTGAGGAAGGTTGATTCCGTCCATCGCACGGCCGATATAACCAAAGCTCGCTGCGCAGCACCCATTTGGACAGCCACCATGGCAAAACACTCCGACAGAGCGCCAATCCCGCCCCCGGCAAAAAGACACGAACCCTTGCCGTCTCAGTTCCCCAAGCATCCCGCCGAGGACCCCGATGCTCCAGCACGCATCAAGGCGATCCTTGGCAATCCGGCCAGCCGCCGGGCCGATCTGGATCTCGATTTCCTGGCGGAAGATCCTGTCAGAGGTATTCGTTTGCAGATCGATTACCTGAAGCCCGAACTCCTGCTGGAAGAACATGGCATCGGCAACACGATTGTGGTGTTCGGTAGCACGCGGATTTGCGAACCCGCCGCAGCGCGCCGCATAGCGGACACGTTGAAGGCCGCGCTGAGCGATGATCCGGCTGACAAAGAACTAGCGCATCGCTTGGCCATCGCCGAACGGATCGTTGCGAAGAGCCAGTATTACGACGTGGCGCGCGAATTCGCCCGCCTTGTCAGCACGGCCAATCAGACCGGCAAGGGGCTGCATTGCACGGTGGTGACGGGCGGCGGCCCGGGAATCATGGAGGCTGCCAATCGCGGCGCCTTCGATGCCGGTGCCGAAACCGTCGGCTTCAACATCAGCCTGCCGCATGAGCAATATCCCAATCCCTACATCACACCCGGGCTCGGCTTTAATTTTCGCTATTTTGCAATCCGCAAGTTGCACTTTCTGTTGCGCGCCAAAGCGTTGGTCGCTTTCCCGGGAGGGTTCGGCACCTTCGACGAATTGTTCGAGGCGCTCACGCTGGTTCAGACACGCACGGCGCAACCGATGCCGATCGTGTTGGTTGGCGAATCCTATTGGCGCCGCGCCGTGGATATGGATTTCCTGATCGAGGAAGGTGTCATTGCGCAGGAAGACCGCGAATTGTTCTGGTTTACCGAGACTGCCCAGGAGATCTGGGACGGCATCTTGCATTGGTATGACAAGAGCGGCACGCCACTAAGCGCGGCGTAAGCCGCGCGTTCTAATTGCCGCGCGGTGTAGGCCGCGCGGCGTAATGAATGTGCCGTATCATTCGTCAACGGGGAGAGATTGCCTTGAAACTTGCATTTTACGGTGCCGACCGCACCGTCACCGGTTCGTGTCATCTTCTCGAATGTGCAGGCAAGCGCATTCTGATCGATTGCGGACTGTTTCAGGGCGGCTGCGAACTGGAAGAGGAGAACGGGCATCCCTTCGGTTTCGATCCGGCCGGCATCGACATCGTGCTTTTGACCCACGCCCATCTCGATCATTGCGGAAGGCTGCCGCTTCTCGTCAAACGCGGCTTTAAGGGCGAGATCATATCTACGGCGGCGACCGCGGAGTTGGCGCGCCTCGTGATGGTCGATTCCGCCCATCTGCAGGAAGAAGACGCCCGCCTTCGCGCGAAAAGAGCCAATCACAGCAGCAAAGACAAACCGATCGCTCCGCTTTACTCGCTGATCGATGCGCTCAATTGCATCAGCCAATTTCGGACGCACGGCGCGCTACGATCAGCCGATCGAACTTGCCAAGGGCATTACGGCCACCTTCATCAATGCCGGCCACATCTTGGGGTCCGCCTGTGTTTTCCTGCAGTTGACGGAAGGCGCGCGGCAATCAAGCGTGCTGTTCTCGGGCGATCTCGGCAAAACGAACGATCCTCTACTGATCGGTCCTGCCAAACCTCCGCACGCGGACAATGTGGTGATGGAAACTACTTATGGCGACCGCAACCACAAAACCCTGGATACGTCGATCGACGAGTTCTACGAGGCGATCACAGCAACCTTCCAGCGCGGCGGCAATGTCGTGGTCCCGACCTTCGCGGTTGAGCGGGCGCAGGAGCTGATCTACATCATCCATCAAGGCATCGACAGCAATCGCCTGCCGCCGTCGATGCAGGTTTACATCAACTCACCGATGGCGATCTCCGTCACCGAAATCATGGAGCGCAATCTGGACATGCTGCAGCCGGAGCTCGCCGAGCGCGTTGGCCAGGGGCATGATCCGTTCCAATTCGACGGATTGCATATGACGCGCGAGGCCGCCGCGTCCATGGCGCTGAACAATATCAAGAGCGACGCCGTTATCATGGCCGGGTCCGGCATGTGCACGGGTGGACGCATTCGCCACCATCTCAAATACAATCTGCCGCGCGCGGAATCGAGCATCGTATTTGTCGGGTTTGCCGCCAATGGCACGCTGGCGCGCAATATCATCGACGGCGCCAAAGAGGTGGGAATATTCGGCGAGCGTGTTCCTGTACGCGCGCAGATCCACACGATCAACGGCTTCTCCGCCCATGCGGACCAGCGGCAATTGCTGGCGTGGCAACAGCAAACCGGCGCCGCCCGCACCTTCCTGGTTCACGGCGAAGAGACGGCCATGAATGGCTTCGCGCAAACCTTAAGCAAAACCCAGGTGGAAATGCCGGAGCTGAATCAAGTGTACGAACTGTAGCCGGAGGTATCGGTGTACGAGCTGTAGCCGGCGGTATTAGCGTGTCAGTGCGATGTCGCTAATAGTGCGCTCGCCACCCATTCGCGATAACTGCACGACGACGTCGATCAAAGAGGCCGCGTAAGCCAGCGTCTCCTGGCGCGACAATTGTGTGCCCGATTGCAAAACCATCAAGGCGATCTGCTCCAGCGCTCCTTGTGGTGTGTTGGCATGGACTGTGGTGAACGAACCGGGATGGCCTGTGTTGATGGCGCGCAGGAAGGTGTTGGCTTCCGCACCTCGGATTTCGCCCAAAATGATCCGGTCGGGACGCAGCCGCAAAGAGGCCTGCAACAGATCGTCGACACCGACGCGGGCTTCGCCCAACTCGCCTTTGACCGCCACCAGACTGACGGCGTTTGGATGAGCGCAAGCGATTTCCGGCGTGTCTTCGACTAGGATGATGCGTTCGTTGAGTGGGATCGTCTTCAGCAATGCATTAAGAAACGTCGTTTTACCGGACGATGTTCCACCGGAAATGAGAATTGTCTTTCGTGCTGCCACTGCTTTTTTGAGAAACTCCACCGGATTTTGGCGGGCCGACACAACATCGCCGAGGCCTTCTTCGGCCGCTGCGGCGATCGGGCCACGATCATAGACTTCAAGATCAAGATCCATCATGTGATGGCGGCGAAGCGCCATCACCCAGTGCTCGCTCGCGGGCGGCCCAACCAGCTGAACACGTTCGCCGGTCGGAAGCGTGGCCGCTAGCAACGGATTTTCGCGGTTTATTCCTTGATGAGCCATACGCGCGATTTGTGCCGCCAAGCGGCCAAGCAACATATCGTCAACGTCAGGCAGATCGAATCTTCGCATTCCCGATTCACCGGAAACTTCCACCCAGACTTCGCCCGGACGATTTACCAGGATTTCACTGACGTCATCGCGCTCCAGCCAGGGCATAAACGGCTTGAGCCACGTCCTTAGATAGACTCCGTCGAGCAGTTCGGGCGCGGGCTCGGGGGCCATCTCACTCACCAAAATGCAGGTCGCGCGCGACAAAAACCTGTATCACCGTTCCCTGCTCGACCGTAACGGTCGGCGGAATCTTCGCATCGACACCCAAGGCATCGGAGGCGGCCGTCTGCGCCCCGCCAGACGAACCGATCACGATCGCCGTACCCGAATTGGAGGTGGCAAGCCCCGTCACTACCGATAACAGCATCGCCGCGCCGAAACGTTTGAGGAAATGCGTGTCCACCTCGCCCGCAATCCCAGCCTGCCCGACCTCGTCGGTTGCCGGAGAACCAAGTTGGATCGAGACGCCGTCGGGCCGAAGCAGCCGTCCCCAGATGACATACATCCGCTTAACGCCGCTCGACAGGTTGCTCTTGTATTGCCCGATCAAACGCGAACCGCGCGGCACCAGCACGGCACTGCCGTCAAACCCCTTGATGTCGCGCGAGACGATGGCGCGCGCAAAACCGGGCAGATCGGAGTTAAGCGCCGTTTCCAGCACGGCGGGAATGACAGTTCCCTGCGGGATGGTGTGGACAGGGTCGGCGATGCGCGAGGATGTGTTTTCGTCCGCGGCACCGACCCGCGCCGCAAACTGCTCATTGGGGTCAAGCAGCGCCGCAACACCTTCCTGCGCCGCGGTCGCTTTATTGGGCGGTCCTTCCGCCCTCGGCACCGAGTTGTCGATGATCATGACCGGCGCGTGCGCATCGCTGCTTGCCGGCAAACCGGTAACAGCGCGCGCATTGAGCGGCCCGCCTTGCGCGATCGTTGCCGGTAACCCTGCGGGCGACGGTGCTGGCGATGAAGAACTCTGCACTTGTAGGGCCGGTTTCGCCACGGGCGCGCGCGTTGCAGGTTGTGCCGACGGCGGCGTATGCGCGGTCAAAGCGAACCAGGCCACGGCACCGATGGCGAGGGCAGCCGCCACAATGGCGAGCATGCCGAAATCGAGCTTCGATGCCTTACCGCCGACCTGCGGATGGGAGGCCTCGGACGCCGCTTGGAGTTCCGCACTGCCCAGTTTGATGCGCGGGTCGTTGCCTGGCGGTTTTCGCGGTGCGTTTGCCATGGTCACCCTCCTCAGAAAGGCCAAGAACTGTGCTGCGGCTTCTCCGCCGGCTGCGGGGACTGCGCATCGAGTTTAGGAACCACAAAGGCGTCGTTATATAGCTTCGCGGACTGATCGCCGCGGCGCAGCATGAATCCTTTGCCGACCAAATCGACCACCACATACTCGCCGTGGTTCGAATAATTCACGAGACTTTCCTTGTCGTCGCTTCCGACAACGTAGATGGCCGGTGTCGCCACACCTTTCTCCCACAGGAAGAAGGTCGACTTACCGTCGTCGAAGACGCGAAAAGGAACAAGGGGCGTGTCACCGGAGTAGGTATAAGCGCTGTTGCGCTTTTCCGGTGGCGGCAAAAGGGACGCCAGGTCGGCCGATCCGGCCGATGCAGATGCCTTGGCCGGAACGTCCAAATAATGGAACCGCAATGTATAGACCACCCTGCCCCCGCGGCATGCCGCCTGGGGCGCGCTGCGCAGCTCGAAATTGTAGACGCGCCTTGGCGTCACGACGGTCATGTTGGAGAATGCATGGGCAACGAGCGGTTTGACGAACAAAAGATCGGCTCGCTTATTGGGCATGACTTGCCACTGATTGGCATCGCCCAAGCCGACATTCTCAATCTTCTCATCCGGGTCGAATATCACCGTGGTCTGGAAATTCGTACACCCCTCGATCACCACCGTCGTGTTTTCCGCAAACTCGATGGTCTTGATTCGAGCACTCAGTGCCGCCGGGTGGGCAAAAACACCACCGCCGAAAACGATGGCGGCGCCGACGCCGATAACGCCCCGCCGGATCATGGTCCGCGCGCTCATCGCTTGGTTCTTTCGATAAAACGCGCCGCCGGATTGGGCCGCCGGAAGGTCTGGCCAAGTCCTTGCGCGTGCATGAACCGGTCGCTTTGCCCAGTGCCCTGCACAACAATAGGCGCAGTCCCGGTGATGATCTGCCGCGAGATGATGGCCTCCTGCAAATCTCGATTGCGATCATCGCTAGAATCCGTGCGCTGCGGCGCGCCGGCCGACTGCGTCGAGGCGACGACCATAGCCACAGTGCCACCGTGTGGCCCCTGTCCGATTTATCGCGCAAGGCCGCCTGCCAGTCCTTCACCAAGGATGCGGCAACCCACATCAGGGTGGCGAGAAAGGCGGCATAGACGAGCGATCCCATGAATAGCACGACGATGGGCTGGACCGCCGTTACGGCACTCTGGGGATCGAGCGCTATATAATTCAGGAGCGGTACGAATAGTGTTAACGCCGCGGTCCCGCCCAGCACGGTCAGCATCGGTGCCAGCGCGAATAAGACGGCGGTCCTCAGCCAGGCATTGAACAGTCCGCGGGTCTGATTGAACAACCCCAGAACGATAAACAGCGGGCCCAGGACGAGCAGCAGAAAGAGGACAAGACGCGTCAGGATCAATAGGCCGAGAGTCGTCACCAAGAGAATGAGGCCGCTCAACCAGAACAGAACCACCGGCATCGCCATGGGTGCGGTTGCAGAAACTCCGGTCGTTGGCGACTCTTCGAGGCTCCTTGCAATATCGGCGAAGCGCACGAACAGTCCATCCAGAGTCTGCGCGAAGTTCATCACCGCGCTGCCGCTCTGTCCCAACAATGCAGAGGCAACCCGATCCGGCCCATACATGAACAGCCCGTAGAAGATGGTATGGTAGGCGGGCCAAACCGTTACAAAGGTGATCACCAGGGCCATGGTCACCAGCCGCGGGCTCATCATCGCAACGGTGAGCCGCGTGCGCCCGGTTAGAAAACCATAGGCCAGCAGCGCCACATAGACGGTCAGCAGGACCGTCAGCGTCTCGGCAAAGACCCCGCCCGCACCGAACAAACGGTTGTAGCCAACCTCCACCGACTGCTCGATCTGGCAGTCCATCGCCTGCAAAGATCCGGACACGGAGGTTTCGCCGGCGATCGAGATGGCAGGACAATTCATGACGCCCTCCGATCGGCACCGGCGACGCCCGGATAAGGCTCGCCGAGTAGCGGCTCCCACCAAGCCGCCGGATCATCGCCCAAACTGGCCCTGAGTTCGTCGAGACGGCGCACCGTACTTTCACGGCCCGACAGGATCTTAATGAGGTCCGGATGGGCACTGAGATCGAACCGCACGACAACCGAGTGGTTGCCATGCTTGACCAAGAAGCATCGCGAATGGTCCGGCAGCGCCCGGATGAGATCGAGTTCATGCGCGGTCAGACCGAAGCCGGTACAATAATCCTCGGCCTGCGCGCGAGGATTGGGAAGAAACACTTGCGTGGCGGCCTGCTCGATGATCGCTGATGCGATTCGGGAATCCAGAGCGTCTCGCGCACTTTGGGTTGCAAACCCCAGAATGGCGTTGCGCTTGCGTAAGGTTTTCATCCAGTTGCGGATGGCAGCCGCAAACACGTCGTCGTCCAGCGCCTTCCAACCCTCGTCGATGATGATCAGCGTGGGTTTTCCGTCGAGCCGCTCCTCGATCCTGTGGAACAGATACATCATACACGGCGTACGCAAGCTCGGCTCGTTCAACAGCTGGGTCATATCGAAGCCGACCGTTCGCGCCCCGATATCGAGCCGATCCACGGCATTGTCGAACAACCAGCCCTGTTCGCTTTGGCTGCACCACGGCATCAGACGATCGGCCAAGTCTCCGCGGGTTGGCCGTCGCGCTCCCGAGAGAAGCTCGCGCAAATGGCGCAGGCGCCGAAACTGCGGCTCTTGCTGATAATTCGCATCAACCGCGCTCACCACGATCGCCTGTTCGTCGGCACTCAACGGCTCGCCCGGCTGCATGACCAATTGTGAGATGAACGCCTTCAGAAAGGCCCGATTGACGGGCGTGTCATCGAGCTGCAGCGGATTGAAGCCCGTCGGTTCGCCCGGCCTCAGCGCCGTGTAATGGCCGCCGATCGCACGAACGAAAATCTCCGAGCCGCGGTCCTTGTCGAACAGAACCGTGCGCGGCTCGTACTTCTGGGCCTGTGCCGCCAGGAAGTTCAGCACCATAGTCTTGCCGGAGCCCGACGGCCCGATGACCGTGAAGTTGCCGAGATCAGACTTATGGAAATTGAAGAAATAGGGCGTGCCGGAACTGGTTTCGAAAACGGTAATCGCCTGGCCCCAATGATTTCCTTCGGCTTGGCCGATTGGAAAACTGTGCAGACTGGCAAACGACGCATAGGCGTCCGTGGAAATCAATGCCTTGCGCGCGATATAGCTCTCCAGGCCGGGAAACTGCGCCCAGAAAGCGGGTTCCAAATTGAGGTCTTCACGCACCGCAACCGCGCCGACATCGGCCAGGGCGGCGAGGCATTGCGCCGCCGCGCCGTCGAGGGTTTCCAGCGATTTGGTGCGCACCAAGAGGCTGAGATGGTGCTCGCCCAGCGCGAAGGCGCCGGTAGCCAGATCGTCCTTGGCCGCCTGCAGGCCGCCGCGCAGCGAGACGATGTCGTCGTCGGCCGCCTTGAGGCGCCGCAGCGCCAGTTCGATGCGCTCGAGACCGATTTGACGGTCGACGAAGCCGAAGCTTTCCGTCAGCACCATTTCGAACGGCAGGCGCAGAATGGCATCGATCATGCCGGGCGTCGCCTGCGGAGGATAGTCCTTGAGCGAGATGACGGCGCCGAAGTCCTTGCCCTCGCTCGCAGCCGATTGCTCAAACGCATCGAAACCGAAGCTGACGCGCCGGTACGGCAAATAGTGTCCCAGGTCCGAGGACGGCTTCAGCACTGGCCGGAGTTCGCCGTTATAAAGCGCCGACAGCAGTTCCAGCGGCTCGCTGCAACGCCCGTTCCTTGAACTCATAGCCACCCAGCCACCTGGGGCCGTAGGCCGCGAGGGTGGCCACCAGCCCATCGGTGGCCGCCTGCAGCTCTTTCAGATCGCGCGAGAGTTGCGCTGCTTGCGTATTTTCTCCGAATTTCCGTCGGAACAGGGAGGCTGCCTTCCCGGCAATTCCGGCCTTTCCCCGCGGATTGCGCCGCACGACGGTGAGAAACAGGTCGTTGACGAACAGCGATTTCGAAGACAGCCGCTCCTGCCAGCGTGCATCGATCAAGGCCGCGGCCGGGTTCTCGAAATGGGATTCAAACCCGACACGGACGCGGCGACGGATGATGTGGTGATAGACGACAAAACGGGAATTCCCGATGGCACGGAACGCGGCGTTGCGCAGGACCTGGCGGTGGTTGACTTCATCGGTGTCGGCGGTCTCGAACGCAAAACCGTCGAGCTGTATCGACTGCATCAGCGATCCGTCGCGCAATAGTATCGTGCGCTCGTCGATCAAGCGGTCGTATGGCAGTCGGTCGCCGACCTTTGCGTCCGATTTGAACAACGCCGCAATTCCGTACAACGCGTTCCGACCCGACGTCATCGCTTAGGGCCCATAAGAATTGCAGCGCCAGAAGCGCCAATTGGGGACGCGCGGGCACTTCGACACCTTGATCAGCCAAAGATCGAAGATACGCGGCTCGCGCAGACACGCGAGATATCCGATGCCATGCACGACCAGAGCGACCGCGAGCGACCAGAGGGAATGAGTGATAAGGAACGCCTCGGTGGTCACGACGCCGTTGACGATAAAGTAGCTATAGGTCACGCCCGCAAACATCTGCGGCTGCGTCAGGGCCTTAAAAACCGGCGTATGGACCAGACCAGCCATATCGCTATGGGCCCGCGGCCGCTTGGATCGACGCGACAATGTGCGGCGCGCCGAACAGGATGAACAATCCGAGGATTACGATTGCGCCATGTTTCCAATTCATGCGGCCTGTCAGCATCATAAATCCCACCATGGCCACGGCAATGACTGCTACCGTCGTGGCAAGGGGCCCCATGAGCAAATCCCTGACCCAGTTCGCCGCCCCGAGAACCGGGTTGCTGCTTTGGGCCTGCGCCGCGTCGGACACCATAATGACAGCGGCGGTCAAAGCAGCGCTGACTTTCGCGTGGTTCATTTCCTGCCCCTTTTGTTATCGCCGGCAAATCTGGATGTAACCCGTCTCGCTATTGGCTGCAGCCAGAGGCAACAACGAATCGCTCTTTTGCGCCAGGTTTTCGAAGTTTCGCAACAGATAGGCACGGGTTTCCTTAATGGGAGGGATCCCACCATAGCGTGCAATTATACCCTGTCCGGCATTGTACGCGCTCAATGCGAAGTCGATCCGGCCGCCATTGGCATTCAGCAGGTGTCGCAGATAGATTGCGCCCCCAAAGATGTTCTGCTCGGCATCATAGGGGTTAACGCCCAATGCGCGCGCCGTGGCGGGCATTAACTGCATGATTCCGATCGCCCCTTTCGGCGATAAGGCTCGCGGATCGTAATTGGATTCCTGGCGCGCCACGACGTCGAGAAGATCGACGCTGATTTCGTATCGCTGTCCGGCGCGTTCCATCATCGAACGGTACACCGGCGGGATGGCGTCCCTGCCGGTGCTCGCATATTTGACGCCACCGTTTTGAGCAGCCGTGCAATAAGTGCGGCTTACGCCGCCATCATCAATGCCGATGACCTGGGCCGCCGCTGGCGACAGCAGCAGAGCAACAGCAACAACCGGGCTCCACAGCCGCATGACCGCCACTTTCAAGCCCGATCCTCCCTCGTTGACCTCCCCGAATGTGTTACCCAACCGGAGTGACTCTCTTGATGAGGGCCGGGAAGACAGTCAGCCCGAGCCTCCTGTATACAGCGGCGCGCCGGCGAAGTTCGTCTTCATCTTCTAGACCTCGGCATCCACCTCAATGGACATAGGGCCAGCCGTCGGCGTCGAACTGGAGATTGTTCAGGCCCAGCTTCGGCACGCCGTTATCGGTGCCGTCATAGTAGTGATAGTTCAGTACTACCTGGGAACCGACCAGAAGCACGCTCTGCCCTCCGGGTCCGTAAATATTGCCATGCGTGCTGAGCAGGATCGTGCCACCGCCGTTCATGAGATCGAGCCCGCCACGATCGAGGAACGGCCCCGTCGGGCTGGTCGAGCGGCCGACAATGATGCGGTAGGTGCTGCTGACGCCGTTGCAGCAGACATTGATCGACGCGAAATAGTAGAAGTAGTGCGTGCCGCCGACCGTGTATGGGAAGATAAACGATCCCTCCTCGCCCGCGTCCCGCTTGGCGATGTTGTAGAGGGTTGAATTCGAGGCTAGGCGCTGGCCGGTGGACGGATCGAGTTGCAGGACGTGAATCCCATCATACCATGAGCCGAAGGTGAGCCACCAATTGCCCGCGGTATCGACGTAGGGGGCCGGATCGATGGCGTTGAAGCCCGTCGTGCAGCCCGAGGTCGTGCCGCAGGAGGCGATGATCTGGCCCGCATCCGTCCATGGCCCACTTGGCGAAGTGCTGGTCGCCAGCGCGATCACGGCCTCCGGCCCTTTATTGCTGCCGGCCACGGAGGGCGTGTCATAGACCGGGATCGCGTAGTACTGATAGTAAGTGCTGTTGGCGTACATCACGCTAGGCGCCCAAATGTCGGTTCGCCCACCGGTCCCCGTCGTGTTCTTGCTGGCCCACCAGCTGAAATCCGGCGAAATGTCGCCCGCGGCTACCGCCGTGAAATTGATCATATCGGTCGAACTGGCCAACGTATTGTGCGTCCCGTAAAGCCAGAAGGTACCGTGTATATCCTGGATCATATTCGGGTCATGGACGAAGATGCCGGTGCCGGACACGGTCATCGGCATCGGATAGGCCAGATCCGCCGTCACGGTGATCGTCCATTCTTGTAATGTGGAGGAGACGGCGCGCGCGCCCTGGGTTATTGCCCCCGAAGCATCGCTTTGCAGGTAGAGGCCGCTGTTGACGTTCCTCAGGATATAATTGCCATCGGACACCTTGTAGAATGACCACATGTGGTCGTTCGTGCCGTTGTCGGCCCACTGCACGGCTGCGGCGCCAACCGAGGTCGAAGCGCTCGAGATACCAATGACCTGGTGTGTCAGCAGGTTCTCGATATTGTACTCACCCGAGGCAATTGGCATGACGTGCCAGCGCTGCGCGCTTGAGCCGTCGTCCGCCGCCGTGGCGATGGCGGCGCCTGCCAGTTGGCTTTTACCGGCTATGGTCAAGGTCTGCGCGGTCGAAGCATTGACGAGCTTGAGCTGATAGGTGCTGTCCATGCTGACGAGCGTGGCCGTATCCCCACCGGAGGAACCGCCGCCTGGTGAGCCGCTGGAACCATCACCGCCACCGCAAGCTGAGAGCGTGAAGGCCAGTACCAGCAACCCTGTGGTCAGGAGAGCGAATGCGCGACCGCGCGTGCAAGCGACAGACATGGACATGAGTCCCCCCATTTCGGCGAGCCGTTTTTCTATTTGTCTGACAATATCTCGCCGCTCCCCGCAGATGTCAAGATCCGCCGGGAAAGTTAACCAACCTGAATGACAGATCACGCTCGAGCCCGGCCGCCGCGACGGCGAGCCGCAATTCCCGGCGATTCACTTTACCGGCATCAGTTTGCATGTAAGCCCGCGCTTGGTAGCGGTCACACAATCCATTGTTTCGAACGGAGCCAGGCTGTCATCCAGCGGGATATAGGCAACCAGACCTTCAGGATGTTCCCTACAAGCAAATTCCACGACATGGCGATTCGTCACCGTGTCCTTGCCGATCACACGCACATCCGACGCATTGCAAGCCACATGATGTTGCGCCAAAGCGTCTTTGAACGTTTGCACGGTCAAGATTTGGGCACCGTTATCCGACTGCCGCAATCCGCGGCGCAATTCAAACCTGAATTCGCTCAACAGCTGGCGCATTTACGGCACGTCCTGTTACTATGTGCAGAAATTGTTCGGAGAAAATCGGGGTGACGTTGTTTTGCCAATTCGGCAGGACGCTGGCCGCCAGGCTCTTTACACGAGCGCGTCGCGAGACGAGCGCACAAACGAGATCGTCATCAAAGCCGTGAATTCGTCAAATAGCGCCGTCGCGGCGCTTGTGAGCACAAACGCCGCAAACCTTGCCCACGTGGCGCAAGCTATCGTCCTGACCAGCCCGGCTGATGAGAATTCAATCGTCGCGCCGCGCAACATGTACCCCAAACGGGAGGCGCTGCAGCTTGTCGGCTCGAAGCTCTATTATACATTTAAACCAAACTCACTCACGATCCTGCGGCTACAGGAAAGTAAGGCGCCGTAGCCGCAATCGCCGAGTAAGGCTTTCGCCCTCGGCGACGCGCGAAGCAGCAGCCAGCGTGCTTGGCCGTGTTTCGCAGGACAAAAGGCCCCATTTTGCTCATTGACGCCTCCAAAGAACTAAAGTAGAACGATTCTCCATGTTTCGGATTTGTTCGCCGGCACGAATCAGAAGAAACGGCACAATGGAGGCGTGGCAATGCTCACCCGCAAACAATACGAACTGCTGATGTTCATCCACGAACGGGTGCGCGAAAGCGGCATTCCGCCCTCCTTCGACGAAATGAAGGATGCGCTCGATCTGAAGTCCAAATCGGGCATCCACCGCCTGATCACGGCGCTCGAAGAACGTGGCTTCCTGCGCCGCATGGAAAAGCGGGCCCGCGCGCTCGAAATCATCAAGCTGCCCGACAATGTATCTGAGACGCTGCGTCCCGCCACCACGCGCAATCAAGCGCAGCGCATGAGCCCGGGCCGCCATGTGCGGGGCGAGAACCGGCTGTCGGCCGATACGCGCGGTGCCGGCACGCCGCGCCGCCCCATCGGTGAAGGCGAAAGCGCCGTCAATGTGCCCCTCGTCGGCCGCATCGCGGCGGGCACGCCGATCGAAGCCTTACAGAACAAGATGGCCGACGTTCCGGTGCCCAGCGGCATGCTCGGGCGCGGCGATCATTACGCGCTCGAGGTCACCGGCGATTCCATGATCAACGCAGGTATCTTGGACGGCGACACCGTCATTATCCAGGAAGCCGATACCGCCATCACCGGCGAGATCGTCGTGGCACTAGTCGACAACAGCGAAGCGACCTTGAAGCGCTTGCGCCGTCGCGGCGATTCCATCGCGCTTGAAGCGGCCAATCCCGCCTACGAAACCCGGCTCTATGGCGCCGACCGCGTGCGCGTGCAAGGCAAGCTGGTTGGACTAATAAGACGGTATTAGCACATGCCTTCGCTCCCCCCTTGTGGGGGAGCCGAAAAATTCGCGCAGCGGATTTTTCGGTGGGGGGGATGTTTCAGTGCGTTGCTCTTTTTGAAAGTTGTGCCGACCAAGGCCGCCTGCCCCGCTCGCCTTCCACGGTTTTGATGCGCCAGGGGTCGCCGAGCCAAATTGCATAGCCACCGGTTTTGGCGACATCGAACTTGTCGATGATCAATTGCGGCCCGTTGCAATAGCCGCGCGTCGGCACCGCGCTGATCACGAGTTTTGCGGTGGCGCAATCCTCGGCCAAGGCATCGATGCGCGAGGGCAGCGCGATCAACGTTCCATTGCGCGCTTTGGCGATACATCCATAAGCGTCGCATCGCACGCCATTGTCGGGTGTGGCGACTGCGCTGTCAGAGTCCCGCTCGTCGCCGTCGCGCTTCAGCCATTCGCTCGCCGAGTAATCGTCTTTCGGCGGCCGCACAAAGCGCAGCAGGCCGTCGCTGCCGCGCACGGCAATGGTCAGCGCATCGCGCGCCACCAAGACATCCGGTCCGGGCGCCGCATACGCTGCCGCCACTCCGGCCAGCATCGGCACCAAACCAAACCAGCGCCAAGCGCGCCGCCAGATCGCGATCCATAATCCGCCCAGTGACAGCAGGACCAGGGCCACGATCGGCCAAGCCGAGAGGATCGAAACCGCGCCGGGCAAGCCGGAAACAAAGCGGCCCACACTCAGCATGATCTCGATGCCCCAGCCCATGACACGCAACGGCCAAGCATCCAGCCCGAACGGCATCAGGATCACCGATAGCGCCGCCGCCGGCATGGTGACGAACCCCATCACCGGCATGGCGAGCAAATTGCCCAGCACGGCGTAATGCGTGGCGCGGTCGAAATGGAAGACGGCATAAGGCGCCGTCGCCAAACTGCCGACCAAGCTGGTGGTGGCGATCCCGCGCATATAGCGCCGCACGCGCGGCAAATCTTTGCGGACCTCGCGGCTCCATGCGGCGGGCCCGACGCGCCTGCTCCCATTCGGCCACTGCGATCAAGCTGACCACTGCGGAAAACGACATCTGGAAACCGGGCTCCAGCAGGTTCTCCGGCCGCAACATAAGGATGATCGTCGCGGCCAGACCCAACGAGCGCATCGACAGCGCCGGGCGGTCGAACAGGACGGCCAGCAGCATGGTGGCGAGCATCACGAAGGCGCGCGTCGCCGGCGTCGCGGCGCCGCTGATGACAAGATAGAAGGCCGCGCTGGCCAGCGCGGCGAGCGCCGCCCATTTTTTTATCGGGTAGCGCAAGGCAATGGCCGGGATCAGCGCTAGCAAGGCCCGCACGGTCCAGAAAAGACCCAGCCCCACCAGCGCCATGTGCAGCCCGGCGATGGCCAAGACATGCGCCAGCCCGGCGTCGCGCAGCGCTTGCTCGTCCTCGTCGGCGATGGCCCCCCGGTCCCCGGTGATAAGAGCGGAGGCAATGCCGCCAATGCTCCCGGGTAGCACCGCATGGATTCGCGCGGTCATCTGCCAGCGCAGTTTGGCGACCGAGAGCTTGATGCGATCGTTCCAACCATCGGCGAGGCGCGGGGCAATGAGTTTGGGCCGCCCATACGCGTAACCGACCGCGCCGATGCGCTCGTAATAAGCGGCCAGCCCGAAATCATGGCCGTCCGGCACGGCCGGCCCCGGGGGCGGCAGCAATACAGCCGTCAGATGTATCCATTGACCCGGTATCAGCGCGTCGGCGCCACTGCGCACCGAGACGCGCACCAGGGCGGGCGTCCGTTCCGGCGGCAGACGCCGCAGCACAACGGCGCCCAACACCAGCCGCATTCCTTCGCCATGGGCTTGAACGGACTCGACACGTCCGTCGATCCCCACCGGCCCCATTTTGCGCGACAGCACCGGGGCCCCAACCGCCTCGGTGCGTATCTTGGCCACGGCAAAGCCCAGCGAGGCCGCAGCCAGAAGCGCCATGGCGATACGCAGTGGCGCTTTATGAGAGTTGGCCGATACGGCACAAGCCACGAGTGCGATGCAAGCGGCCATCACAGCGAGCGGCCATATCGGCTCGATAGGAAGCGCAAAGTAGACGCCGATGCCCGCCCCAAGCGCCACCGGCAGCCACAGGGGCCAGCGCGTTTGATCGGCCAAAGCTTGTTTGCGCAGACCGGAAATAGACCGCGCAGCAGCCTCTTTCAGCGCGGCTCCATCGAGCCCGCCGAATTGCGGCGCTAAGCGCCCAAACGACGGTATAAACCTTCCCCCCATGGCACCGTTTGCCAGAAGCTTCGGATTCACTTAAAGCCGGATGTCACCATCCGCCACCCATCATGACCGAAAACAAAAAGCCAGTCCTGCGTTTTGCACCGTCGCCCACCGGAATGCTCCACATCGGCGGGGCGCGTACGGCCTTGTTTAATTGGCTCTATGCTCGCCACACGGGCGGCACGTTCTTGCTGCGTATAGAGGATACCGATCGCGAACGCTCCACGCCCGAGGCAGTGGGGGCGATCCTGAACGGTCTGCAATGGCTTGGGCTGAATTGGGATGATGAGACTGTTTATCAATATCCGCGCGCCGGCCGCCATCGCGACGTGGTCGAACAGTTGCTGGCCGCCGGAAAAGCCTATCGTTGCTACGCGACCGCAGCCGAACTCGACGAAATGCGTGCCGCCCAGCGGGCGGCCGGAAAGCCGATCCGCTATGACGGACGCTGGCGCGACCGCGATCCCAGCGATGCCCCTTCGGGCGCGCCCTTTGCCGTTCGCCTGAGGGCCAAACAGACCGGCGAAACGATTGTGCACGATGTGGTGCAAGGCGATGTGCGGTTCGCCAACGATCAGCTCGACGACATGGTTCTGCTACGCAGCGACGGTAATCCGACTTATATGCTGGCGGTGGTGGTCGACGATTTCGACATGGGCATTACCCATGTCATTCGCGGCGACGACCATCTCAACAATGCGGCGCGGCAGCTGCAGATCATTCAAGCGATGGGCTGGCCGGAGCCTATTTATGGACATCTGCCGCTAATTCATGGGCCGGATGGCGCGAAGCTTTCCAAGCGTCACGGTGCGCTCGCCGTCGAGGCGTATCGCGACATGGGCTATTTGCCCGAGACCATGCGCAATTACCTGCTGCGTCTGGGCTGGAGCCATGGCAATGAAGAGATCATTCCGACGGCGCAAGCCATCGAATGGTTCGATCTCGAAAGCATCGGCAAAAGTCCGGCCAGATTGGACTTCAAAAAACTCGACAATCTCAATGCGCATTACATCCGTGCGACGGACGATGCGGCGCTGGCCAACGAGGTTGAAGCATGGCTCGCGCTTCCACGAGAACTTGCGATCCCGCCGATCGCCGAGAAAGCGCGCGCGCGCCTCATCGCCGCCATGCCAAGCCTTAAGGAACGTGCCAAGACCATCAAAGAACTGGCTGAAGCGGCAGCATTTTTGTTCACGGACGGACCGCGCGAACTCGACGAAGCCGCGCAAAAAGTCATGACCAATGAGGCACGCCGCACCAACGGCGAATTCCTGGCGCTGACGGAAGGATCGCCTTGGACGGGAGCGGCGCTGGAAGAACAGGCTCGTGCCTTCGCGGACGCAAAAGGACTCAAGCTGGGCCAAGTGGCGCAGCCGCTCCGGGCGGCCCTAACAGGCAAGACCACCTCGCCGCCGGTTTTCGCTATGTTGGAAGTGCTCGGGAAGGACGAATTTATCGCGCGGATAAGGGCTTACAGTGCATAAATTACAGCTTTGCGAAGCCTAGAGGCAGAAAGCTGCGTAGAAATTGACAGGAACCCCATTTATTTGCTGCACTGCAAGATGAGGCAGTGCGGTTGAAGCCAGGAGAAGGCACATGAAGGAAAGCAAGGCTGTTCCCGCCGGTACGGCGACGCTCACCTACATGAACAAGACCTATGAGCTTCCGGCCTTTGCGGGCAGCGAGGGCCCCAACGTCGTCGATATCCGCAAACTGTACAATGATGCGGATCTCTTCACCTACGATCCCGGCTTCACTTCGACCGCGAGCTGCGAGAGCGACATCACCTTCATCGACGGCGACAAGGGCATCCTGCTCTATCGCGGCTACCCGATCGACCAGCTCGCCGCACATTCGACGTTCATGGAAGTCTGCCATCTGTTGCTGTACGGCGAGTTGCCCACCAAAGCGCGGATGAAAGAATTCGACTTCACCATCACCCATCATACGATGGTGCATGAGCAGCTGGCGTCTTTCTTCCGCGGCTTCCGCCGTGACGCGCATCCCATGGCGGTGATGTGCGGCGTGGTCGGCGCGCTGTCGGCGTTTTATCACAACTCGACCGACATCAACGATCCGAAGCAACGCGAAATCGCCAGCCACCGTTTGATCGCCAAGATTCCCACGATCGCGGCGATGGCATTTCGTTATCACACGGGGCACCCATTTGTTTATCCCAACAACAAGCTCGGTTACACGGAGAATTTCCTACGCATGTCCTTCGCCGTGCCGGCCGAGGAGTATGTGGTGAACCCGGTTCTCGCCAAAGCGCTCGACACGGTCTTTATCCTGCATGCCGATCACGAGCAGAACGCATCCACTTCCACCGTGCGGCTAGCCGGTTCGTCCGGCGCCAATCCGTTTGCTTGCATAGCGGCGGGCATTGCCTGCTTGTGGGGCCCCGCGCATGGCGGCGCCAACGAAGCCGCCTTGAAGATGCTGGAAGAGATCGGCACCGTCGATCGCATTCCCGAGTTCATCCGCCGCGCCAAAGACAAAAACGATCCCTTCCGCCTGATGGGCTTCGGCCATCGCGTTTACAAGAATTACGATCCGCGCGCCAAGGCGATGCAGGTGCAATGTCACGCGGTGCTCGACGAGTTGGGCTTGCACGATACGCCGCTGTTGAAGGTGGCGATGGAGCTGGAACGCATCGCGCTGCAGGACGAATATTTCGTCGAAAAAAAGCTCTATCCGAACATCGACTTCTACTCCGGCATCACGCTGCGGGCGCTCGGTTTTCCGGTCAGCATGTTCACCGCCTTGTTTGCGCTGGCGCGCACCGTGGGCTGGATTGCGCAATGGAAAGAAATGCTGGAAGACCCGCATCAGAAGATCGGCCGGCCGCGGCAGATCTATACCGGGGCCAAAACCCGCAACTATGTGCCGATCGACAAGCGGTAGATTTCTAGCTCATTCTTTTGGCGCGCAGAGAGCGCTGGGTCGTCGCGTCATTCTCCGTTCGGTGGCGGCAACGGGGATTTCATTCGATCCGCTGGTCTCGGTCACCGTGTAAGGGCAACTCGCGCCGCCTTCCCCGATATGAATCGTGTATTTTTTCATCTTCTCCATCGGGAAGCTGAACATCACTTTGCAGCCACCGATAAAACTACCCAATGACATGAACACCGCTTGTTCCGGTCGCGCGGTAACCTTCACGTCGCGTTGACTGCCTGGCTGAATGCCATCGAACACGGCGGTGTCGCCCGAGCAACTTGCGGCGTCTTCATAAAGTTCGATGTGGGCCTGCCGATCGGAATGGTTGAGCAAGGTGATGTCGCTGGCGTCTTGTCCCGCCAAGGCCAAGACCTGAGCGGCGCAAGGCGCCAATGCGAGGAGGACGACACTTCCAAGCGCAATTCCAGCGATACGGGAGCTTTGCACCGGTTTGAGCAGCCAATCGCAAATCTGCATGATGCCCTCTTTTGTGATGAGCAATCCGTATACATCCGCTATTTTGGCTGCGGCGTGAATGTGACACGTCGCTGCTGCGCCCTTCTTAGTCTGCCCCCAGCGCCGAAAGAATGGCGCAGAAACCGCCCCGGGCTTGATCGCAGGCCGCGCAAGGATGTCTTTCTTCATTCGGGAAGGATTTGCGCGTGCGAGCGCACATAGTCCAGGGATGCGTCCTTTTTGAATACGACATAGGCGGCATAACCGCCGGCATAGTTCCAGCTGCCTGTTACATCGAAAGCTTTACCGCCCACAGAACCCAGAGTGCCGAAGTTCAGAGTGCCCAAAGCCCCTGCATCCAGATTACCGAAGCCCATATTGGTGTCGTTCGTCGGCCAGAACGGGTTGCCCGGAAGCTCGATGTCGCCATGCACAAAGTCCTTGATGTCTCGCGACTTCAAGCGCCAGCCGCCGCCATCGACGTGATCGAGTTTGTCGGGCGCAAATGCCAATGTCATGAGCAACAACTTCATCGACGCCCGTGCATACTGCACTGCCCCGCCTTGCGCCTGCTCGGAATAGTGCGATCGGCCTGCTCCGAAGGTCAGCCAATAGGTCTTGCCTTCCCATAGCGTGAGGAAGGCTTCCTTGTTGCACGGCACCCGCACGCCGTCTCCGAAATCGAGTATGGGAGGTTTGCCGGGGATCACGGTTGCCTTCGGCGTGTCCGGTGAGGCTTGGCTCAAAGGCGTTGCTTGCGATGATTGCGACGCTATGCAAGCGCGCGTCATCGCCGCGGCAGCAAGCGTTCCTGCCAGTGAGAAAACGACTGTCCGCCTGTCGCTCATGAATTCCCCCATCGTGTCACTGACTTGGTCATCGAAAATCAGGTGGCCGGTTGCATGATACTACGAACGAGCCGCTCGCGTGCATGCGAATTCCGCCGTGTCCGTATCCTCGCTTTCAGATTCGTGTGCCTTGTTGGCGCCAAGCAACCGCAAATTAGACTGATTAATTCTGAAATCGCGCGTCAGGCGCCTGGCTACAGCAGATATTCTGCAATCTGCACCGCATTGAGCGCCGCGCCTTTCAAAAGCTGATCGGCGGCGACAAACATTGCAATGGAATGGCCGAAAGGATCGCTCAAATCCTTGCGGATGCGCCCGACCAGTACATCGCCTTGGCCGGAGGCATCGATCGGCATCGGAAAATAGTTCTTGACGCGGTCGTCGACCAGCTTCACGCCCGGCGCATCGCAGAGGATCGCGCGAACTTCATCTTCGGTGATCGGATTCTCGCACTCGAAGGTGATGGCCTCGGAATGGGCGCGCAGCACCGGCACGCGCACACAGGTGACGCCCACGGCGATCGCATCGTCCTCAAAAATCTTCTTGGTCTCCCTGATAACCTTGGTCTCTTCGTCGTTATAGCCGGTGGCGGGATCGATCGCCGTGTTGTGGCTAAAGAGATTGAAGGCATAGGGATGCGGCAACACCTTCTGCTGATAAGGCCGGCCGTCCAGATAAGCACGGGTGGAGTCCGACAGCTCGGCCATGGCTGCCGCGCCCGCGCCGGAGGCTGCCTGATAGGTCGCAAGGATCAGCCGCTTGATGCGGTTCTTGCGATGGATCGGCCACAGCGGCACCAAGGCGGTGATCGCCGCACAGTTCGGATTGGCGATGATGCCATTATGTTCCTTGATGCGGCGCGCGTTGATTTCCGGGATCACAAGCGGGACGTTCGCGGCCATCCGGAAGGCAGAAGAATTGTCCACCACAACCGCTCCCGCCCTCACCGCGATGGGGGCGAATTTCTTGGAAATGCTACCGCCAGCGGAAAACAACGCGATGTCGACACCGTCAAAGGACGCCTCGGTCAATTCTTCGATGACGATCTTCCGGCCGCGAAAGTCCACCGTCTTTCCGGCGGAACGCGCGCTGGCAAGCGCCCGCAACGCTCCGACCGGAAAATTGCGGCGTTCGATGCAGCCGAGGAATTCCGCACCGACCGCGCCGGTGGCACCGACGATCGCGATTGTGGGGTTCTGTCTCATTCTCTTCTCCATGGGCGCGGGCAACAAAAAAGCCCCGGACCTTTCGGCGGGGGCTTCGGTTCGAGCGATGCGATCTTTGTCTTACGCGCGCGCGCCCTCCGAAGCCCCGTTGGGCTTCGTCGTCTTCGTCGTACGCTTGAACTTCATCGTCATAGCGATGCGAAATTATGGTCATGCCGGCGCGGCGTCAACGGCATTTTCGCCACAGGCGTTAACCGTGGCCGATGAAATCCAATAAGGCCCGCGCAGCGCGCAGCGAAGGTTGCTCAGCGCCCTGCCCCAGAAGCTGCATGGCCTCAGCAAGATCGGCGGTTTGGCGGGCGGCGGCGGACTTGTCAGTTAACAGCGTTACCGCCGCCTCGGCGACGAGTTTCGGCGTGCAGCGTGCTTGGAGAAATTCCGGCACCGCTTCGCGGTCCAGCAGCAGGTTGACGATGGTGGCGAATTTTACGTGAATCAGCGGCTCCATCAGCGCGGCCGTGAGCCATCCGACTTTGTACCCCACCACCATCGGCGTACGAGACAGCGCCAGTTCGGTTGTTACCGTGCCGGACGCAGCGAGCGCTACATCGGCCGCATCAAAGGCCGCGAATTTTTCCGCTTCGCCTTCGACGATGTGCAGCGGGACGGGCCAGCTTGCCGTACCCTCCCGCACGCGCGCGGCAACATGCTGCACGGTCGACATAACAGTGATGAGGCCGGGAACGCGCTCGGCGATCAACGTCATCGCTTTGCGAAACACGGGAAGGATAAAGCGGATCTCGCTTGTGCGGCTGCCCGGTAGAACCGCGAGCAACGGCGCGTCGGCCGCAATGCCGTGGCGTGCCCGGAATGCCTCGCCTCCCACCATGCGGGCGGCGCGCTCCACCGCCGGATGGCCAACGAAAACGGCAGGCAGCCCGTAGCCTTGAAAGAACGGTGCTTCGAAGGGCAGCAAAGCGAGCACCAGATCGAAATAATTGGCCATGGCACGGGCGCGATAGGCGCGGCTCGCCCACACTTGCGGCGCCACATAATTGACCGTGACGATGCGGGGCGCGATGCGTTTGAGGCGTTTGGCGATGCGATGGGTGAAATCGGGGCTATCGATCAGCACGACGGCGTCGGGCTGGGTGCGCACCGCAAAATCCGCCGCTTCGCGCACGCGCGCCAGGATTTGCGGAATTTTCGGCACAACTTCGTACAATCCCATGATGGCCGTGGCGTCCAACGAGAACAGGCTTTTCAATCCCTGCGCTGCCATCGCATCGCCGCCGACTCCGACGATATTTATCGAGTTCCCCGTGAGGGTTTTTAGCGCAGCCATGAGCTGGGCGCCGAGCAGATCGCCGGACGGCTCGCCGCAAATCAGCATCAAAGTTCGTTTTTTGTCGCCGCCTGCCATCGCGATCAGATCTTTGCGACGCCGACCAGGAACAGACCCAGCCGGTCGGCTTCCTCGATCACCGCACGCTTGCCGAGGATCAGCGCGCCGCCGGCTTCCACGGCGATTTCAGCGAGTCCGACGGACGCGGCGTTTTTTACCGTGGTGACGCCGATCACCGGCAGATCGGTCTTGCGGTCCTGGATAGGTTTGGGTGCTTTCGCCAATACACCGCGTCGTTTGGTAGGCGTCCCGCGCAGATGTTCGGGCAAACTGGCGATACGCAGGATCATCGCGTCGGTGCCTTCGGCCGCTTCCACGGCCAGCGTCAGCCCGCCGCAAACCGCTGCCGCCTGGCCGATATCGTGCGCCCCCATGGCGCGGACGATTTGAAACGCCGTGACGACATCGTCTTTGCCTTCCTGCGAGGGCGCGATACGGCCCATTTGTCCTTCGGGCGCCAACAAGCCGGGCGCCGCTTCCGCCGCGCCCACAACGCGCATGCCTTCGCGTTCGAAAATATCGACCACGGAACGCAGCAAAGCGTCGTCGCCTTTCAGCGAAGCCGCAATCACTCGCGGTGCCACCAGCGCCGCTTTCAGGTCGAGCTTTATCTCGGAGAATTTGGGCCGAGCCAGCTTTCCCGCGAGAAGCACTTCGCTGCAATTGTTGGCATGCAGCAATTTGAATACTTTTCCGATCTCGCCCAGCGCGACCCAATCATGGGGATAAGCCGCAACCGTGTCGTCCGCCGAACCCGTCAGCGCCAAGAGGAACACGTCGCGACCGGTCTCTACTACGCAATCGGCGATGGCGAGCGGCAGCTCGCCGCCGCCGGCAATAATGCCAAGTGCTCTTTGCGGCGGAGGAGCCATCACTCTTCAGTCGTATCGTGACCGCGCGCCCTCGCAGTGCAAATCGGACGCTTCGCGGGGGCCAGAATGAATTCGATGATTTCGCGTACTTCGGGGACATCACCCCATTTGTCGCGCGCGGCGAGCGTGCGCTCTTCCATCGATCCGGCGGTTTCCTGAAAGATTGCGCGATACGCGGCTCGCGCGGCGTGAATATTCGGCCGTGGGACGCCGCGACGTTTCAAGCCGACAATATTGAGGCCGGCGAGCTGGGCATGGTCGCCAAATGCGATACCGAACGGGATAATGTCCTCGTTGGAACCGGAGATACCGCCTAGCATAGCACCGCGTCCGATGCGGCCGAACTGCTGTACGGCCGACAATCCACCGATGATAACGCCGTCGGCGATGTCGACATGGCCGGCGAGTTGGACGCCATTGGCAAAGGTCACGTCGTTGCCGACGCGGCAGTCGTGCCCGATATGGCAATAGGCCATGAAGAACCCGCGTGCGCCGATCTCGGTAACGCCGTGGCTCTTCGCACTTCCCAGGCTGAAGGTCACGCTTTCCCGGATCACCGTGTCTTCGCCGATGACGAGCCGCGTTCCTTTGGGATCGTGATTTCGAATTTGCGATTTACCACCGAGCACCGCGTTGGGATGAACGACACAGCGCGCGCCGATTGTTGTGGCGCCCGAGATGACGACATGGGAAATCAACCGTACGCCATCGCCCAGGCGCACATCGCGTCCCACAATGCAGAATGGTCCGATCTCGACGCCCGCTCCGAGCGTCGCGCCATCTTCAATGATTGCTGTTGGATGTATCGCCATCGTCGCCGTCATCTGTGCTATCCCGGATCATGGCGCTGAATTCCGCTTCCGCACATAGCATATCGCCGACGAATGCCTGGCCAGCAAATCGCCACACCGGGCCGCGCCGCCGAAGAGCTTTCACATCCATACGAAGCATGTCGCCGGGACGCACCGGTCTGCGGAATTGAGCCTTCTCGATCGTCATGAAATAAACCACGCGGTTGTCGCCTACCACGCCAAGAGAATGGATAACGAGCACGCCGGCTGTCTGCGCCAAAGCCTCGACGATCAGAACGCCGGGCATTACGGCATGATCCGGGAAGTGTCCTTGAAAATGAGGCTCGTTGTAACTGACGGCCTTGTATCCTGTGGCGCTTTCGTTATCGACAATATTGGTGAGCCGCTCTACGAACAGAAACGGTGCGCGGTGAGGCAGCAGGCGCTTGATGTCCTCGATGCCGAGTACAATCTCATGCCGTTTCTTGTCAGCCATCATTTCCCCGCTTGGGCCTCTTGGTCAGCGTGGCCATCGCATACACCTCCCGCATCCAATCTCTGATCGGCTTTGCGGGAATTCCTCCGTAATCGCGGCCGCCTTCGATTTCCTGACCCGTTATCATCGCCGTGCGACCCGCGAGACGAGCTCCATTTCCGATCCGACAGTGATCGGCAATTCCAACCTGACCGGCCAACACAACAAAGTCGCCCAATGTGCTGCTGCCGGATATTCCTGTCTGGGAAACAATAATGCAGTGGCGGCCTATGCGAACGTTGTGCCCAATCTGAACCAGATTATCAATCTTTGTACCCTCGCCGATGACGGTATCGCCCAAAGCGCCTCGATCGACGGTTACGCAAGAGCCGATTTCCACTTCGTCTTGCACGATCACCCGGCCGAGCTGTGGAATCTTGTAGTGGCCATCTGCGTTGGTTGCGAAACCAAATCCCGGTTGGCCGATCTGTGCGCCGGGAAGGATCAAGACCCGATCGCCGATATAAGAGTGGGAAATCGTTACATTGCTGGCAATCTCGCAATTCTGGCCGATTGCCACGCCAGGGCCGATAACCGTGTTGGGACCGATGCGCGTGTCGTCACCGATCTGGGCATGCGGGCCTATGACGACGCCCGGACCGAGAAACACACGTTCGCCGATCTCGGCGCTCGGATCGATCGGCATCTGCTGCGACCAGACCGACAGAGACGAAGTGGGGTAGAACAATTCTATAGCTGCAGCGAACGCATATGATACGGATTCACAGGGTATCACTACTGTTTCCGGCGGCGACTCGCTGCGCTTGCCGCTGGCGGGAACAAAACAAAAGCCTGCGGATGTCTGCGCGAATTCCGCCGCGGAACTCTTGCCCAAGTAGAACGTCAGATGCGCAGGCGCCGCACCGGTGAGGCTGGCGACGTCTTCGATTTTCGCCGAGCCGTCGGCACCGGGAGGCAGTTCGATCCCCACCCTCGCGCAGACCTCGGCCAGCGTGAAGGGGCCGCGATTGTCATAGAAGCGAGGATCGGCCATGACCGGTTAGTCCAGAGGGCCGCACATCACCACCGTATTACTGCGGTGATTGTGGCGGGGCAACTCCTGCGGGTGGCGGTGCAAGCTGAACCCTGACCGAAGGCATCTTCACATCGAGGCGTTGAGTCACGACTTCCGTTACGTCGATCGCATTCGGCGCGAGAAGAACGGACGAACGGTCGAGCAAAACCGTGGCGCCGCGCTCGCGCATGATGCCTTCAAGGATAGGATCCAACGCCTGCTCGATTTGCTGTTGAGCTTTTATGACGCCGCCTTGGATAAGACCGCTGCGTTGGTTGACCTTGGTCTGGAAGGAAGCGGCACGTGCCTGCCATTCCTTGATTTTTCGTGCTTTCACGTCGGGCGCAAGAATAGCTGCCTGTTGCTGGAGCTGTGTCTCCTCGGCCCTCAGGCTCGCGCCTTCGCCATTCAATTCGCCCTGAGCTTCGCGCTTAAGCGCTTCGACCTGACTTTGAATGTCCCGCCCAACCTTCGAACTTCCCATCACCTTGCGCAGATCGATGATCAGGATTTTCGCAACGGGAGCCCCACCACCGGGCGCCTGCGGCGGCGCGGCCAAGGCGGCGTCCATCCCCGCAATACCAAGGAACACAGACCCAACAACCAGAATGGTGCGGGCGATAGGCGATTTTTTCGTCATGGATCTAGTACCCCGTGCCGGTGCCGGCGCTGAAGTGGATAAACTCGGTCTTATCATAGGGCGCCTTGAGGATTGGGACACCCAAATCGATCTGAACCGGACCGAACGGCGACTTCCAGCCGATGCTAATACCTGCCGAAACACGTAACGCCAGATTGTCTCTGATGCAACTGCTGGAGGTGCAGGAGCGAATCGGCGTGTCGAGATGGCCCAATGTACCGAAATCCGAAAACAACTTGAAGTTCATGCCATAATCGGCCGGCACGAAATCAGGCAGGCGGACTTCCGCATTTCCGATGGCGTAGAAATCTCCGCCCACGGCGCCGGCATCACCCGTCACGTCGAGATCGCGCGGTCCGATACCCGCCAGTTTGAACCCACGGAACAAAATCGCCGCCCTTAAAGTAACGTTCCTGAATCGGTATGATCGTGCCGCCATAGCCCTGGATATAGCCCGACGACAAATTGATCGATCCAACCAGAGAATCTCCCCACAACTTCTGCCAGGCTGCGAAGGACCCTTCCGTCTTCAGGAATTTCAAACTGCCGCCGAACCCGGCGAAATCCTGGCCGAAGGTGAAGACAATACCGGTAGTCGGTTTGATGTTGTCGTCGGCCGTGTTGTAGATGAACGAATAGCCCAATTCCGAGGTTTTCGTCGTACCGGCCGCGAGCTGGACTTCCAACGGCGCCGACGAATACGGCGACACCTTGTTGATCCTGTAGGTGTAGCGCAGACCGATGCTGCCATATTCGGACGTCGGGAAGCCAAACCGAAAACCTGCCGCCGTCACATCGCCCTGATAGTCGGCCTGATTGTAATTGGTGACCCATTTGTAGAGGTCGAAGCCGGCCGCAAGCGGACGATCGAGGAACCATGGCTCGGTGAAACTAAATTGGAATTGCTTGCTGAGCGTCGAGACCGCGATGCTCGCGCGCATATATTGGCCGCGGCCGAACAGATTGCGCTCGGTATAGGAGAATTCGCCGACGAAAGAGCTGGTCGACGAATAGCCCGCACCGACAGCCAACTCGCCGGTAGATTGCTCCGTCACCTCCACCGTAATATCCGTCTTATCGGGCCGCGAACCGGGCGAGTTCTTGATGGCCACATCCTTGAAGAAGCCAAGAGCACGGATGCGGGTACGCGACCGGTCGACGAGATCGCGGTTGAAAGCGTCTCCTTCGACGAAACGCAACTCACGCCGAATGACCTTGTCCAAGGTGCGCGTATTGCCGACGACGTTGATCTTGTCGACATAGACGCGCGGGCCCTGCTGGATTTGCATGACGATATCTATCGTACGCGCTTCCAGATTACGCCGCAGGCGCACATTGACGTCTGCCGTGGCATAGCCCCGCGTACCGACCGCATTGACGAGCGCGTCTTTCGCCTTACTCACCATTTCCTGGTCATACAGATCGCCTTCGCTGATTTTTACCAGCGGGCGCAATGACTGAGCAGGAAGTTCTTTGACTTTCGATTCGATTTCCACTTTGCCGAACTTGTACTTCGGGCCTTCCTCGACGGTGAACGTGATATAAAATGCGCTATGGTCCGGCGTCAGCTCGGCAACGGCCGAAACAACGCGGAAATCGGCATAGCCGTGAGATACATAAAAACGGCGCAATTGCTCTTTGTCGAATAACAAGCGATCTGGATCGTAATTGTCGTTGCTGGCCAAAATACGCCACCAGCTCGATTGTTCGGTGGCGATTTGTCCGCGCAAGGTGTCGTCGTCGAAGACTTTGTTGCCTGCGAAAATGATGCGCGCAACGCCGGTGGTCGGCCCTTCGTTGATGGAATAGATCAGATCGACGCGGTTCTGCGGCCGTTGAATGATCTGCGGGTCCACACTCGCAGCAAATTTGCCGTTGCGGCGATAGAGCTCGATGATGCGTTGGACGTCGGACTGTACCTTGGCGCGCGTAAATACCATGCGCGGATTGAGCTGGACTTCCTTCTGCAAATCCTTGGTCGTGACCTTGCTGTTTCCTTCGAACGCAACCTGATTGATGATCGGATTCTCGACGACATGCACTGTCAGCGTCGTTCCGTCCCAATTGATCTTGACGTCCGAGAATAAGCCGGTCGCAAACAGCACTTTCAGGGCGCGATCGGCAGCCTGTTCGTCGTAGGGATCACCTTCGTGCATCGTGATGTAGGAGAGTACTGTTGCAGGCTCGATGCGCTGCGTTCCCTCCACTGCCATCCGCTTGACGATTTGTTGCGGCCCCGCTTCGGCGGGCGCAGCCGCGTCGGTTGGCTCAGTTGCACCTGACGGTTTGGCAGGACCGGCCGGGTGTGCCAGTTGTGCGGAAGCTGTCGTCCCCAAGAGAAACGACGCGAGTACCAGCGAGGCCGGAGCCGCACGCTTTACTCGGGCGAACAGGGCGTTAACGCTCATCCACTCGTCTCTGACACTTTTTCGGGTCAGGCCCTGTGCATCAAATGTGCACAAAGCGGTCCGAAGTTGCGAAAAACCCTACCGGGTCAAGTCGTTCCATGCGGCGAAGATCATGAGACTGATCACCAACGCAAGCCCGAGCCTGAACCCAACCTCCTGGGTCCGCTCCGTGAGCGGTCTCCCCAGCACAGCCTCGCATCCATAGTACAGAAGATGGCCCCCGTCGAGGAGCGGAATGGGAAAAAGGTTGATTAGACCGAGGCTTACAGAAATGAAAGCTACCAGAGAGATTAATTCGTAGAAGCCATGCGCAGCGGCCTGTTGCGACACGGCCGCGATCCCCACCGGCCCGCTCAATTGGCTGGCGTCGGCTTGGCGCGAGACCATCCGCCACACACCGGTCAGCGATATGTCGACCACAAACCAGGTCCGGTCCAAGGCCAATATCGGTGCTTCGGCCAGCGTAACGGGCGTGTAGACGATATTCTCCGGCGTTTCATCGCCAGGCGCTATTCCAAGGCCGATACTCTGTGTTGGGGCGCCGAATATGTCTCGGTTGGGTATGGTTCGAGGCGTGGCTCTAATGGTCAGCGGCTCGCCGTGGCGAAGGACGGAAAGCGTCAATGGCTTCCCTTTGCTCGCTACGATTGTATCTCTGAGGTCGCCCCAAAGCCGGATGGGTTTGCCATCGACGGCGACAATCTTATCGCCTTCATGGAATCCGGCCTCCGCGGCTGGCGTATGCGCCTGGATCGGCCCGGTATAGGTGCCAAGGTTCTTCAAGCCACCGACGGCAAAAAGAAATGTGAAAACGAGTATTGCAAGCACGAAATTGGCCGCCGGACCGGCCACCACAACCAGGGCACGCTGCCAAAGTGGTTTGAACTGAATGGTGTCCTTGCGCGTCTCCTCGCTCATCTGCTCGAGGGCCGAACGATCCGGCATGCTGGCGGCGTTCTCGTCGCCGAGAAACATCACATAACCGCCTAGGGGTATCCATGAGATCCGCCAGCGCGTGCCTTTCTTGTCGGTCCAGCCGACGATCTCGCTGCCGAATCCGAGTGAGAACGTCTTGACCGCAACGCCGCACGCCCGCGCCACGAGAAAGTGACCAAGCTCGTGGAAGAACACCACAAAGGTTATGACAAAGAGAAACGCCGGCACTCCCAGGGGGGCCCAGGCGAACAATTGGTGCAAAAACGTCGGCATCATTACTCCCATACACCCCCAACCATTACGCCATCATGCGCCGGCAAACGTTTCCAGCGAGTTCCCGAGCCCGGGCATCCGCCGCGAGCACGCCATCCAGGGATTCCGCCTCGACATTCGCCGCAGGGCAGCCGTCGAGTGTTGTTTCGACCACGCGTGGAATATCCAAAAACCCTATTTGGCGGTTCAGGAAGGCGTCCACTGCGATTTCATTGGCCGCGTTCAGGATGGTAGGTGCCAGCCCCCCGCGACGCAAGCAGTCCAAAGCCAGCGGCAGGCAGCGGAAACGGTCATAATCTGGCGCCTGGAAGGTCAATTGCCCGACCGCTGCGAGGTCCAGTTTACGCGATGGAGATGCGATCCGCCTTGGCCAGGCGAGCGCATGGGCGATGGGCGTGCGCATATCGGGCGCCGACAGATGCGCCAAAGTCGAGCCGTCCGCATAGGAAACCAGGCAATGCACGATCGATTGCGGATGCACGACCACCGCGAGTTTCTCCGCAGGCAAGGCAAACAGGAAATGCGCCTCGATCAATTCGAGGCCTTTGTTCATCAGCGTCGCGCTGTCGACCGAGATTTTCGCACCCATCGACCAATTGGGATGGGCCACAGCTTCTTCGGGGGTCGCCGCGCGCATGCGTTCGATGGCCCAATCTCGGAACGGACCGCCGGAAGCAGTAAGCGTTACCCGATCGACTTCGTCATATCCGATGCCCGGAACACTTGGAAGATCGCATTGTGTTCGGAGTTGACCGGAATGATCGTCGCTCCCGAACTGGCGAGAGCGCGGCGGAACACACACGCCCGCGGCGACGATGCATTCCTTGTTGGCCAGCGCGACGATCGCGCCCCGCTTCACCGCCGCCAAAGCAGGCTCCAGCGCCGCCGCCCCCATGATGGCGACCATGACCGTATCCGACGGCCTTGCCGCAGCCGCGATGACCGCGGCGCGCCCTGCTGCGGCTTCGACGCCGCTGCCGGCCAGCGCAGATTTGAGTTCGGCGTACAATTTTTCGTCACCGATCACTGCGACTTTCGGACGAAATCTTGCCGCCTGCTCAGCAAGAACGGAAACGTTAGATTGCGCCGTTATCGCTTCAACCGGGAATGCGTCGGCGCCGTAAACGCGCCGCGCATGACCGATCACGTCCAGCGTGTTGACGCCGATAGATCCGCTCGATCCGAGCACCGTGACGCGGCGCGCCAATACGGGCGAGATGTCCGGCAATTCGAGCTGACGTCGATCAGCGGCCAGTGCGTTCATGGGGTTGCTCCGAACAATGGATCGAAATGGAAACCAAAAACGACGATAGCCAAGACAACCGACGCGAACAGAGTGGAATCGACCCGGTCGAGCACGCCGCCATGTCCCGGGATAAGTCCGCCGCTGTCCTTGGTGCGAAAGATCCGCTTGACCAGCGATTTAAAGAGGTCTCCGAGATGGGCGGCCACCGCGAGAACTGCCCCGAACAAAACGGCCGCCAAAACATTGCCGCCGAGGATCGCGATGTAGATCGCTTCCATCAGCGCGGCGGCCGCGATCCCGCCCAGTGTGCCCGACCATGTTTTGTTGGGCGAAAGTTCTGGCGCGAGCTTGGCCCCGCCAATCAGATTTCCCGCCACGAAAGCGCTGGTGTCGGTCGCCCAGACGACAACGAATAGTCCGCCGATTACCCAAGCGCCATGGGGCACGGCATCGCGCAGCGAGAGAAGCGCGAGGCACGGCAAACCGAGATAGAGAACGCCGCCCGCCTGCCACAACGGATTGTTCCTCCGGAACAGGCCGACGCCCATGACGAGGATCGTTCCGCACAACAGGATGATCTCCGGCCGATGCCCGTGCGGCGACAACATGAATGCGGCGAGCATTAGCCACAACGTTACCGTCGTTGCGGCCAGTTCGACGCCAAACTTGCCCTTCCCCACCATACGGTGCCATTCGCGCGCAGCGGCAAAAACCGCAGCCGCAATAACCAGTTCGAGATACGGCCGGTCCGCGATAATCGCGGCAATAACCATGAGTGCCAAAATCCCGCCGAACACGGGCCGGGTAATCCAATCGCGCGAAAACCGGAACAGGCGCGGTGGGGACGCCCCGTTTGCGGCCGTGATGTCGGGTGCTTTGCTCACGCGACGGCTTCCGGTAAGGCGCCGAAGCGGCGCTCGCGCTGCGAGAACTCGTCAAGTGCGTCGAGAAAATCCTGCCGGCCAAAATCCGGCCAAAGCGTTTCGACGAAGAGAAGCTCGGCATAGGCACATTGCCAGAGCAGAAAATTGCTCAGCCGGCGTTCGCCGCTGGTGCGGATCACCAGATCGGGTTCGGGCAAACCGCTCGTGAACAATCGCGACGATAAAAGTTCGGGCGTAATCGTCTCCGGATCGAGCCGGCCTTCGGCCGCGGCCCGCGCCAGCTCTCGTGCCGCCGCGGCGATCTCTTCTTGGCCCCCGTAATCGAATGCAAAAGTGAGGTTGAGTCCGGTGTTGCCCAGCGTGCGATGTTCCGCGTCTTCGATCATCTGCCGGATATCGTCGTCCACACGCGAGCGATTTCCAATCACGCGAATGCGCACGCCGCGCGTAACCAGATCCGTCAAATCGTTTCGGAAATAAAGCCGGAACAGACCCATCAATGCGCCCACTTCGGTCGCAGGCCGTTTCCAATTCTCCGATGAGAAGGCGAACAGCGTCAGATTGCTCAATCCTGCATCGCAGGCCGCCCGCACCACTTCGCGCACGGCCGACACGCCGGCGACATGACCGGCTTGGCGCGGCAGGTGCCGTTTGCGCGCCCACCGCCCATTGCCGTCCATGATAATGGCGACATGACGAGGAAGAGTGGTGTTGCTCGGCGCCACGGCCATCCCTGCACCCTAGAAACCCTGCCCAACCTGCATATCAGACGCGGGAGTTAACGAACGCCCCCATGCTGATCTTGTCCGGGCGCGAGGGCAACCAGCCGCCTTAGACTTGCATTATTTCCTGCTCTTTGCCGTGAACCGCAGCATCGATCTCTTTGATGTTCGCATCGGTAAGCTTTTGCAATTCCTCACCCTGCTTGTGCTGCTCGTCCTGACTGATCTTGTGGTCTTTTTCGAGTTTTTTCAGGATTTCCATGCCATCGCGGCGCACACCGCGGATAGAAATTCGGGCCTGCTCCGCATATTTGTGCGCCAGTTTGACAAGTTCCTTGCGCCGTTCCTCGTTCAATTCCGGGATCGGAATACGCAGCAATTGACCGTCAATCTGCGGATTGAGACCGAGGCCTGCATCTCGGATGGCTTTGTCGACCGCCTTAACCATACTCTTATCCCACACCTGCACCGTCAAAAGCCGCGGTTCCGGCGTGGAAATCGTACCGACCTGGGCAACCGGCATTGTGTTGCCATAAGCGTCGACCGCGACAGGATCGAGCAATGCTGGACTGGCGCGACCCGTTCGCAGTCCTCCAAACTCGTTTTTGAGTGTCGTTACGGCACCCTTCATACGGCGGATCATTTCATCTTTGCTGTAGGTTTCGGCCATGTTCGCCCTCCTATGCCTTATCTTCGATGACCGTTGCGCGCCCCTCGCCCGTCAACACAGTAGCGAGCGCGCCCCGATCGTGGATCGAAAACACGATGATTGGGATTTTGTTTTCGCGTGAAAGACTCACTGCCGATGCGTCCATCACCCGCAAATCACGCGACAGGACTTCGTGATATGTGAGCTTGGCGTAGCGCTCGGCGTTGGGAACCTTTTTGGGGTCGGCGCTGTAGACGCCATCGACTTGCGTTCCCTTGAGAAGTGCGTCGCAGTTCATCTCCGCCGCCCGCAGCGCCGCTGCCGTATCCGTGGTGAAGAACGGATTGCCGGTACCAGCCGCGAAGATCACCACGCGCCCCTTCTCCAGATGGCGGATAGCGCGCCGGCGAATATAAGGCTCGCATACCGTGCTCATGGGAATAGCCGACAGCACGCGGCTTTCGATGCCGCCCCGCTCCAGCGCCGCCTGCATGGCCAAAGCGTTCATCACGGTGGCGAGCATTCCCATGTAGTCCGCAGTGGCGCGTTCGATTCCCTTGGCGGCAGCGGAGAGCCCGCGGAAGATGTTCCCGCCTCCGATCACCATGCAGAGTTGCGTTCCGTTATCCACGGCGCCCTTTGCATCGGCGGCGATCGCGTCGACCGTACCGATGTCGATACCGAAGGCGAGCGAGCCCATCAGCGCCTCGCCAGAAACCTTCAGAAGCACCCGTCGGTATTTTGGCGTCGAAGACATCGGCTGATTCCTCAGTGTCCGGACAGTTTACTCACTTCGTCCGCAAAGTCGTCACTGACTTTTTCGATGCCCTCGCCGACCTGAAAGCGCACAAATCCGGCGATCTCGACGGGAGCGCCGAAGTCCTTTGACGCCTTTTCCATCACTTTGGCGATCTGGGTCTCGCCATCGATGACAAAGGTCTGCGACAACAGCACCGTGTCTTCGTAGAATTTCCGCATCCGCCCTTCGAGCATCTTTTCGATAACGTTCTCCGGCTTGCCGGATTGGCGGGCCAGATCGGCTTGAATTGCGCGTTCGCGATCCACCACCTCTTTCGACAGATGTTCGGGTGTCAGCGCGAGAGGCGAAGCCGCAGCAATATGCATGGCGAGCTGCTTGCCCAGAGCGGCGAGCTTGGTCTTGTCCGCGGTGGATTTGAGCGCCACGAGGACGCCGATCTTGCCGAGCTCCGGCGATGAGGCGTTGTGGACGTAGGACGATACGACGCCCGGCGACACAGACAGCGTCATCACGCGGCGCACGCTCATATTCTCGCCGATCTTGGCGATCATTTCCGTCAAGGTATGTTGAACACTCGCCCCGCCCATCGGCTGGGCCAGTAGCTTCTCGGCATCGCAACCTTCGGCCAGCGCAATCTGGGCAGCGCTTTTGACAAAGTCCTTGAATTGATCGTTACGCGCCACGAAGTCGGTTTCGGAATTCACTTCCACCAGCGCGCCGGAATCGCCGCCGACGGCCACACCCACCAATCCTTCGGCCGCCACACGGCCTGCCTTATTAGCGGCTTTCGACAGACCTTTCTTGCGCAACCAATCGATGGCGGTTTCCGTATCGCCGTCGGTCGCGGTCAACGCAGCCTTACAATCCATCATGCCTGCGCCAGTTTTGTCGCGCAGATCCTTCACCATCGAAGCGGTGATGTTCGCCATTCTTGCCTCCAAATAGTTTGTTCGTCAGACGGCAGGAGCGGCGTTGGCCGTTGTGTCGGCTGCTGGTGTGAGATCGGGGAGTGTCGCGGCTTCGCCGGTGTCGACGCCGGCCGCTACCTGACCCTCCGACAATCCGTCGATAATAGAACGAGCGATCAGATCGCAGTAAAGCGCGATGGCGCGGGCCGCATCGTCATTGCCGGGAATCGGATAGGCGATGCCGTCCGGATCGCAATTCGAATCCAGGATGGCCGTCACGGGAATGCCAAGCTTCTTCGCTTCCGAAATCGCGATGGCTTCCTTGTTGGTGTCGATGACGAAGAGCATGTTCGGAAGACCGCCCATCTCTTTGATGCCGCCCAGCGCACGCTCCAGCTTGTCGCGCTCGCGCAGAAGACCTAGCAGTTCCTTTTTCGTCAGACCCGAACCTTGTGCCGATTCCAATGTTTCTTCGATCGTGCGCAGGCGCTTGATCGAATTGGAAATGGTCTGCCAATTGGTCAGCGTGCCGCCGAGCCAGCGATGGTTCACGTAATATTGGGCGCAGCGCTTGGCCGCTGCTGCAATCGGATCGGAAGCCTGACGCTTGGTGCCGACAAACAGGATGCGTCCGCCGCCTGCCGCGACATCGCGAAGCGCCACAAGCGCTTGATGCAGCAATGGTACGGTCTGGGTCAGATCGATGATGTGGATGTCGTTGCGCGAACCATAGATGAACGGCGCCATCTTCGGATTCCAGCGCTGCGTGCGATGGCCGAAATGCGCGCCCAACTTCAACAGCTGACGCATTGTGTAATCAGGCAATGCCATGAAATCATTCTCCTTTTCCGGTTAGCCAGACGCGAGGAGTAACCCCTTTTCGGTTGCTTCCGCTCTCACGGAAACTTCCAGAGGCACCGGACGGGGACGAGAGAACACCTCCCGAAACCCACCCTCGCGTGCGGAATGGCCGGGCTTATAGGGACTTTTATTGGAAGCTGCAAGGCGGCGTGAGACGCGCGTATAGTCCGGGTTTTAAATGGACAAGGTCGCGCGGAGGTAAGGTTCATGCGGGCTTCGATTTTGGGAATTCTCGCATTTGCGTGGCTCGCCAGCATAGCCAACGCGCAGGACCTGCCAGTTCGCCAACCCTCTCACATCGTCACAGGCGACCCGGCCCCTGACGGCTGCACTTGGCAACGCATAGAATTTCCGGAATGGTCCAAGGTCGATCTCTTTTGCGGAAACCTCGACCAACCTGAACTGGCGCCCGCCGGCTTCGGCGTGACGACTGTTGCAAAGGCGCTGCATGGCGACGCCGAAGCGATGCGATTGCTGGGGCAGTTATACCTCGCGCGCGGCGATGCGAAGAACGCCATGGCAGCCCTGAGCTGGTTCCGAAAGTCGGCGGACGCGGGCGACGCTGACGCGGCCTATTTCCTTGGGCTCGCCTACGCGACGGGTCATTGGGTGCCGCTTGATCTTAAGGAGGCGGCAGACTGGTACCGGAAGGCTGCCCTCCTCGGTCAGCCCGAGGCAACGCATCTTCTGGCTGAGATGCTGCGAAGCGATCGCGCGCCGGGCCTAGGCGTTGCGGGCCAGAGCGGCGTCTTACCAGCAGACGACACAGAGGCCGCGCGTTGGCTCCGCGCCGCAGCCAAGATGGGCGATGCTGGCGCAATGAATATGCTGGCTGAACTGCTCGCCTCTGGCCGCGGTATCGTGTCGGATGACGCGCAAGCGCAGTATTGGTTTCGTGCGGCAGCCGAGCACGGCTATCCGTCAGCCGTCGAAGCATTGCGTGCGCGCGGTCTCACACCGCCACCGCTCCTGACCGTCCCGCCGATAGCCAAACCCGAGGCAGCCTTTGACATCAAAGCCTGCGAAGCGCTCGGTCCTAAAATACAAGTGCCGTCGAAGCAGCCCCAAAGCGAAGGGGACATGTTTCTGTGGTTGCTGTCCGGCGGTGCGGCATCGATGGCCCAAAAAGGCGATACCAAATGGATGATGATCCTGGGTGCGCAATATCTCGAAGGGCCACCGAAATTGTGGCCGGCGGGCACCTGCTGGTTGCGTGCGGCCGGTGCGCGAGGCGACGACTACGACAAATTCAATGTGGGCGAGACCTATTTCAGCTTCCGCGCGGTGACGCCAGGTACGATCGGTTATTGGTCGCAAAGCCGTAACGTGCCGAAGGACGATGTTGAGGCCGCGCGCTGGTTCTTCGCGTCTGCGAGCATGGGCCATGAGATGGCAATGGCCTATCTCGGCGATATGTACGCTTCAGGAACGGGCGTTCCCAAGGATTATGTCGAGGCTGTGCGTTGGTATCGAATGGGTACCACCGCGCGCCTCCAGTTGCGGTCTGCGGTTTCGCTTGCATACATGTATGCTGGCGGCTTCGGCGTGCCCCAGAACGACACCGAAGCGGCGCGGCTGTTTGAGAAGGAGCGTGGCGGCTTCGGTGCCCGTGCCCAGCTTGGCGCATTCTACGCCAACGGCCGCGCCACGCCGACCGACCAGAAGGACGCGATGCGGGCCCTCGAAGCTGCTGCGGAGTCCGGCTATGTCGAAGCCATGTTCGTACTTGGCGAGCGCTACCAGCTGGGGCAAGACGTAACAGCCGATCCGGCTAAGGCCGCGCATTACTATCAGCTCGCCGCCGATTGCGGGCATAAGCGAGCACAGGCGGCGCTCAAGGCGCTGAGCCGCTGAGACACTGGCGGGCTCGGCTGCTATGCACCGGACGCTTAGCGAAACGTGGCGATTCCCGATAGAAGAGACGCCATGTGTACACCCTTCCGCTCCACCATTCTGAACCTGGAACCAAACGGTATCGGCCGGGTGGCCTTTGCGGGCCTGGGACAGCCCGATGTCATCCCATTGTGGTTTGGCGAGACCGATTTGGTCACCCCAGCCTTTATCCGCGCCGCCGCCAAGCAGGCGCTGGACGACGGCCACACCTTTTACGATCAAGCTCGCGGCAAGACGGCGCTGCGCCAAGCGATCAAGGCCTTCCACAAGCGCACCCTCGGCACCGAGGTCGACATCGAGCGCATTTCGCTGCCTGGCGCTGCCACGCTGGCCGTGGTCACCGCCATGCAATGTTTAATCGAACGCGGCGACAATGCGGTGATCGTTTCGCCGATTTGGCCGAGCATCTTTCAAGCGGCCAGGGTTGTCGGCGCCGAGCTGCGCTTTGCGCGTCTCGAAGAGGATTGGAAGGCATCGCCGCCGCGCTGGCGGCTCGATCTCGACAAGCTATTTGCGCTCTGCGATGCGCGAACCAAGGTGATTTTTGTGTGTTCGCCCGGAAATCCAACCGGGTGGATGGCCACAGAGACGAACACAAGGCCATATTGGAGTTCGCCCGCAAGCGGCATATCGCGATCATCAGCGACGAGGTTTATGGAACGCTGGTCTATGACGGAAGCGAACACGCGCCGTCGCTTTTGCAAATTGCCGGTCCCGAGGACGATCTGTTCGTCATCAACAGTTTCTCAAAAGCTTGGGCGATGACGGGTTGGCGCATCGGCTGGCTAGTGCATCCCAAGTCGCTCGCCCCGCAGATAGATGTCATGGCCATCGCCAACAACACCGGCCCGACAACCTTCGCACAATTCGGCGCCATTGCCGCGCTCTCGCCCGAAGGCGATACCTTCCGCGCCACGATGCGGGAACGTTGCCGCCGCGGGCGCGAGATCGTGCAGGATTTTCTCAATGGCCAGAGTCGCCTTCGCTGGATTAAACCCCAAGGCGCATTCTATGGCTTCCTTCATTTGGAGGGTTTGTCGGACAGCGTCGGCTTCGCGCAGGAGCTTGTGCGCACACGACGGGTCGGTGTGGCGCCGGGCTCTGCATTTGGTCCGCCGGAAGACACAGCCAGCGATAGCTATTTGCGAATTTGTTTTGGCCAAGATCCCAAGCGGCTCACGCGCGGGCTGGAAGCATTGCTCCATTACATCTCGGACAGACTTGGCTAGCGACGACACGCCTCACTCATTGTTGAACGTAGAATCGATGCTTGTGAACGCGCGCACGCTAATGTGAGAGCGCGATATCTTGTTTGGCGTGCGTTCGCGTGCCTAATCCTTCCGTGCCGGCAAAATGGGGCGCCGTGAGGTGGAGATTACTTTTCGTTCATACCGAGCGTTCTGTTCCGCGTTTCTGATGATTTGCGCAACGTTCGCAACACAGTCCGCAACTGCGGACGGCGCCCCGTTGGATTTCAAGTCTTATCGTCCGATCGCTGTAGCCACACGCATAACGGCAAGCGAAGCGCCCATCATCAACGGCGATATTTCCGATCCAGTCTGGAACAAGGCCAAACCGATCGATGCTTTTTATCAACTCGAACCGAATGAAGACGCTCCCGCCAGCGAGCGCACGGTGGTTCGCGTTCTCTATGACGAGAACAATCTCTACTTCTCCATTATGGCTTATGACGACGAGCCAGGCCGCATCACGGCGCGCATCAAACAACGCGATGGCGGCATCGACAGCGACGATCTCATCCGGATCTACCTCGATCCGAATATGACGCGGCGAAACGCCTACATCTTCGAAGTCAATCCGCTCGGCGCCCGGCGCGACGGCTTGATCCAAAACAACACGGACGTATTTTATGAGTGGAACGCGATTTGGAGTGCGAAAGCCCGCATCCTGCCCAACGGCTGGGCGGTCGAGGTCTGCATTCCGTTCCGCAGCATTTCCTACGGTAAGCGGTCGGATTGGGGGTTCGATCTTTTCCGCATGGTGCGGCGCAAGAACGAACGCATTCGTTGGTCGTCGATCAACAAGGCAATTGCCAGTCAAGATATCACGCATTCCGGGACGCTCACCGGCATCGGCGGCATCAAAGAGGGCTTGGGACTCGATCTGCAAGCCTTCGCGCTGACGCGTTACCGCCAAGTGTGGGATACACCGCATGACGGAACCGGTATAAGCGTGCGACCAAGCGGCAACCTCTATTACAAAATCACACCCTCGCTGACCGGCACACTGACTTACAACACGGATTTCTCGGATGCGCCGCTGGATCAGCGGCACGTCAACATCTCGCGTTTTGATTTGTTCTATCCGGAACGCCGCGATTTCTTCCTGCAGGATGCCGCATCGTTCGAATTCGGCGGGCTAAATTTGACCGTCAACAACGATCCCAACGGGGCGCCGTTCTTTTCGCGCCGCATCGGGATCGTCAACGATGCGCCGGTCAATATTCTGGGTGGCGCGAAAGTGTCGGGCGAATATGATGGAGTTGGCATCGGTGCGCTGAGTGTTGTGACGGCGCGCGGGGCCGGCGTCGGCGAACAAGCGCTTTCAGCGGCACGTGTGACTTTGCCGGTAATGGATGAATCCAAACTCGGGCTCATTGTGACGAATGGCAACCCGACGGGTGCCTCGCAGAACACGGTAGCTGGAGGAGATTTCCAATTCCACCAATCGAACCTGTTCGGAAACAAAATCGCCCAAGGCGATTTTTATTATGAACGCAGTTTCGACAACAAAGTCGGCCAAGACAATTCCTTCGGCGTGAACTTCAATTTTCCCAACGAGCCGTGGAACGGCTATTTCCGCTTCAAACAAGTCGGCACGAATTTCGATCCGGCGCTCGGCTTTGTCTCCCGTCCCGGAATACGCGATTATCAGGGCAATATCGTGCATCGGGAACGCTTTAGCGACTCCACGATCCGGTGGTGGGATGTGGGGGTATGGTCGGACATCACCACGGGCTTGAACAACGAGATTCAATCGTTTTACCACTACGATGTATGGACGGATTTCTATACCAACGCCGGCGATTTCTTCTTGGTCGAGGTCTGGGAGGATCACGAGAACACGCCTTCGTTCTCGCTACCGCACAACATTCCCATCCCGGCCGGGCAATATACCTTCCAGGTGCTGCATCTTAATACCCAAACGGCGCCCGGCCGTTTTCTGTCCGGCGCCGAAGATGTCCAGATTCAGGGATACTACGGCGGCAAATTGCTGCAAACCGACACGACCTTGAACCTTAACCCCAACGACACGTTCACGATCAGCTTGCGCCATATCATGCAGCAGATTTCGATGCCCGCCGGCAATGTCGCCATCCACGTGGGCTCGCTCGACATGTCGGTAAACTTTACGCCGGATATGCAGCTGCGCGGCCAAGTTCAGTACGACAATATCAGCAAAGATTCTCAGCTATCCCTGCGCTACCGCTGGGAATTCGAACCCGGCTCAGAGCTGTTGATCGTCCTAGGCGACGACGCCACCTTCAGCGGCACCTACTATCAATCGCACGTCTCGAATTTTTCGATCCGCTTGGGAAAAACCTTCCGGCTCTAGACCGATTCAATGGCCACAACGCCCGGCAAGGCCCGGATAGTATCTTTCATCGCGACGGTAACTTGCTGGCGCGTGGGCAGGGCGATCTCCACTTCCTCTCCTAGTGCACCGGGCACGACCAAGGTGATGATCCCTTTGCCGGGCTGGCGCAGTTGCCCAGCGATGGCGCCCAGCGCGGCGGCATCATCCACCCTCACTCGCAGCCCCTCGCCCGCGTTGGCGGCTTCGATATCGAGGTCCTTGACCCAGAGGGCGCGAAGCTTCAATTCCTCGCCTTCCCAGGTGGCGCTGATTTTCAGGAGGACGGATTTTCCCGCCTCAAGCAGCGGCCGGCTGGCGGTCAGAACCTCCGGGAAGAACATCACTTCATACATGCCCGTCGCATCGGAAAACGACACGAATGCATAGTTCTGATCGTTGCGGCCGCGCCGTTCGGATTTGCGAACCACGGTTCCCGCCAAAGTCGGTTGTGACGCCGATCGCCGGTCCTCCATCAACTGGGCATAGCTCACCGCCTGAAGCCGCGTCAGCGCGGTGCCGTAATTGTCCAGCGGATGGCCCGAGAGATAGAAGCCCATGGCGCCGAATTCTTCGCTCAAACGTTCATGCGCAGGCCATTCGGCCACGGCGGGAAGCCGCACCTCCTCCGAGCTTTGCGCGGCACCACCGAACAAGCTCGTCTGGCCGCTCTCGCGTTCTTGCGCTTTGCGCGCGGCGCTGCTCAGCAAAATTTCTGCGGATTCGACCATCTGGTGGCGATTGGGATTGAGCGCGTCGAATGCGCCGGCGCGCGCCAAGCTTTCGAAAGCACGTTTGTTGACCAGTTTGGGATCCACCCGCGCCGCAAAATCCGCCACGCTCGCGAATGGACCGTTCTCATGGCGCAATGCGACGACATGGTCCATCGCTTGCCGGCCCACGCCCTTCACCGCCGCCAGCGCATAATAGACCGTGTTGTCCTCCGCACTGCAGCCAAAAAACGCTTCCGAGCGATTGATATCCGGCGGCAGAACTTTGATGCCGAGCCGCTGCGCTTCCTGGCGGAAGACGTTCAGCCGATCGGTATTGCCGATATCCAGCGTCATCGAGGCCGCCAGAAACTCGACGGGATAATTCGCTTTCAAAAAGGCCGTTTGATAAGCCACCTGGGCATAAGCCGCGGCGTGACCTTTGTTGAAGCCATAGCCCGCAAACTTCGCCGCTTGCTCGAAAATCTGCTCTGCGACGGACGGCAGGATTCCCTTTTCGCCGGCGCCCTTGATGAACAGCGTGTGCTGTTTTTCCATCTCGGACGGGATTTTCTTGCCCATGGCGCGGCGCAAAATATCCGCCTGCCCCAGAGTATAGCCCGCCAATTCGCGGGCGATGTTCATCACATCTTCCTGATAGGTCATCACCCCATAGGTTTCTTTCAGGATCGGCTCCAACGCGGGGTGCAAATATTCCGGCGCCTCCTTGCCGTTTTTCACGGCAATGTATTTCGGAATCGAATCCATCGGACCCGGCCGATAGAGCGCCACCAGCGCGACCAGATCGTTGATGTGGTCGGGCTTCATCTTGCGCATCAAGTCGCGCATGCCCGCGCCTTCGAGCTGGAACACGCCAACGCTATCGCCCCGCGCCAGCATGTCGAAGGTCCGCCGGTCGTCGAAATCGATATTCTGCGTGTGCAGATCGATGCCGCGGCGCTTGAGCAATTCTTCCGCCTTGGCAATGACGGTCAAGGTTTTGAGACCGAGGAAATCGAACTTCACCAGCCCGGCTTTTTCCGCATCTTCATAGTCGAACTGCGTCACCGGCATTTCGGAACGCGGATCGCGATAAAGCGGCAATAGTTCGTCGAGCGGCCGGTCGCCGATCACAACGCCGGCGGGGTGGGTAGAGGCATGGCGGTACAAGCCTTCGATCTTCCGCACGATGGAGAACAGCCTTTCGGCCAGCGGCTCCTGTTCGGCGATCTGCTGCAGGCGCGGCTCGCCATCGATGGCGTCTTGCAGATCGATATGCTTGCCGGGCGGATTGGGAATGAGCTTGGCGATGCGATCGACCAGCCCGAGCGGCATCTGAAGGACACGGCCCGCATCGCGCACCGCGGCGCGCGCCTGCAATGAGCCGAGCGCGATGATATGGGCAACCTTGTCGTGGCCATATTTATCGCGCACATATTTCACGACTTCGTCGCGCCGTTCCTGACAGAAGTCGATGTCGAAGTCCGGCATCGAGATACGCTCGGGATTGAGAAAGCGCTCGAACAACAAGCCGAAGCGGATCGGATCGAGATTGGTGATCTCCAGCGCCCAGGCGACCAGCGAGGTCGCGCCGGAGCCGCGCACGCCGACGGGCACGCCTTGTGCGCGCGTCCATTTCATGAAATCGGAGACGATCAGAAAATAACCGGCGAAGTGCATCTTGATGATGACGTCGAGTTCGAATTCCAGCCGCGCGCGATAAACCTCTTCCTCGGCATGACGGCCATGCAGCGCCAGTTTTTTGGCAAGGCCGGCTTCGGCCTGGAGACGAATCTCCTCTTCGGGCGAACGGCCGGATTCCGGCACAAATTGCGGCAAGATGGGCTCGCGTTTTTTGGGACGGAAAGCGCAGCGCTTGGCGATTTCAACGGTATTCTCGATGGCTTCCGGCAGATCGGCGAATTGCGCCGTCATTTCCGCCGCCGATTTGAACCGGTGCTCGCGGGTTAAGCGCCGGCGGTCGTCTTGCGAGACGAAGGCACCGTCGGCAATGCAGAGCAGCGCATCATGCGCTTCATACATGTCGGCGGCACCGAAATGCACGTCATTGGTGGCCACCAGCGGCAGGCGCTTGGCATAGGCGAGATCGATCAAAACTTCCTCGGCGGCGCGTTCCTCCGGCAAGCCGTGCCGTTGTAGTTCGACATAGAGCCGGTTCGGAAACATGACCGCGAGGCGATCCAACAGCGCCGACGCCACCTCTGGCTGGCCATCGACAATCAGCTTGTGCAACGGGCCGCCGGGCCCTCCCGTGAGCGCGATCAGTCCACCCGAATGTTTTGCCAACTTCGCGGCATTCACATGCGGCCAGTCGCCTGCACCTGCGTCCAGATAAGCAGCACTGAGAAGTTTGGTCAGATTGAGGTAGCCAGTTTCGTCCTGCACCAGAAGCGGCAGATAGGGCGGTTTGGTGCGCGAACCGATTGCGCTGGGCGGTCCCGCAGAAGCCGCAAGATCCACCGCCAGCAAACACCCGACGATCGGCTGCACGCCCGCTTTAACCAGTGTCTCAGTGATCTCGAAAACGCCGAACAGGTTGTTGACGTCGGTGACCGCAACGGCCGGCATGCCGCCTTCTGAGCACAGCTTTGCCAGCTCCTTGGGCCGCACCGCGCCTTCGAGTAAGGAATAGGCACTCTTCACCCGAAGATGGACGAACCCGGCGATTTTTTTTGTTTCGGCCATAGCGTCCAGATTCATCTATTTGGGTGTCGTCTTGATTTCGACCAACTTGGCAATTATCGGCACATCGCTCAACGACTTCACCGGAAAGCGTATGCCACGCCCTTCTGTATAAGGCTTCGCGTCCGAGAACATTTTCTTTATCGCAGCGGGGAGCGAAGCGGCCATCGCCAATTCGTAGGCCCGTTGGCCTAAGACAATGGCAACCAAGACCTGACCTTTGTCCGGCGTCAGATAGAGCAGCGTCCGCTTCTTGTATTGCAGCAGGCACAGACGCCCGAAGCCGAGTTTGGACGGCTTCCATGTCTTATCGAGCGGCGCAAATGTCTCTTCGATCGCACCAATTATGCCGGACCACACCGCCCCGGCCTTGCCGAGCACCGTTTCCAATTCCGCGTCGGCTGGCGGTTTCGCCCCTGCCGTCGGTTTTTTCGAAGGCGTCTTCTGCGGCATCTTCTGCTTTTTGAGAGGCATAGAACCCCCGCCATTCCGTGCCGGCGGGAAGAGCCTTCCCGCTTCCGATACCGGTGTATCGGCGGCCTATGCCTCTGTGCGAGGCCGCAAGACCGTTCATCCACAGAAGCTTAGAAAAAGGCCTGCGCGGCGCTGGTCAATAAGAAGGATGACGCAAGAAAAATTACCAGACCAATGCCCGCTGCCACATCCTTGAACCAGATCATTTGCCGCTCCCGTTGCTGGACGATCACGGTATATGTTCCCATTTCGTTCTGTCAAGAACAAAACAGGATCATATTTTGTCCTTCTGCAAAAGGTAGTTAGTCCTAGGCCGCGATCACCATCGCGACGGCGAGGCCGTCATAACCTTTGACGCCGACCGTCTGGATAACAGTGGCCGAGACGCGCGGCTCGGCCGCCATGGCGTCGAACAGGCGGCGCGTACCGACGACGCGCGGATCGTTGCTCGCCTCATCGGCAACTTCACCATCCCGCACCACATTGTCGACCACGATGACGCTGCCGATCTGCGAAAGCTTGAGCGCCCACCGGAAATAATCGGCGCCCGATTGCTTATCCGCGTCGATGAAGAAGAAATCGAATGGTCCGGAAAGTTTCGGCAATGTCGCCAGCGCGGGGCCGGTGATCACTTCCACTTTGTCCGCCAGGCCGGCGCGGGCGATATTGGTGCGGGCTACAACCGCATGCTTCGGATCGAATTCCAGGCTGATCAGTTTGCCGTCCGGCGGTAAGGCGCGCGCCAGCCAGATCGTGCTGTAACCGCCCAGCGTACCGATCTCCAAAATCCGCTTGGCGCCTTGCATGCGCGCCAGAAGATTGAGCAGCTTTCCCTGGTTCGGCGCCACCGCAATATCGGGCAGGCCGGCAGCCTTGGCGGCTTTCTGAGCGGCGTTCAGCGCCGGATCGGGCGCAACCAGCTTCTCGCCGACATACGCGTCGACGGCATTCCAAGTCTTTTGCGTCATGCCGGATTGCTACCGAGTTTTCCCGCGTCGAGCAACCGGCCCTCATGGAGCACCAGCGCGCGGTCCATGCGGGCGGCCAGCTGCAGATTGTGGGTGGCGACCAGCGCCGCCACACCCTCGGCGCGCACGATCGCCGTCAAAGCGTCGAACACGCTGGAGGCGGTGCGCGGGTCGAGATTTCCCGTCGGTTCGTCGGCCAGCAGAATTCTCGGCTTATTCGCCAAGGCCCGCGCGATGGCGACGCGTTGCTGTTCGCCGCCGGAGAGCTGCGAGGGCCGATGCGTCATGCGTTGCTCGAGACCCATCATGGTCAGAAGCCGCGCGGCTTCGACTTCGGCTTCCTTGCGGCGCTTGCCGCCGATGAGTTGCGGGATGACGATGTTCTCCAGCGCCGTGAATTCGGGAAGCAGGTGATGTGCTTGATAGACGAAACCGATGGTTTCCCGGCGGATGCGGGTGCGTTCTTCATCGTTCAAGGCTGACACCAGCGCTCCGCCGATCACGATCTCGCCGGAGGACGGGGTTTCGAGAAGTCCAGCCATGTGCAGCAGCGAGGATTTTCCTGCGCCGGAGGGACCGACCAAGGCCACCAGCTCGCCCGGCATCAAGATCGCATTGACGTTGGTGAAGACTTCAAGCTGGCGCCCCTCGCCCTCGCGATAGACACGCGCCACGGATTCCAAGCGCAAAGCGGCAACCGCGAAGGCATCACTCATAGCGCAAGGCCTCCACCGGATCGAGCCGCGCGGCACGCCACGCCGGATACAGAGTCGCGAGGAAACTCAGCGTCAGCGACATAATAACGACGGACGCAACTTCACTCGGGTTCATCTCGGCCGGCATATGGCTGAGGAAATAGATTTCCGGATTGAACAATGTCGTGCCGGTGAGCTGAGATAAGAACACGCGGATGGTTTCGATGTTGGCGCAGAACGCCACGCCGAGGACGAAGCCCAAGAATGTCCCGACGATGCCGATGCTGACGCCGGCGATCATAAAGATGCGCATAATCGCGCCGCGCGTGGCGCCCATCGTGCGCAAAATCGCGATATCGGCGGATTTGTCCTTTACCAGCATGTAAAGGCCCGAAACGATGTTCAGCGCGGCGACCAGGATGATCAGCGTCAAGATCAGAAACATAACATTGCGTTCAACCTGGATCGCGTCGAAAAACGTCGATTGCGTGTCATGCCATGAATAGGGGCGCGCGAACGGCCCGGCAGTGCGCTGGATCGGCAGTATCAGATCGTCGACCTTGTCGGGATCTGCGACCATGGTTTCCAAACCGCTGACGGTGTCGCCCATGTTGAAAAACAATTGCGCCTCGTCGAGCGGCATGAAGACGAATGAGGAGTCGTACTGGATCATTCCGATGTCGAATGTGCCTGCGACTTTGTAGGTTTTGATGCGCGGCGTCGTGCCGAAGGGTGTCACGTCTCCACGCGGCGCGATCAATGTGATCGACATGCCCGGCGCGATCCGCAGCTTTTGCGCCAGACGAAAACCGATGATTACGGACTCTCCGCTCTCATAATTGTCCAACGCATCCGGTGACAATGTTTGAGACACGGTGGTGAAGCTTTTGAGATCGCTCTTGCGCAAGCCGCGCACCAGCACGCCGCTGGTGATGCCGTTTGAGCTTGCAATCACCTGTCCGTCGATGATGGGCGCAACGCGTATGACGCCGGGCACCGTGCGAACCCGCGTCGCAACAGAATCGTAGTTCGGCAAACCTCCATCGATTCCTTGCACCATGATATGGCCTTGCAAGCCCAGAATCTTCGACAGCAGCTCATGGCGAAATCCGTTCATCACCGACATGACGATGATGAGCGTCGCGACACCGAGCGCGATGCCGACCAGCGAAATCACCGAGATGACGGAAATGAAACTCTCCGCCCGCTTGGCACGCAAATAGCGCAATGCCAGCATCCATTCGAAAGGGGAAAAGGGGCGCGTTGCGGCATGCCATCTTGCCTCCCCCAGGGGAGGCCGAATCCGGCGTGAGCAAAGCGAAGCGGATCGGGTGGGGGTCCGACCCCTCCCGGAACCGCCTCGCGGCGTTTCGCACCCCCCTCAGGGGAGGGTAGACCGAGCCAGGTCTCCCATACATCAAATCATTAAGACCGCATCGGCCGAAAGCTCTTCTTTGCTCCGGTTGCGCGGTTCTTGATCTCGATCAGCCCCTTCTCCAAGCCGCGGGGACCGACCACGATCTGCCAAGGCAGGCCGATCAAATCCATGGTGGCAAATTTCGCACCGGGACGCTCGGGCGTGTCGTCATACAACACATCTTTGCCGGCTGCCTTCAGCTGCGCGTAAAGATCGTTGCAGGCCGCATCGGTCTTCGCGTCGCCCGATTTGAGATTCACCAGCCCAATATCGAACGGCGCAACGGCTTCCGGCCAAATGATGCCCGCCTCGTCATGGCTGGCTTCGATGATCGCGCCGACAAGCCGCGACACGCCGATGCCATAAGAGCCGCCTTCGATCGGCACTTCTTTGCCGTCGGGACCCGCAACTACGGCTTTCATCGGCGCGGAATATTTCGAGCCGAAATAGAACACCTGCCCCACTTCGATGCCGCGCGCCGACACACGCTTGTCCTCCGGCACTTCGGCTTCGAAGCGCGCCTGATCGTGAACGTCTGACGTGGCCGCATAGAGATCGGAGCGCTGCTTCACGATGGGCGACAGATCGCTGTCGAAATCGATGTCCTCACCGGGGATCGGCATGTCGATGAGATCCTTGTGCAAGAAGACCTGGCTCTCGCCGGTTTCCGCCAGCACGATGAACTCATGGCTGAGATCGCCGCCGATGGGGCCCGTCTCGGCCCGCATCGGAACTGTCTTGAGGCCCATGCGAGAAAAGGTGCGCAGATAAGCGACATACATTTTGTTGTAGGATTTGCGGGCGCCTTCCTTGTCGAGGTCGAAGGAGTACGCATCCTTCATCAGAAATTCGCGGCCGCGCATGACGCCGAAGCGCGGGCGGACTTCGTCGCGGAATTTCCATTGGATGTGATAGAGGTTCAGCGGCAGCGCCTTATACGAACGCACATAGGAGCGGAAGATTTCCGTCACCATGTCTTCGTTGGTGGGGCCATAAAGCAGCTCGCGCTCGTGACGGTCTTTGATGCGCAGCATCTCGGGGCCATAGGCGTCGTAGCGGCCGGTCTCCTTCCACAGGTCGGAGGGCTGCAACGTCGGCATCAGGATTTCGATGGCACCCGCGCGGTTCTGCTCCTCGCGCACGATCTGTTCGATCTTTTTCAGGACGCGAAAGCCAAGCGGCAGCCAGGCATAGATGCCCGCGGCCTCCTGGCGGACCAGCCCGGCGCGGAGCATCAGGCGATGCGAGACGATCTGCGCCTCGGCGGGTGTTTCTTTGAGCGTGGGCAGGAAATAGCGGGAAAGTCGCATGGGCGATCAGCCGTCCTTGTTAACGTTCGTCATTACCTTACATACGCGGGAGCCCGTTCTGGAGCAATTTTCGCCTGGTCGGGCAACCACCACCTAATGCCGAAGCCATTCGAGTCTCTTATGTGTACTGTCCCAGTAGAATTCGAGAGGATCACATTCGTTGTCGCTAACAGCAAAGCCCGAGCAGCCCCGTACCGTTCTGCACCCCTCATAATGGCCGTAGTCGTCATCCGAGCATTGGATTGCGTAATACCGTATGCGCACCGGCACGGTGCACACGGCCTCCTGAACATTACGGTCTACCGCAAAACGGAAAATCATCGGCTTCCCACTTGAAGTAGAGACCGATGATGGGAGAACGCCAACCCACAAGCTCCCCTTACTATAGCCGACCGCGACCAAATCCGCTTTTCCATCGCATGTGACGTCAGCTCTCACGGCACCCTTGGTATCCCATTTCACGGAATCGTCTGAGACAGCTTTCAGTGCGGCAATTTCCCTTGCCGTTGGCGGCAACTGCATGCCTGCCCAAGCGACGGCCACAAGTCCAACCGATGTTGCAAATGCCAGCAGTGAATAGCGGATTAGGCGCATGGGCGCTCCAATGGGCGAAGCAGACGGGCCCCTTTCTAGGCAAGAGGCGGCGTCGGCGCTAGTGCCGCCGGTGCCCCACCGGCCCTACCTGTCCCCCGGCTTCATTGGCACGAAGGGCACTCGATCGGGCATGGCGTCGATCAGCGCCTTGATGTCGACGGGCGGCGGCTTGTCGAGGCCGGAGCCTTTGACATGGTGGTTGAGCTCGTCGATATCGAATCCCATCTGGATGTCATAGGTGCGATCGGGCTGATTGCGCAGGCGCTGCTCGGCCTCGTACCAATTCACCTTGGACTTCGAGTCCGGACAACTGTCGCGTTCCTCGCCCGCGGCGCCCCAACGCAGCTCGATGCAATTGTAGGGATCGAACGACAGCGCGAACAGCCGGTGCATCATATCGTCATAGGTCATCGCCACGGGGCGGCCGGCGGAATTCAGATAGGTGATCGTGCACGCCTCGGACTGCTGTTCGTAAGCGGCTTGTAGATCCTGCTGCAGGAACTGGCCGTCATAAACGATGCGATCGTCGCGATGGACCCAAAGATCGATCATCTCGGAGAGGTCTTTGTAGAACTGCACCGCCGCGGCTTTGATCCGCGCATCGCGGGACGGCGTGGAATAGGTTTCCCATTCTTCGTTGTCGGAGCCGTAAATGTTATCCGGCAAGCGTTCGGGATGCGGCCAGGTCGAGACGCGGTCCTTGATGGCGAGATCGACATATTGCGCGCGATCATTGAGATCGTTGCACAGCGTCTTCATCGTGGCTTTCAATTCGTAGACCGGATTGAAGGTCGATCGGCCGCCCGATACCGCGACGCGGACATATTCGTAGAAGCCGAGTTCCACGCCATTGTAAATAAAGCGTGCTTTCTTGACGTTCAGTTTCGGATTGGGTTCCGTGCCGACATATTGCACGAGCGAGAAATCGGGAATTTGGTTGTTCTCGGCGAAGGCCATATGCCCGCCCAACAGATGCCCCTCTGCGTCTTTGTGATAGCCGATCAGTTTGAAGGGCCGCCAATTCTTCAACCCGCCACCGAGCCGCATCGGACTCTGTCCGAATTGTGCGCCATAGACGCTGCGGGTCAGCGTGAAATCGGGATGGGCGTCCATGTAATAGATGCGTCCGTCGTCGTCGACTTTGTAGACGATCCCGACATGGCCGTTGACGTCGTAGATCAAACTGCCGGCATGGATGCTTCCCGGCTCAAGCGCCGGCGAATAAAAATCCGATTGCACGCCGCGATGCTCGGACGGATCGGTGCGATAGGTGCCCGAGAACACCGTGCCGATGACGTCGCGGATGGTATGCGGCCCGTCGATACCGTTGCCGCGGTCGATGATGTCCTGGCGCGCGACGGGACGATTGGCCGTTTTGCTGAAGCGCAGATCGCCCGACCCGCTAACGCCGTCGACGAAAGAAAAGGGCAATCCGTTCTTCCAGGCATAATACGCCCGCAACAGATACGGCCATTTGGCGCAATCGACGTCGATGTCGAGGAAATGCTGGTCGGTTGTGCGATAGGGGTTGGCGGCATCGCGCAGGCAGCTTTCGGACGAACTGCAATTGCTGGCCCCGATGGCGGCAACGAATTGCCCGAAGCCCTGCTCGTCTTCGGCCGACCAATGATCCTTGAGGATGCGCCAAGAGCCGCCCGCATGCGCAGGCATGCACAAACAAAAAATCACCCCCGCCAAAAGCCAAGCACGCATGGCCGCACGGTCCGAGGAGTGCCGCGGGAAGTCAAGTTAAGGGCGCTCGGCGGGAACAGGGGGAACAGGGTGCTGCGTCTTTGAAGCACACGCTGGAACGGGTTTGGCCGGTCTGACGCCTTGGACGATGACCTCGCTTTTATGGCGACCACGCCCAACCGGTACAACCGGATTCACCGTGATACCCTGCAAAATTGCTGTGGCTCCGCCGTCGAGATCGGCAGGGACGATTCGGTTGCCGTCGACGTCTATACCGGGGACATAATCGGCCTGTGCTGTATTTGCCGCGCATGGGGCGGAAACGTGTTCAAAGCGTGGCGCCGGCGGCTTTTGGGGCGCCTGCGCATCGGCTGATGGTAGCGCAACCAACGTGAATAAAACCAATAGACTAGCTGTTTTTCGAGCCTTAATTCCGGCGGTTTTCTGCATCTTTTGCAGGCCTCCTGCAGGCCAAAAAATCGTGACATTTTCAAGAAACTACAGTATGACGCGCACACATAAACGGACGGTAAGGCCTCGCGAAAAGAACGGCCAAGTTCGGGGAGAAAGAATCCGCGGTATCCGCGGAGAAAGGCCGGGGTTCCCCCGGCCTTTTGCTTTTGGTGCCCAGCAAGATTCCTCCTAGCTTTCGCCTGCGAATTCGAGTCGCGGGGGGGGCTAGAGCATGATCTTCTGGGGTAGAATCGCCTGCGCCGTAGGGATTTTACGGCGTGGGCAGGAGAAGGGCGAAGCGCGTAGCGGGAACTACGGGCGAGCCCTTCGACGAACCCACGACGCAAAATCCCACGGCCCTGTGGGTTTCGCGCTGGCGGGCGCCCGCTGTGTTGCGGCGCTCGACCGATGTCACCGCATCGCTCTTCGCGCCGCGCCTGGCGGCCTACGCTGCTTCGCAGCTTCGGTCCGCCTTGTATCTAACTTGCCCGCCGGAGCTTTAGCGAAGGCGGGCGGATCGCCTCGCCAGCGCGAAACGCAGACGTTTCCATCCCAGAAGATCATGCTCTAATGCTCGACAAATATTTCGGCCTGACGGCGCATGGCACGACGGTACGGCGCGAAATCGTGGGCGGTGCGACGACGTTCCTGACCATGGCTTACATCATGTTCGTGAACCCGAAGGTCCTTGCGGCAACGGGCATGAACGAAGGTGCCGTTTTCGTGGCGACTTGCCTGGCCACCGCGGCCACAACGCTGCTGATGGGGCTTTATGCCAAGCTGCCGGTGGCGTTGGCGCCCGGTATGGGGTTGAACGCCTATTTCGCATTCACCGTCGTACCGGCGCTGCATGGCAATTGGCAGTTGGCGCTGGGCTGCGTGTTTCTCTCCGGCATTTTGTTCGTCGCGATCTCGATCACGCCGGCGCGCGAATGGTTGATCAACGCTCTGCCAAAGAGTTTGAAGCTGGCGATTGCGGCGGGGATCGGATTCTTCCTGGCGCTGATCGGATTGGCCAATGCCGAAATCGTCATCGCCAGCCCCGCTACGATCCTGCAACAAGGCGTATTGACCGATCCGAAAGTGTTGATCGCCGCGGCGGCCTTCGTTGCGATCTTCGCTTTGGCGGCACGTGGCGTGATCGGTGCTGTGCTGATCGGCATCGTCGGGGCGACACTCGCCTCGGTGCTGCTGGGTATGCAAGCCACGCCCGCCCTTGCCAGCTTGCCGCCCTCCATCGCGCCGACCTTCTTCCAAATGCGGTTCGGCGGTATGGCTAGTGGTGCTATTGCCACGATCGTGTTTGTATTCCTGTTGATCGACATGCTGGACACTTCCGGCACGCTGACCGCCGTGGCGCATCAGGGAAAGTTGCTAGACTCGAAAGGGCATTTGCCCAATGCGCGGCGCGCCCTGACCAGCGATGCGATGGGGACCATGATCGGCGCGGCCCTGGGTACTTCGCCCGTCACTGCTTACATCGAAAGCGCCTCCGGCATTCAGGCGGGCGCCCGAACGGGCCTCGCCGCCGTGGTTGTCGCCGTGTTGTTTTTGCTGAGCTTGTTTCTCAGTCCGCTTGCCGCGGCCGTGCCCGCTTTCGCAACCGCGCCCGCACTGGTGTTTGTTGCTGCACTGATGGCGAAAGGACTGAAGGAGATCGATTGGGACGACATGACCGAGGCCGCCCCTGCCCTCCTCACCGCACTCGCCATTCCTTTCACCTATTCCATCGCGGCGGGCATCGGCATCGGGTTCATCTCCTACGCCGCGATCAAGATCGTTTCCGGGCGCTGGCGCGATGTGAATCTGGCCGTCGCGGTGATCGCGGCGGCGTTCGTGGCGAAGATTGTGTTGAGTTAAGAGCTCGCCGATCACCGTATTTCGCGACGGCAAAATGTTAGGTTGACACAACACGAAAATGATGTTAGGTGTACCTTACTTTATTGATGGAGGACCTAACATGGCGGAAACGGTTCAAGATAACCCGGGCTGGCCCGGCGGCTGGAAATACGCCGTTAGCGCGATCCTGTTGTGGATGACATTTCTCGCGTCGGTCGTCGCGCTCCAAGTTGGGCGGCAGCTGGGATGGCCCACACAGGCGCTTTGGGTATTGGCACTTGTTCCGGCCGCGACGGTCGCGATTCAGTTCGTCATCGCATATCGGTTGATTGCGGGGCAGGACGAATTCGTTCGCGCGCTCACCACCAAACGCATGATCGTCGCAGCGGGACTGGCGATCACGATCGCGACGGCTTGGAGCGTGGCGGAGTCCATTGGCGTACCCCATTTGCCGGCGTGGCTCATCTATCCTCTGTTTTGGGGTCTGTTCGGAATCGTGACGCCGATCGTTCGAGAATTGAAACCGTGAAGAGCCGGATCAAGGTCCTGCGTGCCGAACGTGATTGGACACAGGAGCAACTGAGCTCCGCCATCGGCGTATCGCGTTATGCGATCAATGCGCTGGAGAACGAGCGGCACGATCCCTCGCTCGATCTTGCCTTTCGCATCGCGGCCGAATTTGGCGTCTCTGTCGAAAACGTTTTCACCAATCCTCACGTAAAACGCTGATCGCGAAGGGATTGCAACGGCGTTCGCGGCGAAGATTGTAGTGAGTTGATGTGGCTCTAGGACGAGATGACCGAAATAGCCTGAACGACAAAGCTAAGGCATAGGAGCCCAAGACCGATTTGCTGTCCGAACTTCCTCTTTTTGTTTTTTGCTTTAACTTGATCGTTCCGTTCTTGCATCGCTTCGCTATTGAAACCTCCACCTTCAAAAGGCTCAAGAGTATAACTGTTGAAGAATAGAACGATGGTTCCAAATGCACCAAGGAGCGCTGAAAGCAAAGCTGTGCATTGTACAGCGGTCATGATCATGTCCTCCTTTTTTGAAATTCACTCCTAAAGCTCGACAACGTGCAGCAAAATAAGCACATAAAAAATCGCCCAAAGCACCGTCGCAATGGCCGTCGCAATACCCATCTTGCGCAGAATATAAGGTTTCAACGGTGCGTCGGTTTGCGGATCGACGTCGCCGAGGCCGATCGGAAACAAGCAGAACAGCGCCAGAAACCACAGGATCACAAACGCGCTGATCAGTATGTCGCCATGGACGATGCCCGGGATCAAGCTTGCTCCAGTTCCACCAGGGTGCCGACGAAATCCTTGGGATGCAGGAAAATCACCGGCTTGCCATGCGCACCGATGCGCGGCTCTCCGGTTCCGGTGACGGTTGCGCCCGCCGCAACCAGTCTGTCGCGCGCGGCGATGATGTCATCCACCTCGTAACAAATATGGTGCATGCCGCCTCCGGGATTCTTTTTCAGATAACCGGCAATCGGCGAAGCCTCGCCCAGCGGCTGCAACAACTCGATTTTGGTGTTGGGCAATTCGACAAATACGACGGTCACGCCATGGGCGGGCAGCGCTATGGGATCGGACACGTTCGCACCCAACAAATCGCGATAAACCGCGGACGCTTTGGCAAGGTCCGCGGTGGCGATGGCGACGTGATTGAGACGACCGATCATGCTGTTCTCCTGCACAATTCCACCCTTGCATGTTGGAAGGGCCGACTGAGAGCAAACTGTTAGGCGCATCGGGACCGGCGGCCGCCGGTCCCGATGCGGATGGGCGGGACCGTTCGACCCTTGGTGTCTAGCACCGTGAGGGAGCTTGGTCCGTCCGTCCTCGGCTTTTGTCCTGAACAGATGATGGGGAGCAAGTCCCGCATGCAAGGCAAGGAATCGTCCGAACAAAACGCCAAGACTAAGTCTAGCGCAGGTATCGATGTGTGTAAAAGCTGGCTCGATGCGCACATCGTGCCAGGAGGTTGTTCGTTGCGTGTTTCCAACGACGCGCAGGGCCATCGTCAGCTCAAGCGCTGGCTGGCCAAATACGAGGTTGCTCTCGTCGCGATGGAAGCCACCGGCAAATGGCACAGGCAGGTGCACCGCAGCTTGCATGCCAGCGGCTTTAGCGTGGCCATCGTCAATCCGCTGCGCGCCAGGCTGTTTGCCGAAGCGCTCGGTCTGCTGGCCAAGACCGACCGGGTGGACGCGCGCATGCTTGCACTTCTGGCGGCAAGCATTTCGCCTTCCCCCAGCGCGCCGGCGTCGGATTGCATTGAGGCGTTGAGAGAACTCGTCACGGCACGCCATAGTGCTGTGGCCGAGCACACGGCGCTCGAAAACCAACTGGTTGCGGCAAACACCGCCTTCTTGCGCACCCAGCTCAGGCGCCGCATCGATCGGCTGGCAAAGGACATCGCTCGCCTCGATGCCGAGATCGCCAAGCGCATCAAAGCCGACCGAGGGCTCGTTCGCCGATACGAGATCCTGCTTTCCATTCCCGGCCTTGGGGCGGTCACCGCTGCAACCCTCGTCGCAGATATGACCGAACTCGGGACCTGCAACGCCAAGCAGATCGCCATGCTTACAGGTTTGGCGCCTCTCGCAGACAATTCCGGCTCGCGCGAAGGCCGACGTGTCATTCGGGCGGGACGCCCAGCAGTCCGGCGCGTGCTCTATCTCTGCGCCCTCAGCGCAAGTCGCTGCAACGCCACTATGAAAGCCCTCTATACACGGCTCACCGCAGCAGGAAAGCCACACAAGGTTGCCCTCGTCGCCGTCGCTCGCAAGCTCATTATCCTGGCAAATACCCTCATCAGCCAGGATCGCACTTGGCAGCCAAATGTTCCCATCAACGCTTGACAGCCGACACAGATGCTCCCTCAAGGGGAGGGTCGAGGATGACTATACCCAAACCACTTCCACCCGTGTGATCGGCTTTTTGCCCCAGGCATCGTCGGCGGCGCCGCGAGCAGCCCGGCGGACCGCTTCGCGCAGCTTTTCGTCATCGCCGCGCTTGGGATTGTAGCGTTTGATCGCGGCATTCACGGCATCGCGCACGGCGTCATGCACCGGCTCCGGGATACCCTCGAACACAAAGGCCGGATCGGTGGCAAGCCGCGCTTTGCTGTCGAGCACCAAGGTGATCGCGATCATGCCTGCATAACTCAGCGAGCGGCGGGCTCGCGATATCCCCGCGCCTTCCGAGATCAGCACTTGGCCGTCGAGATGCACGCGTCCGGACGGCGTTTCGTCGATGATCTCCGCCTTGCCCGGCGCCAGGCGCAGCATCTGACCGTTTTCGATCACTACCGCTTCGGGCACTTGCAGCGAGCGCGCCAGACGCGCATGTGCGGTCATGTGGCGCAACTCGCCGTGCACCGGCACCGCGATGCGCGGGCGCGTCCAGCGATACATCTGAGCCAGCTCGTCGCGCGCCGGATGGCCGGAAACATGGACGAAATGATCGTCGGCCGAAATGACTTCGACGCCGATCCCCGCCAGCTTGTTGTGAAGCGCATGAATTTGCAGATCGTTGCCGGGAATGATACGCGAGGAAAAAATCACAGTGTCGCCCGGGCCAAGATGGACATTCTGGTTCTCGCCGGCCGCGATGCGCGACAGCGCCGCGCGCACTTCGCCCTGGCTGCCGGTGCAAAGATAAAGCACGCGGCGCGGCGGCAAATCGGCGGCTTCTTCCTCGTCGAGAACATTGGGAAAGTCGGCGAGATAGCCCGTATCGTGCGCCGCCGCGACGATCTTGTGCATGGCGCGGCCGACCAGCGCGATCTCGCGGCCATGGGCACGCGCAGCTTTGACGATAGAATCCAGACGCGCCACATTCGACGCAAAGGACGTGACCGCGACGCGGCCTTTCAAGGTGCCGATGAGATCGATCAGCGCTTTGCGTACCGTCAATTCGGAACCGGACTGGCCGGACACCAAAGCGTTGGTGGAATCGCAGACCGTTGCCAGAACACCTTCATCGCCAAGTTTCTGCAAGGCGTTGCCGTCGGTGGCCTCGCCGACCAGGGGGTCGGGATCGAGTTTCCAATCGCCGGTATGCACCACAACACCCAGCGGCGTGCGGATCGCCAGCACATTGGGCTCGGGGATCGAATGGGTGATGGAGATGAATTCGATGTCGAAGGGACCGAGCTTCAGTTTACCATGCAGCGGAACCGCGTTGACCCGCACGCGTTCTTGCAGTCCCGCCTCTTCCAGCTTGCCCGCGATTAGCCGCGCGGTGAATGGCGTCGCATAAACCGGGCAGCGCAAGGTCGGCCAAAGATAATGAATGGCGCCGATGTGATCTTCATGCGCGTGGGTGGCGACGATGCCGAGCACATCCTCGCGCCGTTCGGCGAGGAAGGAGATGTCGGGCATGATGACATCGACGCCCGGCGTCATCGCCTCTTTGCCGAACAGCACGCCGCAATCGACCACGATCCATTTGCGCTCGTCGGGCGGCCCGAATCCATAGGCGTTGAAATTCATGCCGATCTCGCCCGCCCCGCCAAGCGGGAGCAAGACCAACTCGTCGTCGCGGGAGTATGAAGCCATCAGGCGGGTCGTTTCGCCGCGTTGCGCGTATAGATCGCGATCAGCCCGCGAATTGTGAGATCGGGATCGAGATGGTCGATCACCGGCGTCTGTTTGAAGAACACTTTGGCGAGCCCGCCTGTGGCGATCACGGTCATGGGCTTGCCGTATTCCGCTTTGATGCGCGCCACAAGCCCCTCGATCATTCCGATATAGCCCCAATAGAGTCCCGATTGCATGGCGGGGACCGTATCCTTGCCGATCACGGCCTGGGTGCGCGTCACGGCCACGCGTGGCAGCATAGCGGCGCCCTGATGCAGCGCCTGCGCCGAAAGATTGGCGCCCGGCGCGATGACGCCGCCTTCGTAGTCGCCATTTGCGCCGACCACGTCGAAGGTCGTTGCCGTTCCGAAATCCAACACGATCAGCGCGCCCTTGTAGCGCTCATGCGCGGCGACCGCGTTGACCAAACGGTCCGCGCCGACCGCTTCCGGCCGGTCGATGCAAATGGAAATGCCCAGATCGACCTCGGGATCGCTCACCACCAGCGCTTCGCAATGCAGATAGCGGCGGCAAAACTGGCGCAGATCGAATAAGGCCGCGGGCACCACGGTTGCGATGATGGCCGCCCTAAGATCGGTGAAGTTCAGACCCTGGAATGCCAATAAGGGCGCAAGCAGTACGGCATATTCGTCGGCCGTGCGGGTGGTCTCGGTCACCGCGCGCCATTCGGCGCGAACCTCTTTGCCGTCATACACGGCGAAGACAATGTTGGTGTTTCCGGCGTCTATCGCGAGCAGCATGCGCGGTCCTTCATCTCCCCCTTGTGGGGAGGTCGATCCGGCTGAGCGAAGCGAAGACGGATCGGGTGGGGGGCCGCTTTCGACGATTGCCCCCCACCGCGCGCACGCTGGTGCTGCGCGCCACTTCGTTCGCCGACCTCCCCACAAGGGGGAGGTAAAAAAGGGCTCTCACACTCAAAAGAAAACCTCTCCAGCAGAAATGATCTTCGTGTTTCCGCCCGATAGCCCCAGCATCAATGCGCCGCTTTCGTCGATGCCCTGGAACACGCCCGTTATCTCCTCATTCGCCAATCGAGCCCGGATACGCGTTCCCAGCCCTGCTGCCCGCGACAGCCAAGTCTCGCGCAGCGGCAGGAAGCCTTGCGCACGCCATATCTCATACCATTTTGCGAATGCGGCAGCGAGATGCAGCAGCGCGTCCTTTGGCTCCGGCGGCAAAACGCCATGCTCTGCCAGCGCTGTCGCGGGGAATTCCGTATCGTCAGGGTAAACTGCGAGATTGACGCCGATGCCGGCAGCAAGCCACGCGGCTCTGCCGTCCGCACCGCTTTCCGATTCCAGCAGGATGCCGGCGAGTTTGCGCCCGCTTGCCAGCACGTCATTGGGCCACTTCAAGGCAATGTCCGCTTGCGGGAGCAAAAGCCGCCGCCATATCAGAAACCGCCAAGGCTGCTGCAAAGGAAAGTTGGGCGCATTCCGAGGCGGGTTTGTCGGGCCGCAGCAACAGCGTCGCCGCGAGATTGCCGTTGGCCGATTGCCATGCTCTGCCCCGGCGTCCGCGCCCAGAGGTTTGGCGCCTGGCAATAATCCACAACGGGCCTTTCTCGCCAGCGCCGGCCCGGCGGCGCGCTTCTTCGTTGGTGGAGTCGATTTCGTCGAATTCCAACAGCGCATAGCCGGCCGGCCAGGCCGCGGCGATCACCGGAATAGCGCCTGTGCCGCATAGGCGGCGGCGACCACCAGCGGTCCCGGTATGAACACGAACAACACCGTGAACACACTGGAAGCCATCAGGATCGTGCCCATGCCACGTCCCATGGGAAGGTCGAAAGGCTTCGCCGGTTCGTCGAAATACATGATTTTGACGATGCGCAGATAGTAATAAGCGCCCACGCAACTTGCGATGAAGCCGAGCCCCGCAGCGATATAAAGATGGGCGCCGACCGCAGCCAGAAAGACGTAGATCTTGGCGAAGATTCCGGCCAAAGGCGGCAATCCCGCCAAGCTCAGCATCGCCGCGGCCAGCGCGAAGGCTAGTTGCGGGCGCGTGCGTGCCAGCCCTGCCAGATCGGAGATCGTCTCCACCGCTTCGCCGTCGCGCCGCATCGCCTGGATGCAAACGAAGACGCCGATATTGGTGATGGCATAGAACGCCAGATAGATGAGCATGCCTTGCACGCCCATCTCGGTTCCCGCCGCCAATCCGAGCAGCGCATAGCCCATGTGTCCGATGGAGCTATAAGCCATCAGGCGTTTGATGTTGTTCTGGCCGATGGCCGCGACCGCGCCCAGCGCCATCGACAGGACCGAAACAAAGACGATGACCTGCTGCCATTGATGGATGGCATTCGGGAACGGAATGAGGATGGCGCGGATGGTGAGCGCCAGTGCCGCGACCTTTGCAGCCGTGGTGAAGAATGCGGTGACGGGCGTAGGCGCGCCTTCATAAACGTCCGGCGCCCACATATGGAACGGCACAGCCGAGAGCTTGAACACCAATCCGGCGATCAAGAACACCAGACCGAAGACCAATCCAATGCCGACACCCGATGTCGAAACCACATGCGCGATGCCGACATAGTCCGTCGTGCCGGTAAAACCGTAGATCAGGGAAATGCCGTAAAGCAGCATGCCCGACGACAAGGCGCCGAGGACGAAATACTTCAGGCCCGCTTCGGTGGACCGCAGGCTGTCGCGGTTGAAGGCGGCCAGCACGTAAAGCGCCAAGCTTTGCAGCTCGAGGCCGAGATAAAGCGAAACGAAATTCGCCGCCGATACCATCAGCAACATGCCGAGCGTGGCGAGCGCGATCAAAACCGGCATTTCGAAACGGGTCTGCTTTTCCGCTTCGAAGAAACGCTGTGCCATGACGACGCACAACGCCGCGGAAGCAAGAACGATCGTCTTGGCAAAGCGTCCGAAGGCGTCAACCACGAAAGCGCCATGGAAGGCGGTCGCTTTGCCGGGCCCTACCAGTACGGCGGCTCCCGCGATCACCATCAGGATCACGATCAAGGCCGACAGAAGTCCGGTCTCTTTGTCGCCACGGGCGGCGCCAAGCAAAAGTGCCGCCATCGATCCGATGGCAAGGATCAATTCGGGCGCGAGGACTAGAAGGTCATGTTGCAGGGTCACCGCACGTCTCCCCGGCTGGCGAGCCTGAACTGTGTTGGGCCGCGATGATCGTAAGCCACCGCTGCTTTGTGCTGGGCAAGCAAATGCGCCACCGAGGCGCCGGTCACATCGAACACCGGTTTGGGATAGACGCCCATCAAGATGGTGACGATGACCAGCGGCGCCAGCAGCGCCACTTCGCGCAGGCTGAGATCGGCGATAGTTTGCAGCGTGGGTTTCACCAGCGCGCCGAAAATCACACGCCAATAAAGGTAAAGCATGTAAGCCGCCGAAAGAATCACGCCGGTCGCGGCGAAGATCGCCACCCAGGTGTTGACGAGGAAAGCACCGAGCATGGTGAGGAACTCGCCGACAAACCCGCCGGTCCCCGGCAGGCCGACATTGGCCAGTGCAAAGACCATGAAACACGCCGCATAAATCGGCATGCGATTGACCAATCCGCCATAGGCGGAAATCTCGCGGGTATGCATGCGGTCGTAGATCACGCCGACGCAAAGGAACAGCGCGCCCGAAACGACACCGTGACTGAGCATCTGGAAAATGCCGCCATCGAGGCCTTGTTGCGTGAGGCTGAAGATGCCCATGGTCACGAAGCCCATATGGGCGACCGAGGAGTACGCCACCAGCTTCTTGATGTCTTCCTGGGCGAGCGCGACGAACGAAGTGTAGACGATCGCGATGATCGACAGCGTGAAAATCAGCGGCGTGAAGGTCACCGAAGCGGAGGCAAACATCGGCAGCGAGAAGCGCAGGAAACCGTAGCCGCCCATCTTAAGGAGAATTGCGGCCAGGATCACCGAACCCGCCGTGGGCGCCTCAACGTGTGCGTCGGGCAGCCAGGTATGAACCGGCCACATCGGCATTTTCACGGCGAAAGACGCGAAGAAGCCGAGCCATAACAGGTTCTGCATCGCCACGGGAAAATGGGCGGTGTTGATCAGCGTCTCGATGTCGGCGGTGCCGGTGGTGAAATACATCGCCAGAATGGCAAGCAGCATCAGCAGCGAACCGAGCAATGTGTAGAGGAAGAACTTGAAGCTGGCATAAACGCGCCGCTTGCCGCCCCACATGCCGATGATGAGGAACATCGGGATCAAGCCGCCTTCGAAGAAGACGTAGAAGAGGAACAGATCGAGGGCGGCGAACACGCCCATCATCAGCGTTTCGAGGATCAGGAACGCGATCATATATTCGGCGACACGCGTTTCCACTTTCCAGCTTGCCAGGATGCTGATCGGCATCAGCGCGCCGGTCAGCACGATGAACAGCATGGAGATGCCGTCGACGCCCATATGATAGCTGATGCCGTAGCCGAGCCAGGCGGCATGTTCGACGAATTGGAAGGCAGCCGTATGGCCGTCGAAATGCGCCCACAAAACCAGCGACAACACAAAGTCGGCCAAGGTGACGATCATCGCGACCCAGCGCGCTGTGTTGGCCACCGTTGCATCGGAACCGCGCGAGACAAAGATGATCGCCGCACCGAGCAGCGGCAAGAACGTGATGAGGCTTAAGATGTGGCTCATGAGGAGGTTCATCATGGCGCCACTCCCACGATCATGAACCAGGTTGTCAGAGCGACAACTCCAATCAGCATGGCGAAGGCGTAGTGATAGACATAGCCTGATTGCAGCTTGACCGCGCCGCGTGTCGCATCCAACACGCGAGCGGCAACGCCGTCTGGCCCGAGCCCGTCGATCACCTTGCCATCGCCGAATTTCCACAAGAAGCGGCCGAACCGCAAAGCGGGACGCACAAACAGGAAGTCGTAGAGTTCGTCGAAATACCATTTGTTGTAGACGAAGGTGTAGACGAGGCCTTTGCGTGCGGCGAGCTTGGCGGGCAAATCCGGATTGAGGATGTAGTAGTAATAGGCGATACTAAAGCCGAGCAGCGTCATGACGAAGGGCGCGAACTCCACCCAGAGCGGCAACTCTTTGGCGCCTGCGTGGCCGTAAGCCACCGCGACAGCGCTGCGCCAGAAGCCGCTGAAATCGCCACCGATGAAGTAATGCGCGAAGATTGCGCCGGCGAGCAACGCGCCGGTTGCGAGCACGGCCAGCGACACTACCATCGTCAGCGGCGCCTCATGGACATCCTTCAGGGCAAGGGCGTGGTGATCGTGACCCTGTCCGTGTTCTTCATCGCCATGGGCGTAATCCGCGCCGCGATATTTGCCGTGGAACGTCATCAGAAATTGGCGCCAGGAATAGAAAGACGTCATCAGCGCCGCCACGACGGTCAGCACAAAGGCATAGGTCGCGATCGGTGTGCCTCCCAGATAGGCCGCGTTGATGATCGCGTCTTTGGAATAGAAGCCTGCCGTGCCAATGCCGAGGATCGGAAACCCGAAGCCCGTCAGCGCCAGATTGCCGATTAGCATCATCGCCCAGGTGAAAGGAATGGCTTTTGCCAAGCCGCCCATCTTGCGCATGTCCTGCTCGTGATGCATGGCGTGGATGACCGAACCTGCCGCCAAGAAGAGCAGCGCCTTGAAGAAGGCGTGGGTGAAAAGATGGAACATGGCAGCGCCATAGGCCGAGACGCCCGCCGCCACGAACATGTAGCCGAGCTGCGAACAGGTCGAATAGGCGATCACCCGTTTAATGTCGTTCTGGAACAGACCGACGGAAGCGGCGAAGAACGCCGTCGACGCGCCGATGATGGTGACGAAGGCGAGCGCGACCGGCGCGTGCTCGAACAGCGGCGAACAACGACAGACCAAGAAGACACCGGCGGTCACCATGGTGGCGGCATGAATCAAGGCGGAAACCGGCGTCGGGCCCTCCATAGCGTCCGGCAACCAAGTGTGCAGACCCAGCTGGGCCGACTTGCCCATCGCACCGATGAACAGCAGCAGACAGATCGTGGTGAGGATGTCGACATTGTGGCCGGCGAATAGGAATGTCTTTCCCGCCATGGCGGGCGCGGCGGCGAACACCGCATCGAAATCCAGCGTCTTGAAAATGTAGAAAATGGCGAAAATGCCGATCGCAAATCCGAAATCGCCGACGCGGTTGACGATGAAGGCCTTGAGGGCGGCTGCATTGGCGCTGGGCTTTTTGTACCAGAAGCCGATCAACAGATACGATGCCAGACCGACACCCTCCCAACCGAAGAATACCTGCAGGAAATTGTTGGCCGTCACCAGCATCAGCATCGCGAAGGTGAACAGCGAGAGGTATGAGAAAAAGCGCGGACGGCTGTCGTCGTCGCTCATGTACCCGATCGAATAGAGATGCACGAGCGAGGAAACACCGGTCACAACCACCAGCATGACGGCGGTCAGCGTGTCGACGCGGATCGCCCAATTCACCACGAAATCGCCGGATGAAATCCAGGTCATCAATGTTTCGATGTGCGAATGGCCGAGGATCGCCACATCGTAGAAAGCGTAGATCGAAAGCGCCGCCGACACGAACAGCGCCACGGTGGTTACTAGCTCCGACAAACGCGCGCCGATGAAACGGCCGAGCAGCCCGGCGATGGCCGAGGCGATGATGGGGAGGAAGACGATTGCGGTATACATCTCAACCCTTCATCTGATTGACGTCCTCCACAGCGATGCTGTGGCGGTTGCGGAAATACACGACCAGGATGGCGAGCCCGATGGCCGCTTCGGCGGCGGCGACGGTCAGCACGAACAGCGCGAAAACTTGGCCCACCAGATCGTGCAGATAGGACGAGAAGGCGACGAAATTGATGTTCACCGCCAGCAGGAGCAATTCGATCGACATCAAAATGACGATGACGTTCTTGCGGTTTAGGAAGATGCCGAACACGCCGATGGTGAACAGCGCGGCGGCAACCGTCAGATAATGTCCCAGCCCAATCATCATGTCAGGCCCCCTGCCCCGGCTTAACGTCGACGACGTCCATGGAATTTTCGGTTGTGCGCGAAACTTGCTTCCATACCGATTGACGCCGCACGCCCGGGCGGTGGCGCAGCGTCAGCACGATGGCGCCGATCATCGCGACCAAAAGGATTAGACCCGCGACTTCGAAATAATAAACGTAGTCCGTATAGAGAATGTGCCCCAGTGCGACCGTATTCGACACGCCGGCGGGCGTTGCTGCCGCCATCACGGCATGCGGGGCGAAACCCCAGCGCATCGCCACGACGAAGATCAGTTCGAGCGCCAGCAAGCCGCCGACCACAATCCCGGGCAGCAGATATTGCTGCGCGCCTTGTCGCAACTCGCTGAAATCCACATCGAGCATCATGACCACAAAGAGGAACAGCACCGCGACTGCGCCGACATAGACCACGACCAGGATCATGGCCAAAAACTCGGCGCCCAAAAGCACAAACAATCCGGCGGCGTTGAAGAAAGCCAAAATCAGAAACAGCACGGAATGCACCGGATTGCGCGCCGCGATCACCATGAACGCGGCAGCGATCAAGATGGTCGAGAAGAGGTAGAAGGCGATGGCTTGCAGCATTACGCTCCCCGATCTCCATCCAAATTGTCATCCCCGGCGAGCGTCGCCTGCGACGCGAGGCAAGGGGATCCAGGTCGACAGATCGAGTCCGGTCTTTCCACCTGGATTCCCTTCCCCTCGCAACGTTTCGCGTTGCTCGGCCGGGAATGACAATTATTGTTCTTGTGAATCATAGTCCGCATGCTCATCTGTACGGCGCATCGAGTTCGAGGTTCCGCGCGATTTCGCGCTCCCAGCGGTCGCCATTCGCCAGCAACCGGTTCTTGTCGTAGTAAAGCTCTTCGCGCGTTTCGGTCGCGAATTCGAAATTCGGCCCTTCCACGATGGCATCCACCGGACAGGCTTCCTGGCAGTAGCCGCAATAGATGCATTTCACCATGTCTATGTCGTAACGCGTAGTGCGGCGGCTGCCGTCGTCGCGCGGTTCCGCTTCGATGGTGATCGCCTGGGCGGGGCAGATCGCTTCGCACAATTTGCAGGCGATGCAGCGTTCCTCACCATTGGGATAGCGGCGCAAGGCATGCTCGCCGCGGAAACGCGGGCTGAGCGGGCCTTTCTCGAAGGGATAATTGAGCGTCGCCTTGGGCGCGAAGAGATAGCGCATGGAGAGAATGAAGCTCTTCACGAATTCCCAGAGGAATATCTGGCGCGCGGCGCGGTCGAGATATGCCATCTAAACTCCGAACAGGTGACTAAAGAACGCATCCCAAGTGGGACGAACGAAAACAACCCAGCTCGCCGTCAGCACGACCCAGAACAGCGAGGTCGGCAGGAACACTTTCCAGCCCAGACGCATCAATTGGTCATAGCGATAGCGCGGCACCATCGCCTTCACCATCGCGATCAGGAAGAACAGGAACCACACCTTGCCGACCAGCCAGATCACACCGGGCACGGCGGTCAGCGGCCAGATCGCCAGCGGCGGCAGCCAGCCGCCCAGGAACATGATCGACATCAAGGCGCAGAGCAGCACGATGTTCACGTATTCGGCGATCATGAACAGCAAATACGGCGTGGAGGAATACTCGACCATAAAGCCGGCCACCAGTTCGGATTCCGCTTCCAACAGGTCGAAAGGCGGGCGTTGCGTTTCCGCCAGCGACGACACGAAGAAGATCACGAACATCGGGAACAGCATGCTGAACGCGAACCAGCCATGGGTCTGCGCCTGCACGATAGCCGACAGATTCAGCGAGCCGGCGAACAACAGCACCGTGATGATGACGAAGCCGATCGAGACTTCGTAGGAAACCATCTGGGCTGCGGAGCGCAACGAGGCCAGGAAGGGATACTTCGAGTTCGAGGCCCAGCCGCCCATGATGATGCCATAGACGCCGAGGGAGGAAATCGCGAAAAGATAGAGTACACCGACATTGATGTCGGAGAACACCCAGCCCTTGTCCAGCGGAATGACCGCCCAAGCGGCGATGGCGAGAATAAAGCTGATCACTGGCGCCAATAGAAAGATGCCTTTGTTGGCGCCGGAGGGGATCACCGATTCCTTGAACATGAATTTGAAGAAGTCGGCGAAGGACTGCAGCAAACCGAATGCGCCCACGACGTTGGGGCCGCGCCGCATCTGCACGGCCGCCCAAACCTTGCGGTCAAACAATAGAAGGAAGGCCAGCATGACGAGTATCGCCACGACCAGCACGACGATGAGCGTCACTTCGCTGAGCGTCCAAGCCCAGCCATAAGGTAGGTCGAGACCGAACCAAGTCCGGAAGAGCCAGGTGTAGAAGCCAGTCAGTGCCATCGCCTACTCCGCCGCCATTTGGGTGTCGCCGGAAACAAACACGCGGCTGCATTCCGCCATGGTGCGGCTGGCCCGCGCAATCGGGTTGGTGAGGTAATAATCGGCGATGGAAGATGCCAGCGGCAGCGTCACTTCCAGCGGACCTTCCACTCCAACGGCGTTCCATATCGCGGCATCGGCGGCTGTATGCACAGCCGCTTTGCCCAACAAGCCGAAATGCGGCACCTCGGCGGCGAGCGCGGCACACAAAGCCTGCCGGTTGTCATAGGGCAAGCGCTTGCCCAGCACATCTGAGAGAGCCCGCAAGATCGCCCAATCCTCTTTCGCCTCGCCAGGCGGGAAGGTGGCGCGCTGCGCTTCCTGCACCCGGCCTTCAAAATTGACGTACAGCCCATCCTTCTCGGTATAGGCCGCGCCCGGCAGTACGACATCGGCGTAATGCGCACCCACATCGCCATGACTGCCTTGATAGACGACGAAGGCGCGGCCGAGCTTGTCGGCAGGGAATTCGTCGGCACCGAGCGAATAGACGAAATCGATCTCGCCCTTCTGGGCGCCTTCGACGATGCTCGCGACGTCGCGCCCGTCTTTGCCCGGCACAAAGCCGAGATCGAGCGCCGCCACGCGGCTCGCCGCCGTGTGAAGAATATTGAACCCGTTCCAACCGCCTTCGGCGGCCGTGCCGGCTGGACCGATCATGCCGGTTTCCAGCGCAATCATTGCCGCGCGTTTTAGGATTGCTGCACCATCGGGACGCGCCAAGGCGCCCGCGCCGACAATCAGCATCGGCCGTTTGGCGTTCTTCAGCACCGCTGCAAAGGCATGACTGCCATCGGCCAATGCGTCCAACACATTGACGTCCGCACCCAATTGCTCGACCGGATAGGTCAGATCGACAGCGCCGCCGATATTCGCGGCTTTGAGACTGCCATTGAGCCAAGTCTTGCGGATGCGCGCGTTCAGCACCGGCGCTTCCCAGCGCGGATTCGTGCCGATCAGCAGCAACGCATCGGCCGCTTCGACGCCGGCAATAGTGGTATTGAAAAGATAAGTCTGCCGTGGGCCGGACAATTTGGCGCCGTCTTGGCGGCAATCGAGATTGACGACGCCGAGCGCCGTCATCAAATCCTTCAATGCTTTGATCTCTTCCGCCGCCGCAAGATCGCCGACCACAGCGGCCATGCGATCCGGCGTGGTTTCCGCCACACGCGCGGCGATCGCCGCAAACGCTTCGGACCACGATGCGGGCATCAATTTGCCGCTTTTGCGGACGTAAGGCGTGTCGAGGCGTTGGCGCGATAGCCCATCGCAGGCATGACGGGCCTTGTCGGAAATCCATTCCTCGTTGATCTCTTCGTTGAGGCGCGGCAGCACGCGCAGCACTTCGCGCCCGCGCATATCGACGCGGATGTTGCAGCCTTGGCCATCCATCACATCGACGGATTCCGTGCCTTTCAATTCCCAAGGGCGGGCGTTGAAGGCGTAGGGCTTGGAGGTCAGCGCCCCAACCGGGCAGAGATCGACCACATTGCCGGAGAGCTCCGAGGCAAAGGCTTTCTCCAGATACGTTGTGATCTCCATATCCTCGCCGCGGCCGGTGGCGCCGAGGTCGGGAACGCCGGCGACTTCGGTGGCGAAGCGCACGCAGCGGGTGCATTGGATGCAGCGGGTCATGATCGTTTTGACCAGCGGACCCATATATTTGTCTTCCACCGCGCGTTTGTTTTCGTTGAAGCGATGGAAGGCCGACCGGCCGTAATACATGGCTTGGTCTTGCAAATCGCACTCCCCGCCCTGATCGCAGATCGGGCAATCGAGCGGATGATTGATCAGCAGGAATTCCATCACGCCTTCGCGCGCTTTGCTGGCGATAGGGCGAGTTCGTGTTGATGCGGCCGGGCGTACCGTCTTTGTTGGGAAGAATGTCTTTGACTTGCAGCGCGCAGGAGGCTTGCGGTTTCGGTGCGCCAACCCATTCGACCAGACACATGCGGCAATTGCCCGCCACCGACAACCGCTCGTGATAACAAAAGCGCGGAACTTCGGCGCCGGCCTGCTCGCAAGCCTGCAAAAGAGTCAGATTGTCGTCTGCCTCGATTTCCTTGCCGTCGATGATAAGTTTACGAGCCATTCCGGTTCAGCCCTTATGCCTGTGCGCATGCCGCTTATGGCTATGCGCCGGGATCGGTTTATTCGGCAATGCGGCGGCGATCTCGTCGGCGATGAGAGATTGCCAGCGCAGGTATCCCTGGCCTGACAAATGAAGGTCGTCAGGCGTCAGCGATGGATCGAGCCTGCCGCCCTCGGTGACGAAATGCGCATAGAGATCGATGTAGGCCAGACTGCGCTTTTCTGCTTCCGCCTTGAGGAGGGTATTCACTGCGACGACCCGGTCATTGTACTGCGGCTGGCGCGGCAAAAGGTTTTCGACAATCACCTTCGTGCCCGGCAGCCCGGCCGAAAGGCTGTCCAAGATGCTGTCGATATTGGCGACAATCTGCTCCGGTGTGCGCCCGAATTCGATGTCGTTCGTACCGATCATCAAGAACACCACCGCCGGTTTGGCGGCAATCACCTGCGAAATGCGATGCTGCAGGCCGACCGTGGTATCGCCTGCAATGCCGAAATTGCGGCTGCGCAGCTTCGGGAACAATTCGTTCCAGCGCATCCAGTCGGTAAGACTGTCGCCGACGAATGCCACGCCGCCATTCAACGGCGGCATGACGCCAAACTGCGTGACGCGTAGGACATAAGTAGAGACGTCCCAGGGATGGGGGAAGTTCTTTGCATCGGGCATGACCACACCGACCGATGCGGTCGTGGGGCGAGACGAGGCGAAGGGATCGACGGAGGCCGCCACCGGCGCGGGCGCGGCGCTGGTGCCGGCGGCGGAGGCGCAATCGTAGCGTTCAGCGAACAACCGAACACAGGAAAAGCGCGCAGAGCGCGATGAAGAATTTTGCGTGCGCTAGAGCCATCAGCCGCACCGCTTTTCTTGCCAGAGTTTGGCGGACGGCAGATCTGCCCAACCGAAGGCGAAATCACTTGGGCCATGCGCGATATAATGGTCCAGGCGTTCTTTCGCTTCCTCGAGCGTCGGGATGTGACCGGCAGGGATCCACCACATCGCAACCGTTGGCGTGGCCGGCATTTCGAAGAATTCGTGCTTGCGGGCATAGATGCTGCGGTGAACCGTCTGAAAAACGAATTTGCCGAGTGCTTCGGCGCTTTCCCATACCGACATGTTCACGTTCATTGTCGGATCGCCGGGCCAATGCAGCGCCATGGCGCTTGAGCCGCCGTCGTCCTTTAGCCGCCAGACAAATCCCGGCATCCGCTCGGCCAAGGCGTTGACGCGCGCCAAGTTCGAATAGAAATTCGCCATGCGCGGATCGTCCGCTCCGCCCAGAACCCGCCCGATATTGACCTGTGCGAGATGCTGCATCGCTCTTCACTTCCCCGCCATACCGCCGTCTTCAACTGGCCAACGCGAGAAGGCAAAAACACAAAGCAAGATAAAATTCAACAGCGGAACGAACCAGGCAGAATCCACAACCGCGAATAGCCAGCCTTGTGAATAATTTGCGGCGACTGGCACTAGGACGAAGATGACTGCGCCTAGAACAGCCGAGAGAATAAGAAAGGAAATTCTAGAGAGTGCATCATGGTCATCATCACTCCGTCACTCGTTTTCAGGCGCAAATAACGATATCGCTACCGCCGCTTTGCCACAGCGAACTCCGCGATGCGCCGTTCGAGTTCGGGACGGAAATGCCGGATAAGACCTTGGATCGGCCACGCGGCGGCGTCGCCCAGCGCGCAAATCGTATGGCCCTCAACTTCTTTGGTCACTTCCTGAAGCAGATCGATTTCCTCGACCTTGGCGTCGCCCTTCTGCAGGCGGGTCATCACCCGCCACATCCAGCCGGTGCCTTCACGGCAGGGCGTGCATTGGCCGCAGCTTTCGTGTTTGTAGAAATAAGCCAATCGCTGGATCGCCTTCACGACATCGGTGGATTTGTCCATCACGATAACGGCCGCAGTGCCGAGACCCGACTGCACGTTCTTGAGGGAGTCGAAGTCCATCAACACGTCGTCACAAATCGATTTGGGCAGCAACGGCACCGAGGCACCGCCGGGGATCACCGCCAGAAGATTGTCCCAACCGCCGCGCACGCCGCCGGCATGTTTGTCGATCAACTCGCGCAGCGGAATGCCCATCGCGTCTTCGACATTGCAGGGCTTGTTCACATGGCCTGAAATGCAGAACACCTTGGTGCCGGTGTTGTTGGGACGGCCGATGCCCGCGAACCATTCGGCGCCACGGCGTAGAATAGTTGGCGCGACCGCGATGCTCTCCACATTGTTGACGGTGGTGGGGCAACCATAGAGCCCGACATTCGGCCGGGAATGGCGGCTTGAGGCGCGGCTGGCCCTTTTTGCCTTCCAGGCTTTCGAGCAACGCGGTTTCCTCGCCGCAGATATAGGCGCCTGCGCCGTGATGGACGAAGATGTCGAAATCCCAGCCATGGATATTGTTCTTGCCGATCAGTTTGGCGGCATAGGCCTCGTCGACGGCGCGCTGCAGCGCCTCGCGCTCGCGGATGAATTCGCCGCGCACGTAAATGTAAGCCGCATGCGCGCGCATCGCGAAGCTGGCGACCAGGCAGCCTTCCACCAAAGTGTGCGGATCGTTCCGCAAGATGTCGCGATCTTTGCAGGTGCCGGGTTCGGACTTGTCGGCATTGACGACCAGGTAATGCGGCCGCTCTTTGACTTCCTTCGGCATGAAGGACCATTTCAGGCCGGTCGGAAAACCCGCGCCGCCGCGGCCGCGCAGGCCGGACTTCTTCATTTCGTCGACAATGGCTTCCGGGCCGAGATCGAGAATGACTTTGGTATTGTCCCATTGGCCGCGCTTCTTGGCGCCTTCGAGACCGGGATCGCCGAAACCGTAGAGATTGGTGAAGATGCGGTCTTTGTCAGAGAGCATGTCGCGCACTCCCCCCACCCGGAGCGCGTCCTTCGCTGTTGCTCAGGACCGCTCCGACCTCCCCGCAAGGGGGAGGTGAAACAAATATGTACAGACAATCACCCTCCCCCAACGCGGGGAGGGTCGACTTGCGAGCGCAAGCGAGTAAGGCGGGGTGGGGGGCAATCTTCACGACTGCACCTCTTTCAACGTCGTCGCGCCGCCTTCGGGCTCGGAGGAATGTCGGCCATTTTGCGGGCCGGGTTTGGGCGTCTTGCCGGCGCGCAAGTCTTGCAGAATTTTTTCGGTCGCGGGCCCATCGAGATCTTCGTAAGTGTCTCTGTCGATCAAGACCATCGGGGCGTTAACGCAGGCGCCCAAGCATTCCACTTCCATCCAGGAGAACTTGCCGTCGGCGGAAACGGTGTGCTGCTTTTCGTGGATGTGCTTCTTGCACGCTTTGACGACGTCGTCCGAACCGCGCAGCCAGCAAGGCGTGGTCGGTGCAGACCTGCACCAGATGTTTGCCCACCGGTTCCAGATTGAACATCGTGTAGAAGGTGGCAACTTCCAGCACGCGGATGTACGGCATGTCGAGGAAGCGCGCGACGGCCTCGATCATCGGCTTGGTCACCCAGCCTTCTTGCTCTTGGCCGATCCACAACGCCGCAATCACCGCCGAGGCCTGACGGCCCGCCGGATATTTGGCCATCTCATGCCAGACGCGCATTTCGTTCGCCGCATTGAAGGCAAAGGCGAGAGGTTGTTCGTGATGCAGGCGGCGCAGGCTCACCGGTCGATCTCCCCGAAGACGATGTCGATCGAACCGATCACGCGGACACATCGGCCAGCATGTGGCCCTTGGTCAGGAATTCCAGCGCCTGTAAATGCGCATAGCCCGGCGCGCGAATCTTGCAGCGATAGGGCTTGTTGCTACCGTCGGCTACGAGATACACGCCGAACTCGCCTTTGGGTGCTTCCACCGCCGCATAGACCTCGCCTGCCGGGACATGAAAGCCTTCCGTGTAAAGCTTGAAGTGATGGATCAGCGCTTCCATCGAGGTCTTCATCTCGGCGCGCTTGGGCGGCACGACTTTATGATCGGTGGAGGACACCGGACCTGGCGGCATCTTGGCGATGCATTGCTGCATGAGCTTGGTCGATTGGCGCATTTCTTCCAGGCGCATCACATAGCGGTCGTAGCAATCGCCATTCCTGCCGACGGGAATCTGAAAATCGAGTTCGTTGTAGCACTCATAAGGTTGCGCCCGGCGCAAATCCCAGGCAACGCCGGTGGAGCGCAACATCACGCCGGACATGCCCAGGGCTTCCGCATCCTTGCGCGTCACCACGCCGATATCGGCATTGCGCTGTTTGAAGATGCGGTTTTCGGTCAGCAAGCCTCGATGTCGTCGAGCGCTTTGGGGAAATATTCGCAGAATTCGAGAATGTCTTCGAGCAGCTCCGGCGGCAAATCCTGATGCACGCCCCCGGGACGGAAATAAGCGGCGTGCAAGCGGCTGCCGCTGGCGCGCTCATAGAACCCCATAAGCTTCTCGCGCTCTTCGAAGCCCCAAAGAATTGGAGTCAGCGCGCCGACATCGTTTGCTTGCGTGGTTATATTCAGCATATGCGACAGCAACCGGCCGATTTCGGAATAGAGCACGCGGATATATTGGCCGCGCTTGGGCACTTCGAGGCCAAGCAACTTCTCGATGGCCAGGCAGAAGGCGTGCTCTTGGTTCATCGGCGCGACGTAATCGAGCCGGTCGAAATAGGGAATCGCCTGCAGATAGGTTTTATGTTCGATCAACTTTTCGGTGCCGCGATGCAACAGACCGATATGCGGATCGACGCGGGTGACGATCTCGCCATCGAGATCCAGGACCAAGCGCAGCACGCCATGCGCGGCCGGATGCTGCGGACCGAAATTGATAGTGATCTTGCCTTCGTCGGATTGGGTTTCGGGCATTTCGATCACGCTTACTGTTTCTTCCCCGGATTGCCGGAGGCGACGCCCCGGCGCCATCGCGACCTTTTCGTCGCCGGGCAGAATGTGCGGCGCGCCTTCCCACGGGCTCATGAAATCGAAATCGCGGAATTCCTGAACCAGCTGCACCGGCTGATAGACAACACGCTTGAGATCGTCGTCGTAGCGCAGCTCGACAAAGCCGGTGAGCGGAAAATCCTTGCGCAGCGGATGACCCGAGAAACCGTAATCGGTCAGGATGCGGCGCAGATCGGGGTGGCCGTCGAACACGACGCCGTACATGTCGAAGGCTTCGCGCTCGAACCAACCGGCGGAGGGATAAACGGAAATGGCGCTCGGCACCGGCGTCGCCTCGTCCGTCTCAACCTTAACGCGGATGCGGCAGTTCTTGGTCAGCGACAAGAGGTGATAAACGACGTCGAAACGCTTTTCGCGCGACGGCCAATCGACGCCGCAAATATCGATCAGCACTTTGAATTCACAGGTCGGATCGTCCCGCAAAAATGTCAGCACACGGATGATATCGCCTGCTTCCACCGTGAGCGTCAGTTCGCCAACCGCCAGCTTGCTGGCCTTTACTGCGCCGGCCAGCGCCGCCGAGATCTTGGTTGCGAGTTCGTCGAGCGTGTCCAATGCTATCACCGGTCGATATTGCCGGTGCGGCGGATTTTCCGCTGCAGCAGCATGATGCCGTAAACCAGCGCCTCGGCAGTGGGCGGACAACCTGGCACGTAAACGTCCACAGGCACGATGCGATCGCAGCCGCGCACCACGGAATAGGAGTAATGATAATAGCCGCCGCCATTGGCGCAGGATCCCATCGAGATCACATAACGCGGCTCGGGCATTTGGTCGTAAACTTTGCGCAGCGCGGGTGCCATTTTGTTGCACAGCGTGCCGGCGACGATCATCACATCGGATTGGCGCGGCGAGCCGCGCGGTGCGAAGCCGAAGCGTTCGACATCATAGCGCGGCATGGCGGCGTGCATCATCTCCACCGCGCAGCAAGCGAGCCCAAACGTCATCCACATCAGCGAGCCGGTACGCGCCCAGTTGATCAGCGCATCGACATTGGCGACCAGAAATCCCTTGTCCGCCATCTCCGCTTGCATCGCTTTGAAATAAGGATCGTTGTCGGCGAGCAAAGCGCCGCCTTCAACGCCGGCACGCGCACCGGTACCGGCCGGGATCACTCCCATTCGAGCGCTCCCTTTTTCCATTCATAGATAAAGCCGACGGTGAGGATTCCCAGGAACACAATCATCGCCCAAAAGGCGAAAACGCCCGTATCGCCCAGCGTAATCGCCCAGGGAAAGAGGAACGCCACTTCCAGATCGAAGATAATGAACAGGATGGAGACGAGATAGAACCGCACGTCGAATTTCATGCGCGCATCGCCGAAGGCGTTAAAGCCGCATTCGTAAGCGGAAAGCTTTTCGGGATCCGGTTTGGCCGGCGCGATGATCAGCGGCAGAACCATCAGCGCGATGCCGATGACCGCGGCAATCCCGATGAAAATCAGGATCGGCAGGTAGTCGAGGAGCAGCCGTTCCATCTATGTGTCCTTAACTCCTCCGGGGGCTCTGGAACATCGTTAGGCTGGGCGCCGCTGGAATCGCCTAACCAACTCACTTCGCGGGTGCAGTATAAGCAGGGAGCGACCCGTTACAACGCGGATTTAGAATGGGTTTAGAGCAGGAATCGCCGCAGGAAAACAGGAAATTTAGAGAAAATATCGGGGACTATGCGTTCCGACGAGCGGATCACGATACTATAGCCACAAACAAGGTTGTCTGCCGTCACCAGATGCGAATTTGTCGCATTGCGAGATGGATAGCTTGCCATCCGAAGCTGTGTCGTTGATGGCCTGCCGGCCGAAGCGGCGAAGCGGTTACTCGAAGGGTGGCTTGCCATCCGAAGCTGCGTGAACCAATCGACAGCCTCCCTACGCCCTTTCGGGCTTCGGGAGGCATCCTCCGCTGCTACGAGCGTAGGATGGCGGGAGCGACGGGGCTCGAAACTGCTTGGTAGGGGTGTCAGGGGGTAACCAGGGGTACAAACCGTGGAATTCCGGCTGAGGGGGCGCCCCTCCCTACCCCCCAAATCCCCTGAATTGGTCCAAGAACTGGTCCGGATCCCGCGCCTCAGTTGAAGCTTAAGATAATCGCGCGGGCGCGCTCACGATAAACATTTAAAGCGGTAACCGCGGGGCGGCTGTCCACTCCAAATTCGGGCTCGTGGACAATTAATTCGGATGTCAACATCGTATTCCCGGCACCTGGCCGAAAAGGGATATTCGCCGGAATACGATAAAAAATCGTCTTGCCCTCTAGGCGCCGCCAATGCGGCTCGATCCCGCCACCCCACGCGGTTAAGCGGGCCTCTGAGATCACCGGAGTTACCTCAATCAGCCTCTCATGCTTCCGCAGGACATCAAGCTTGTGGAGATGATAGAGGACATGGTCGCCCCCCTCGTAGGCTTTGGTTCCGCGAAGAATTTCGGCTTCAGCGTTCGTCACCCATCCCCTGCCTACAAACATGTCAATCTTCTCGTGAAACTTTTCCTGCTCCTTACGGATGGGGAATAGCGCATCCGCATTGGGCTCGTGCCCATTGCGGATCAACAAAGCAGATAGAGTGAGATCGAGCGCCGTACGCGTAGAATTCACGATGGCGCCAAAGTCACCGTAGATCAGCGGGTCGAGAGGCGTCTTTGGGTACGCGACCAGATATTGCCATTCCGGATCTTCGGGATATTTTTCAACTTCTAAGGCATATGGCTGCCGGCGCTGCCACTCCAAAAACCGCTCTTGCATCTGCGCGGTCTGATTTTGCGCCCATTGAAGGGCGTGCCAAGCATCATAAAGGTCGTCGCGCATATCTCTCAGTCGACTTCACAGTCTGATGCATTACATTTGATGTGCGTTTTGGTTGGTCAATCAGGCTTCCGGGCGATCCGCAACGCGATGTAATCAAGATTTGGCCCGTAAACATGCTGCAGAGTCGGATTTTGCAGATCGAATTGCAAAAGCCGCCATTCCTCTTTTGGAATATTCACCGGCGGCGAACCGCGGCGGCGCGGGGTGACGAACCCTTGAGCTATGTAGGTACCTTTTTCTAATTCCCGAATTAACTTCACCCGACGGTTATTGAGCAGATCAACTAAGTGATTTTGAATTGCTTTCCGCAAGGCTTCAGCATTTTCGTACTCCTGACGGTCGCCAGGCGCACCCTGAGTTAAGTAGCCATATCCCAGCGTTTTTGACTTCTGTTGAGCCGCCCTGATTTTTCTTCTATTGCTTGGGCTTTTCGCTCAGCCTCTCCCAGACGCGTATTGGCGTCCTTCACCCTTGCTGTCACGTCAGGATCACACATTTCAAGAAAGGCCTGCGGCATCATCCACTCTGGGGCCTTTGGCTCAGCCACTGACTGGATTGGTTGGTCTGTGGTCACCACTGGATTTGCTGGCTTGCGCTCAAGCCATTTCGGATGGAACAGCGCCTTTACCAGAAGGAACGCACACCCGAGCAACACCCAAGCGACCAACACGGCCAAAAGAACGCCAAGCCATCCCAGATGGCGCCAATACCATTCGGCGGTGGTGGCAAGATAACCCGCCAATGCCCCCAAGCTGATGAACGGCAAAACGAAGAAAACCAACGCCCAAACGATGCCGTGACGGCCAAACGACTTGTCTGGCGCGGCGATATAGTTCTTGGACTTTGCCACCCATGCCCATGCGGAACTTTTAGCATAGGCGGCGAAGGTAAAAGGCGTCGTTCTAATGAGCGACGGGCTTAAAACCCGTAGCAAGTGAATGTCTTGCAAATTCAATGAGTTAGAGCATTCGCCCCGCGAACGAACTGGTCCACGAATTGGTCCAGGGTTTTAAGAAATTCCAATTAAATCAAAGACTTAATGGCGGGAGCGACGGGGCTCGAACCCGCGACCTACGGCGTGACAGGCCGTCACTCTAACCAACTGAGCTACGCCCCCGCGGGCGCTCGCGGCCTCGGCCGCGAAGGACGGTCGATGTAGGGCGACCCCCAATCCAAGTCAAGCCAAAGCAGGCCGTATCGGTTACTGGCTGGGCGGGCTGCCGCCATCATCGCCGCCGCCGCCTTGTCCTCCACCCTGTCCACCCCGCCTCCGGCGACCGCCCTGACCCTGACCGCCCTCTTGGCCTTTGGGCTTGCTCTGCGGCGTGCCGCGCGGATTGAGTTCCTGGGGCGACAACACGCCATCGCCATTGGTGTCGAGCTGATCGAACAAGGAACGCGCGGTTGCGGCGAATTCGTTGAAATCGACAACGCCGTCATGGTTCCAATCAACCAGTGGCGATGCCGCCGCCTGATCTTCCGTCCAGCGCTTTTCGTTGACTGCCCTGACCTCGTCCATTTCCAGCACGCCGTCGTGATTGGTATCGGCGGCGGCGAAATCTTTTCTCAGTCCGGCCTCCATCTCTGCCCGCGTCACGTTGCCGTCCTTGTCTACATAGCGCAGCAACATCGCGACTGGAGAATGCCATTCCTCTTCGCGCTTAGGGGCCCCTGGACCGTTCGGACCGTCGCCGCGGCCATGCTTATGCGAAGCACAGCCGGCAAGCAGAATTGCCATCGCGATCGCAAATATCTTTGCCGGGGCCGTACGCATGACGCCACTCCTGTTGCGATGTTCCGAAATGCTTGTCTCGATAGGGCGAATTCTATTTGACCTTCTTGCCTTCAAATTCGCCAGCCGTCACAACGCCATCGCCATTGGCGTCGATTTGATCGAATAGCGATAGATCGGTGGTCGCGAATTCGTTGAAATCTACCACGCCGTCGTGGTTCCAATCGATCAGCATCGACGCGGCTGGACCATCCTTCTTCCAACGCGCGTCATTAACCGTGTTTATTTCATCCCGTTCAAGTACGCCATCATGATTGGTGTCGGCAGCGGCAAATTCCTGCTTCAATACGGCGATCACCTTCGTGCGCGAGAGCGAACCGTCCCGCTCGACGCCAAAGCGCAAAAGCGGCATCGCCTGGGGAAGCACATTGCGTAGCACGACAGCCTTCTCGGGGCCGTTCGAAGCGCAAGCTACAAGCAGGCATGCCGCTAAGATGATTAGAGCGGCTCCAGGAATCTTCCGCATCGGGCGTCTCCGTTATGAGGGCCGGGAGATTAGGCCTTCTGGCGTCGCAAAAGTTTGCCCATTATTTTGGGGTATGGTGAATGAGGGGGCTGGATGGCACCCGAAGGTACGCAGCAGCGAAGATTAGACCAATCTTCGACAGTCCTCCTACGCCCTGCCTTCGCCGAAGCGAAGCTTCGGCTTCGCGCCGGCAGGCAAGGCTTCGGGGGACACCCTTCGCTGAGTTTGGACTCAGTGGCCTGCCACCCGAAGTGGTGGGCGGTGACGGTTTCGAACCGCCGACCCTCTCGGTGTAAACGAGATGCTCTACCGCTGAGCTAACCGCCCGGTAAAGCGGCTTATATCAGCGGCCGAGCGATGCGTCAGCCATTTCAATCGGAGCCGAGCACGAAACGGTTTCCCTCCAAATCCTTCATGATCGTATAGGTCCCCCAAGGCTGCTTTTGGGGCGGAGCCTCGAATTCGACGCCACGCTCGGAGAGTTGCCGGTAGGTCGCCCCCACATCGTCGCAAGCGATGGACACGTTCATTTGGCTCCCAATGCGGGCCTCCTCGCCCTCCATCGTGAACAGCACAAAACGGGTTTGAGCCGTACCGATGCGGAGCTCGATCCAGCGCCGCCCCGGCCCCATCGCCTGGTCGGTCGCGACCTTGAAGCCGAGCTTTTCCGTATAGAATTTGAGCGCGCGTTCCTGATCTTTGACCGGAATGGATACGAATTTCAGATGCGTGATCATTCATCGGACTCCGGAAATCTCTCTGCAATTTGCTACGATTTCCAGGCTTGCCCAATCAAGGCGCCCAGCGCTTACTATAGTGATGGTTCGCAGAGCGCCGTTTGACGACTATATTTTCGAGACGCTGATGGCCGACCTTGTCGGACATGACCGCGCCGCTTCGGCCTTTCTCGTTTTCCTGAAGCTTTGGCACATGTCGGGTGGACCCGGTGGGCGCGGGGCGCCTATCAGCCTGGCCAATCTGGCTATCGAAACCGGTCTATCGAAATCGTCTGTACAATCGGCCGTACGCCGGTTGCAGCGGCGTGGTTGCATAACCGCCAAGCGCGCATCGCCCACGGCAGTTACCGTCTATTCCGTCCACGCGCCGTGGAGACGATAGCGTCTTAGTTCAGCGAATCTTTGAGCTGTTTGCCGGCACGGAAGCGCGGCTGCTTGGAGGGTTTGATGGTGATTTCTTCGCCCGTCTGGGGATTGCGGCCCTTGCCGCCCGCGCGGGTGGCGACCACAAACACACCGAAGCCTGTCAGACGAACCTCATCGCCCGCCTTCAAGGCGCCGGCGATCAAGTCGAATACGCCGTCTACCGCCTTGGCCGCGTCCGTCTTGGCGAGGCCGGTATGGTCCGAAAGCTTCTGGATTAGATCGTTCTTATTCACTGTGACGGCTCCTTCGTTATGAATTGCCAGGGCGACTGCGGGGAATCTAGGGCTTTCGGGCGGTTCCCGTCAAAGCAAGAACCGGCTCAAAATGCCGATTTCGGGGGCAAAAATGCCTGGAATCGGCCTTTTTTTGGTCAATTGCTGGGGACGTATGCCGGACGCCGGCCTGAACTGAGGTTCCGGCCGGAAATCCGCCATTTCCTTAATGCGTGACGACGGCGTCGGAATCGGTGTCCGGCAAGCTGGCCGGAACGACGACTTCGGGCTCTACCCAATCGATCGGCTCGGGCTGACGCACGAGCGCGACCTTCAACACTTCGCTGACCTGCGACACCGGCACGATGTTCAATCCAGCCTTCACATTGTCAGGGATTTCGGCCAGGTCCTTTTCGTTTTCCTGCGGGATGATGACCGTTTTCAGGCCGGCCCGCAGAGCCGCGAGCAGTTTTTCCTTCAAGCCGCCGATCGGCAGAACGCGTCCGCGCAGCGTCACCTCGCCCGTCATCGCCACATCGCGGCGCACCGCAATGCCCGTCAGCACCGAGATGATGGACACCGCCATCGCCACGCCGGCCGAAGGTCCATCCTTGGGCGTTGCGCCTTCCGGCACATGCACATGGATGTCTACTTTCTCGAAGGTCGGCGGCTTGATGCCGAAACTCGTCGCTTTGGAGCGCACAAAGGAACGCGCCGCGTCGATCGATTCCTTCATCACATCGCCGAGCTTGCCCGTCGTCTGCATGCGGCCTTTGCCGGGCAGCATGACGGATTCGATCTGCAAGGTGTCGCCGCCCGCTTCGGTCCAAGCCAGACCGGTGACCACACCGATCTGATCTTCGGCATCCATTTCGCCGTAGCGATATTGGCGCACGCCGGCATAGGTATCGACGTTCTCCTGCGTGATGACGATGGACTTCGCCTTGTTGGAGACGATTTCCTTCACCGCCTTGCGCGCCAGATTGGCGATCTCACGCTCCAGATTACGCACGCCCGCTTCGCGGGTGTGATAGCGGATCAGATCGTGCAAACCCTCGTCTGTGATCTTCCACTCTTCGTCCTTCAAGCCATGCGCTTTCATCTGCTTGGGGATGAGATGGCGCTTGGCGATCTCGACCTTTTCATCCTCGGTGTAACCGGGAATGCGGATGATCTCCATGCGGTCCATCAGAGGCTGCGGCATGCGCAACGTGTTGGCCGTGGTGATGAACATCACATCCGAAAGGTCGAAATCGACTTCCAGATAGTGGTCGTTGAAGGCATGGTTCTGCTCCGGATCGAGCACCTCGAGCAACGCGCTCGAAGGATCGCCGCGCCAATCGGCACCGAGCTTGTCGATTTCGTCGAGCAAGAAGAGCGGATTGGCCGACTTCGCCTTTTTCATCGACTGAATGACCTTGCCGGGCATCGAGCCGATATAGGTGCGCCGATGACCGCGGATTTCCGCTTCGTCACGCACCCCGCCAAGCGACATGCGCACGAATTCGCGGCCCGTGGCGCGGGCAATCGATTTGCCGAGCGATGTCTTGCCGACGCCCGGCGGTCCGACCAGGCAGAGGATCGGGCCTTTCATCTTGCCGGCGCGCTGTTGCACAGCGAGGTATTCCAGGATGCGTTCCTTGACCTTCTCGAGGCCGTAATGATCCTCGTTGAGGATGTCTTCGGCCAGCTTGATATCCTTCTTGACCTTGGACTTCTTGCCCCAAGGCAGCGACAGGATCCAATCGAGATAGTTGCGCACCACCGTGGCTTCGGCGCTCATCGGCGACATCTGACGCAGTTTGCGCACCTCGCCTGTCGCCTTCTCGCGCGCTTCTTTGGAAAGCTTGGCCTTGCGAATGCGGTCCTCGAGCTCGTTCAGCTCGTCGCGGCCTTCTTCGCCTTCGCCAAGTTCCTTCTGAATCGCTTTGAGCTGCTCGTTCAAATAGTACTCGCGCTGGGTCTTCTCCATCTGACGCTTGACGCGGCTTTTGATTTTGCGCTCGACCTGCAGCACGCCGATCTCGGATTCGATCAGCGACAGCACGCGCTCGAGCCGCTCAGCCGTGCCGAGCGTTTCCAAAAGTCCCTGACGGTCGGCGATCTTGACCGACAGATGCGAAGCCACCGTATCGGCCAGCTTGGCCGGTTCGTCGATCTGCGCTACCGAAGCCAAAGTTTCGGCCGGAACCTTTTTGTTCAGCTTGATGTATTGCTCGAAGTTCGTTTTCACGGTGCGGACCAATGCTTCGGTCTCGCGCGCCTCGCCGGCGCTTTCGGGAACGCGCTCGATCGAAGCTTGGAAGAAATCGTTGCGCGGCACGAAGCCGGTAACGCGGGCGCGGCTCTTGCCTTCGACCAGAACACGAACGGTCTGATCGGGAAGCTTCAAGAGCTGCAGCACGGTCGCCAGCGTACCGATCTGATGTAAGCCGTCCGACGTTGGATCGTCGTCGGCGGCATTCTTCTGCGTCAGCAGAAGTATTTGCTTTTCCTCGTTCATCACCTCGTCGAGCGCGCGCACGGACTTTTCGCGGCCTACGAAGAGGGGAACGATCATGTGGGGAAACACCACAATGTCGCGTAGCGGCAAGACCGGTACCAACTGGGCTGGCTCGCCTTTTCCGACTGTCCCCACGTCTTGTTCTGACATCATTTTCTCCTCGCCGGACCCAGCTTAGGTCCGGGTATGTTTAGGAACCGTACCCCAACTGGGCGTATGGATCCTCACTTGTCGCCCAAATGGGCCGACTCCTAGACAAGATAAAGTGGGCCCCCCGGGTGGCCGTTTCAAGGCTGGAAAAGCACGTATGAGCGCTTAATCCCGCGCAGCGCTATGGAAACCACAAAGTTCCCGTTTGGAAGTGATCCGTTAGGACGCGCTCTGCTGGACCTGCCCCTTATCGGAGTAGGTATAAAGCGGGCGGGCACGTCCTTCGACCACATCGGCGGTGATAACCACTTCCTGTACGCCGTTGAGCGTCGGAAGTTCATACATCGTGTCGAGCAGGATGCCTTCCATGATGGAACGTAGTCCGCGCGCACCGGTCTTGCGGGCGATCGCCTTGCGAGCGATGGCATGCAACGCCTCGTCTTGGAAGCGCAGCTTGACGCCTTCCATTTCCAACATGCGCTGATACTGCTTGGCCAGCGCATTCTTGGGACGCGTCAGAATTTCGATCAGCGCGGGTTCTGCAAGATCGCCCAAAGTGGCCAGGATCGGCAAGCGACCGATGAATTCCGGGATCAGGCCGAATTTTAGCAGATCTTCCGGTTCCACTTCGCGCAGCACTTCGCCCGTGCCCCGTTCGTCCGGCGCGCGCACATTGGCGCCGAAGCCCATCGAAGAACCATGCGTACGCTGCGAGATGATCTTCTCGAGGCCGGCAAAGGCGCCGCCGACGATAAACAGGATATTGGTCGTGTCGACCTGCAGGAATTCCTGCTGCGGATGCTTGCGCCCGCCCTGCGGCGGCACAGAGGCGACCGTGCCTTCCATTATCTTCAGCAAAGCCTGCTGAACGCCCTCGCCCGATACGTCGCGGGTGATCGACGGATTGTCGGATTTGCGGCTGATCTTGTCGACTTCGTCGATATAGACGATGCCGCGTTGCGCCCGCTCGACGTTGTAATCGGCGTTCTGCAGCAGCTTGAGAATGATGTTCTCCACGTCCTCGCCGACGTAACCGGCTTCGGTCAGCGTCGTGGCGTCGGCCATGGTGAAGGGAACATCGAGGATGCGCGCCAGCGTCTGAGCCAGCAGCGTCTTGCCGCAGCCGGTGGGGCCGAGCAGCATGATGTTCGATTTTGCCAATTCGACGTCGGAATTCTTGCCGCTGGCGTTGATGCGCTTGTAGTGGTTGTGGACGGCGACCGAGAGCACCTTCTTGGCGTGCTGCTGGCCGACCACGTAATCGTCCAAAACCTTGCAAATCTCAGCCGGGCTCGGCACGCCTTCGCGCGATTTCATGAAGGAGGTTTTGTTCTCCTCCCGGATGATCTCCATGCATAGCTCGACGCATTCGTCGCAGATAAACACGGTCGGGCCCGCAATCAGCTTGCGAACCTCGTGTTGGCTTTTTCCACAGAACGAACAGTAAAGCGTGTTCTTGGACTCGCCGCCGCTTGTCTTACTCATCGGCTCTCCCGGGCCTTGTTCGGCCCGCCCTTGAAATCTTGCCTCGGGTATTGTGTATCAGTACCCTGCATGGCCCGCGCCAACCCAAATCGGCTTAACGCCGAATTCATTCGACCACGTTAGCGCCAAGCGGATCAAGATTTGTTTAATCCGGCCAAGTTACTGACAAATCGACCAGATTCCACGTCTCACGGATTCTCCAGCGATTCCGCTCGTTTCGAGAGCACGGAATCGATCAATCCGAAAGCTTTGGCTTCCTCAGCCGTCATATAAGTATCCCGATCCAGCGCTTTTTCAATCGCCTCGACCGTTTGGCCCGTATGGCCGGCATAAATTTCGTTCAAACGGCGCTTTAATTTGAGTATTTCCTGGGCATGGCGGGCGATATCGGCCGCTTGGCCATAATAGGACGCCGAAGGCTGGTGGACCAGGATTCTCGAATTGGGAAGACAGAAACGCTGACCTTTTGCCCCCGCGCAGAGCAAAAGCGAGGCCGCCGAAGCCGCCTGGCCGACGCATAAAGTATGAATTTCGGGCCGGATGTACTGCATGGTGTCGTAGATCGCCATCCCGGCCGTGACGATGCCGCCGGGCGAGTTGATATACATCGCGATCTCTTTCTTGGGGTTTTCGGCCTCCAAGAACAGAAGCTGGGCGGTGATCAGGCTGGCGCCATAATCTTCCACCGGGCCGGTCACGAAGATAATCCGCTCCTTGAGCAGGCGGGAATAGATATCAAAGGCGCGCTCGCCGCGGGCGGTCTGTTCGACCACCATGGGAACAAGCTGGTTCATGTAAACGTCGCGCGGATCGTTCATGGAGTCTCCTGATTCGACCGGAGAGTTGAGTAGGCTAAAGGAAAAGTGTCAACGCCTTCTTTCCAGCTAGATCAATGAGGCGCGGCAGCACGTCGGTTATGAACCCTAGCATCAAACAAGGGTACTGAGGCGAAAATGAGTGAAACCACAGCAGCCGGAAAAACATAGAGCCAAACGGCGAGGTCGACACCCTCGCCGGCATACGGGCTTGTATCGCCCGTAAGCTCCGGTATGTACGATGCGAGGATCGACAATCCGAGGAAAATCGCAAAAATAATCCCGGTGCGCAACCAGATGCGTAATCCGAACACAAGCAGCCGGAGAGACACCGCAGCGGACGCGATACTCCCGTATCGAACGACGGCATCCCGATTCATGCGCATCCAATCGGTATCGCCGAGCCACTTTCCAAGGCTCTCCGCATGCATAAATGCTACGATAGCAAGGGACAAAAAGACCAATCCAATAAGCCTAATCGCCCACACGGCGCGTGTTGACTTCATCGCTTCGCTTCCGCCACCACGGCGAATTTCACGCCAAGCGCTCGCAGCACGGCTTGAACTGTTTCGTAGCGCGGGTGCGCACCGCTCGCGAGTGCCTTGTAAAGGCTTTCGCGGCCCAGTCCGCTGTCCTTGGCGATCTGCGCCATTCCGCGCGCCTTAGCCACATCGCCGAGAGCGGCGAGGAACACATCGGGATCGGGATCCTCCGCAGCCGCAGAAAGGTATTCGGCAATGACCTCCTCGTTGTCGAGGTACTCGGACGCATCGAAGGGCTTAAAATCCGCCTTCATGTCTTCCTCGCTTTCAACTCTCCGGCCATCCTCTTCGCGCGAGCGATGTCGGCCTTCTGAGTGGATTTGTCTCCCCCGACGAGCAGTACATACACGGTGGTTCCAGTGCGCATGTAATACACGCGATACCCCGGCCCGATGTGAACTCGCATTTCCGATACACCCTCGCCGACTGGGGCAAAATCTCCAAAATTACCGAACGTCGCACTTCTCAAGCGTGCCAGAATTCTCGCCTTCGCTTTACCATCGGCAAGCCCGCTCAGCCACGCATCGAACACCGCCGACCGCAGAAGTGTGATCATTCTATTCTCCAATTGTATCCAAATGGATACAATTTTACAAGCCTCAAACCCTAAGAGATTCGGGCCGCGGACTGTGCAATTCGGGCGCACTTGCCGCTTATGTCACCGCTTGCTACCCCGGCACTTCTGAACGAGCGAGGCACAGCATGCGGCACCACCCCTTCGGCAAACTGCCCGTCACCGTCAGCGAGATTGGTTTCGGGGCTTGGCAGATCGGCGGGAACTGGGGCGATGTCAGCGAAACAGACGGGCGCGCGGCGCTAAACGCGGCGCTCGATGCGGGCATGACCTTCATCGACACGGCCGATGTCTATGGCGACGGCCGTTCGGAAAAAATAATTGCCGAGGTGCTGAAGGCACGAGGCGGCAATCGTCCGATGGTGGCAACCAAGGCCGGACGGCGGCTCGATCCGCACACCGTCGAAGGTTACAACAAGGCCAATCTCGAAGCGTTCATCGACCGCAGTCTGAAGAACCTTGCGACCGACTGCCTCGATCTCGTCCAGCTTCACTGTCCGCCCACCGAGGCGCTCTACCGACCGGAGCTGTTTGCCGCGCTCGACGACATACAAAAATCCGGCAAGATCAAAGCCTATGGCGTCAGCGTCGAAAAGGTCGAAGAAGCGCTCAAGGCGATCGAATATCCCGGCGTTGTCAGCATACAGATCATCTACAACCTGTTCCGCCAGCGCCCCGCCGATTTGTTTTTCAACGAGGCCAAGCGCAAGAACGTTGCCGTTATCGTCCGCGTACCGCTGGCGAGCGGCTTGCTCGCCGGCAAGATCAACCGCGCCACCCGCTTCGCCCAGGACGATCACCGCAATTTCAACCGTTATGGCGAGGCCTTCGATGTCGGCGAAACGTTTGCCGGCGTGCCGCTGGAGATCGGGCTTGAGGCTGTGGAAGCATTGCGCAAGCTGGTGCCGCAAGGCGCCAGCCTCGCCGCTTTCGCGCTACGCTGGATCCTGATGAACGAGGCCGTCACAGTGGTTATCCCCGGCGCCCGCAATGCCGAGCAGGCCGAGGCCAATGCGGCCGCGTCCGATCTGGCGCCGCTCTCGGCCGAGACGATGGCGGCCGCGCGTGCGGTTTACGATCGTCTTATCGCACCGCACGTTCACCAGCGCTGGTAAAAGCGTGGCTCAGACACTATCCGATCCGGAATCGCTGGTTTCGTCATGCGCGCCGGGTACGAATTCGAGCAGCTCACCGGGCTGGCATTTAAGCTCGCGGCAGAGCGCCTCCAGCGTGGTGAAACGAATGGCGCGTGCCTTGTTGGTCTTAAGGACCGAAAGGTTGGCGAGCGTGATGCCGATACGCTCCGCCAACTCCGTCAGGCTGATGTGACGCTCGAACATCACGCGATCGAGATTGAGCTTGATGGGCATCGTTCAGACCGTCAGATCGTTTTCGCTCCTCAACGCCAGCCCCTGACGGAACACTTCGGATAAGGCTAGAACCAGAAGACCGGAGAAGAAAATCGGCGTGCCGAATGGGAAGTCGTTGCCCATGGTAATCTGTACGTTATGCGATACCGGCAGGTGTAACGGCGATCCGGATACCGCGATCTGCGCGTTCTGAACCAGATAAGCGTACATCGCGTGGGCGAACCATGCGTCGGCGATCGCGGATACGATTGAATAAACGAGAAGCGAGACGCCCAAAATCTGCACGAGCCGCAGAGTCGGCAGCGTGAAACTCTCGCCGCGGCCGACATTGCGAAACAGCCTTCGCAGAAGCTCGAACACGACGATGAAGAACACGATCCGCAAAAAATCAGCGGCAAGCCATAATGCTTGAGCATTTCGATCAGTCCATCCGCATTCTGAATGCTTACCGCGAAAACCCCGCGAAACGCCGACAATGCGAAGGCCGAATCTTTGAAGGCGATGCTGCCCGGCTGGCCGAGAAAATCCACCTTCATCGGTCCGAAGTGTGTTCCCGGCGGGAGTGAAGGATTTATCACGATCACAACGCAGACGGCGATCGCGCCCAGCGTCATGACGACCACGAAGAAGGTGAAAATCCAGCGGAGGAGTTTTGGCAACCAAGCAGTGTTCGTCATGGCGATTGTTTCCCGTTTTTTCGTGCTCGCCTCAGCCGCGAGCGGTTCATCCCGTCGAAATTATTTCAGGCGTGCAGCGATTTCTGCGAAAGCGTCCAGCGCATCGGTCAGGGCTTTGTCGCTGCAGGATTGCAAGGCCGCAGCGAGGAACGCATAAGGTCCTGCGTTGCGCAGTACGGATTGGGACGAGCTCTCGCAGATGCGGATAGCAGCCGATGCCATCGGCTCGCTTGCGGCGGTTATTCTTTCCAGCGCACCGATACGCAGTTCGCCGAGCGGCATTGCACTCTGACTGCCGAAGGCGCCGCTGTCCGGTCTGGCGCTTGCACCCAGTACGAGAAATGCCGCGACAAGGGCACCCATCCCGGCCTGGCGACTGATTTTGCTCATGAGACCCGCTCCTTCGAATTATCGACAAACGACGTATCCGTATCGAAATACAATACGCATTTATCGATAAACGGCAAGTTAAAAATGCCGAACCGGCAACGTACTGGAAAAAAAGGAAAATCCAGCGCTCGAAGCGCCGGGCATGCGTATGGCCGCGCCGTGGCGGGCGCAACCTGTCGCAAGGCGGCTTGGGAGAGAGGCTAGTCGGCCTTTTTCAGCTTTTCCGCCGCTTCATCGGGATCGAGGAACAACGTCTCACGATCGACTTTGCGGTCGGTGACATGGGCGAGTTCCGCGATGAAGTCGACTACTTTGTCCTCGAAAAGCGGGGCGCGGATTTCGGCCAGCGCCTGCTGGTTGCGAGAATAGTACTCGAACACCTTCTGCTCCTGGCCCGGAAACTGGCGCGCGCGGGTGGCGACGGCGCGTTGAATTTCATCGGGCGCAACGCTCAAGGCGTTCTGTTCGCCGATCCGCGCCAGCACAAGGCCGAGCCGCACGCGGCGCTCGGCGATGTCGTGATATTCCTTCTTAAGCTCTTCTTCGCTCTTGCCTTCGTCTTCGACCGTTTTGCCCTCGCGCTTCAACTCACTCTGAACCTGCTGCCAGATGCCGTTGAACTCGCCTTCCACCATGGTCGGCGGCAGCGAGAAGGAATGCGTTTCATCCAGCGCATCGAGGATCCGGCGCTTCATGTGCAGACGGCTGGCGCCGGCATATTCGCGCTTCATCTGCTCGCGAATGCGTTCTTTGAGGATACCGAGGGATTCCATGCCGAGTTTTTTGGCCAGTTCGTCGTCGATCGCCACTTCTTCGGGCGCCTTGACGTCTTTCACCGTGACGGCAAACACTGCGTCCTTGCCGGCAAGCTTCGCTTCCGGGTAATCGGCGGGGAAGGTCACGTTAACATCGCGCGTTTCACCCGTCTTCGAACCAACCAGCTGGTCTTCGAAACCCGGGATAAGCTGACCGGATCCGAGTACAAGGTTGAAATCTTCGGCTTTGCCGCCGGGGAACTCCTCGCCATCGACGCGGCCGACGAAATCCATCACCACGGTGTCGCCTTGCTGGGCGGCCTCGCCTTCCGGCCGCGATGCATAGGTGCGTGCCTGTTCGGCCAGCCGCTTGATCGTGACGTCGACATCTTCTTCGGTGACGTCGGCAACCAATCGCTCGACTTCTAGTTTCGAGACATCTCCCAGCGCGAAGTCCGGCATCAAATCCACCAGCACGCGGAATTCGAGGTCCGCCTTGCCGTCGATCACAGCCTGCACGTCGCCGACCGGCTCGACGCGCGGCGGAAACGCCACTTTGAGCGCGTTGTCGCTGACCGCCTTTTGACTGCCTTCACTGACCGCGGCCTCGACGATCTCGCCCATCATCGATTTGCCGTAGGTCTTTTTCAGGAACGAGACGGGGGCCTTGCCCGGCCGAAAGCCCTTGAGGGAGAGACGCGGTTTGATTTCTTCCAACTTGCCAGTCAGGCGTTGTTCGAGATCGGAGGCACCGATCACAACGGTGTATTCCCGGCGAAGGCCTTCGGAAACGGTCTCGGTAATCTGCATGTCTCGTTCCTTAAATAAATTCTCGACCAGCCCGTCTTCGCCCGTCCGCACGCGCCGTTCGCTGTCGCTCACGGCCTACGGACGGCTTCGACGCGGCAGCCTTCGCTCCCGCTGGCTTGCCAAGTCGAAGCTCCCGCGTAGCGGGAGCGAAGGCTGGTGCGGGCGAAGGGACTTGAACCCCCACGACTTTCGTCACTGGAACCTAAATCCAGCGCGTCTACCAGTTCCGCCACGCCCGCATGCGGGCCTCCCCGCCAAAGCCTGCCGGCTCCAGCGGAAGGGCGCCGCTATAGCAGGGGATTTCACAGGCCGCTAGGCCTAGTTACCGGCCATTTCGCCCCCAGAGGACAATTGGCCAGTGTCCTTAATGTCTCACTGCCGTGCAAACCGCCCGGCCCAGCCTGAGTCGGTGTTTTTCCATACCTGGCCACCCCCAGAACCTGCCGAATTTGCGGCCCCGCTCGCGTTAAGTTCCGCTATGGCAGAAGGCCAGCGCCCGATGTAACCCGACAAAGGCCTTTGCCCTGCTCGCCCGGCGCCAGATAGACACTCGTTTCGACCCAATGTGCCGTAGGCAGCTTCTCTTTGAAATTTGCCGAACAGGACCAGCCCGCCCTCGTGCAACCGACAGCTATCATTACTGTCCCGAGCGCAAATGGCGTGAGCATCGCGTTTCGTCCGGTTCGTGCCTGGCGCGTCACAGCTCCATCGACGATGTGCTCTTACCGCCAGAATTCACACCTAGCCCGGCAAACTCTGAGACCTACGCATTCGGCGGATCCTGCCATTTTACAGCGACCGAGAATCGGCACTTGAAATCTCAGACTGCTGCGCTTGGTTTGGCGCGCATATCGTCGCAGCGCGATGTGCCGATCTGAATCGCCGGTCGCATGCGACGACGGAGCTCCAAAAAAGCCCGTAAAAACTGGGATTATGACGACCACGGGTGTACACTTCGACCACACGTTCGAAGGATCGATGCTCGGCTCGATTCTCGCGCGTCCGCCTCCGCCGAGAATTGAGGAGCTCACGATGCGCAAGTTTCTATTCATTGCGGCGTTGGCCGCGTCTACGGCTGTTGCGGCGAACGCGGCAACATGGGTCGCAACGTGCAACGATGGCAAGAATGTTCAATACGTCCAAACTATTGACGGTGTGGGATTCCTCTATCTGAAAACCGACAAAGACTTCTTTCAAGTCGCCCGCCTTTCCCAGACCTCCTTCGACGGATCGGTGATTTGCGGCACCGTCGAAGCCAATGCACCCCCCGGCGCAGCGCCCGTGACGCAAATCTGCGCCAGCAAAACGCACCAAAATATGTTCTTGAAATACAGAGACCCGTCAGTAGCGGGCGGCGCTGTTAAAGACGCCGGACTATTCTGCGCGGCGACCGTGACCATCCGCGCCACCAATCTCAAGGTTCAGTGAGCGTAAGATTATCGCGACGCTGGGGCACTTGCGGCCCCAGCGTCGTTATGCGGCTGTGGCTCGGCCGCAATATTGCGGCCCGCACATTCACTGCGATTTTGTCTTTCCAGAGACGTCGTCCAGCCGGTTACGGATGCTGATCGCCAACGGATCGTCGGGGGACGTTGCCGCAAGCGCTTTGGTCCACATCGCGCGCGCTCGGTCAGAATGGCCGGCCTTCTGTTCCGCCAAGCCGACGGCATAGAGCGCCTGGGGATTCGCCGGATCGAGTTTCAAAACCGTGCGCATCGTGGCGATATAGTCGGCAGGCGTATCGTCGCCGGGTGCAGCACCGGCCTTCTGGGTTTCGGCAAGGATGAGCTGGATATCGATGTCGGCCGGTTTGAGGCGCACGGCATGATCGATCGCCGCTCGCGCCTTATCGTTCTGGCCCAACACATTATAGGCATGCGCCAGACGCTTCCAGCCTTCGGCATCGCCGGGATTCTTCTCCATCTTGTCGGCGAGCTTCTGCACCATCGCCTGGATCATCGTGTCTCTGGGATCGGCGGTAACCGGCGGCGCAGCATTGGCGGGCAAAGCCGCCGGTGCGCTATTGGGTGTTGCCAAATGTAATGCATTCGCCATCGCGGTGTTTGCAACATTCAATGTATTCGCGGATGGCGGGCTCGGCGGCACGGAAGCTGGATCGAATCCCCCCTCCTTGGCAAAAGCCGCAATGTGTTCGCGCAGCATCGTCAGCCAAGGCGCGTCGGGAGGCGAATCCTTTTCCAAATCGCGCCAGATGGCGACGGCCTGCTTCAGATTGCCGATCTGCGCCTCGGCCAAGCCGATATAGAAACGCGAGCGCTCGCTGCGGGGCTCGATGCTCAACGCCTTGGTGAACGCCGTCATAGCCTCAGGCGCGACCGCTCCGCCGTTCACCATCACCACGGCTTCGCCGAGTTCGGACCATGTAGCCGGATCATTGGCACCCAGTTCGATCGCGCGCCTGTCCGCGACAGCGGCCTGCTCGTAGTTGCGGGCATCAAAATACATTTGGCCGAGGCGTTGGTATCCCGCAGCACTGGGGTCATTCTGCAGCAGCGCCGCCAGTTTTTCCGCGGTTGACGCAGCAACAAAATCGGGATCGTTCTTGAGCCGCCAAGCATAGGGTTTGCCCGGCAAATGCGGTTGGCCAAGAACGCCGTACATGACCACCGCCCCGAGCGGCACAATCAACGCGATTGCGACGATAGCGCCTAGGCGAGCGTAGCGGCTATCGCTCGGCAATAGTTTGAAGGGGATTTTGAGCTCGGCGTCTTCGGCCGCCAGCATGCGGCGATGAATTTCCGCACGGGCTGCTTCAGCCTCGCTTTCTGTCAAGAGACCGCGCTCTATTTCTTGATCGATTTCCGCCAGCTGGTCGCGATAGACGACAATGTCGTAATCGACGCGAGCCGGCGCATCGGCTCCGGCGCCTCCCAACAGCGGGACAATCAGAATTGCGATGACGGCGAGAGTTATGATTGCGAAGATGATCCACAACAACATCGTCACGCTCCCTTATTGCGGGTATCGCCGTCGCCGATAAGGGCGGCCAGACGCTGGTTTTCTTCCGCCGAGAGCGGGGCTGCTTCCACAGCTCTCGCCGAGCGCCGATAAAAAATCGTTGCGGCACCGACGCCGCCGAGCAGCAAGATCAATGGCCCAAACCATAGCAAATAGGTTTCCGCATCGAAGGGCGGCTTCAACAGGACGTAATTGCCGTAGCGCGCCACAACATATTGTTTGACCTGCTCGTCGCTATCGCCGGCCAACACGCGTTGGCGCACCAGAACCCGAAGATCATGCGCGAGATCGGCATTGGAATCGTCGATCGATTTATTCTGGCAGACCAGACAGCGCAACTCCTTGCCGATAGCCCGAGCACGCTGTTCAAGCTTTGGGTTGGACAACATCTCGTCGGGACGAAGCGCAAAAGCCGAACCCGCCGCAAGCCAAACAAAGGCGGCCACAGCCATGCCGTTGAGTATCCAAGACGTGGACAACGCTCGTCTCACTTGCTCAATTTCTCCGCCAACGGGATCAACTGATTTCGGATGACGTCCGGTGTCAGCGGATAGATTTGCTTGAAACGGATCACGCCATGCTTGTCGATGAGATAAGATTCGGGAACGCCGTAAAGGCCAAAATCGATGCCGGTACGGCCATTCACATCGACTGCAATCTTCGGGTACGGATTACCCAGCTCCGCCAGCCACGCTTTGGCGTCTACCGGACTTGTCCTTGTAGTTGATACCGACAAGATTGATGCCGGCTTGGCTGATCAGCGGTAGATATTCATGCTCTTCGCGACAGGCGATGCACCAGGACGCGAAGAAGTTCACCACCGTGACCTTGCCCTTCAAGTCTGCCGTTTTGAATCCCGGCTCACCAGCCATCAAGGGCGGTAGATCGAACGCCGGTGCCGGCTTATTGATCATCACCGAGGGGATCATGCTTGGCGTGAACCCCTCGTCCACCAAATGCAGCCGCCAAACAAAAAAGCCGGCCAGCACAGCGAAGCCCAGCAACGGCGCAAGATAAGTCCAGCCACGTGCCCGCTTCGATTTGGCAGGAAGTGTGACGGCCGCAGGAGCGGCCATGTTCAACACAGGCGCCGCAATTCTCGCGCCGAGCCTGCGCAACGGCGCGCCAATGCGGTGATGTCTGTCGGTCAGCGATACCAGCCCGCCAAAGACCATCAAGAGAGCCCCGAAGAACAGCCAGGGGATCAGCGGATTGTGATAGATATGGACGATATAGCCGCCATCGCCATTCGGTTCGCCGAGCACCACATAAAGATCGCTGACGAGATTGGTGTGGATGGCGACCGTCGACAAAGGTTGCGGCGGGTTGGTGAACATGCGCCGCTCGGGCTCAAGCTTCGAAATGAAATGCCCGTCCTTCGACGCGATAAACGTCCCGCGCGTGGTGACATAGTTCGGCCCTTTGAGATTCTCTTCGACGCCGATGAAATTGAACTGATAGCCGGCCACCGTCGCGATTTCGCCCGGATGCATGACCTGCAGGTATTCGGCCTGCCAAGCCAGCGACCCTGTCACGCCGATCAGCACGATCGCAAAGCCCATATGGCTAAACGTCATGCCATAGGTGGAACGCGGCAAATGGAGCGCGCGATGGAAAGAGTCGGCAAGTGGAGAGCGGAACAATCGCACACGCCCAGCCCATTCGAGGAAGCTGCCCACCAACAGCCAGACCGCCAGCCCAAATCCCAGAGAAGCCCAGATGGAGCGCGACGACACGCCCGTAATAAGCAATGTCGAGAGGATGGCGACGACGGTGGCGATAAAAGCAAATTTGAGCTTGGCCAACGCTTCAGGGAGATTGCCGCGTTTCCACGACATCATTGGCCCAATAGCCATGAGCAGGAATAACGGGATCGCCAGGGGCACGATCACGATGTTGAAATAGGGCGGCCCGACGGAAACCTTGCCGAGACCCAGCGCATCCACGAACAGCGGATACAATGTGCCAAGAAGAACGGTCCCTGCGGCCGTGGCGAGGACGATATTGTTGAACAGAAGCCCTCCTTCGCGGGAGATCGGCGCGAATAGGCCGCCGCCTTTGAGCGCCGGGGCACGAATGGCGTAGAGTATCAGAGAACCGCCTATGGCAACGGCCAGCAGGGCCAGGATGAAACGACCGCGCGCCGGGTCGTTGGCAAAACTATGTACCGATGTCAGAATGCCGGAACGTACTAGGAAGGTCCCGAGCAAGGATAGTGAAAAGGTGACGATCGCCAGAAAGATCGTCCAGGATTTCATCGTGTCGCGCTTCTCGACGACGATTGAGGAATGCAGCAGCGCCGTTCCGGCGAGCCACGGCATGAACGATGCGTTTTCCACCGGGTCCCAAGCCCAATAGCCGCCCCAGCCAAGCGTATAATAAGACCACCACGACCCCATGGCGACGCCGAGAGTCAGGGCGCACCAAGCCACCAGCGTCCAGGGGCGCACCCAGCGTGCCCAGGCGGCGTCGACACGCCCTTCGATCAGAGCCGCAATGGCAAACGAAAACGCCATCGAGAAGCCGACATAGCCCAGATAAAGAAATGGCGGGTGAAACGCGAGGCCGGGATCCTGCAACAGCGGATTAAGACCATTGCCATTCAACGGCGCCGGATCGACGCGAACGAACGGGTTGGATGTCAGCAGGATGAACAGCAGAAAACCAAAACCGATCATCCCTTGCACCGCGAGAGCGCGGGCGCGCAATCCCGGCGGCAAGGCACGCCCGAACACCGACACGGCAAGACCGTAAAGGACCAAGATGAAGGTCCATAGCATCATGGAGCCTTCGTGATTGCCCCAAGTGCCGGAGATTTTGTAGATCAACGGCTTGTCGGTGTGGCTGTTTTCGACAACGTTTAGGACTGAGAAATCACTGGTCACGTGCAGCCAGATCAAACAGCCAAACGAAATGGTCACGAGGCAAAATTGGGCAAACGCCGCGGGACGATCCACTTTCATCCACGCCGCGTCGCCGCGTGCCGCTCCGATCAGCGGAACCGTCGACTGAACAGCTGCAACAAACAGCGCTAGAATCAACGAAAAGAGACCGACCTCGGCTATCATCCGTACCTGTCTATCGTGCTCACACGGGGCGAATTACGCATTAACTGCGCCCAATGCAACGCTCCAATTTCCCGCGCCGGGTTTTTCTTCCCGTCTAGCTCCAGCTCCTCGAGCAGCGAGAATGGAACTCGCGCGCGGCGCACCTGGGAGGCACGATGGCGTGCCCCTCCCAGAGTTACAAGCCCTGCAAAATCCACGTCATCGCAGCCATGAGACGGTGCACAGATTCTTGTGGGGTGACACAATGTCCCCCATGAAGCCTGGTGCGCTGCCGGATGTTACTTGGATGCACTTTCGACAAATTCGACGGACGCTTTGATATCGGCGTCGGACAAGTTCGCATGACCGCCGCGCGGGGGCATCATTCCCTTGCCCTTGATGACACTAGCGACCAGCGCGTCGGTGCCTTCTTTGATCAACGGCGCCCAGGCTGCCTTATCGCCGGTCTTCGGCGCCAGCATCTTGTGGCAGCCGGCACAATTCTGTTCATAGATGGCCTTCCCGTCCGCGGCTAACGCACCGCTAGCTAGAATGAACAGGCTCACAGCGACGGAACCGCAAAGCGAAAGTCTCATAGCGTTCTCCTTGGTTGTCTAATTTCAGCCTAGCGCGCGCTACAGCATCACCTTCAAGACCGCCCCAATCGTCGAGACACTGTAGTTCGGCGAAGAGTAGCCGGGGGTGAGGATACTGATCGCCGTACCGGTATTGGTGCTCGGCTGGACCGCCGGTGTCAAATCGTTCCAATCGTTATTGTGGAACATGCTGAATTCATACATCAGCGAACATTCGACCTTTTCCGTCAGCTGATAGACCGCCGTCAGCCGCAGGTCATTCATCGTCGAGTTGATGTCCGGGTAGGAGGCCACATTCTGATAGGACTGCGTGACGCTGGATACCATGACGCCGTTGTACTGGCCGAAAATCACAGAACCCGAAGACATATTGTACTCTGCTGCGAGTTTCAGCTTGGAATTGGCCTGCCAATTTCCGCTGAACCCAGCACTGTTCATGCTGCTGTTGTACCTGTTTTGGTAATAGCCCACGCTGCCCGCACAGACCCCAGTGTTGCTTTCTGCGCAGGCGCCATTGCCCACATTGTTGAAGAAAATCTGCTCATACGTGTAATAGACATGCAGATTTACAGCTTCGCTGGGGCGGTAGTTGAAATCGGGGCCGACGGTAAGATTGTAGTCTCGCGTGATTCCTTCGCCATGGCCCACGAGAGTCCAATCCCCTGTCGGCGCCGTAGAGGGGATATCTGGATAGTGATACTGCTCGTTGACATATTTAAAGAATAGACCGCCGGAAAGATTCCCGATTGGCGCATAATCGGCTCGGAGGGTGACGGAGTCCGAAGTCATCGGGGCCTGATAATACGCGCCCGATGGCGTGTCGTAGATTTCAGGAGTCCCATTCTCCAGATTTCCCCAGGCCCTGCCGTAGACCAACGTGCCCGACCGTTCGCCATGTTCGTATGTGATCCGGCCCAGGACATCGGCACCCAGCATGGAGCTCAACTGCACTGACCCGGTGCTGGTGATGCTGTGCTCCACCTGAGCGTTGGTGCGATTGGTGTTGTTGAACGTATAGCCGACTGTCAGTTTGGTGTTGCTCGCGGGCCAGATACGGTAGCCGACCTCAACGTTAGCAGTCTGCTTAAACCAGCTCTGCGGCACCACATAGACGGCCGTGTTTGCTGTGGCATCCGGGCTAGAGCCTCCGATCCACACCTTGTACTGGTTCATATCGACGCTGCGTCCGTCAAAGGAATAGGATGCGTGAGCATCGACGTCGGTGGCGAGGCTGGAGCTGATGGCGAGTTTGCCCTGATAAATCCAAGCGGCATCTTCGGGCGAGGTTGCGCTGGTTCCCTGGTTCAGGCTGTTAAGATTGTTGAACCACGCATAAGTGGGATGGCCCAAAGTACTGCTGAGATTAGGATCGCCACTGTTTGCGGTGAAGGTGCTGTTCTGCAGCTCCACGCCGAACCGGCCGTTCAAACTGATTTGCGTTCCCGGCGAGAGTTTATCGGTGAACATCGCCGTCACATAATGGGCGGACGTGCTAGGCGGGGTCGAATACAGTCCCGTCTGCGCATAGGGGCCCGAGGTGGCGCTCAGGGCCGCGATCGATACCGGATATGGCAGAGAGACCGCCTGATTGTTGTCCTTGAAGCTGGAATACGTGTACTGGATCAGCGCGTGGAAGTCGGGATCGTTGTAGGCCGCTGTCAGATCGAAGCGGTCAGTGTCGTAATCGACCGGCAACGTAAACGCTTCGCCGCCATAGGTTTCCCGAAGGGACTCCTCCAACGTGCCTTCCTTGTGTTCGTGTTGAATGGCGGTGCTGAAGGTCCATTCGTCGAGGATATACTGGCCTCCGACTTCGACCTTGTCGCGCCGCGTACCAACCTGGAACTGCCGCTCGGCCGGGCTAAGCGCCGTCGTCGTGAAGGCGGTCGTCCCGCCCTTAGTCAACGGACTGTTGGACGCTCCACCCCATGGTGCGAGGTTGTTGTTGAGCACGCCGGTCGTTCCGTTGACCGTATAAATCGAACTGATGATGTTGCCGGTATAGGAAGTCGCATCATATCCGATATTTACGCCCCAGCTTCCCTGGTCGCCAAAATTGAGATTGATCTCGGCCATCGGGCCAATTCTGTTGTTCGTCGTGCTCGTATAGCTATTGTCTTGAAAACTCTTAGTCAGTTTGTTGCCGGTTTGGAAGTCGAGGTTGAGGCCCGTGAAATTGAAATACCATGTGTCCCCTGAATCCCAAGCCGAGCGTTTTTGGACCGTGAAGCCAAGCAAGACATCGAGTCCTTGATCGGTGGAGCCGTTGTAGCGGCCAAATTGCCCTGTGTTCGCGCCGCCCACCCATTGCACTCCCAAGGTGAGCTGATTGAATAAAAACGGCTGCGATGGTGACGCGGCGGCCCCGGGCTGCGCCGCCGAGGCGTCGGAGCCGGTGTCGGCGGCGATCGCAATGGGCGATAGCAGGCATAGGCTGGCCAGCGCCGCGGCGCAGAACGTCAGTTTCTGCAACATAAAAATCCCCTTGCCCTTGCTTGAAGCGTCACCGGAAGAAGTAGGCGCCATTCGGGTTGTTCGACCCATGGACTTGAGAGTGACAGTTCAGACACGTCCGATTGTTTGCCAAAGCGGAATTGAAAGTCGCCGTCCCTTGCAGATTGCCGGGCATCGAATGCGCTCCGCCGAATGCTCCACCGCTGTTGTTCGAAGCGGCGCTATGGCATGTCGAGCACATGAAGCTCATGCGATCCTTCATAAGACGCGCCTCGTTCGAGCCGTGCGGCGTGTGGCAATTCAGGCAATTCTCGCGAACCGGTTGATGTTCCCAGAGCATTGGGCCGCGCTTTTCGGCATGACAGTCATAACAAGTCTCGTTGACCGTGAATTCCTTCAATAGCGACGGACCGGCCGAGCCATGCGGATTGTGGCAATCGCTGCAGACCACCTTGCCTTCGCGAATGGGGTGATGCGAGTATTCGAAGCTTTCGGCCCGCTGCTGGGCATGACAGGTGAAGCATTTTTCCGGTTGCGTCGCCTTCACCAAGATGGGGTCTTTGACGACGTGGAGTGTGTGGCAACTGACGCAGGCCAGATTGCTGTTCTGGTGTTGGCTGCCCTCCCAATTCATTCGCTTGGCATCCTGGTGGCAAGTGAGACAGACCGCGTTGCGCGCGGCGATCGGAGAGGCATTCGGGCCATTGAACACAATCGATGGCGCCGCAGGTTTTCCGGCGGCAAAACCAGTAGCGTGGGCTGCGCTCGGTCCGTGACATGACTCGCAGTCATGCTGGCCGAATGCCGAATGCACATCGCCCTTCACCGCGTGAGCTGTTTTGAGAATATCCGTCACCGGCGCTTCGTTGTGGCATTGCATGCAGGTCGCAGCGCCACGCTCGCCATACAGCTCCCCATCGCTGGTGACAGGCGGGGACACAGTGGATGTTCGCGTAGCCACTGCCCGCGATGCATCCGCTGCGAATGCCGGCGTTGCGGCGCCGAACATCGCAGCGCACAGCAACGCCAGAGTGGCAAATCCACTTATGCGCTTTCCGATCGACATCCGCTTGCCCTCGCTCAAATGTTCGCCTAGGCGGCCATTTTTGCTTAATTACAGAATGCCAATGTCTGGATTAGAACGGTCCTAAGCGGTAGTACCAGAGGGGCCAATTATGATGGTACCAGTTCGCAATTCGCTCAATCTGTTGAGTTTGTCGCAGCTACCCACCTATGCCGTGGTCAAAAAACGCGGCCCTCATAAGGGTAGTTCCCTATTCGTCCGTAGAGTTGCTGCAGCGTAACCGGCGCGATTGCACGAATCGGTTCGCGCCCTGCGACAGGCAAATCGGCGAGCTGGAGCACCCCCCAAGAACTCGCCGCGTTTCCTTGAATGGCCTTTGTGGGCGCCAATTATCGCGAGGCGTCCCCGAGGGGCTGGCTGCGGCCACAGAGTTCGGCGATCCGCACGGCGATGGCGTCGACTTCGTCCCATGGCGTGTATTCAACACAGGCATCGGGATTGGTCGGCCCACCGGTCAGCTTCATGATGAAACGGATTATTTGTTTGTCGAGCCAGCCGTAACGCGCGTAGTCCAGCCGGCCGCCTATGGCCATAGCAAGAACGGGCGCGAGCCGGTGCCGAGCTATCGCTTTGCGAAGGTAGGCGTTGTTTTCGGGTGTGCGTTTGCCCGGTTTTCGCGCCACCAGACTGACCGACAGAAAGACCAACGGAGGCGGCGTCGGTAACGCCCTATAGACGGCCAAAAACCGCTCGGCTTCTCGCAAATGCCGGCCATAACGGATCGCCGCCACGAGCACGATCAGCCGCGCTTCGCCAAGGCGCTGCGGCGTCGGCATAGCTATTGCGAGATCATAGGGCTGAGCGGGAATTTCCGCTTCGCTGAGACGGTTTATGATTCGCTCGGCGATGCGCCGCGACTGACCATCGCGTGTAGCGTAGAAAAGTTGCATGTCTCGACCGAAATTATGCAGGGAGCCACCGGGCGCTTGATGACAGACGGTAACATCGGCGCGGCGCCGAAGTCACGCTCCAGGGCGAAGCCCCGCCAAACACAAACGTCTTTCGTGAAAATCTCTGTGCGGATTAAGCAGGCTCTAAACCGCCGCCGATAGCGCGCAAAGCTGACCCAGTGTTTCCGGAATAACCCAGCCTCGGGCTTCCAGCAGGCGCCCTTCCATGGCGTCCCCCGACACGACTTGCGTCAAAGTAGCGCCCTTTAGCCGCGCGCGAAGAATTGCGGCAATGGATTTGGCATCGAATTCGTCGGCGTTTGCCAGCACCGCTTTGCCGATTTGCGCATCGGCATCACGATCATCGAGCCGCGATAGCAGATCATCGAAATCCGTCGGGTTGTGATGCTTGCGTAACAAGCGAGAGCCCTCGAAGGCCGCAGCCGCCAACACAACCGCACCGCCTGCTCCGATTACAATTTTGCGCCGGGTGAACAGGTCCTTCATCGCAGCTGGCCTTTGAGATGGTCGGCCAGCCTCAGTGCCAGCGCCAGCAAGCTCATCGTCGGATTCACGGCGCCATAGGTCGGATAGACCGCACTTCCCACAACGAACAGGTTGGCGATGCCGTGCACCTGCAGATTGGCGTCAACCACGCCCTTGCGCGGATCGACATGCATGCGCGTCGTGCCCATGTGGTGGTTGCCCCAATCGATCCCATCGAGCCACTCGCTGCGTTCCTTCCTGTTGAGGCGCAGCATGCCGACGCGGGACACCAGCAGCTGACGGCCCAACTCCTTCAATGTCTCGCGGAAGTGGGCAAGGTCGGAATCTGAGAGGCGCATGTGCAGCTTCAGCTTCGGCATGCCCAACGCGTCGCGCCCGGCGTCCAACGTGAAGCGACGGTCCGGGTCGGGCGTCACCTCGCATCCCCCACCCAGCGAGAAGGCAACGGCGTTGCTGGAATCCACGCCCAGTGCGGCGGCGGTCGCGGCCAGCGCGGCCTTACCGAGATCATCCAGCTTCGTCTCACTCTCGATGGTTATCGACAAATCCAGTACCGCTTTGGCGCGACGGTATTTTTCGCTCGGGAACAGGCCCGCGCGCATGATCGCTCTCTAAATCAGCTGATTGTTCATATAGAACGGCGCCAGCTTGCCGTCGAAAAGCACGAGGGTTGCGATGTCCCGCGGAATGGGATGATCGGCAAAATATCGACCGACCAAATCGTGCGCATTGCCTACGCCGCTCGGCATCACATCATTGGATGCCAGCATGAGCCTTGCGATTTCCACCGCGCCCATCGCCAGCACGGTACATTTCGGTTTCACTTTGAAGTGCCGGCCACTAAGCGTTGCAACGTCAAGCTCGTTGATATTGCCGCCGTTAGGGGCAAGCCCCAGGCGGGTAACGTTGGCGTGCAAATAGGTCGAGAGACGCGGAACCCGTTTCAGATCTTCCGCATAGCGGTCGCCAAAATGGGTCGGCAGATCGCTGTTGCGCATCTTGCTAAATTGGAACCAGCGCGTGACGACGCCGCCTTGGCCGAGCGTGATCGTCGGCTGTTCCGCCTGGGGCCAGATTTCGGCTTTTTCATAAAGCCAAGGACCGGCCTCGCAGAGCGATTGGGCGCGCGGGTAATAGGGCTCGAGCGCCGCTCGCCCGAATGGCCAGCCCGAATAGGGCATCCAGCTGCGCGTTTCGAAATCGATATTATCCATAGGGCGGCACCAGCCGCCCCAAATATTCGTACCGCCGCCAAGGCAACGCAGACGCGACGCCTGGAGCGTTAGATATGGCGCGCCACTTTCGGCGCCGTCGTAGAGCGCCTGTGTTGTGGCATCGAATGACATGCCACCACTTTCCAACAGTGCGACGCGCAACGGCGTATTGGCCAGTGCAAGCGCCATCGATATACCGGCGGGGCCGCCGCCGACGATTGCCAGATCAGGTTGTAGGATAGTGCCCTCGGGAACGGTGCGGGCGTCGATGAATGCACTCAAGACGCGGACCTTTCGAGAAACACTCTCAACAACAGACGGCCGATGTTATCGGCTCCTGCGCGAGCGATTTTCTGTCCGAATTGATGCGGCGGTACAAGCTGGAATTTGCCGCACCCCGAATTGGCCATTTTGTGCAATCGGCTAGCGGGAATCGCTGAATTGTCATGCCCTTGTGTGGCCGATCCCGGAAACGCGGCGCGGCCGATCGCGTGCTGGTGTCAGTCGTTTGCCAAATACGACGCCAACGCCTCGATTTGCTGGTCGGTCATATTCTTCGTGACAGCGTGCATCGTGTCGTTCCCGCGCAATGAGGAGCGAAAAGCCCCAATTGCCATTCTGAGGTATGCCGCATGCTGGCCTGCGATCCGCGGGGTCGACGCGGCACCTTCGCCATGCTTGCCGTGGCATTGTTGGCAAGCAGTGACGCCTTCGGCGCGAACGCCATCCATGAATATTTTCTCGCCTTCGGCGGCAAGGGCGCCGCCGATCTGGGGCTGCGTCGGCTTCTGGTCGGCGAAATACTTTGCCAGCCCCGCTATCGTCGGATCGTCGAGATCGCGCACAATGCCCCCCATGTACAGCCAATGCGTGTCTCTTCGTTTGTGACCGCGAAGACTCTTAAGCTGGGCCGCTATGTAGTCGGCTTGCTGACCGTTGAGCCGGGGGAAGGTTGGCGAAACGCTGTCGCCTTGTGGCCCGTGGCAGTTTTGACAGACCTTCATAACCTTGGACTGCGCGGCTGCCATGGTAGCGGGACTAACACCGGAATCAGCTGCCGCACCTAGCGTCACCGTCAGGCAGAAACTTGCCGCGGCTGACGCGATGATGTGGATGGTTTTCACGGCGGTTCTCCTTTGCGCAGTCACAAGTGTAACCAATAGCCATGGGCGGACGCTGCGTCGATGAGATCTGGAACCTCGATCAAACGACATCGTTTCAGATGCCCCTAACCCCGACTTGGAACAGTTCTATCTGTTGTAACATATGTAAAGGTCACGCCAAGCTTTTTGTTCTTGACGTTGCCGAATATCGAAGCCGCGGCGTTGGACGTGTTGAGCCTCCGAAACATAGGACCCGTTGGTCAGGTAGGATTATACGCATTTCCATCGGCATCAAGGTGCCGTAATTGAAAAATCATCGATGCCGCTGGCCGCGATAACGCGGGAAGCATGCATCGGGACTTGGCGCACCGCGACGCGGGTCCGGTCACGAAATCGATCCCGGTAATAAGTCGTTCAATCTCGGTATCTCAGCCATTGTTGGAAAAGCGAAGAAAGCCCTGTGCGCCCTAAAGAAAGTCCTGGCTGTTGAGGACGATCCAGCCATAATCTAATGCTCTCATTGAGTGCCGTGGTTGAAAAGCCTCGTCTGTGCCGCGAACGGAGAAGACGTATGATCAAGAAAAAAGTGGATGCCGACATCGCGACCGTACGGCCTACAACTGCTGGCAAGCCGAAGTCGCATAGGACCGCGTTCGAGATATTGAGGGACGACGTGCTGTTTCTAGCGTCGCCGATTATCGCCCTCGCCTATATCCTCTTGTTTCCGTTCATCGGTTTGGCGATGCTGGCGCGGATGGGGAAACAAGCTTGGCGCGAACGAGCGGCTTCACACTAACGGGTCATCGCGGCTTCCAAAGTGGGATACGCTCCAGGGAAGTGGACAGAGCTCGCGTTTCCTATCATTTGTTTCCGCAACGACTATCGGGAATCGGATAACGGACGGAGAACTTCGTGGTGTGGCTCCGCTTAGGCGATACTATGAAACCCAGACTTTTCTCGATGAATGTGATTGGCCTCGCCGTTGCGATCGTTATGCTGGCTGTTGCAGGTTTGGCAGCCCCGGCCTTCGCCGGAGCGCTCTCGCCCGACGATCAGAAATGTTTGGCCTGTCATCAAACGGAAGGATTGGCGAAGCAACTCCCGAACGGCGAGAGCTTATCGTTGCACATTGCCGGCGACAAGTTCGCAAAATCGGTCCATGGCGCGTTCGGATGCGCCAACTGCCATTCCGACATCGATTTGGCCAAACACCCTGCGGATGCCCCCTCCATTAGCAGCAGGCGCAGCTTTTCCATTGCCCGCACACAGGTCTGCGCCGGTTGCCACAGCGACAAATTCGATGAGTGGAAGCACAGCGTCCATGCGGCCTTGGTCCGTGAAGGCGATCCACTCGCCCCTGTTTGTACCAGCTGCCATTCTCCCCATACGATGATCAAAGGCGCGGCGGCGACGATGGATACCGTCCCCTGCAAGGCCTGTCATGCCGACATTTTCACCGCCTATTCTACGAGCGTGCACGGCATGTTGCGCAGCGCGGGCGTCACCCAGGCCCCGCTTTGCTTCAGCTGTCACGGCGCCCATAGCGTGCGGGTCCCCACAGCGGGCCGGGCATGAAGGATGTCTGTCTGGGCTGCCACAACGAAGCCGGTCGCCCCACCAGAAATGGCTCCCCAATGCCCAGCTGCATTTCGAGGCGTAGCGTGCCAGGCCTGCCACTCGCCGAAAGCGCATCGCACAGTCGAACTCGTCCTGTTATGACAGCACGACCCACAAAGATGCTTCCGCCCGATAGGCGTACCGGAATTCGAGCTATCCAACGTGATCCCATATCGCGACGGGCACGCGGGCATGGATCTCGGCGACGCTCTTCAATTTGCTGCAAACGCTGAACCGCGCCGGTTCCCAGGACAAGATGAGCGTCAAAGGACGATTGGACGTGCTTACCGGTGCCGAGGCCCACAAGATTGCTCCCAGCAGCGAGGCTATCAGCGACTGCAAAACCTGCCATCAGGCGGGCGCCAAACCGTTCCAGAGCGTTACAATATCGGTCGCCAGCCCCAGTGGCATCCCGATCCGTTTCGGCGTCAATAAAGAAGTCCTGAGCTCCGCCTTCTCGATCAATTCCATTAGCGGCTTCTATGCCATCGGTGGCACCAGGATCACATTCCTGGATGTCCTTCTGGTCCTCGCCCTCGTCGGTGGCATCGGCGGGTCTATGGCCCATTGGGGCCTGAGATGGATATGCCAGCGACGCATGAACCGTGCGCAGCACGACAAACGGAAAGAGTAAGCAAGATGCATCGGTTATACCTGCACGCGCTGCCCTTGAGGATTTGGCACTGGACCAATGCGATTTGCTTTGTCGTGTTGATTCTCAGCGGGATACAAATCCGTTATGTCGGCCAGATCGACATGGTGCCGTTCCGGACCGCGATCATCATTCACAGCTGGACCGGATGGATTGTCGTCATCAATTTCTTCTTATGGCTGATTTATTATCTGTTGTCCGACAGAGTCGTGGCCTACCACTCCGAAATGAATCCGGTGAAATTGTTTTGGGGCTGTCTGCGCCAAACCATCTTTTACGGTTACGGCATCTTCAAAGGCGTACCCAGTCCGTTCCGCGTGAGCATCTACCGCAAATTCAATCCGTTGCAGGCCATCACCTACCAGATCGTCATGCTTGTCCTGCTTCCGATCCAAATCGTCACCGGTATCCTGCTCTGGGACTTGAACCGATTTGCGCCGGTGGTCGCTTTCCTCGGCGGCGTCCGAGTCATCGACACCGTGCACGTCGTGATCTTCATCGTTTTTGCCGCCTATGTGCCCTTTCACGCATACCTCGCCACGCTGGGCCGCACGACGTTTGAGCACTACAAGGCGATGATCACAGGTTACGAAGAGGTCGAAGAAGAAGAAGACGCCGGCCCGGCTGAGTGACTGTTCGGCCTGAATTTGGCGCGTTTCATTCATGAGCACATCTGTTCGATGTGGCGCGGTTTCGTGATTGCACCTCTCCAATCTGGAATAGTTATAATACGCACAATTACGCATTTCCCGACAGTCAAGCTTCGGCAAAAGATAAGGGAGCTGCTTGGTCGTCGTGAGCGTCGTTCGGGCGGCCACCTGCCAATCGCGGCGGTCTTGCTATTAATGCAAAAAGAGAAGAGGCGGCCTTGAGCATCTCACAAGTTTTTCTGGAGAAGGAAGATCTTCGCTCGCGATTATTTGGAGACGTTTGGCGCACTCTGATTCCGGAAGTCTTCCGGGACGTGCCGACCTATTACGACAGAGGCAATGCGGTCGCATCGCTGGGAAGCTGTTCGCGCTGGAGCAATATATTTGCCGCCGCGATCATGCGGCGTTTGCCGCACGGGGCGAAAGTGCTCGACGTGTGTTCGGGCACGCACGACATTCCGCTGAGACTTCTTGCGGCGGATCCGACTCTCGAGATCCATACTGTGGACGGCAGTTCACACATGACGGCAGAAGGCCAGAGCCGTGCGCGTGCGCGCAATCTGACAATTCATGCCCATGTCTGCGATGCGCATACATTACCCTTTCCCGACAATTCGTTCGACGCCGTGACGCTGCAATTTGCGTCGCGCCATCTTGAGATCGTCAAGGCGTTCAAGGAGATCCACAGAGTCCTCAAACCAGGCGGCGTATTCTGCCACAACGACATGCTGCGCCCGGCATCGCGAATTGTTGAAGTGCCGTACCTTGTCTATCTGCGCTTTTCGGTTTGGTTTACTGCCAAACTATTCGGGAGTTCTGCTGAGAGCATGAAGTGCGTCGGCTATTTTGCCAATGCCATACGACACTTCTACACACCCGGTGAGCTGGGCGTGCTTCTCAAGGAAGTTGGCTTTGTCGGCACAGAAAGTCGAAACTTTCTTACGGGGATTATGTCCTATCATATTTCCCACAAAGCGCTGAGCTGATGCGGCCGTAGCGCAAGGCTTGCGATTGCCTGCCGCAATGTTTGTGGGGGCAATGTGCTGCGTGACCCGCCCAGCGCAAGCAAACAGGGCCTAAGGCAGTGTCTTTCCATACCAGGCCACGTCCCAGAACCTGCCGAATTTGCGGCCGACCTCACGATAGGTTCCACAGGACTAAAGCCCATCGCCAGATGCAACCCGACAGAGGCCTCGTTCGGTTGCGTGATGCCGCCAAAGGCGCGGTGCAGATCTTCCTTGGCAAGCGCCTCGAAGAGCGCGTGATAGAGCTTGCGGCCCAGGCCTTTGCCTTGCTCGCCCGGCGCCAAATAAATACTCGTCTCCACCGACGTGTCGTAGGCTGCTTTCTCTTTGAGTTTTCCCGAACATGACCAGCCGATCGCTTTGCCGTCCCGCACGGCGACGAAACACTGATAACGTCCGGCCGACGCAAAACTATCGAGCCAAACTTGGCGCTGCTCGAGCGTGCGCGGTTCGATGTCGAAGGTCACCGGTGTGTTGGCGATGTAATGGTTGTAGATCGCCAGTAGCGTGGGCAGATCGTTCTGTTCGACGCGGCGGATAATGATCTCCGACACGAGAGGCTTCCTCAGTCGAAATCCGTGGGCAAGGACGCAGATTGCGCATGTTCGTACATGCGGTGGATTTGCGAGGCGAGCGTGCGCGGTTCCGACAGTTCCGGCAGCGCATCGAGCGGAAAGAAGCGCGGTTCGCCGGTTTCCAGATCCGATTTCTCGCATGGCCGGACGATGTCGCAAATAAAGAACATTTTGTAGATATGGAACGGATGCGGTTGCGGGTGGCCATGCTTGTCGCGATCCCACACGGCCGCCAGCTTGCGCACCGTCACGATGTAACCGGCCTCCTCCCGCACTTCCTTTAGAACGTTTTCGGTCGCCGATGCGTTCACATCGGCCCACCCGCCGGGCATCGTCCAGCGGCCTCCGTCGGATGTCTCGCTGACCAGCAGAATGCTGCGCTCGCGGAAGATCGCCGCCCGCGTGTCCACTTTGGGGGTGGCGTAGCCCGTCTCTTTCGTGAACATGTTTTCCACAACCGCTGGATCGGCGCCCGAACCTTCGGCCATCATCTTGGCGGCCAGCGCTCGCATCGCCTCGTATCGTGCGCGGTCGTAAGGATCGCGCGAAAATGTCAGGCCGCTTTGCGCAATGGACTGCAGTTCGCGCGCCCACAAAAGCCAATTCGGTTGCATGCTAGTGTCCCGATTCCGAAATTCGCTGCATCTGATATATGCCTCATTCGAATTTCGGAATTCGAGAGGACACTAGCCAACCAATTGATGCTAGTGTCGTTTCGGTTTCGAAGTTCGCGAAAGATGCTGATATCGGTCATATCGCGAACTTCGAAACCACGACACTAAATCTCGTTATTCAGGCGGTGCAACAGCGCGGGCAATTGTTCGGGCAAATCTTCCGAAATCAATCCCGGCCCGAAAAGATTGGCGGCCTCGCCATGCAGCCAGGCCCCAGCTGCGGCGGCTTCGAACGAGGGCATACCTTGTGCCAGCAGCCCCGCGACGAAGCCCGCAAGCACGTCCCCGGATCCCGCCGTCGCAAGTTGTGGTGGCGCATTCATCGCGACACATACCCGTCCGGAAGGTTCTGCGATGGCCGTATCCGGCCCCTTCAACAGAACGACACAGCCAGCCTCCTTCGCCGCGACGCGGACGGCATCGATGCGGTTCGGCGAACGGGCGAGCAACCCGGGGAACAGACGCTCGAACTCACCCTCATGCGGCGTCAGCACATTGTCGGGGCTCAATTGATGGAACAGCATCCCCGGCTCTTCGTGGAATGACGTCAATGCGTCAGCGTCGAGCACGCATTTGGCGTTCAAGGCTGCGGTTACTAGTTCCTTCGTTGTTTCACCCACGCCACATCCCGGTCCAAGGACGACAGCATTGATGCGCCGGTCGGACAGAATGTCGCGAAGACCGTCCGGACCCTCAAACGGCTTGACCATGATCGATGTGAGATGAGCGGCATTGACCGCTACTGCATCGGGCCGACTTGCTACGCTGACGAGGCCCGCCCCAATCCGCAACGCGCCGCGCGCCGCGAGCCTCGCCGCGCCCGTCGCATGTGCCGGCCCGCTGACGATGAGCGCATGACCGCGCGAGTATTTGTGCCCGAGCGGATCGAGCCGCGGAAACGCAGGACCCCACAGTTCGGAGCCGTTGACGAAAATCTTCGGCTGAATGGTTTCAAGCGCCGCGTCGGGAATGCCAATCTGCGCAACGACGACCTGCCCGCATCGCAAACGGCCCGGCACTAACACATGAGCCGGTTTCATGCGGAAAAACGTCACGGTTACCTCTGCCCGGACGCAAACATCGCCAAGCGCGCGTCCGAAATCACCGTGCACGCCGCTCGGCATGTCGATAGCTACGACTGGCGTTTTAATTTCATTCAGCGCCAGGACCGTATCGCGTGCGAGACCGTCCAGCGGTCGCTGCAAGCCGGCGCCGAACAAAGCATCGACGACGAGTTCTGCGCCATTCAACACTTGTCGCGACAGCGGTTTGATCTCACCAGACCAAAGCTGCGCCATGTGAGCGGCATCGCCCTTCAGGGCATCAGGGTTGCCGAGCGAAGCAACACGCACATCCCAGCGCCGCGCGCTCAACAGCCGCGCCACGACGAAGCCGTCGCCGCCATTGTTCCCCGGGCCGCACAACACGACCGTTTTTCGCGGCTGCCAGCGTCGAACGATCTCGTCCGCGACTGCGCTGCCTGCGTTTTCCATCAGCGTCAGCGACGGCACGCCATGTTCGGAGGCATAGCGGTCCGCGGCGGTCATTTCTGCAACGGTAAGGATTTGGTTGTTCAAGGCTTTGCGCTTCGCAAATGTGGGCGGCCGCAGATTATAGGTTCCGCGAGGGCCTGTCGAAGGAACTTCCAGATATTAGATCACCCGCGTATCCGCTTCGCGACCGCGCTCGATAAGCGTCAACTCGCCTTCCGCCGCATCCAGGATGGTGACCGAGCCATTGTCGGGTTTGAACACGACGGCCCGGTCGTCTTCAATTGCCACACCCAGTGCGGCATTAATAGCCATGAAATGCGTGAAGATCACGACATTCTCGCTTTGCCGGAGCAGTTTCGAGATGATAGTGGCCCGCCAGCGCTCGAGGTCGACAGGGGCATCGTGCCATGAACTTGTCATGAAAACCTTCAACCACTGCGCACGTTCGGCAAGATCTTTGACCGGGGCCGGAATCTCGGCGAATGCTTCTTCGATCTCGGGTTTGACGCGCCAATGCTTCGCCAAGGGCGCCGCCGTTTCCTGCGCGCGCAAGAGCGGGCTTGTGAGGATATTCATTCTCGCCAACTGGCCCAATTTCTTCACCACGGCTTCGGCTTGGCTATGACCGACTTCGTCCAATCGCGGATCGATGGCTTCGCCGTAACCGGCATAGGCACGGCCGTGGCGAACGAGATAAAGGCGCCCCATAGAGACCCCCAACGATCATTTGAAAACGCGTTCGAGGCGCCTCAGCGCCTCCTCGATCACTTCACGCTTCTTACAGAAAGCGAATCGCACATAGTTGTTCGGCTTCCCATCATACATGAAAACCGATAGCGGAATCATGGCAACGCCCGCATCGCGCACCAATCTTTGACAAAAATCACGATCGGACTCGTTCGTCAGCCCGCGAATGTCCGCCGTCAAAAAATATGTTCCTTGGCAGCGAAGAACCTTAAAACCAAGACTTGAGATACCACCTGCCAGCAAGTTTCGCTTTGATTCCAGTTCGCGCGTGAGATTCAGCGAGAAGTCCATCTCGTGCTCGAGCGCATATGCCACACCGCATTGCAGAGCCGGGGGCGTCGTGAAGGTGAGAAACTGATGAACCTTGGCCACGACATCGATCAATGGCGCAGCGCCCATCACCCAACCGACCTTCCAGCCGGTGAGCGCGAATATCTTTCCCGCCGAACCGATCCGCACCGTGCGCTCGCCCATCCCCGGCAGGCTCGCCAATGGAACGTGCGCACAACCGTCAAATACAAGATGCTCGTAGACCTCGTCGCAAATCGCCACGGCATTGGACTCGCACAGCACGCGGGCAATCGCTTCGCGCTCCGTTTGGTCAAAAACGCGGCCGATCGGATTCATCGGCGTATTAAACACGACCGCACTCGTTTTCGCCGTCACGGCGCGGCGTAGCGCCTCCTCGGTCAAGCGCCAATCGGGCGGTTGCAGCTTGATCGTGCGTATGGCGGCGCCGGAGGCTTGCGCGATTGGCCGATAGGAATCGTAAGAGGGATCGATCAACACTACCTCGCTCCCGGCCTGTGAAAAGGCGAGGATCGACGCCGTCAGCGCTTCCGTCGCGCCGGATGTCACCACGATTTCCGTCGCAGGATCGAATTCCAGACTGTAGAAACGCTTCGCATGCGCAGCGACGGCCTGCCGCAGATCGGCGCGGCCGCGCATCGGCGGGTATTGGTTCGAACTCGTCTAGCAGCGAACGGGCGGCTGCTTGGCGGATCGTCAGCGGTCCATCTTCGTCGGGAAACCCCTGCCCCAAATTGATGGCATGGTGCTCGGTTGCCAACGCCGACATCACGGTGAAGATGGTCGTGGGCAATTCGGCGAAGACGGAATTGAAAAGCCTATCGGTTTGGGGCATGACAACCTTCCAGAGCACGGTGCCCGTTTAACAGGCAATCTGTCCAATTAATGTGCAATACTTTGCCGGCCAGGATCGGCGGTATAGCAAGCACCTGAATTTACTTGTGATTAACTGGCGTAAACTTGGCACAACCCCTGCTACTTCGTTAACGGCGCGGTATCTAGGAGCCGTGCAAGGAGCACAGCATGAAGAAGATCGAAGCAATCATCAAACCGTTCAAGCTCGACGAAGTGAAAGAAGCGCTTCAAGAGGTGGGCGTCCAGGGTATAACGGTCACGGAAGCCAAAGGCTTCGGCCGTCAGAAGGGACACACCGAACTCTATCGCGGCGCGGAGTATGTCGTAGATTTCTTGCCTAAGGTGAAAATCGAAATCGTTATCGGCGAAGACCGGCTGGAAGCGTCCATTGAGGCCATCCAAAAGGCTGCGCGCACGGGCCGCATCGGCGACGGCAAGATTTTCATACTCAATGTCGAAGAAGCCATCCGAATTCGAACCGGCGAAACCGGCGCTGACGCGATTTAGCGCCAGCCTGTGACGAAATTAGTCTCAACGTAGAAGGGGAAAGAACGAAATCATGGCAACTGCACAATCCATCCTGTCGCTGATCAAAGCCAAGGACGTCAAATATGTCGATCTGAGATTCACCGATCCGCGCGGGAAATGGCAACACGTTACGTTCGATCTCTCGCAGATCGATGAAGATACTTTGACCAACGGCCTGATGTTCGACGGTTCCTCCATCGCGGGCTGGAAAGCGATCAACAACTTCGACATGACGCTGGTGCCCGATTTGGACACGGCCGTGCTCGATCCCTTCTTCGCACAGACGACACTCGTCCTGAATTGCGACGTCATCGAGCCGACGACCGGCCAGCACTACGGCCGCTGCCCACGCTCGATCGCCAAAGCCGCCGAGCAGTATTTGATCTCCACCGGCGTCGGCGACACCTGCTACTTCGGTCCCGAAGCGGAATTCTTCATCTTCGACGACGTCCGTTTCGAATCCTCGATGAACAAGTGCTTCTACTCGATCAACTCCGTGGAAGGCTCGTTTAACTCCGGCACGGAGTATGAAGTCCGGCAATCTCGGCCATCGTCCGGCGATCAAGGGCGGTTACTTCCCGGTTCCCCCCATTGACAGCGCGCAGGATATTCGCGGCGAGATGCTCGCGATCATGGGCGACATGGGGATCAACCCGGAAAAGCACCATCACGAAGTGGCCAGCGCGCAACACGAGCTGGGCTGCAAATTCGCCACTCTGACCAAGGGCGGCGATGCCATGCAGATCTACAAATACGTCGTGCATCAGGTCTCTGCCGCTTACGGCAAGACAGCGACATTCATGCCCAAGCCCATGTATGGCGATAACGGTTCGGGCATGCATGTGCATCAGTCGCTCTGGAAGGGCGGCAAGCCGCTCTTCGCCGGTTCTGGCTATGCCGATCTCTCCGATACCTGCCTGTTCTATATCGGCGGCATCATCAAACACGCCAAAGCGCTGAACGCTTTCACGAACTCGCTGACCAATTCCTACAAGCGGCTGATCCCCGGCTTCGAGGCGCCGGTGCTGCTCGCCTATTCGGCGCGCAACCGTTCGGCTTCGTGCCGCATTCCGTACTCGGCGAGCCCCAAGGGTAAGCGCGTAGAAGTTCGCTTCCCCGATGCCGGCTCAAATCCTTATCTCGCCTTCGCCTCGATGCTGATGGCGGGCCTGGACGGAATCGAGAACAAGATTCACCCCGGCGATCCGATGGACAAAGACCTCTATCACCTGCCGCCGGAAGAATTGAAGCAAATTCCCACGGTTTGCGGTTCGTTGCGCCAAGCGCTCGAAAGCCTCGACGCCGATCGCGCCTTCCTCAAGAAGGGTGGCGTCTTCAGCGACGACTTTATCGATAGCTATATCGAGCTGAAGATGGACGAAGTGTATGCCTTCGAGCACACACCGCATCCGGTCGAGTTCAAGATGTACTATTCCGTCTGAGGTCTTGGGGGCGAAAATCAAGAAGGCCCGGTCTTGCGACCGGGCCTTTTGTTTTGCGCCAACAATCTGACGACTGGTTTCAGCTTTCCGGCTCCGTGGGCTTGCGTCCGAATGTCGGCTTGACTGACGAAGGGCCGGGACTGAACGACAACCAGCCGTTCAATTCGTCTCCGGAACGGAAAAAGCTCAAAAGCAGGCTAAGAAATTCAGAGAACGGCGAGTGCACGGACCGCGCTGGCGCTGGCGTTGGCGGATGTCTCCAATGCTGACCCATGAAACTCTCCCGCACTACGCTGCCGCGACGGAGTGACTATCGCTCGCTTGAACCGGCGGCTCCGCGGGCAGCACGACATAGGCGCGGCAGCCCTTGCCGTATTCGCTTTCAAGCCATGCCCGGCCGCCATGCAGCTCGGCCAGGCCGCGCACCAGCGCCAGTCCCAGACCCGTGCCGCCGGCTTGCCGGTCGTAGCGGTTGTCGACTTGGCTGAATGGCGTGAAGATCTTGTCGATCTTCTCACGCGGAATGCCGGGGCCATTGTCTTCGCAGAGAATCTGAAAACCGCCGCAGCGCGCCGGACCTGCCGACACGGATATCGTGCCGCCCTCCGGCGTAAATTTCACGGCGTTGGAGACGAGGTTGATGAGAATCTGTTTGAGCGCACGTTCGTCGGCGTAGAGCGGGGGCAAATCCGGCGCGATCGAGATCAGCAATTGCTGACCTTTCTCGCGCGCTTTGGCGCCAATCAGCTTGAGCGCGATGTCGAAGGTTCGGTTCGCATCGATCGGATGCGGCGAGATTTCCATCTTGCCCGCCTCGATCTTGGCGACGTCGAGCAGATCGTTGATCAAGCTGAGCAGATGAGCGCCCGAGGAATGGATGTCGCCGGCATATTCTTTGTAGCGCGCGGAGCCGACCGGACCGAAACATTCCTGCGCAATGATTTCGGAGAAGCCCAAAATGGCGTTGAGCGGTGTGCGCAGTTCGTGGCTCATATTGGCGAGGAACGCCGTCTTGGAGGCGTTCGCGGTTTCCGCTTCGAAACGCTTGCGCAAAGCATCGTCGCGGGTTTCTTCGAGCTCGCGCGCCAGATCTTCCACTTGGAATCGCAGTCGCGAAATCCTCGTCCAAACGGTGCATCAGGCGGCGGCCATCGACCAAAAGCTGGGCAGCGAATGCCGGAATGGCGATCGCAATTCCAAAATCGACGATGTTCACGCCCAGGACAAAGCGTGCGGCGGCCATCAGGGTCAGCGGACCGATGCTCGCCAAGAACATGTCCATGTGGCTGGAACGGCTGACCACGAGCATCGCCAGAACGGCGACCGTCGCACAGGTCAGGAACATATGGTTCATCATGCTGCCGGGATCCCACAGCAGCCACGGCATCAGACCCCAAGCCGCACTGATCACCGCTTGCATCGCGACGATGCGCGAAAACCAGGGCTGGGTACGTTCGTATTCGTTGTTGTCCGAAGTGTCGTACTGATAAATCGAGACGACGCTCGCCGACAGGATCATCGTCGCCGAGACGATAACCGGCACGAAAACGGCCTCGTTGAAATTGACATGGCCGAACATGCCGAAGCTGTCCGAACCCAACCAGGCAATGGCGAGCGCCCAAAATGGAGACGACAAACGTGTCGAGCGCACGGTCTGCGACGTGAGATCGAGCTGCGCTTTAAGAACGCGAACGTCCGTGCTTCGCTGGCTGCGCAGCCGTTTGATAAACCTCACGGCGTTCCCCTGTTATTTGCCCCGATGTGTATCGAGCAGGGGAATGTTACCGGCCGTCAGTTAAAATTTGCTGAGAATTCTCGCGGAATAGCCGACTGCTTGAAATGTTGGCGATGAGGGCTCAAACACTAATGGAAGGTAAACAAAACCTTGGTGCCGCCGTTTCGTTCGCTCTCCATCCAGCCGCGGCCGTTGTGCGGACGCGCCAAACCTTCAACCAAGGACAAATCCAGTCCGGTTCCACCGGCGCTGCGGTCGTAACGATTGTCCACTTGCGAGAACGGCTCAAACACTTTCTCCAGATTTTCTTGTTCGATGCCCGGCCCGTTGTCCTCGACGGCGAAACCGCCGAATTTTGCGGGATTGATCAGAAACGCGGATGCCGCCAGCAGCGTCACGATCGGACTGAATATGATCGAGGCCGGAAGGCTGCCGACGATCAATACCAAGCGCGCTGGTTGATATCGCAAATCGCCCTTGCGACAGGAAAGTTCGCGTGCGAAGTCGGTGGCGCTCATGAAATCGAATACGTCCCTGCCGCTGGTTCATCGCAGCCGATTGCTGGGGAAGGATAGGCTCGTCCGGTTAAAATAAGACTGCAACGTATTCTTGATATGGCCTAAGGCCAAGCTTTCGTTAACTTAGTCGTCCGCGCGAATCACGCGGACAGAACCTCTCAGACGTGACAAATGGCAAAAGATTCCGACCTCTTCGATGCGGTACCTCCGTCAAGCAAAGGCTACACGGCCAAGGACATCGAGGTCCTGGAGGGCCTGGAACCCGTACGCCGGCGTCCCGGCATGTATATCGGCGGTACGGACATCACCGCGCTGCATCACCTAGCCGCCGAAATCCTCGACAATGCGATGGACGAGGCTGTCGCCGGCTATGCCAACCGGATCGAGATCGAACTGCGGGAAAACGATGTGCTGATTGTGCGCGACAATGGCCGCGGCATGCCCGTCGACGCTCATCCCAAGTTCAAGAACAAATCGGCGCTCGAAGTCATCATGACCATGCTGCATGCGGGCGGAAAGTTCGGCGGCAAGGTCTATGACACCTCCGGTGGTCTCCATGGCGTCGGCGCTTCCGTGGTCAATGCGCTGTCCGAATGGATGGAGGTCGAGGTTGCCCGCGACAAGCACGGCCACAAGATGCGTTTCGAGCGCGGCAAAGCCATCGGCAAGCTGAAAGATGCGGGCGCCGTAAACCGGCGCGGTACGATCGTATCGTTCAAGCCAGACCGGCAGATCTTCGGCAACGACACGCATTTCTCGCCGTCGCGGCTCTATCGCATGGCGAAATCCAAAGCCTATCTCTTTCGCGGCGTCGAGATCCGCTGGCAATGCGCGCCTGCTCTTATCGACAATGGCACGCCGGCCGAAGACACACTGAAATTTCCCGGTGGGCTGACTGATTTTCTCAATAGCGAGATCGAAGGCAAAACGACCGTCACCCAGCGCGCCTTCTTCGGCCGTACGGAAAATCGCGACGGCAAAGGCGCCGTGGAATGGGCCATTGCCTGGTCGCCCCAAGCGGAACCGTTCGTCTATTCCTATTGCAACACCATCCCCACGTTACAAGGCGGCACGCATGAGCAAGGCTTGCGCAATGCGCTGATGCGCTCGCTGCGCGCTCATGGCGAACGAGCAAACAACCGCAAGACATCCTTGATCACAACCGAAGATGTGATGGCATCGGCCTGCGCCACTTTGTCGGTGTTCATCCGCGAACCGGAATTCCAGGGACAAACCAAAGACAAGCTGTCATCGCCCGAGGCGCAGCGGCTGGTCGAAAATGTGGTGCGCGACCATTTCGACCATTGGCTGGCGGAAAGCCCGCAGGAGGCGGACCGTCTGCTCGATTTCATGGTCGACCAGGCCGAGGACCGTCTTAAGCGCCGGCAGGAAAAAGAAGTCTCTCGCAAAGCGGCGACCCGCAAACTGCGCCTGCCCGGCAAATTGTCCGACTGCACGCGCGATGCGGCGGCGGGCACGGAAATATTCCTGGTCGAAGGCGATTCTGCCGGCGGTTCGGCCAAGCAAGCGCGCGATCGCAACACCCAGGCTGTGCTGCCCTTGCGTGGAAAAATCCTCAACGTTGCCAGCGCGGCGGCCGGCAAGCTGGCGCAGAACCAAGAGTTAAGCGATCTGGTGCAAGCCTTGGGCTGCGGCACCGGCGCGAAATATCGCGATGAAGATTTGCGCTACGAACGCGTGATCATCATGACCGATGCCGATGTCGACGGCGCGCATATCGCCTCGCTGTTGTTGACGTTCTTCTATCGCGAGATGCCCAAACTGATCGCGGACGGACACCTGTTCCTCGCCATGCCGCCTCTTTACCGCCTCAGCCATGGCGGCACGACGATCTATGCGCGCGACGATGCGGATCGCGAGCGGTTGCTCAAATCGGCGTTCAAGTCGAATGCCAAAGTGGAAGTTTCGCGCTTCAAAGGTCTGGGCGAAATGATGCCGGCGCAGCTCAAGGAAACCACCATGAAACCCGGCGGCCGCATTTTGGTACGGGTGGAAATCGCCGACAACGAGCGCAAGGAAACCGAGAACCTGTTCGAGCGCCTGATGGGCAAGAAGCCGGAATTGCGTTTCCAGTTCATCCAGGAGAATGCGCAATTCGCGAAGGATGTGGACGTCTAGCCGAATACCGCCCGGCCATGGGTTTTCATTCGCACCAGCATTCTGATTCCGAGATAGGCCGCCGTCGCCAGCAGGATGTGCCAGAGAAAATGCGTTCCGAACGGAATGACCGCGCAGGTCAACGGATCGATGGACCGGAATGTGGCAGCCAGTACACCGCATATCAGAACCGCGCCGCCGATTTGCGCCGTGCGCGATCCATATTGGCGGTTGGTGACGAACACCAAGAACGACCCGATGATCGCTATCGTCACGAACGCCGGCGCAAACAAGAAGTTCGGCGGCATGTGTGGCGGCACTCCGACGTAAAACCACACGACTATGCTGAGGTACGCCGCCAAGATCATTGCGATGGCGCCAAAAAATCCCGCGATGCCGCCGAACAGCATGCGGATCCAGAAACCGGCGATCACGACGAGGAACAGCACGCCCGGAATAGCATCAAGCGCCAGCGCCCATGAGGCACGCAAGCCGTGCCACAGGAAGCTGCCGATGCCGACCGTCACCAGCAAAAACAGCAGCACCGAAATATCCATCGGAAATCCGATCCGCGAATTGCGGATGCGCAAATAGGCAAAGAGCGCGGCCAGGATAATGAAAACATTGGTGAGCGTGTTGACCGGCTCGGCCATGTAAAGCCAGGGATGCCCGGTCTCGCAATAAATCGGACTATGTGGAGACATGAACATTCGCCCGCTCGTGCTTCGGCTACGGACATTGCAGCGGTTCGCTTCCCGCGTCCAGCGCAGGGTGTGACGCAGTCAAACCGCGATTCGCCATGGCCGTGGCAGTCATCGTCTCTTTTGGCAAACAAATGACTGGCACTACCTTCCCTCTCCCCTTGTGGGAGAGGGTGGCGAGCGCGAAGCGCGAGCCGGGTGAGGGGGCCCATGAAGCACGAATTTGCCCGGCTACTTCGACGAGATCAAACCGGAGTTGAGCGCAAATTGTGGCTTGCGTTGCGCGACCGGCGCTTTCACAAACTAGAATTTCGTCGACGGCAGCCGATCGGACCATACATCGTCGATTTCGTTTCGTTCGAAGCCAAGTTGGTTATCGAACTGGACGGCGATCAGCATGGCCTTCCGGCAAATAAAACTGCCGATTGCGAGAGAACCAAATTTCTTGAATCTGACGGCTTTAAGGTGATCCGCTTCTGGAATTACGAAGTGATCGAGAATTTCGAGGTTGTACTCGATGCCGTTGCGCTGGTGCTTGGACTGCCGGTCTAGGACCGATTCCCTCTCCCCTTGTGGGAGAGGGTGCCGAAGGGCGAAGCCCTGAGGCGGGTGAGGGGTAGTTGGCAAAAAGCCCCCTTGCATTTTGGGGACGCCGACTAAGCGCAAGCTGTGAGGCGCATCGGGACCGGCGGCCGCCGGTCCCGATGCGGATGGGCGGGACCGTAACCCCCCTGGTCTTTGGGACCGTGGGTGAGCTTGGTCCGTCCGTCCTCGGCTCTTGTCCTCAACAGATGAAAGGGAGCACGTCCCGCATGCAAGGCAAGGAAGCGTCCGAACAAGAGACTCTGCATTGTACCGCAGGAATTGATGTGAGCAAAAGTTGGCTGGACGTTCACGTCCTTCCCGCGGGAGAATTGTTGCGTGTGTCCAACACGGCTGACGGCATTCGTCAGTTGAAGCGCTGGCTTTTTCGCCGCCTTCCCAAGCTGGTGGCGGTGGAGGCCACAGGCAAATGGCATCGTGCACTCTGCCGAAGCCTGCATGCCTCGCAGATCGCGGTGGCGCTCACCGATCCTTATCGGGTCCGCCAGTTTGCCAAGGCCCAAGGCATCTTCGCCAAGACTGATCGGCTCGATGCACGAGTTCTGGCGCAGTTTGCAGCCGTCATGGCGCCGGCGGTGCGTCCACCGGCACCGCAAGCGTTGGAGGCATTGAAGGAGATGGTCACCGCTCGAGACAGTGCCGTAGCCGAACAAACCGCGCTCAAGAACCAATTTGCTGCGGCCGAAAGTGCGTTCCTGAAACGCCAGCTCACCAGCCGGATCAAGCAATTGTGCGTTCATATCACCGCGACCAGGCGCGAAATCCTCAAACGCATCAAGGCCGATGAAGGCTTGGCCAAGCGTTACGCCATCCTGACTTCGGTCCCCGGCTTCGGTCCCATCGTCGCCCAAACACTCATCGCATGCATGGCCGAGCTGGGAACCGTAAACAACAAGCAAGCTGGCGCGCTTGCAGGCCTTGCTCCCGTCGCCGATGATTCCGGTCAACGTCACGGGGTGCGCTCCATCTGGGGCGGCAGAGCAATCGTTCGCAAAATTCTCTATCTCGCGGCGGTCTCGGCCAGCCGATGCAACGCCGACATGAAGGCTTGCTACGAGCGCCTCATTACCAACGGAAAACCACCAAAGGTCGCCCTCATCGCCATCGCCAGAAAGCTCCTTGTCCTTGCCAACACCCTCATGGCACAGAACCGAACCTGGCTGCCCTGCCCCCCAAAAAATGCTTGACTGCAAACACAGATGCTCACCCGGCGCATCTCGCATCAGCTCGATGCGCCACCCTCTCCCACAAGGGGAGAGGGAATGTGGACTCCGCGTTCGAAGATGGATGGCGCCGATTGGGAAGCGCAAACCGACCACCGCGGCAATTCCCCCGAACTTGACTTTTCGCCTTTTGTTCTCCATATGACGCTGCGTATAGGATCCGGCTGCCAATTTGGGTGGTCGCGGGCGCTCGAATGCGCCCCCTAAAGGAGCGTATTTGACCAATGTAACGCCCGCCGGCGCGCAAGCTGGCACAGTTGAAGCCAGTCCCTCGGACACTTCCGGCACGACCGCGGCCCCAGCCGCCTCTCTTCCCACCGACGTTACCGAATTTGCCTCGGTCGGCGCCGCACCTGTCGATGCGGCCACGCTGGTCGTGCCCGTCGAAGTTCCCGGACTTTATACCCTCACCACGGCCCCTAAAGCGGCGCCTGCGTCCTGGCCCCCGAAATACCGTACATCGGCGCCGTCGATGCCCTCCTCCGCCCCGTTGGCACCTGAATTGGCGGCAGCAATTGAAGATGAGCCGCCCGCAACAATTCTTGTTCCGGCGGATGCCCCAGTGGCAGGTTTCAATTCGCTCGGCCTTTCACCGGATCTGCAGAAAGCCGTGGCCGAAGCCGGTTACACCGTGCCCACGCCCATCCAGGCCGAAGGTATCCCGCACGTCTTGAAGCGGCGCGACATCATCGGCATCGCCCAAACCGGCACCGGCAAGACGGCATCGTTCACGCTACCGATGATCGAATTGCTCGCCCGCGGTCGTGCCAAGGCGCGCATGCCGCGCTCGCTTATTTTGGAGCCGACCCGCGAACTCGCCGCCCAGGTCGCGGAAAGTTTCGAGAAATACGGCAAACACAACAAGCTTTCGATGGCGCTCTTGATCGGCGGCGTCTCCTTCGACGATCAGGACAAGAAGCTCGACCGCGGCGTCGATGTGCTGATCGCCACGCCGGGTCGCATGCTCGATCATTTCGAGCGCGGCAAACTGATGCTCTCGCAGGTGCAGATTCTCGTCATCGACGAAGCCGACCGCATGCTGGATATGGGCTTTATTCCCGACGTGGAGCGCATCTGCAAATTAATCCCCTTCACGCGCCAGACCTTGTTCTATTCCGCCACCATGCCGCCGGAAATCCGCCGGCTGACGGACCAGTTCCTGCACAATCCGGTGCGGGTGGAAGTGGCGCGCCCCGCCACAACGGCCGAGAACATCCACCAGGAAATCATCGACGTTCCCAACAACGAATGGGCCAAACGCGAAGCTTTGCGCCGCCTGATGCACGAAGCAGGCGAAATCAAGAACGCGATCGTCTTCTGCAACCGCAAACGCGACGTCGACATCGTCGCCAAATCGTTGGCCAAGCACGGCTTCAATGCCGCTCCGCTGCATGGCGACCTCGACCAATCCATTCGTACACGGACATTGGATGCCTTCCGCAGCGGTGAACTGGCGTTGCTGGTGGCATCCGACGTGGCGGCGCGCGGCCTCGACATTCCCGCCGTCAGTCACATCTTTAATTTCGATGTGCCGTTTCATCCCGACGACTATGTCCATCGGGTCGGCCGCACCGGCCGCGCCGGGCGCAGTGGAACGGCCTTCATGCTGGCCTCATCGCGCGACGCGAAATATATCGAAGCCATCGAGAAACTGACGAAATCGACAATTCCCCATCGCACGCTGGAAGGTCTCGCCGAAGCGGTCGAGGCGCGTCCGCCGCGCGAGGATCGCGGCAAAGGCGACAAACGTGGACGGGATCGCGGCCGCGGCCGGGATGGCGGCAAACGCCGCGAACATCCGGTGAAGCCGCATCATCAAGTTGCTTCCATGGAGCCGGTGAAGCCGGCTGCTGAGCAGCTCGTTGCACAAGTGCAAGAGCCGCGCGCACAAGAACCGCGTGTACAAGAACCGCGTGCGCAGGATCACAAACCGCGCTCGCACGAGCCTCGTGTGCCCAAGCAGAATATCGAACATCACGTGCAGACCCAGCAGCCGCGCCACCAGCAGCCTCGGCCCCAGCATCGCGAGGAACCGAAGCAGGTGGACAAGGCACAGCTACCCGCATTCCTGCTGCGTCCTGTCAAGCTGCCGCCGGAAAAGCCGGCCCGTGCGCCGAAGAAGGACAAGACGGAAGGCTGAGCCTTATCGCTTGATCTGGCTCATCACCGTTTTCAACATCTTCGAGCCGTAAGGCGGGCGCAACATCGCAGTGATGTCCGCCTTGGCTTGCGTGAACACGGCCTTGGCGTGGCTGAAGGTCTTGAAGCCGTCAATCCCGTGATAGGCGCCCATGCCAGCCGGACCGACGCCGCCGAACGGCAAATCCTCCATGCTGACATGCATGATCACATCGTTCACCGATACGCCGCCCGAAGTCGTACGCGTCAACACGCGCGCCTCTTCCGCAGCATCGCCGCCGAAATAATATAGACCCAGCGGCCGCGGGTGTGCGTTGACGTATCCGATCGCCTCGCCCACATCCGCATAGGTCTTTACCGGCAAGAGCGGTCCGAAGATTTCGTCTTTCATGATCGCCATGTCGTCGGTTGGATTCAGCACCAAGGTTGGCGGAATTTTGTGGAACGGCTGTTGGCGAAAATCCTCGCGTGCCGGATTGATCTCCACGATCTCCGCGCCCTTCGTCTTGGCATCGGCGAGATATCCCATTAGCCGGTCAAAGTGGCGCTGGTTGATGATCGATGTGTAATCCGGATTGTCCTTGAGGGTCGGAAACATTTTCGTCACCGCGCCTTGCACGGCGCCGACAAACTCTATCACCCTGTCTTGCGGCACCAAGACATAATCCGGCGCCAGGCAAATCTGGCCGGCATTCAGCGTCTTGCCCATCATCACGCGCCTGGCGGTGAGATCGATATTGGCCGAGCGGCCGACAATCACCGGCGATTTGCCGCCAAGCTCGAGCGTCGTAGGAACAAGATTCTCCGCCGCCGCACGCATCACGTGGTAGGCGATGGACGTCGCGCCGGTAAACAGCAGATGATCGAAGGGCAGCTTAGAAAACGCCGCGCCGACCTCCGGCCCGCCGGCGAATACGGCAACCTCCGTTTCGTCGTAGGCCGAACGGAACAGGCGCGCCATCAATTCGGATGTGCGCGGAGTGAATTCGCTGGGTTTGATCATCACGCGATTGCCGGCGGCGAAGGCGCCCGCCAAAGGACCAAAGGTCAGCTGCACCGGAAAATTCCACGGGCTAATAATACCCACCACGCCTTTGGGCTGGAATTCCACGCGCGCGCGCGCGCCGAAGAGACCGAGGATCGCGGGGGTTACCTTGCGCTTCTCGGGGCGCATCCAACTGCGCAAATTTTCTTTGGCGAATTTCAGAGGACCGATAGAGCCTGACACGTCGGTCAGCAACGTGGCGTGCACCGAACGATGGCCGAAATCCTCGCGCAGCGCGTCGGTGATACCGTCCTTATTTCCGACAAGCAAACCGATAGCGCGATCGAGCCATTCGACGCGCTTCTCGGCGCTGGGCGGACCGTCGTTAAGATTGGCCTTACGCTGTATTTCCAGCGTATGTCGCATCGCCGCACTTTTGTCTGCTGCCATAGGTCGCAATTCTGCCGCGCTCATCTCGTTTCACTCCCAGTGTTCCCGCTCATTCGCGAGGCTGATTTTCAGCCAAAGTTAAGCAGCAAGATGGAGTCCATCAATGCTGCCTTTAACGGTTTCTTACGATCCCACGGACAAAAATGGCCCAATAATGGCTTCCGCAACGGAGCCTTCCATCGGGATTCGAGGATACCGCGTGCCAGACCAGGATCGCGAACAGGCCTTGGCGAAATCGGCATTTGCCGTGATGAGCGATTGCGGCGTTCCCCCGACGCCCGAGAACTTCGAACTGTTTTATATGTATGCGTCCGGACAGAACGCCGCGATCTCACGCATCGTCGGCGACATGATTGCGATGCGCCGCCCTTTCACGCCGAAGGTTTTGTACGAGCTGCGGACGCGTTGCCTGCCCAACGAGCGAGCCGCAAAAGCGATGGACGACCTGGGCAGCGGCATCGGGTCGATGTTGGATGTGGTTCTCGAAAAGTTGGAGACCGCCGGCAAAGACGCCAGCGATTATGGCCGTGCACTATCGGCTGCAACCGGCGAACTTGGCGATCAGCAATCACCCGATGCCATGCGCAAATTGGTCGATGGCCTTCTCGGCGCCACGCGGGCGATGGAAGATCGTTCGAAACAATTGGAAAGCGAGCTACAGGAATCCTCGCAACAGATCACCGAGCTCAAAATGCAGCTCGACAACGTCCGCAAAGAGAACCGTATTGATCCACTGACCAATCTTGCCAATCGCAAAACTTTCGACACCGAGCTGTTGATCGCCATCGAGGACTCGGTGACAACCGGCTCGCCGCTTACGCTGCTGATGTGCGACATCGATCATTTCAAACAGTTCAACGACAGTTGGGGCCATCAAACGGGTGATCAGGTGTTGCGCCTCGTCGCCAATTGTCTTTCGGAAAACGTCAAGGGACGCGACACTGCGGCCCGTTATGGCGGCGAGGAGTTCGTTGTGATCCTGCGCCAAACCGGACTCGATGACGCGATCAACCTCGCCAATCAGATCCGCACGATGGTCGAAGGAAAAAAACTGGTCAAAAAATCGACAGGCGACATCCTCGGCAGAATATCGATTTCCATCGGTGCGGCGCAACTCTGTGCCGACGATCAGGCGGAGTCGCTGGTCCGGCGGGCGGACATGTGCCTTTACCGCGCGAAGAATACCGGACGCAATCGTGTCGTCGGCGAGCGCGAACTTGCCGCTCCGTCAGAAATCAACGCGGCTTAAGTCGTTCACAATCCTACATTAGCCGCCTATGCTCTCGGCTTGAAATTGCCGAGGCCAATCATGCGCAGCGAATTCGATTCGGTTTACGTCGTGAAGCACGGCAGCACGGCCTTGCTCACACTCAACCATCCCGAAGTGATGAATGCCGCTTCGGAAAAGATGATCAACGGCGTATCGGCGGCGTTGGATTTCGTAGCAGACCCGCAAAATGGATTTCGCGTGCTTGTCGTCACGGGCGAAGGGCGCGCCTTTTGTTCCGGCGCCAATCTTGCAGACGGGCCGGCGGGCGGCGCCAGCGACATTCCCGCAAGTATCGGCAGGCGCTTGGACAATCTCTATCATCCATTGCTGCGCAAGCTGCGCGATCTGCCGTTACCGATCATCACCGCCGTCAACGGCGCCGCCGCCGGGATCGGCATGAGCTTCGCACTGATGGGAGATCTCGTCCTGGCCGCCCGCTCGGCTTATTTCCTTCAGGCCTTTGCGCGCATCGGCCTGGTGCCGGACGGCGGTTCGACCTGGCTTTTGCCGCGCCTTATCGGATTGGCGCGGGCGCGCGAGTTGTCGCTTCTGGCGGAAAAACTCCCCGCCGAGAAAGCGCTCGATTGGGGTCTCATTAACCGTGTTTACGACGATACGGCGCTGATCGACGAAGCCCTAAAGATGGCCGAAAAGCTGGCCCAAGGCCCCACCGTGGCTCTCGCCATCATGCGCCGGATGTATTGGGAAAGCCCCAACAACACCTATGAGGAACAGCTGGAGGTCGAGCGCCACAGCCAACAACGCGCCGGCGGGACAGAAGATTTCATGGAAGGCGTCGGCGCCTTTCTACAAAAGCGCCCGCCCGCCTTCAAAGGAAAATAGAGGGCGCATCCTCTCGGCTCCGTGACTTGCATCGCGCCGCCCGACCAGCGCGTGAAGCTGTGGTGAAAACCAAAGGCGAATAGGGAATAGCGAATGGCGAATAGCGAAGAATAGATACTTCTATTCGCTACTCGCTATTTAGCTACTCGCCACTTTTTAATGGAACGCCGTGCCGCCCGCGCAGGTGATGCCATCGATCAGCCAGCGGTCGCCGCGTTTGACCAGCGTGTAAACCGCCGCGCGAGACGCCTGGTTGGGCCAGGCGTATTCGATAACGACCCTGTCATTCAGATCGAGAACCGTGTGGTAGAGATAGGATGGCGCTGAATCCTGAGCGCAAGTGATGGGGCTATAGTCGAAGCCGCATTCCTCGCCGTCCAGATATTTGCCGCCGCAATCCTTCTGCACCATTTTTTTCTCTTCTTTGACGAGCGCCGCAATCAGCGCCGGCGTCATCATCTGGGTATAGTCGACTTTCCCGTCTCTGCCGGGGCGATGGAGCAAATTGGCCAGTTGATCCTGATCTGCGTCGGAGAGGTGGAGAATTTTGTCCAGCGCCAATTCGGATGGCGTCTGTGCGGGATGGAATGCAGCAACGGCCCACGCGGCCGACGGGACGACTGCACAAATCGCGGCGGCAAACAATAAGTTGTTCAAGCGATGCCCGTACCCCATTTCAATCCTCTTAAATTTGTCCGTCGAAGGACCCAGGTTCCCCCAGGTCTTAGTCTCGGCGTCCGAATCCTCGTCCCACGGGCTGACCTACAATGGCAGAAACGATATCGTGCGTGGAAGATGCGGGAAAATCGCGAGTTCACTGAGCATCGGGAAAAAGCAGCATTAGGGACTTTTTGTCGGGTTTTCAGGGACTTAGAAATAGACCATACTCCTCTCATGAACCGGCGTAATGGCGTCCTCACACTTCTCATCCTGATCGCAGCCACAGTCGCCTCTGTCGCCCCGATCAGGGCCGGTGAGCAAACCGCGCGCGAGTTTCAGGAATGTACCAACTGCCCCCAGATGGTCGGCGTTCCCGCCGGCACGTTCGTCATGGGCAGCCCCGCCAGCGAGCCGGGCCGCTTCGACAGCGAGGGCCCGCAGCACGTGGTGACCGTCCGCGCCTTCGCACTCGGCAAATATCCCGTGACCAGCGAAGAGTTTTTGATCTTCCTGCGCGAGACCGGTTACCAGCCCCTACCTTGCAACGCGCTACTGAATACGAAATGGCATTCCGAAGGCGGCGGCCGCGCCTATCCCGCCTTCGATGAAGTTCCCAGGCGTTGGCCGGCAGAATGTTTGGATTGGAAAGACGCGCAGGCCTATATCGCATGGCTGAACAAAAGGGCGCGCGCCGAACATCCGGGCTTGGGCAACGGTCCCGGTCCCTATCGCCTGCCGACAGAAGCGGAATGGGAATATGCCGCACGCGCTGGAACGACCACCTCGCGGTGGTGGGGAGAGGCGATCGGCCAAGACAATGCAAACTGCAACGGCTGCGGCAGCCAATACGACAACAATGTTCTGGCCGATGTCGACAGCTTCAAACCCAATCCTTTCGGATTGTTCGGCATGCTGGGCAATGTGTGGCAGTGGACGGCGGATTGTTGGCACCGTTCCTATGTCGGCGCGCCGACCGATGGCCGCGCCTGGGCGGAAGCAGGTTGCGCCCGGCATGTGCTGCGCGGCGGTTCCTACGATAACGTGCCGCTGTTCATCCGCTCGGCGGCCCGCAGCGGCGGCGAGGCGGATGGCGGCGAATACGATTACTCCAGCTTGGCGGGGTTCCGCGTGGCGAGGACGTTGCCCTGACAATCTCAGCGTTGCGTATCGCGCGGATCGAGGCGCAAGACGAAATGCATCGTCGCCGGATAATCGCCGGGCGGCAAAGGGATGGGCGAAGACAATAAGACCGCGTTACGCGCCCCCAACGCGATGTCGTGGTACAGCGGATCGCGCGTCTGCACGACGATCTCTGCCGACACGATCGTCCCGTCGCGTTTCATCACCACGCGAATCGGAACCGAGAAATTGCGGCTGCCAAGTTTGGCGAGGCTGAAATACCAACGGCGCAAGACGACAGAGCGGATGTAATCGCGGACGCTATAAGTGGCCTCATCGCCCGGCACGCCGTTGCCGGCGTCGACGTTGGAAACACCTTGTTCATTTGCGATTCTCAAATCGCTCGGCGGTTGGCGCAGCCGAGCCAGCGCGCGCAATTTGGCATCGAGATCGTCAAGCGGCGCGGGCTTGGATTTGTTGGGCGCTGTCGTTTCGGGCGTCGGGCTGGCGGCCTCGGCTTGGCGCGTGGCACGCTGCTGGGGAATAAGAGACTTCAGCTGTGCATCGGGCGATGCCGTCTCGGCACCGAGGCGGATCAGATCGATGGGAACGAAATGGATGGGAGATTGCGGTGCCAGCTGCGCGGTGCGCTCCATGACGAACAGAAAGATCAGCAGCACGGCCACGCCGTGCAACAGGAGCGTTCCGGCAATGCCCGGACCCCATTCCAGCGCGGCTCTCCGCCGCTCGGGCGAAAGCCACGTCATTGCATCGTCGAGAAAGCGCAGCCGCATCAGCGACAACCCGGAACCGCACCGATAGAATACTCTGTTTCTGGCGGGAATGGATCAGCCGCGGGTGGACTTTTTCCGCTTGGGGCGCGCCTTCAAAACCTGACGTTTGCGCCGCACGGCCGGCGTCTTTTCCGCGACCGTGTAGGCGCGGCGGACCCAATCGGCGAATTCCTCCGGCTCGTCATACAGCCGCTCCGGAACCTCGTAATAGGACATGGCGATTTCGTCGCCGGTTTTTCGCGCGCGATAGACAAACGGTGCGCTGCCCTCTTCCACAAAGGCCTTGCGCGTTTCTTCGCTGGTTTTGAGGTAGAGGCGGTCGTCGACGACGATACCGACCATGACGTCGCCTGCGAATAGGCCCAAAGATCCAAACATGCGGCGGGTAAAGACTGTACCGAAATATTCGAACAGGTCCGGACGATAAGGCTGCGTGCTGGTAGGCAACCTACTCAACCTTCACCGGTGTGATCGACACCGATTCGCCGCAGCCGCAGGCCGCCGTCTGGTTCGGATTGTTGAAGACGAAACGCGCGCCCAATTTCTCGCGGACGAAGTCCATCTCCGTTCCGATCAAGAACAGAATCGCTTTGGGATCGATGAATATCTTGACGCCTTTATCTTCGACCACTTCTTCCAGCGGCGCCGCGGCGTCGGCGTAATCCATCGTATAGGCCATGCCGGCGCAGCCGCCATTGGTCACGCCCACGCGCACGCCTTGATACCGGCCTTCGGTGTTCGCCATTATCTCGCGGATGCGCGCCGCTGCGGCATCGGTGAGCCTCACCGCTTTGGGGCGCTCGCGTCTGGGTCGGGTTGTGGTGCTCATCGCTCAGAACATATTCAGTTCAAGTCTGGCTTCTTCGCTCATGCGGTCAGGCGTCCAGGGCGGATCGAATGTCATGTTCACGGCGACCTCACCGATCCCTTCCACTTTTTCCAACGCCTCCTTCACCATAACCGGCATCTCGCCCGCCACCGGACAGCCCGGCGCCGTCAGCGTCATGTCGACCGTGACGTCTTTGTTGTCCGCCACGTCCACCTTGTAGATAAGCCCGAGTTCGTAGATGTCCACGGGGATTTCGGGATCGTAGACGCTTTTCAGCGCGACCACGAGCTTGGCCGTAAAGGCTTCCAGCTCGTCGGGCGGAATCGCCGAGCCGGTTGCGGAAGCTTCCATCTGCAACTCGGAACTCATTCGGTCTTGACGGGTGTCCCGCCCTCCAAAGCCGATTTCATCGTATGCCAAGCCAAAGTCGCGCATTTGACGCGCATGGGAAACGCGGACACGCCGGCCATCACGCCAAGGCGGTCGCGGTCGTCGCCCTTCAATTCGCTGCCTTCCTCGCCTTTTACCATATGGAGGAAACCGCCCATCAACGTTTCGGCTTCGTCGAGGCTGCGTCCGACAAGCATCTCCGTCATCAGCGAGGCCGATGCCTGGCTGATGGCACAGCCCTTACCCTCGAATGTGATATTGGCGATACGGCCCTCCGCATTGACCGTCAGGTACACTTTCACGCGATCGCCGCACAGCGGATTGAAACCCTCGGCGGTGTGTGTGGCGGCAGGCAGCGAACCAAAATGGCGCGGATGCCGTGAATGGTCGAGGATCACTTCCTGGTATAGTTCGCGCAGATTTTCGTCCATGTCTCTAACCCAATATTTTTCGCGCTTTGTGCAGGGCTGCAATCAAAGCGTCGACATCTTCAAGCGTATTGTATAGCGCAAAAGAGGCGCGTGTGGTGGACGCCACATTGAAGCGTTCCATCAGCGGCTGTGCGCAATGGTGCCCTGCCCGCACCGCGACACCTTCGCGGTCCAGGATCGTGGCTAGGTCATGGGCATGCATGCCGTCGGTCTCGAAAGAGAGGATTGCCCCCTTGCCCGGTGCATCGCCGATAACCCGTAGCCAGTTGAACTGGCGAACCGCTTCGCGCGCTTGCGCCAGCAAGAGCCTTTCGTGCTCTCTGACGGCGCACCGATCGAACGAAGCGATATAATCCAGCGCAGCCGTCAGGCCCACGCTCTCGATTATGGGCGGCGTGCCAGCTTCGAATCGTACCGGCGGATCGGCATAGCTGATGCGATCGCGCGTGACTTCGCGGATCATCTCGCCGCCGCCATTGAAAGGCCGCATCACATCGAGATGTCTGCGCTTGGCGTAGAGTGCTCCGATACCCGTCGGGCCGTATAGTTTGTGGCCTGTGATGGCATAAAAATCGATATCCAGATCGCGCACATCGACCGTTTCGTGAACCGCGCCCTGACAGCCATCGGCAAGCACCGGGATGCCCTTGGCATGGGTCCGCGCAACGGCCTCTTTCAGAGGCGTCACGGTCCCTAGCACATTCGACATATGCGTCAGCGCGACCAATTTGGTGCGCGGCCCTATGGCGGCGTCCAGCGCTTCGACATCCAGCGAGCCGTCATCACGAACATCGACCCATTTAAGCACCGCACCTTGGCGTTCGCGGAGAAAGTGCCACGGCACGATATTGGAATGGTGTTCCATCACCGTGAGCACGATCTCGTCGCCCGGCGCGATCTGCGGCGCCAAATAGGAAGCGGCGACAAGATTGATGGCTTCCGTTCCACCCTTGGTGAATACGATTTCTTCCGCCTCGGCGGCGTTCAGGAACTTGCGGACGGCTTCGCGCGCGTTCTCGTAATGCTCGGTTGCGGTCGCCGACAGAAAATGTACGCCGCGATGGACGTTGGCGTAATCGTTCACCGCGAACGCATTCATCGCATCGAGCACTTGGCGAGGTTTTTGGGCCGAAGCAGCGCTATCGAGATAGACAAGCGGCTTGCCATAGACCTTGCGCGACAAGATTTCGAAATCTGCACGCGGCGGGACAAAAGACGCAATCGGCTTGGCTTTGATCTGCGCCGTCATGAATGCGGCTCCATCGCATGCGGCAGCGCCTTCTCCACTTCATGCCAGACCGCAGCGCGGATCGATTCGTCTTCGATTTCCGCGACGGCTTCTTCGAGGAACGCGTGAATGAGCAGATTGCGCGCCTGGCGATCGGGAATTCCGCGCGAGCGCAAATAAAACAGCAAATCCGCGTCGAGGTCGCCGACCGCGGCGCCATGAGCGCATTTCACATCGTCGGCAAAAATGACAAGCTCGGGTTTCAGATCCGCTTCCGCACGCGTGCCCATAAGAAGTGCCTTTGCCGTTTGGCGACTGTCGGAACCGTTGGCACCTTCCTGCACGGTGATTTTGCCCTGATAGACCGCCCGCGATTTGCCGCCGGCGACATTCTTGAACAACTGCGTGCTTTGCGTGTCACCGGCCGCGTGCTCGATGTGCGAGGTCACATCGGCATGACATTCGCCGCCCAGAATGCTGACACCGGACAGATGTGCTACAGCATGTTTCTCGTGCAGGGCGATGTGAACTTCCGTGCGCGAGAGCTTGGAACCGAAATTTGCGAAATGGGCGCGGTATTGTGCACCTCGAGCCTCGGCAACGGCGATATGTTCGACGGTGATGGATTTTGGTGCGCTGGCAGCAAGCCGCACATGCGTAAGCTTTGCCCCGGCGCCGAGCGCGATCTCAACGCCGACGTTGCGTAAGAGCCCCGCATCGACCGTATGGGTCTCCATCAGCGTCAGCGACGCGTCTTCTTCTAGCACTACGAGCAAGCGAAGATTTCCGGTCGCCGCGATTTGCAGCCGTACCGGTTCCGCAATTTTCTGCCCGCGCGCAACGCGCAACGCGACCCCGCCATTCGCAAAAGCCAGCGACGCCTCTTCCATCGTCGGCCGATTACCGATGGCGCCTAAATTCCGAACAACCCATTCCGGCGCATTGGCCGGCCCCGCCAGATCAAAAAGCTCTACGCCCCTCGGCAGGCGCTCGACTTGCCATGTTGCCGTGCCCGCTTGAGCGACTTGGCCTGCGTCGAGTACAGCGCGCAGATCGCTGTATCTCCAATGCTCGAACCGGCGGTGCGGCATGCCGCGCACATGAAAATTCTCGAGCGCTTTCTCGCGTCGCGCTTCGAGGGATGGAAGCGCGGCACTCATGCCGGTTCCTTCGCCACATGGGCATAGCCCTTGGCCTCGAGCTCGAGCGCCAGTTCCTTGCCGCCCTCGGCGACGATCCTGCCGCCCGCCAGCACATGCACGCGATCCGGTACGATGTAATCGAGCAAGCGTTGATAATGCGTGATGACCAGCATGGCCCTATCCGGCGCGCGCAGCAAATTAACGCCGTCTGCTACCAATTTCAGCGCGTCAATATCAAGGCCTGAATCCGTTTCGTCGAGAACAGCGAGTTTCGGTTCGAACAGCGCCATCTGAAGAATCTCGAGGCGTTTCTTCTCGCCTCCCGAGAAACCCACATTGAGGGCGCGCTTCAACATCTCTTCCGTCACCTGCAGCGTGGCCGCCTTTTGACGGACCAGCTTCAGAATGCTCATGGCATCGTATTCGGTTTCGCCGCGCGCGCGGCGCTGGGCATTCAGCGCCGTCTTGAGAAAATTCATCGTCGTGACGCCGGGAATCTCTACCGGGTACTGCATCGCCAGGAAAATGCCTTTTGCCGAGCGCGCCTCGGGCGACATGTGAATTAAATCGTGACCGCGATAGGTGATGCTGCCCGATGTGACCTCATAGCCGGCGCGTCCTGCCAGGACATAAGACAGCGTGGACTTGCCCGAGCCGTTCGGGCCCATGATGGCATGCACTTCGCCTTCGCCGATCGAAAGCGTCAGGCCCTTGAGGATTTCCTTGCCATCGACGACGGCGTGAAGGTCTTTGATCTCGAGCATTATCCTACCGAGCCTTCCAAACTGATTCCGACGAGCTTTTGCGCTTCGACGGCAAATTCCATCGGCAATTGCTGCAGCACTTCGCGGCAAAAGCCATTGACGATCAGCGACACGGCTTCGTCCTGCGGGATGCCGCGTTGCAAACAATAGAACAACTGGTCTTCCGCAATCTTCGATGTCGTCGCTTCGTGTTCGATCCGCGCGGTCGAATTGCGGCTCTCGATATAGGGAACCGTATGGGCGCCACACTTGCTCCCGATCAACAGAGAATCGCATTGCGTGTAATTGCGGGCGTTGGACGCTTTGGGATGCACGCTGACCAAACCGCGATAGGTGTTCTGCGCTTTGCCGGCGCTGATACCTTTGGAGATGATGCGCGAGCGCGTATTGCGGCCCAGATGGATCATCTTCGTGCCGGTATCGGCTTGCTGGTAATTGTTGGCGATGGCGATGGAATAGAATTCGCCGACCGTGTCGTCGCCGCGCAGAATGCAACTGGGATATTTCCAGGTGATGGCCGAACCGGTTTCGACCTGCGTCCAGGAAATCTTGGAATGCGCGCCGCGGCAATCGCCACGCTTGGTGACGAAATTGTAGATGCCGCCGATGCCATTTTCGTCGCCGGGATACCAGTTTTGAACCGTCGAGTATTTGATCTCGGCGTGATCGAGCGTCACCAGTTCGACCACGGCGGCGTGCAGCTGGTTTTCGTCGCGCTTGGGCGCGGTGCAGCCTTCGAGATAGGAGACGTAAGAGCCCTCGTCCGCGATGATCAGCGTGCGTTCGAATTGGCCGGTGTTGCTCGCATTGATGCGGAAATAGGTGGAAAGTTCCATCGGACAGCGCACGCCCTTGGGGACGTAGACAAAAGTCCCATCGGAAAACACCGCCGAATTCAGTGTGGCGAAGAAATTGTCGTTCACCGGCACGACGGTGCCGAGATATTTGCGCACCAAATCGGGATAGTCGCGGATCGCTTCGGAAATCGGACAAAAAATCACGCCCGCTTCGTTCAGCTTGTCCTTGAAGGTCGTGGCAACCGAAACGGAATCGAACACCGCATCGACTGCGACGCCCGAAAGGAGCTTTTGCTCCGAAAGCGGAATGCCCAATTTCGCATAAGTTTCCAGCAGCTTCGGATCGACTTCATCCAGGCTCTGTTTCTGCGGCGTGTTCTTGGGTGCCGCGTAATAATAGGCGTCTTCGTAGTCGATCTTCGGATAATGCACGCGCGCCCAATTGGGCTCGGCCATTTCGCGCCAGCGCCGATAGGCGGCAAGACGCCAATCCAGCATCCATTCCGGCTCGCCCTTCTTGGCCGAGATATAGCGCACCGTGTCTTCGGAGAGCCCTTTTGGCGCGCGCTCCATCTCGATGTCGGTGACGAAGCCGTATTTGTACTTCTCGCCGAGGGCGGTGACTTGATCTTTGGTATCGTCTACGGCGGATGACATAGAGGCCTCATGCCGCAGAGCGCGAACGCGCACGCGACAGTAATTTGGAGAGCGACGTCAGCGCCGCATCGACATCAGATTCTTGCGAATTCCAACCGAAGCTCGCACGCAGAGCGCAGCGGGCCAAGTCTTCGCCCACGCCCATCACCCGCAACACATGCGATGGCTTCACCTTGCCGGAGGAGCATGCAGCACCCGAACTCATCATCACACCGTCAAGATCGAGTGCCATCAACGCAGTCTCCGCCGTCATACCGGGCAGCGCGAAATTCGACGTATTGGCGAGGCGCGCGGCTTTTACGCCGAAAATGACGGCATTCGGCGCCAAGCGCATCAGACCCGTCTCGAAGCCGTCGCGCAACGCGGCGGAATGGCCGATTTCGCGCATGGCGCCTTCCGCGGCAGCCCCAAAGCCGGCGATTTCCGAGAGGTTTTCGGTACCCGCACGCCGGCTTCGCTCTTGGCCGCCACCAAGTATCTGTGGGGAAAACGGCACTCCGTCGCGCAGAATCAAGGCACCGGTCCCTTGCGGACCACCCAGCTTGTGGGCGGATAAGGTGACGTAATCGGCTTGGGGCAACGGATTCTTGCCGGCCGCTTGGACGCCATCCGTGAACAATAGCGCGCCCGATTTTTGCGCCAGCGCAGCTGCTTCCGCGACAGGCTGCAGCACGCCGGTTTCATTGTTGGCGACCATCATGGCGATCAAGGCCCGGCCCTTGCCTTCACATAGCCCTCTGCGTAGGGCATCCAAATCGGCGACCCCGTCAGCGGTCACCGGAATCGCTTCGAGGCGGAGACCCGCAAAGCGCTCGGCAAGCGCCGTTGCATTTGCGAGAACGGAATCGTGTTCGATGCCCGATACGAACAGCCGCGTCAGGCGGACATCGGCATCTGCCGCGCCTTGTACCGCTCCCCAAAGAGCGAGGGCATTCGCCTCGGTCCCACCGCTGGTAAAAATGACGTTTTCGGGCAGAACTTCCGCCAGCGCAGCAACATTCGCCCGGGCACTTTCGATAAGAGCCCGTGCTGCCCGTCCCGCGGTGTGCACGGACGAGGCATTACCGCCAATCGCCAAGGCACGCGCCGCAGCCTCTTTGGCCTCGGCCCGTATGGGCGATGTGGCGTTGTAGTCAAGATATGCCATCATACTCAGACGAAGAACTTAGGCTGCGACGAAACTGTTCCCGCTTTTCGCATGACCGTCGCCATTTTGCCCGTGGCTTTCCCCTTGTTGCAGATCAAGCTGAGCGCGACCTAACACCCGTTTCTCCACCACATCGGCCAGCGATACGGCCGATAGGAACACGTGGATCTGGCGGCCGAGTTCTTCCCATAGATCATGGGTGATGCAGCGCGCGCCCTGAACGGCGCAGCCTTTCGCGCTACCCGATTTGCAGCGGGTGGCTGCAATGGGCTCATCGACCGCCATGATAATGTCGGCGACACGGACCTCATCGGAAGGCCGGCTGAGCCGGTATCCACCGCCAGGACCACGCACGCTGGAAACCAAGCCGCTGCGGCGCAGTTTGGCGAACAATTGTTCCAGATAGGAGAGTGAAATCTCCTGCCGCTCGGCGATATCCGCGAGCGAAACGGGACGCGTCCCGACCTCATGCAATGCCAAATCGGCCATTGCCATGACCGCATAACGACCTTTAGTGCTGAGCCTCATTGCTACCTGCCTCCAACAGCCGCGCGCGTTTTCCTTGCGCTTAGGGGGGCCGCTTGGTGTAAGAACACAGTCAGCGGCGCGGCATTCCGCTAACACCGATATAGGTTTCCTGAGTACATTGGTCAAGAATTCCGCGTGCCACGCCGCGAAGAAAGTGCTATGTATCTGTTTTTAAACATGTTTAATCTTGGTTCGTCCGGTTGAAAGCCCCTATTGTGATCATACAAAACGCGCAGAACCGGCCTGCGCCTGGGAGCAATTCAGCGCATGCCTGATATTATTCTTCCGGGACCGGCCGGACGCATCGAGGCGCGCTATCAGCGGCAAAAGACGGCCGGCGCGCCGATGGCGCTGGTTCTGCATTCTCATCCGCAGTTCGGCGGAACGATGAACAACCCGCTGGTTTATGACCTTTTTCATATGTTCAACGGACTCGGTTGCACCGCCGTCCGGTTCAATTTCCGCGGTGTCGGCCGCAGTCAGGGGACATTCGATTCGGGATCGGGCGAGCTTTCGGATGCAGCCGCTATCCTGGATTGGATGAATACGCTCTATCCAAATCCCTCGCATGTTTGGGTTTGCGGCATCTCTTTCGGGGCGTGGATCGGCATGCAGCTTTTGATGCGCCGTCCGGAGATCACCGGATTTGTCTCGATCGCCCCACCCGCCAGCATGTATGACTTCGCTTTCCTAGCGCCCTGCCCAGCCTCGGGATTGATCGTGCACGGCACAAAGGATCTTGTGGTTCCGGAGCCCGACGTCCAGAAGCTGGTCGACCGCCTCACGGCGCAAAAGGGCATCAAGATCACTTACGAGAAGATCGAAGGCGCCAATCATTTCTTCGACAAGCACGAAGCCGATGTCGTGGAACTTGTAAAAAACTATGTCGAACACCGCATGACCCATCCCCATGAAGGTCGGTAACCCGGAGAAAACGAGAATGACGACGCGTTATCTGGCGGCGGCAGTATTGGCTATAGCTCTCACCACACCGGCTTATGCCGATCTTGTGCAAGACCAAGTGACGTGCGCCGGCACGGCCGCGCAAGGCATCACCCCGGACATGGTCATCACGGCTTGTAGCGCCGTGATTGCGGACGGAACCGGCGGCGCGACCAACCTTGCCAGCGCCTATTACAACCGCGGCAACGCCTATTACGATAAGAAAGATTACGTCCGCGCGATACCAGAATACGATCACGCATTGTTGCTTAAGCCCCATTATCCGCTTGCGCTGTTCAACCGCGGTTTGGCGAAGCTGAGGTCCGGCGACAAAGTTGGTGGCAATGCCGACATTGCGGCCTCGAAGGCGATGGGCAGCTAAATCGAATTTGTCGGGCTACACCTTTGTGTTAGATACCGGCCTCTTTCCGCTGGGCTTTAGGGCATGACCATCTCGTCCCGCTTCCGCTCCGAATTCTTGCGCACCATCGAAGAGCGCGGGGCGTATCATGCCTGCACCGAACCGGAAGCGTTGGACGCGCTGTTTCAGAAGGAACGGGTGACCGCCTATATCGGTTTCGATTGCACCGGGCCGAGCCTGCATATCGGCAGCTTGGTGCAGATCATGACGCTACGCCGCTTGCAGCAAGCCGGACACAAGCCCATCGTCCTGATGGGCGGCGGCACGACCAAGGTCGGCGATCCCTCGGGCAAAGACGAAACGCGTCAGATCTTGAGCACGGCGCAAATCGAAGCGAACAAGCAAAGCATCCTGAAGTCTTTCGCGCGCTTCCTGACTTTCGGAGACGGACCATCTGATGCCGTCATGATCGACAACGCCGATTGGCTCGACAAGCTGGAGTACATCCCGTTCCTGCGCGAAATCGGCCGGCATTTTTCGATCAATCGCATGCTGACGATGGACAGCGTGAAGCTGCGCCTGGAACGCGATCAACCGCTCTCGTTCCTCGAATTCAATTACATGATCCTGCAGGCCTACGATTTTGCGGAGCTGTTCCGCCGGCATAATTGCCGTTTGCAATGCGGCGGTTCGGATCAATGGGGCAATATCGTCAACGGCATCGATTTGGGCCGCCGGGTGGCGGATGCGCAGCTGTTCGGGCTGACCTCGCCGCTGATCACGACATCGTCGGGCGCCAAAATGGGCAAGACCGCGTCGGGCGCGGTGTGGCTCAACGCCGATATGCTGAGCCCGTACGATTATTGGCAATATTGGCGCAATACCGAGGACGGCGATGTCGGCCGCTTCCTGCGCCTGTTCACCGATCTACCGGAAGACGAAGTCGCGCGGCTCGGAAATCTGCAAGGCGCGGAGTTGAACGACGCCAAGAAGGTGCTGGCGAGCGAAGCGACGGCGCTGGCGCATGGCCGCGGCGCGGCGGATCAAGCGGCCGAAACGGCGCGGCGCACCTTCGAAGAGGGCACCCTCGACGAAAATCTGCCGACTGTCGAGTTGCCGCGCGAAAAAGTGGACGGGGCAACAGTGACGTCGCTAGCCCAGTTGGCGGGCCTGACCAGTTCCGCGAGCGAAGCACGCCGCCATATCGAAGGCGGCGGATTGCGCCTTAACGATCAGCCGGTGAGCGACGTGCGCGCGAAAGTGAGCACCGCGGATTTTGCCGCGAAGGGCGTCATCAAACTGTCTGTTGGCCGCAAAAAACATATTCTGGTCAAGCCGATTTAAACGGCCTCTTCCATTTGCCGCGGTGTCTGTCTGCAATTCAAAGCTGCAACCAAGCATACTTGTCTTATTGCGTGCAAACGAGAAGCACTATCATCTTTATACAGAATAATTACTAATCGCGGACCAAGCCGCGAAAAAATCAGCTGCGTACGCAGCAGCGATCTTCAAATGACAAAATGGTTGGCGCCCAGCGGCGTCGTGCGACTTAACGGCATCGTCACTTGCAATGAAAACAAGCCGGCATTCTCATGCCTATCTTAGGTGGGGGTGTGTAAAATGAGTAAGCTGCAAATTACCGGGACAGTGCGGCTTTTCGTGTCGGCGGCGTTCGTAATATTCCTGATTGCGGTTTCAAATCCGGCCCATGCATTCTCGCATTGCCCTGTCGTGCTGCCCAGTCCGGCGTGGCCCTTAAGAATCCAAATCCTCCGCGTCGAAGCGGAGCTTCACAGTTATCCTATGCCTTCCGAACGAAGGGCCTGCTCCTATTATCGCCGCGGTCTGCTTCAGCATTTTGCACACTTCTATGAAAAGGCGATTGAGTCCTACACGCATGCGGTCGCGCTCAAGAACGACTTTGCGGACGCCTACGCAGCACGTGGCGACACCTATGCCGATTTGGGGCAACACGAAAAGGCAAGCGAAGATTATACGAAGGTCGCATTACTCTCGTCCGTCCAGCGGGCCAGAGATCTAGGCCTGCGTTGCTGGGTGCGCGCCGTTCGCGGCCGGCCGCTCGATCTCGCACTTGCCGACTGCCAAGAAGCTTTGCGCAATGAACCGAACGACGCGGACGCTCTCGCCGCCCGCGGTCTCGTCTATCTTCGGATGGGCGAATATGATGCGGCGATCGATGACTTCAATGCCGCCTTGAAGCTTAACGCGAGCGTGTCGGATTCGGTTTATTTGCGCGGGCTTGCCAAGCTGCGCTTGGGCGATACGGCGGGAGGCAATGCCGATATTACTCACGTCGCGAAAATGATACCGAACATTGCCGATCGCTACGCGACTTGGGGCGTCACGCCCTAAATGGGGACGCAATCGGCTTAAGCGCCGTTGAAGGCGCCGATCGTAGTACAACGTCCCAGCGGCCGAATTGGCCGATATCCGTTGCTTATCCATTTCGCCCTAGCGAAATTGTCTGCACCGGGTCTAATTGGTTATATGCGACCCGCGGAGGACAGAGTGACTTCGGAAAAGCAGCCAAATTTCACCGGCATCTGGCGGATGAATCTCGCAAAAAGCATCATGCATGGCGATGCGCCGGCCGAAGTCGTCATGAATATCGTACATGACGAGCCGACGCTCCTTCAGCATGTGATGTACAGGCGGAAGGATGGAAACGAAGATCGGCTGACCTTCACCTACAAAATCGGTGCAGAGGTCATGAACGCGCTCCGGGGGATGCCGATGCTCACGTTGGCGCGCTGGCAAGAGACCGAACTGATCATTGAAGGCGTGGTCAGGACGCCCGGAAAAGATTTGCGCTTTAGCGATCATTGGTCGCTATCGGATAATCGCGCGACACTCACCATGTCACACCCCGACGACGATCTTGCAGGACAAATTTCGGTTCTGGAGAGAGTATCCTCGGCAGATCAGTCCGCCTGAGCGCTTATCATCCGCGGCCTTGAAATCTTGCATTTTGGCGGACCAAGCGAATGGACCAGGTAAGACCGGCATTTCAGGACGAAGGTGCAAGCGGCATGGACGCTGCGGCTGTTAAACTCGGGCCGCATTGGGATCGATGTTTTGAACAAATTTCTCGCTGTTTGCCGAACGGTATCTTTGATTTGCTATCACACGCTATAGCGAGCCGCATAGGGCCTATCACACGCTGCAACATATCGGCGAATGCTTCGAGCAACTCGACCGCGCGCCCGGCGAGGCGTTCCACGAAGTGGGGTTGGCGCTGTGGTTTCACGACGCGATTTACGACCCTCGCGCCTCCGACAACGAGATGCGCAGCGCGCAATGGGCGCGCGAAGTCCTGAGAGACACCGGGGCGGCGGACGCGGCGATTGATGCGGTCGAGCGCATAATTTTGGCGACGCGGCACCAAGCCGCTCCGCAGGAATACGATGCCCAACTCGTCGTCGATATCGATCTGTCTGTTCTGGGTGCGTCACAAACCCGCTACCGGGAATACGAAGATCAAATACGCCAGGAGTATGCGTGGGTCGAAGACAGCGCATTCCGGCGCGGGCGAATTGGCGTCGTGCAGCACTTCTTGAGTTAACCGTTCATCTACAGCACCGACGATTTTCGCGAACGCTTCGAAGCCCGTGCCAGAAGCAATTTGGCGCGGTCGGTTGCGGCTCTTTCGAGTCTTTGATGCTCTGCGGTCGATTGGCCTACTGCGCGGCGGTCCAGGCCGTGTAGCCGCCGGTCAGAACGTATACGCGCTGATAGCCATGGGCACGCAAATAAGATGCGGCCTGTTCGCTGCGCGGTCCCGTCTTGCAATAGGCAACGATCATCTCTTCCTTCGGGTATCGTGCGTAGCCGTCCAGAATGTCTGCGAGCGGCATCAAGATCGCGCCGGGGATATGGCCCTTGTCGTATTCCGCCGCATCGCGCACGTCCAACAGAATGAATGGCGCATGCTGCCTGATATAAGACTGCAGATCGTGAACGCTCACTGCGAACTGATTGACTTGTGGGGTGGCCGAAGGAGCTGCTGCTCCCTGCGCGGCTTGCGCCGACGCAACGTAAGCACAAAGGATAAGACAAGCAGCCATAGCGGTCAGATGAAAACGAGGTTTCATGGAAATCCTCCAGGGTTTTCACGCGACGCACGATTATACGCCTGCACCCCAAGGAAATTTCATGCAAGTACGTCGCACCTTCTTTCCGGCGATTGTGGCTTTCTGGCGATAGTGGCTGCGAAACGCCTGTCTCTATTGGCTCTTGGGTGTTGCCGTCGATGGAGCAGGCGCCTGATTGGGCGGCACTGCTGATCCGTTGGACGGCGCGGGTGTGCCCGCCTTTGGGGGCGGCGCGGACTGTGGCATCGGCATCTTGCCCTCGAAAATACGGCGCACGATTCCCGGAGCAAGCGCCGAAAGCGGATTGACGCTGACCGATGGTTCGTCCGCATTGCCGCTCACGCTGTAGGTCATGCCGATGATGCCTTCGCCCTGCTTGGAGGTCAGGACATCGCCCAAAAGCGGGATTTCGCCCAACACGCTGTTGATGCCGAACAGCGGCACCAAGGAGCCCTTCAATCCGATGTCATTCTTGCCGCGGTCGATATAGCCTTCTGCGGTGATACCGATGGCGGGGCCGGTGGCGCGCGCGTTGCGTACGGTGATCACGCCGTCGTGGGAGGAGAAGGGAACCTCCAGCGTGTCCACGGCGACGCCCTGCCCTTGCATGAGGTTGATCAATCCGGTCAGAGACCCAGCCGTAAAAATCTTCTCCAAGAAAGGCTGATCCACGATGCGGAAATCCTTCAAAATCATCCTGCCTTGAAAATCCGGAGCGTTTGGATCTTTTGGGGGGGGATCGCCGGCCTTGCCCGGCAAGATGGCAGCAAAATCGAGTTTGCCGCCCCGCATGCTGTTGAAACCGAAAAGACCCTTGCTCAACGTCGCCATGTCGTTGGTCGTGACAGTGAAGCGCCGCCCCGAATCGACCGGCACGATCGAACCGTTCAAGGTGCCGGTTTTGGACAAAGAACCCGAAAGCGTCATCGTAGACGGCCTGTCGGCGATCCCGGTTGTATCGATGGCAAAGGGCGCAATGGCGATGCCGTTGCGCAAGGCCAGCCGGTCCAGCTTGGCCGAAATATGGAACGGTTCGTCGATAGTTTCCTCGTCCTGACCGCCACCGTGTCCCGCCAGACGCGAGCCGTCGAGCGAATGGCCGTGCACGGCGATGTCGACGCCCGAAGCATTGCGCGTGAGATTGAGAGAGAAATCGTCCTGCTGTCCGACGTGAATCGACGGCGCCTGGAGTTGAATCAATTTTCCGTTCTTGTCGTAAGCCGTCGTGGCGATCACCAAAATGCCAGGTCCCGTGACTCGCAGATTTTCGCCGGCGATGGTGCTGTGGGGACCGAATGTCGTGACCAGATGTGCCGTTGCGGGAAAGCCGGCGGGTTTGTTGAGACCGATCAGATCGAGTGTCACCGTCACGGGCGTGAGATCCAGTGTGGCGTTGGCCTGCAAGAGCGCGCCGCGGTGACCGGTCAGCATGCCGTTGATGCCGATCGGGCCTCGCAAAAAGTCCTTTGTGTGAAGATTCATGGCGGCGCGCGCCTGATCGTCGACCATGCCCTTCACCGCGATTTTGGTCGTGACGGCGCCAACGGTTTTGAAATCCTCGGTCCAATCGACGGCGATGCGCGACGCCGAACCGCCGATGCCGGTCGTGCCGGTGGCGTGCAGCTTGCTGTTGTCGACCGAGAAAGCGATCGTACCGTCGGTCATGCGCGTATGGGGGCCCAAAGAGATGGCGAAGCCGCTAACGGCCGCTTTGACGGCGACGGCCACTTGATCGACGCTCACTGTGTGCTGCATCGGCACTTGGACCGAAATATCTAAGGCGGCCGCCCCTTTGGAGTCGGCGGCGCCGATACCGAAACGCGTCGGATAACCCAGCGGGGGCATGTCGACGAGTGCCAACACATCCGACATCGAGCCTTTCATGTGCCCGGTGATCTCACCGATTTCGTTCGCAACATTCAGATCCGGAATCGCAAAACGGCCGCCGGTGAGGACCAGCGGACCGATTTTTGCCGACGACACCTCCAAGGCAAAACTCGCGCCGGTCAGCTTCGCTGCGGCCTGTATTTCGGTGAGATGCGTCAGGCCTTTGATGTAATTCGCTTCGCCGCCGAGCAGCGCAAATTTCGCGGACAGTGCATTGTCGGGCAAAGAGGGCGCATCGATCATCCCCGGCGTCAGATGGGTTTCGAAGACGATCGGCCCGATGGTTCCGGCGAACATATTGGCCTCAACCCAACTGCGCGCGCCGCCCGCCGCCAGCAACGGCCAGTAATGCACCAGATCGCGCACATTCATTGCCGCGAAGGTGCCTTTGGTCTCCAGAGCGGGCGAAAGATTTGGCACGAAGGTGAGCTTGCCTGAAGCTTGCAGATTGAGCGAAGCGCCCGTCACGCCCAGATGATCGAAAACGAGATCGCGTGTCTCGGGCAGCCAAGACCCCCGAATATCGACCAGCGAAAAGCTCACCGGCTGCGCAAAATACTTGGGAAACGCCAGCGACAGTTTGGTGATTCGCAAATCTGCATTGATGCGCGCGATTTTGTTTGTCGAATCGGTGATGAAATCGGCTCTGCCTTGGAACCGGCCGGCGATCTTGTCGGCATCGATCGCCGCGTCTTCGAACAACAGCCGCCCCGTGGCACCGTCATAGCGCCCGATGGCGCGCATATCGCGCACGCGCACCGGACCGTCTTTCGAACCGGGAATACGGAAACTGCCATTGGCGCCGACGCCGAAATCCACCGAGACCAGGCGCGTGCCATCGGCCACGAACGACGCCGTCAGATCGATTTTGAGCGCGGTATCTTTGACGGCGGCGAAGGTTTGACTGTTGCTGGCGAGCGCGCCCAATTGGAAGCCGCTGATCGTCAGTGCGCCCGCGACCTTGCCTTTGTTGGGCGGAAACGTGACCTCAGCTCCGATATGCGCGGGATGACCGGAAATCTCGATCGCGGCATCGAGCCTGGCGTCGAGATTTGCCCCCTGACGCTCCAAGCGGAAATCTGCTTGCGGTGCGACAACAAACAAACCCGTCGTTTCATCGAAGAAAGCCAGCCGCGCGTTATGGATCGCAAAGCTCTCGAGCGAGGAAGTCTTGCCGTCATTGGCGGCGATCGCATCCTGAATGCGGCTCAGAATGTCATGCTCGAGCTTGTCTTTCTCGACGCCCAGCCGCAATCCGCCTTCGGCCGTGCGTACCAAGGTGAGTTGCACGCCGACCAGTATGATGCGCTTGACTTCGATCTTGCCCTGCAAAAACGGCGTCGCCGCAAGATCGATATCGGCTTTCGGGGCCTGGGCGATGATGCGGCCCTCGGCATCGAACACCCGTGCACCGAGAATGACGAGGTTCACCCGCCCCTCGTCGCGCGCCCACTCGACTGCGGCTTGGTCGTATTTGACGGTGATCCCGGGCAGAGCCCGTGCCAGAGCATCGGCCAAGGTGCCGCCAAGCGGGCCTAGCGATACGGGGCCGATCAAAAGTCGGATACCCGCGCCAATGATGAAAAACAGGATCGCGGCAGCCGTGCCAGCCAAGATCAAGGCGGCACGGCTGACATGGTGTGCCTTGACGTATCGCCTGATGAAGGCGACCGGATTCCACCGGGACAATTCCGACAAACTCAAGGTCCACATACCTCGTCCGCCCGCACATTGCCAACAAGTGAGGCGCGAGCAGGGCCTTGCGCTGAATCGCGCATCACTTTATCGCGTACAGGGCCAGACGTTCGACCGCAACCTCTTTGGAATCGTCTCATGGATCTGAAGCCTGGCGATCAGGCGCCCCCGTTCAGGCTTGCGACAGATGGCGCAGGCAAAGTCACGCTATCCGGTCTCAAAGGCGCGCCATTCGTCCTCTACTTTTATCCGAAGGACAATACGTCCGGTTGCACCAAGGAAGCGCTGGACTTTACGGCCCATAGCAAGAAATTCCAGGCTTTGGGCGTCGCCGTGATCGGTGTGTCTAAAGATGACGTTGCATCGCATGACCGATTCAAGGTCAAACATAAGTTGAAACTCATCCTTGCCTCCGATCCTGAGACCAAGACGGCACGGGATTATGGCGTATGGGTGGAGAAAAGCATGTATGGACGAAAATACATGGGGCTGGAGCGCGCCACATTCCTGGTCGACGGCAAGGGCAAGATTCATGGAATTTGGAGGAAGGTTAAGATCCCGGGGCATGTGGAGGCCGTGCTTGCTGCGGCAAAATCGCTTTGAAGCCCGCAAAACCGCCAAAACGCTTTGGTCCAAGATTAACCTCTACGTCATTTTTCTGGGCTAACAGCTTGATTGGCCGCCGAGAATTGAGTGAAATGCGGGTTTCAGGGGTCGGCGCACGCAAAGACGCCAAGAAGGGAAGTTCGGAGATGACGGAAACGCTCGTGGAGCGCGTCTGGGCGTGGCTTCACGAAACTTTTCCTGAACGCCAAATCTACATTCGCAGTGACGGCCGGGTGCAGTTTTTCACCTTCGGTCCGACGCTGCAGGCCTCTCTTGCCGGCTTGTCTTTGATTTTCCTGGGTTGGGTGGCTTTCGCAACCGTGAATGTGATCTTCAAAGATCGCATTATCGCCGCCAAAGACCATCGCTACCAGCAGATGCAATCCGCCTATGAGAATCGGGTGGCCGACCTGCAATTGTCCTACGACGAAGTGAATGGCGCGCTGGTCTCGGCCGAAGACAAATTCAAATCCACGGCGGACGAATTGCAGGTCAAGCAAAGCACGATCATGCAATTCCTCGACCGCAAGCAGCAGGTCGATGCGACGCTGATGAATTCCGGCTCGCAGGGCGTGGGCGTGCGTCCCGGATCTGCAAACCCCGAGGGCGGTGCGGCCAGCGATAGCTTGGGCACGGCGGCGCCGCCTGCCGGCATTGGTGGGTCCGACGCCGACGATGGAGGCTCCTCCGAATTGACTGTGAGCCCGCAGCCCGTGAAGCCTCAACCGCGGACCGGAAAACCGACTCATGCCAGCTTTCTCGATCTGGGCGGCGCGGTGGGACGAATCGCAGGGGCGATTTTCGGTGTGCACCGCGAACCAACCATTCCGGAAGAAACTTTCGAACGCCACCCGATCCTGCGAAAGCTTGCCGCGCAGACCGAACGGGTCCGCCGTCTGGGGCTAACCGAAACGGCCTTGATGAGCCAAACGCAGGGCCAAGTCGTTGAAGGCGTCAAGGAAATCCAGACCGTCCTACGCCGGACTGGCATCAATCCAGACCAATTTGCCCAACGAATCGAAGCTGTCGAAGGCGTCGGCGGACCTGAAATCCCGTTGCAATCTGTCCATATCGAAGGGATTGCGGATGCGACCTTCCAGGATGCCTATCTGCGCGCGTCGGCCGTTCTGGACCAGATGAATCAATTGCTCATGGGGATGCGTCACGTACCCCTGACAACGCCCGTCGCGGGCGCGGAATTCGAGCGCACCAGCGGTTTTGGGCCGCGGGTCGATCCGTTTACCGGCCGTTATGCTTTCCATCCGGGGCTCGATTTCGCCGGTCCTTGGGGGGCGATTGTCCACTCAACGGCCCCAGGAACCGTGGTTTGGGCGGGAGGACGCGGTACCTACGGAAACATGGTCGAAATTGACCATGGCTTCGGAATTCATACGCGCTACGGACATCTGTCATCGATCTTGGTACAAGTTGGCGCTAAGGTACGCACCGGTTCCCCGATCGGCAAACTCGGTTCGACGGGGCGCAGCACCGGACCTCACGTCCACTACGAAGTGTGGTATGACGATGTCGTCAGAAACCCGAGCAGATTTATCGAGGCAGGCCGCTATGTTCTCCAGTAAAGGTAGAGATAAGGATATTGTCCCGGTCGCACCCCCGGCTGTTCCGGGCTCCATGCAAGCCAAGCGTATGCCACGCACATCCTCCGCACCTTCGATCATCAGTGCCGATCTGATCGTTACCGGCACGCTGACCTCCACCGGCGACATTCAAATCGATGGCCGCGTGGAAGGCGATGTCCATAGCGCGGGTCTCGTCATCGGCGACAAGGCCTTCATCCATGGCGACGTCATGGCGGAAGAAGTGACCGTCCGTGGCCGCGTGCAAGGCAGCATCCGTGCTCGCAAAGTTCTGCTCGCTTCCACTTGCCATGTGGAAGGCAACATCCTGCACGAAGCCTTCGCCGTCGAAACCGGCGCGTTCTTCGAAGGCAATTGCCGTCATGCGGACAACCCGCTGGGCGAGGAGGCACCCAAAAAGACCGAATTGCGTCCGGCTCCGGCCCCAACCGCTGCGCCGTCGGCACCGCATGCGAACGCACCGACCGCCGTTTCGGCGATGGTGTCACGGCCCATGGCCGCGGCCGGCGGCGCAACCGCAGCAACCTTTACACCGCTGAAGACAAACTAAATCGCTTCGCCGGTCTGCTTATCGAAAACCCCGCTTCGATGAAGCGGGGTTTTTCTTTGGCTTACCCCTGAATTATTCCATGTCTTCGATCTTTTCCGTCTTCTTGCCGCCAATGGCCTGGGCCAATGCCGCCGCCATGAAGGGATCGAGATCGCCGTCCAGAACATCCTGCGGTGAGCGGCTTTCGACCCCGGTGCGCAAATCCTTCACCAGCTGGTAGGGCTGCAGCACGTAGGAACGGATTTGATGGCCCCAGCCGATTTCGGCTTTCTCGCCGACGAAAGCGCCGGTTTCGGCTTTCTTTTTCTCCAGCTCGATTTCGTAGAGCCGGGAGCGCAGCATCTCCCAGCAATTGGCACGGTTCTGGTGCTGCGAACGTTCGGTCTGGCACGCCACGGCGATGCCGGTCGGCAAATGCGTGATGCGCACGGCGCTTTCGGTTTTGTTGACATGCTGTCCGCCGGCGCCCGATGAGCGATAGACGTCGATCCGCACTTCCTTGTCCGGAATGTCGATCTCGATCGTCTGGTCGACCACCGGATAAACCGTGACGGACGAAAAACTGGTGTGGCGCCGAGCGTTGGAATCGAAGGGCGAAATGCGCACCAATCGGTGGACGCCGGCTTCGGATTTCAGCCAACCATAAGCAAATTCGCCTTTGACCAGCACGGTCGCCGATTTGATGCCGGCGCCCTCGCCTTCGCTTTCCTCCAAATATTCGAATTTGTAGCCTCTCCGTTCCGCCCAGCGCGAATACATGCGCAGCAGCATCTCGGCCCAATCCTGGCTTTCGGTGCCGCCCGCCCCGGCATGAATTTCCAGATAGGTGTCGTTGGCGTCCGCCTCGCCCGACAGCATGGATTGCAGGCGCAATTCTTCGGCGTGCTTGGCCAGAGCGGCGATGGATTTCTCGGCCTCGGCGATGATGGCAGCATCGTTTTCCGCTTCGGCCATTTCGATCAGGCCCACGCCGTCCGTCAATTCGGATTCCAGCTTGCGAACCGCGCCAAGCGACACATCCAGCCGCTGACGCTCGCGCATCAGTTTTTGGGCTTCTTGGGGATTGTTCCAGATCGAGGAGTCTTCCGCCTTGGCGTTCAGCTCATCCAGGCGGCGCAGCGATTTGTCCCAGTCAAAGATGCCTCCTCAGCAGGTCGATGGCCTGCTTGGTCTCTTCGATATAGCGTTGGATTTCTGGGCGCATGGAATGGCTCTTCTTCGTTCATATGCGGATATAGAGATTCGCAGAAAGCTATTCAAACGCGCCGCGGCTAATAAAGCCCGCCCGTGCCTTCGCCGACATCGCTGGGGTTGGCGGGGTTGGTACCCGCCGGCTCATCGCCGCCCACGACCAGTTGCGGCGGCGCGCCCGGATCGCCCGGCGCGGTCCCGACTTTGAACGCCTCGTCGATCGCCGTGGGCGACCCCACCGCTCGAGCGCGCCCGTGATGCGATCGACCGAGACGAATTCGATACCAGGCGGCACGCGGAACGGCGTCGGCGGAACATCGGCCAAGGCGCCCTTCATGAAATCGCGGAAGACGGCGCGGCGACGGTGGCGCCTTGCTCCAGCTTGCCGAGCGTGCGGGGATTGTCGAAGCCGACAAACACGCCGCAAGCCAAGATCGGGCGAGAAACCCACAAACCAAGTATCTCTGGACTCGTTGGAGGTGCCTGTCTTGCCGGCCAGCGGCTTGCCGATGACCGCGACCGAGCGGCCGGTGCCGTGCTCACAACGCCCTGCAGGAAGAAACGATCTGATAGGCCGTGCGAGGATCGACGATCTGCTCGCGCGTGTCGTCCAGCAGCGGTTCGGCCTGGCTGCTGCCAGTCGGAGGAGTTGCAACCATCGCACTGACGCTCGTCGTGACGCCAGATGGTCTTGCCGTTGCGATCCTGGATGCGGTCGACCAGCGAAGGCGTGATCTTCTTGCCGCCGTTGACGAATTCCGAATAACCGGTGGTCATGCGTGAGCAGCGTGGTTTCTGCCGACCCCAGCGCGTTGGCCAGCAGCGGCGGCAGATGGTCATAGACCCCGAACCGGTCGGCATAGGGTTCGACTTTGTCCATGCCTACGGCCTGTGCCAGGCGCACGGTCATCAAATTCTTGCGAAACTCGATACCGCGGCGCAGGGTTGCCAGACCGATGAACTTCTTCTCGAAGTTTTCCGGCTGCCAGAGCGGCAGGCCGGGTCCTTGCTCGATCACGAAGGGCGCATCCAGCACTTTGCTGACCGGCGTGAAGCCGTTATCTAGCGCGGACGCATAGACGAAAGGCTTGAAAGCCGAACCGGGCTGGCGCAAGGCCTGCATGGCACGATCGAACTGGCTGGAAGCATAGGAAAATCCGCCGGACAACGCCAAGACGCGGCCCGTATGCGGATCCATCGCCACGATACCGCCATTGACTTCCGGCACCTGACGCAGGCCGTAATTGCCGCGAGCGTCGACCGCTTCGACATAAACGAGGTTGCCGATTGTCAGCGCGTCCTGAGGCTTGGCGGGCGACGGACCGACTTCGGCGTCCGGTAATTCCTTGCGTGCCCAAGAGAGCTCGCCGAAGGGAATGCGTGCATGCGTCCCGTCGGCAAGTCCGATGCGCACGCTTTTGTCCGGCGCGAAGCCCAGCACCACCGCGACGCGCCAGGTGTCGATGCCTGATTGGTTGCCGCACTTTTCAGCGTGGCTTTCCAATCGCCGAAGACATCGACGTGCTGAACGCGCCGCGCCAGCCATGCCGGCGATCATAGCGCACCAATCCCATGCGCAACGCGTTTACCGCATAATTCTGCAGCCGCGTGTCGAGCGAGGAACGCACCTGCAAGCCGCCATCGTAGAGCGCCTGCTGCGCCGTATTTGGCATAGAGCTGGCGGCGCACTTCCTCCACAAAGTAATTCGCGTCTTGGGTCTGGCTGCCGAGCGGGCGCTTGTTGGCGTCCAGCGGTTCGGCCATTGCGGCCTTGGCCTGCTCCTCGGTGATGTAGCCGTTTTCTTCCATTTGCCCGATCACCCAATTGCGGCGGTCGAGCGCGGCTTGATAATGGTAGCGCGGATCGTAATGGCTCGGCGCCTTGGGCAGGGAAGCCAGGAACGCCACTTCGGCGATGTCGAGATCGTCCAGCGATTTGTCGAAATAGTTCAGCGCCGCAGCCGCAACGCCGTAGGAATTCTGGCCGAGATTGATTTCGTTCAGATAGAGCTCGAGGACCTTTTCCTTCGAATACGTCGCGTCGATGCGCAGCGCCAAAACCACTTCGCGAATCTTGCGCGACAATCTTCACGTCGGAATTCAGAAGGAAATTGCGCGCGACTTGCTGGGTGATGGTCGAGGCTCCTTCCGGCCGGCGTCCTTCGACAAACCTGCCGATATCCTTGATGGCGGCGCGCAGCATGCCGCTCGGGTCGATGCCCGGATGATTGAAGAAATTGCGGTCCTCCGCGGAGGTGAACGCTTCAACCACCAGCTTGGGCACAAATCCGATGGGCACGAAGATGCGCCGTTCGCGCGCATATTCGCCTAGCACCGTGCCGTCGCCGGCATAAACACGAGTGGTAACGGGAGGCGTGTAGTTTTGCAGCGTCTCGACGCTCGGCAAATCGCGGGTGACGTACCAAATATATCCCACCGCCGACAGCACCGTGACGACGATCAAGATGACGGCGACCAATCCGCCATAGAGACACGGCCCTCGCCCGCCAGGTCCCGGCGGCGGATCGTCGAAGTCATCGGGCGGTTCGCGCCAACCCGAACTGTCGCCACCATAGTCTTCGCGCTGCGGCTCTTCGTAAGGCGGTTCGTCGGTATGCTCGAAACCTCTGGGGGCCTGCGGCATCGCCCAGCTGGCATGAGTCTGGGGCTGTTCCTCGTAATACGGTTCCGGTGCCGCTTCGCCGATAGGCTCGGGCGGCATTTCGACGGACAATTCCAGCGGCGTCGCTCGGCTCGGCATATTCCTCAGGCTGCGGCTCGCATCCCGCGGCTGGCTCCTCGAAGGGCGGTTCGCCTAGCACGGCGTGTTCTTCGTAGGGAGCTCCGCCTGCGGCGGCAGCTCGTCCTGCGGCGGCTCGAGCGGCGCAACCGGCGGCTGGCCGCCGGCTTGAAAGGCCGAACCGGGCGCGGCGGAACGCCACCGTCCGTTGTGGGGGGATCGTCAGAAATGCCGCTCATGGGATGCGATTATGACCGTGCCATACCCTTCCGTCACTGCGTTCCTTGCGCCGCATTCTGTTCCGCGGCCCCCGAAGCACCAAAGTGACGGTCCACCGCAGCAGCGATAGCATCGGCCACGCCATCGCGCCAGATGGACGTTTGCAACTGCTCCGCATCATGCGTATTCGACAAATAACCAAGTTCAATGAGGACGGCCGGGACATCCGGCGCTTTCAAGACCACCAGGGCGCCCGAACGATGCGGCTGGCGCGGTAATATGTCGGTGGCATGCGAGAGTTCAAAGATGGCGGTTTCAGCGAAACGTGACGATTTGTTCATGGTGTCGCGTTGCGCCAAGTCGATCAGGATCGGCGCGACCACCGAATTGTCCCCCGACAGGTCCACGCCGGCAATGATGTCGGACTGGTTTTCCTTGGCTGCCAAAGCGGCGGCTTCTTTGTCGGAGCCTCGCTCGGACAGGGTGTAAACCGACAGACCTTCGACGTTGGGATCGGGGTTTAAATCCGCATGGACGGAGATGAAAAGATCGGCGTGCCACGAACGAGCGATATTCACCCGTTCGCGCAAAGGAATGAACACGTCGGTATCGCGTGTCATGTGGACGGTATAACCATGGGCCTGCAGCGCTTTGCGCACCCGCAGCCCTTCGGCGAGCACGACGTCTTTCTCCTGCGTTCCATCAACTCCGACGGTACCGGAGTCGAGACCGCCATGGCCCGGATCGATGATGATAATCTTTCTCGTCGAAGACTGGGGAGGAAGCACGGTTGGCGGTGGCGGCGCGACAGCCACGCGCTCCGCCGCGGTGTCTTTAGCCCTCACATCGGCGGGCCAACCCGCAGTCTTGTCGAATTTCGCCTGGGTCGTGGGAAAGAGATCGATGACGATGCGATAGCCAAAACCATTCTCCGGCGGCAGCACGAGCGCATCGCTGATACTGACCGGCTGATTGAGGTCGATGACGAAGCGCGAATTGCCGGGCCGGAACAAACCATAGCGATAGCTCTTCACCGCGCCATTGCCTGAGGGCCTTGGCGGGCCATCGAGATGCCATTGCACGGCCGGCATATCGATGACGACACGGTTGGGACCGTTCAGCGTAAAAGTCCGCATGTCGACGGGATCGGATATTTCCACCACAAAGCGCGTGCGATCTGGATGCTCGCCGATGCGTGCACTCATGATAATCGGCACTTTGGCGGACGCCGCGGCGGCCGTGGCGGCAGGGGCCGTCGATTGGGCGCGGCCGTCGAGGTGTCGGGCGTTTCTCTTGAAAATCTTGCTGATCACATCATCGACGGTTTGGGGCTTGGCGCCAGACTTGGGCTCGTCCTGGGCTCCCGCAACGCCCATGAACAGGCAAGCCACTATGGCTAAAGCGATATTTCCCAATCTGCGCATCGAACCGGACGGCCCCCTGCCCCTAGATTCGGAGGGTTGGGCATAAACCATTTACAATTCGTTAGTACAGACAAATCCGCCAAAATACCCGAATACGCAGATAACGGGCCCAAGCCCGCCATTTTTCGTGCCGCCAGACCGATGTCGGGCTTACTACGGGTGCCCTTCTCCACCAAAATTCGTTCTGGCGCGCGCTTACGCACGGTAAAGGCCTCGGAAACTTGGATAAATCCGCGGGTTCCTCTTGCCGTAGTGCGGCGGGACACCTACAACTGACGGCAGCTGCGTCGTCGAGAGGCATTCGCCTCTCAGCAGCGATCCTGTCGCAGGCCAGTGAATTTCCGGGGACGAACTCCGGGTTTGTGGCCGCCAGGTTTTCTCCGCCGCGATAGCAGCGCCCCATCGGGCGACCGCGGCGCCCGGTCATGAATGTGAAGATATGAACGACTTAACGCCGACCCATTTGCCCCAGCCAGCGGCATTGCCGCAGGCGGTGGCGCGTCGGCGCCTGTCCCCAACATGGCGGTCCATAGCGAGCCAAGCGCCAACGCGCCGGGCTGGCTGCTGCGCGCCGCCCGGAGATTTCAATGCCCAAACGTATGTTGATCGATGCAAGCCACCCCGAAGAGACTCGCGTCGTTGTTCTTGACGGACAAAAAGTCGAAGAATTCGACTTCGAGGCCGCAACCAAGCGGCCACTCAAAGGAAATATCTATCTCGCGAAGGTAACGCGCGTAGAGCCCTCGCTGCAGGCGGCGTTCGTCGAATATGGCGGCAACCGCCAGGGCTTCCTCGCCTTTTCGGAAATCCATCCCGATTACTACCAAATCCCGGTGGCCGACCGCATTGCGCTGCTGGCCGATCAGGAAGCCGAAGCCCGCCGCCGCCAAGAAGACGATATCGAGTCCTTCGAGATCACGTCCAAACACGGCTCCAGCGGGGCGGCGAGCGAGACTGCCGCGGTCGACTCCGAGGAAATCGTCGAGTCCGAAGAAACCGAGGAAAGCCAAGCTTCACAGGGCCAGCAAGAATCCGATGAATCCCCGGAAGAGCCCAGCTCCGACGATGAAGAATCCGATGACGAAGAAGAAGTAACCGTTCACCAGGGCTCGGCGGAACAATCCGAAGACGATCAGGAAGATTTGTTTGCCGGGCAACCGGATCAAACGGATGATGATCGGCGCTCCTTCGATGAGCAGGCTTCTTCCGACAACGGCAGCGAAGATGGCGAAAGCCAATCGCAGGAACCGGCGACAGAGGGCGCGCCCGTCCAGCAAGAATCGTCGCCGCAATCGCTCATCGAGACGCCGCCCGCCCAGCCGGGGGACGTTGGAGAAACGGCGCAGTCCGCACAGACGCTCGAAGCCCAGCGCCCTTCGCAACGCTGGATGCGCCGCCGCCATTACAAAATCCAAGAAGTCATCAAGCGCCGTCAGATCATTCTGGTGCAGGTTGTTAAGGAAGAGCGCGGCAACAAAGGCGCCGCTCTCACCACCTATTTGTCGCTGGCCGGACGTTATTGCGTCCTCATGCCCAACACCCCGCGCGGCGGCGGCATCAGCCGCAAGATCACCAATGCGAACGACCGCAAGCGGCTGAAATCCGCCGCCCAGGCGCTCGACCTGCCCGAGGGCATGGGCCTCATTATCCGCACCGCAGGTGAAAACCGGACAAAGGTCGAGATTAAACGCGACTATGAATATTTGCTGCGAATGTGGGACACGATCCGCGAATTGACTCTGAAATCCAATGCGCCGGCCTGCGTTTATGAAGAAGGAGATCTCATCAAGCGGGCGATTCGCGATCTCTACAACAAAGACGTGACCGAAGTTCTGGTTGAAGGCGAAGACGGCTATCGCAATGCAAAAGATTTCATGCGGATGCTGATGCCCAGTCACGCCAAAAACGTGAAGCCCTTTAAGGACGCGATTCCCCTCTTCCAGCGCTTTCACATTGAAGCGCAGCTTGACGCCATGTTCTCGCCGACGGTGACGCTGAAATCCGGCGGCTACATCGTCATCAACCAGACCGAAGCGCTGGTCTCCATCGACGTCAATTCGGGCCGCGCCACACGCGAGCATTCGATCGAAGAGACGGCGACCAAAACGAACCTCGAAGCCGCCGACGAAGTGGGCCGCCAATTGCGCTTGCGCGATTTGGCAGGACTGATCGTCATCGATTTTATCGACATGGAAGACGGCCGCAACGACCGCGCCGTCGAAAAGCGACTGCACAATGCGGTGAAGAACGATCGCGCGCGCGTGCAGATCGGAAAAATCAGCCAGTTCGGTCTGCTCGAAATGTCGCGCCAGCGCTTGCGCGCCGGCGTTATCGCCGGCTCGACCGTTCCCTGCCCGCATTGCGGGGGTCAAGGCATCGTGCGATCGGTGGAATCGACATCGTTGCGCGTGCTGCGAGGCCTGGAAGAAGAAGCGCAAAAGCAGCGCGCGGAAGGCCTTCTGGTGCGCGTCGCAAGCGAAGTTGCGATTTACACGCTGAACCAAAAGCGGCGCGAATTGGCGCGGCTGGAAACCGAATACGACATCACGGTGACCTTCGAACCGAAGGACGATCTGATGGCCGGGAATTTCGATATCGAGCGCATCGGGCAACGCGATCCGGAGAGCCGTCCGCGGCCTGCGGCGCTGATCGAGGCCGCCGTCGTCGAAGTGGAAGCGGAAGTTGAACCGGTCGAAGAAGAATTCGAGGAAACCGAAGAGGCTCCTCGCGACGAGGCACGGGGCCGCGACGAAACACGCGGCGAAGCGCTCGCCGATGGACAGCCGTCGAACCAGCCGGCGGGCGAAGGCGGGCGCCGTAAGCGCCGCCGCAGGCGGCGCGGCGGACGCGACCGCGAGCGTCCCTTCAATCCCAACGATCAGCATCGCGAACCGCAGCCATTGGCTTCCAATGGCGAGCCTGCGGCACCGGTGGCGGTCGAGCAGATTGCTCCAGCCGCATCGGGCGAATTCACTCCGGTGGCATCAAATGGAGCGCAGTTTGCTGAAGGCCGCCCCAGCGAACAACAAGGACCGGCGGGTGAAGGTGTGCGCCGTCGCCGCCGCCGCCGGCGCGGACGCCGTGGCGGACGCGATCGGGAGAATTTCAACGGCGAACAGCGCGCCGACAATGCTGCGCCGCAATTCGCACCGGCGCCGCTGGATCGTTTCGGGCAACCGGACGAGATCGATACGACGCCGCGCGAGGAGCCGCGTATCGCACCCAGCATAGCTGTCCCGAACGCATCTTCGACGCCCGTCTGGTCGCTGAAAGCGGACAGCGCCGATCAACCGGCGCCGAAGCCAAAGCCGGCGGACCTTCGCCCGCAGGAACCTGCATCAAGCGAAACAGCTCCCCCAGCGGCGCCCGTCAAAAAAGGCTGGTGGCAGCGCGCGTTTAAATCGGATTGAAGCTTGGGATCTATTGCGCTTGTGGTGCTGCGCCCAAACCGTTGGCGGCCGGATCGGGCAAAGCCGCACAGGTGCTGCTCGAACACACGATAACATTCACCGTATCGTAGGGGGCGACCCCGGTGGTTCGCAGATCGGCACTCGTCAAAATTTCTTTGCCATGGGCAATGAGGGTCAGCGTATAGGCCATGGCGGCAGCGCCATTTGGCCCTCCTGCGCCCGCGCCAACCAAAGCAGCCGGACGATCGCCACTCGGTCCTGCAATCATCGGCGTCAGGAATGCCGACGCGAGACCGACTTCACCCGATGAGGGGGCACGCGCCAGCGTTACGCCTGTTCCCAAAGCCGTGTGGCCGGAGCCGAACGGACCGTTCATCGTCACGGCGCACGAAATCGCTTGTCCTTTGGCGTCCGTCGCCGCAAAGCCGGTGGCGCCCAAATCTCTCGGCAAACTCGTCACCTTGAAGGTCTTTAGTGCTTCTTTGACGGCAACGATGACAGCCGCTTCGGTGTCTCTTTCGCCGCTCGGTACCGACTGTGCGCGGGCCAAATTATCGAGCAAGGCGCCGGCAAAAGCACCCGCGCCGGTGTGCGCCGCAGGTATGAACACATAATCGTCGCCGATCTGCGTGACGCGCGGCGTAGCCTCGGTGGCGCGATAGGCTGCAAGCTCGTCGGCGATTAGCGCACCGTTTTGCGACGAAGAATAAGCAACGATCTTTGCCGCAACGGCACCGGAATAGAATGCATCCGGTCCCAGCGTGCGGATCGCAGACAGCGTATCGGCCAGTTCAAGATTGCTGGCCATGCTGCCCGCGGTTTTGACGTGTCCTGATTCATCGAGGAATTCGCTCGCCATTCCCGCATCCAAACGAATGACGTCGCCCAATTCGTTCAACCGTGCCGCCAGCGCACGCGAGATCGGAAAGCCCGCCCGCGCGTACCCTTCGGCGGGCGCGATCACTTTCTGCCAGGGAAGCGTTCCATAGGCACTCTGCATAGCGGCAAAGCCGCGGACACTTCCCGGTACCGCATAAGCGCCGCCGCCCGATGCATCGCGTGCCAGAAAATCGAATTCCCGCGTTTGATTGTGCACCGGATCATGAACGATGCAGATGCCGCCGCCGCCTAGACCGGCCGCCACCGGATAGGTAACCGCTAGCGCGAAATACATCGCCGAGGCAGCATCGACCGCGCTGCCGCCCTGCCCCATGACAGAGGCGCCGACCTTCACCGCGAACGGTTCATCGCCGACAACCAGCGCCGTCGGCTGTGCGGAGCCGCCAAACCCGATGGTGTTGCCGATATCGATCGAACAGCCACTAAGGAGAACTAAGCCGGCCGCGCCGGAGAGAATTCGTGAGCGAAACATGAACGGGGCGTAATCCTTGCTGGTTAACGATCAAGACTGTGCGTTTGCATCCGTTGACGCAAGCACTGTGCACACCTACCGTCCCCCTGTTGAGGTTCCGGGGGCGAGAGGAAAGTCTAAGCCTTGACGATTTGCAACCCTTTGCAGCGAATCCTTAGACGCAGGGGCAGTCGGGCGGCATGGAGCCGCATCGGTGCCTTTATGATCGGTTTCATGGGAGCCTTGTGTGCGCTGACGCCTCCGGCGTCCGCCCAGGCCCTTGATCTGCTGCAAGATACCGAGACCGAGCGGCTTTTGCGTTCCTACGAGGACCCAATCCTGACCGTGGCCGGCATCGATCCCGTCGCCGTCAAAATGTATATCGTCAACGATACGTCCTTGAATGCGTTCGTAGCCGAAGGGCAAAACATCTTCGTCAATGCCGGGTTGTTCATCCAACTTGAGAATCCCAATGAACTGACCGGTGTCTTGGCGCACGAGACCGGCCACATGGCGGCCGGCCATTTGACCCGCGGCACGGCTGCCATCGCCAAGGCCGAAATCCCCATGCTTCTGTCTATGGTTGTGGGACTTGCCGCCGCGGTGGCCGGTGCCGGCGAAGCGGGAATGATCATTATGGGCATGGGCCAAAGCGTCGCAGAAGCCCAATACTTGCAATTCAGCCGAGCGCAAGAAGGCACGGCCGACCAAATGGGGCAGAGATTCCTGAGGCTAACTCACCAATCCGGCCTCGGCATGGTTCATATCTTCAACCGCATGGCGAACAAGTCCGCCCGCGCCGGCATCGACGAAAGCAAATTTGCCAGCGACCATCCGGCCGACCGCGATCGTGTCGCGCTGATGGAGGATGAAGCGAACGCGTCTCCCTATCGCGACGTGCCGGACAGTCCGGAATCAATTCATGCGTTCCAGATGGTGAGAGCAAAAGTCGTGGGCTATCTGCTGCCGGCGCGCGACGTGTTCTACCGCTATCCGCTCAGCGATACGAGCGAACCCGCCCGTTATGCCCGCGCCATGGTCTATATGCGCACGCCAAATCTTCCCAGGGCTCTTTCGGAAATCAACAGCCTGATCAAGGACGAACCCAAGAACCCATACTTTTACGAAGTACTCGGCAATATCCTGGTCTCCATGGGGCAACCCGAGAAAGGCATCGTGCCATTCCAACGATCGGTCGATCTCATGCCGGATGCGCCGGAATTGCGCGCCCTGCTCGCCCAAGCTCAAATCGCGACGGAGAAGTTGCCGCTGGAAAAAGTTGGCATCGATAACCTCAAAATTTCGCTGCAACAGGACAACGACCAGCCATTCGCTTGGTATTTGATGGCACAGGCCTATAGCGACCTGAAAAACGAGCCGATGGCCAATCTTGCGACGGCGGAACGCTATTACACTATCGGCGCTTTGCAGCCGGCGGCTATTTTTGCCGTCCGTGCGCGGCAAGCCCTTGCCAAAGGGTCGCCGGATTGGGAACGTGCCAACGACATTGTCACCGTGGCGTCCGCCCAGTTGAAACAGAACAGAAATTAGAACCCATGACCGAGCAGCCAAACCCCGCCAACGCGCGCGGCGATTTTGTCTTCACGCCTACGCAATGGGCAACAGCCGGCGTTGGCGGCTTGATCGGTGCCGCACTATCGCTGATCGTCATTTTCGCGGCGGCTGCACTGGGCTTATTTCCCCGCCTCAGCGATGCACGCATCCATGACTACCTCATGGCGCATCCCTCGCTGGCGATCGAGATGGCGAACAAAGCCCAGACCGATCAAATCGAAGAGGAAGATCACGAACGTCAAGCGGCGGTCGATAAGATTGGGATCAGGCGATACTTCAGCCCCGCTGTGGCGTTTGTGACAGGCCCGGCGAATGCGAAAAACTCTTTCGTGGAATTCTTCGATTACAATTGCGCCCATTGCCGCAATTCGTTTCCCGTAGTCCAGAAGTTTTACAACGCGCACAAAGGCGACACGCGTTTCGCCTTCGTCGATTTTCCCATTTTTGGCGAGGCTTCCACGGCGGCCGCGCAAGTAGCCATCGCCGCTCGCCGCCAAGGCGACCGCTATATCGCCTTGCATTTTCTGCTGATGGGTGAAGCGGGATCCGTCACCACGGATGCGCTCACCAGCGATGCGGAAAAGGCCGGCATCGACCCTGTCAAGCTCCATACAGACCTGATGGATCCCGAAATCGGCCGCACGGTGATCGCGGCACAAAAGTTGGCGCAGAATTCGCTGTTCACCGGCACACCGACGTTCATCGTCAACGGCAAAGTGCATGAAGGTGAAATTACGGAAACCGAATTGAAACAGCTGCTGAAGCGCTAGCTACTCAGCGACGCGGATCCCGGCAGGGCCGCCCTTTACGGCGATGGCGCCGGTCCGCTTGAGCGATTTGCCGTCGAACGAATAAACAAAAATCTGCTTCTCGACCATGCATTGCACCAACAGCGTGCGGTGATCGCGGCTCCAGGCCGCGCCTTCGCACCAGTGTCCGGTCTTTGCCGTGGCGATGAGCTGCAGATTGAATCCTTTACGGCGGAACACCTGCACCAACCCCAAATCGTGAAAACCCTGCGCCCCAGGCGTCAAGTTCGAGCCGTTGATGAAACTTGATGCGATGAAATTGCCGTCCGCCGATAGCGCCAGCCCTTCGGGTGTAGGCGCGACATTCACCGTGTTCACGACATGAGGATAATCCGATTTCAAATCGATCAGGCTGAGCGAGCCATTGTCGCGCCCGCTTCCCGCCATATTGGCGACCACTGCGAAATCGCCTGCCCGATTCATGGCGATGCTGTAGGGGTGCAGCCCCGCGGAAATTTCATAATCCGTAAGTTTCACGCCCTCATGATCGATCGCCAACACCGAAATCCGCAAATCGCCGTCGCGCGTGACCAGTGCCTTGCTGCCGTCCGGAATAAACACGACATGAGACGGACTTGCTTTCGCCGGAAACGATATTTTGCCTGCCGGCGTGAGCGATTTGCCGGCGATCGTGAAGATCGAGATCGTGTCCTCGGCCCGGTTGCAGACCAGAGCCAAATCTCCGCCTGGACTGATCGACACGCCGGAGGCCCCAAGACCTGCCTCCAATGTTTGCGTCACTTTGCGGGCGGTCAAATCGACGACCGAAAGCTTGTTATCCGGGATGTACTTTGTGGCATCGGCGGGATCTATTTTTGTGGCGCCGGTGACGAGGGCATAGCTCTTGTCGCGCGCGATGGCGACACTTTCCGGCGGCCCGATCACGCTGGTGCGCACTTCGATTTCGCCCAATACGCGGGGCGGCCGCACACTCAGATCGATAATCGTGATGGTATCGGGCTCGGGCTTGGGCGAAGCAATCGTCTTGCCGTTCACCAGCACGATCTCGCCGTCATTGGCAGAAATTGCGATCTGTGCGGAAGCCGGAGCGATGAGGACGAAAACGGCCAAGGCGGCCGCAATGATTTTCATATCAATCCGGCCAAAGGACTTGAGGGATCGGCATAGAGTTTCTTTGGCATGCGGCCCGCAAGATACGCATAGCGCCCGGCCTCGACGGCGTGTTTCATCGCCGCTGCCATCATGATCGGATCTCTGGCTTCGGCGATGGCCGTGTTCATCAACACGGCATCGCAGCCCAGTTCCATCGCGATAGCGGCATCCGACGCCGTGCCGACACCGGCATCGACGATCACCGGCACTTTTGCTTCTTCGATGATCATGCGGATGCCGACGGGGTTTTGCACGCCGAGGCCGGAGCCGATCGGCGCCGCGAGCGGCATGATCGCGCAAGCGCCAAGGTCCTCCAGCCGTTTCGCCATCAAGGGATCGTCGCTGCAATAGACCATCACTTGGAAGCCTTCGTTGAGCAGCAACTCGGTGGCGCGCAGGGTCTCGATCATGTTGGGATAAAGCGTTTTCTTGTCTCCCAGCACTTCGAGCTTCACCAGCGTCCAGCCGCCCGCCTCGCGCGCCAGCCGCAGCGTGCGCACCGCATCCTCGCCCGTGAAGCATCCAGCCGTGTTCGGCAGATAGGTGTATTTTTTCGGATCGATAAAATCGATCAGCCGATCCTGATCGGTCTCCGTCAAATTCACGCGCCGCACGGCGACGGTGACTATTTCGGCGCCGCTCGCTTCCAGCGCCGCGGCGTTCTGCGCGTAGCTCTTGTATTTGCCGGTGCCGATGATGAGGCGTGATTGAAAGGTTTTGCCGGCAATCACCAAAGGCTTGTCGAGGGGATCCATGGGTGCATTACCTCCGCCGATGAAATGAACGATTTCCAGCCGGTCGCCCTCGCCGATCATGGTTGTAGGGTATTGCGAGCGCGACACGATCTCCAGGTTGCGTTCCACTGCAATTTTGGCAGGATCGAGGCCCATGCCGGTAAGAAGCGCTGCGACACTGATGACCTCCTCAAGATGCCGGGTTTCTCCGTTAATAGTCACTGTCACGGCCATTCAGACTGTTCCCGATTGCTGTTTGCCTAGCCCCTATTGACCAGTATAAAGCCCAAACTGGAAGCTTAACGGAGCCGCATTTGGCCAAGAAATCCAAGGCCCTGCCGATATATGTCCTCAATGGCCCGAATCTCAACCTTTTGGGCCTGCGCGAACCGGAAATTTATGGTCGCACGACCCTGGCCGAGATTGAGAAAATGATGGCCAAGCAGGCGAAAAGCCATGGCTTGTCGGTCGTTTTCCGCCAATCCAACCATGAGGGCGAATTGATCGACTGGATCCAAGAGGCGCGCACCGGTGCGAGCGGCATGATCATCAATGGCGGCGCTTATTCGCATACCTCGCTCGCGCTGCACGACGCCTTGCGGGCGCTGGACCGCCCCCTGGTCGAGGTCCACCTTTCCAACCCCTATGCACGGGAAGCGTTCCGTCATCATTCGCGCATCAGCCCCGTCGCCAAAGGCGTGATCGTGGGTTTTGGTGCGCAGGGTTATGTGCTGGCCGTCGACGCTCTCGCCCCTCTGATCGAAGGTTCCGCGGCATGAACATGAAAGATGTGAAAGCGATCGGCGCGCAAATCGCCACGGGCGGCAAGGGGAAGTCCATGCCGAGCATCGATGCGACGGCCATTCGCGAATTGGCAGAATTGCTTGCCGAAACGGGCCTCACCGAAATCGAAATCGAACAAGGCGGCGCGAGATTGCGTGTCGCGCGGCAAAGCGGCGGCAATTTCGTCAGCATGCCGAGTGCCCCGGCCCCCGCACCAGCGGCCCCGGCCGCGGAAGCGCCCAAAGGTCCCCATCCGGGAGCCGTCCCCTCGCCGATGGTCGGCACGGTCTATGTGGCGCCCGAACCGGGCAAGCCGCCTTATGTGAAGGTCGGCGACCGCGTGGCCGAAGGCGACACGCTCTTGATCGTCGAAGCCATGAAGACGATGAACCCGATCCTGGCGCCGCGCGGCGGCACCATCCACGAAATCTGCGTGCACGATGCCGAACCGGTCGAGTTCGGTCAGACGCTGCTCATCATAACGTGATGTTCGAAAAAATTCTCATAGCAAATCGTGGCGAAATCGCGCTGCGCATCAACCGGGCCTGCAAGGAGATGGGCATCGCCACCGTCGCGGTGCATTCCACCGCCGACGCCGACGCCATGCATGTGCGGCTGGCCGACGAAAGTGTCTGCATCGGCCCCCCGCCCGCGGCCCAATCGTATCTCAATATCCCGGCGATCATTTCGGCCTGCGAAATCACCGGCGCCCAAGCAATTCATCCCGGCTACGGATTTCTGTCGGAAAACGCGCGCTTCGCGGAGATCGTGCAGGAACACCATCTGACCTTTATCGGACCGCAGCCCGCACACATCCGGCTGATGGGCGACAAAATCGCGGCGATCCAGGCCGTCAAAAACCTCGGCATTCCGACGGTGCCGGGCTCAGGCGGCGTGGTGGGATCCGACGAAGAAGCGGCGCGCGTCGCCGAGAGCATCGGTTACCCCGTGTTGATCAAAGCGACGGCGGGCGGCGGCGGGCGCGGCATGAAAGTCGCGAACAAAAAAGCCGACCTCACGTTGGCGCTCACCACGGCGCGGGCCGAGGCGAAAACCGCCTTCGGCAACGATGCGGTCTATATGGAGAAATATCTCCAGAAGCCGCGTCACATCGAAGTGCAAGTTCTGGCCGACGCCACCGGCCGGGTGATCCATTTGGGCGAACGCGACTGTTCCTTGCAGCGCCGCCATCAAAAGGTGTGGGAAGAAGCCGGTAGCCCGGCGCTCAACGCCGCCCAGCGCGACGAAATCGGCGGCGTGGTCACACGGGCATTGGAAAAGCTTGGCTATCTTGGAGCCGGAACGATCGAGTTCCTCTACGAAGAGGGACATTTCTATTTCATCGAGATGAACACCCGTTTGCAGGTGGAGCATCCCGTCAGCGAAGCGCTGACCGGCATCGATATCGTGCGCGAACAGATCCGCATCGCGGCGGGCAGCGCGCTCGAAATGGAACAGAAGGATGTAACCTTCTCCGGTCACGCCATCGAATGCCGCATCAATGCGGAAAACGCCTTCACCTTCCAGCCGTCACCAGGCCTGATTACGCAATTCCACACGCCTGGAGGGCTTGGCGTGCGGTTCGATTCCGCAATCTATGCCGGCTATCGCATCCCGCCTTATTACGACAGCTTGGCGGGTAAGCTGATCGTGCATGGGCGCAACCGCAACGAATGTTTGATGCGGCTGCGCCGCGCGCTCGACGAACTCGTGGTCGGCGGCATCGAGACCACCATTCCCCTGTTCCAGCAGCTGGTGCGCGAGCACGATATTCTCAACGGCGATTACAACATCCATTGGCTGGAACATTATCTGGCGAAAAAGGGGGCGTAGGCCTGCTGCGTTGCTACAAGCGCGAATTGCAATTCGACGCGGCCCGCTTCAGCATGAAGGAGGCCGCCAAACCGGCCGCCAAAAGCAGGCACCCCACGATCCAACTGCCATGTCCTAGTAAGAACTGTCCACCGGATGCCCCCATGGAGACCTGGGCCGCCGTCATGGGCAACATCCCGAGAGATGATCCCAAGAGGTAATCGCGCCAGCCTACCTTGGTGAGCGCCAGCGCCGTGTTGGCGATGCTGTGGGGAAAGGGCGTCAACCGCACGATCGCCACCGCGCGCCAGCCGCCGCGCTCTGCCCGCTGAACGAGTCTGCCGATTCCAGGCGAAGTATCGAGCGATCCTTCCGCCCCGAGCCAGCGCACGAAGGCGAAGCCAGCCGAGGCGCCGGCGACCGCGCCGACAATGGCCCAGACCAAGCCCCACCAAAGTCCGAACAGCAATCCGGCTGCGATTCCGAGCACCGTCCGAGGCACGAACAAAAGGCTGGCCACGACTTGCAGGGCAACGAACAAGACTGGCGCCAAAGGATTGCCGACGACGAAATTGCGAATGGCGACCGGATCAATCGCCGCACGATAGATCACTGCCAGAATTATTCCCGCCGCGACCGCCAGCAACGCGGCGATCCGCATACCATTCTTGACCAATTCCGGTGATCCTCGCTTCGGCATCCAAAACTACCGCCTGGGTCGGGGGTGACGCAAATCCCGCCCGTGCAAGGATGCTTGCGGAATGGCCAAGGCGAGCCCGACAATGACATATTGAGTTGTGGTAGAATGTGATTATGCACTCCCCGCGCCTCACGCCAGATGTTCTGCTTCGCGCTTATGCCGCCGGACTGTTCCCGATGGCGGAACGGCGCGACGATCCCGAACTCTTCTGGGTTTCGCCCGAGCAGCGCGGCATTTTCCCGCTGGATGCGTTTCATGTTCCCAAAAGGCTGGCGCGGACCATCAAGAGCGACCGCTTCGAGGTCTGCGCCGATCTGGCCTTCGCCGATGTTATGCGGGCTTGTGCGGCGCCGGCGCCCGGCCGCGGGGAAACCTGGATCAATGACGAGATTTTGCGCCTCTACACCGCTCTGCATGCCAGCGGCCATGCGCATTCGGTCGAATGCCGCCGTGACGGACGCCTCGTTGGCGGGCTCTATGGCGTGCATCTCGGCGGAGCTTTTTTCGGCGAAAGCATGTTCTCGCTTCAGACCGACGCCAGCAAGGTCGCCCTCGCCCATCTTGTGGCCAGGCTTCGGCTGGGCGGGTTCAAACTGCTCGACGCCCAATTCCTGACCGATCATCTGGCCCAATTCGGCGCTATCGCGATCCCGCGCGCGGCCTATCTGGTGCAGCTGGGCGTAGCCATCGCGGCGCCAGCCTATTGGCCGGCGTCTTCCGGAAGTTCGGGCATGCCCTCATTGGCGCCCGCGTTGGGCGAGACAGGCTTGACCGGTGCGACGGCGGCCACCGCCGGCACACCCTGGCCCGGCTCGTTGGTTCTGCACCTAATCGCCCAGACGTCGTAGAGCGGGTGCTGCATACCATGCAGGCCCGGACTGGAGGCATACATCCAGCCCGAAAACACACGGTGGGCCGGCTGATCGGGGCGCTGCTCATCGATCTGTAGAAAAGCGGAAGTCTCCGGCGTTTCGCTGGCGGGCGTGGAATAACAAGACCGCGCCACAATCGTCAGGGTCGCATATTTCACCGGGACGTTGAGCGGTGCGAACACCGCTTTGGCGTGACCCGTGATTTTGTCGAGGGCGCGAAGCTCCAAAATAGGTTGAGCCTGCGTATGCTGCCCATGGGCGGGCGGCAGATGGATATCCATGGTGACCCCGCTGCCGGATACATCCTGGCCCAGGGCGATAACCGCCGTCCCTAAGACCGCTGCCGAGGCAAGGGCGAAATTGCGGATCACGGTTTGGCTCCCTCAGGGGCGCCGGCATTGTTGCTGTTGCTGTTGCTGCCGCCCGATCCGCTGCCGACGAAGCGAGAAAGCAAACCCATCATGTCGATCGAGCCCTGCGTGTTGCGGATCTCGCCGCCTGGCGGAATCATCTTGTCGCTGCCGCCCGGTGCAATCGAAACGTAAGAGCTGCCGAGCAAACCCGATGATGTCACCACCATGGAAGAATCTTCGGGGATCTGCACATCGTTGTGGACATAGATGCGCGCGATGACGAGATAGGTCTTCGGATCGAGCGAGAGTCCGGACACCGTGCCGACTTTGATTCCCGCAAGCTTCACGTCCGTGCCTACGGCGATTTCGTCGACACGCTGCAAGCGAGCGGTCAATTCGTAACCGCCAACCGATGCCGAGCCCGTGCTGCGATAAGCGAAAACGACGAACAATATCGCGATCGCCACAACGATGGCGCCGATCAGCGTTTCGACTGTGTCATTGTGCATGAATTATACCGGGCTCCAGGGTTCGTAATCGCCGGTGGCTTTGGGGCGTATGCCAGTGCGCGCCAAACTTCCGGGCGGATAAAAGGCACCTTCCGTACCGCTCAAATTGGGCAAATGTTCCTTCTCCCAAGGCTTGACCTTGGCAGGTTCCAGTGGCGGCTCTTTGAATGTGTGATGCAGCCAACCATGCCAATCCGGGGGAACTCGAGACGCTTCTACGGTGCCGTTGTACAGCACCCAGCGATGCTTGCCGTCTTTGCTGCGGTAATAGCGATTGCCGAATTGATCGCTGCCGACGGGGACACCTCTAAACCAGGTGTTGAGCAGCGTGCCGGGAGTTGCATTCCGCCACCACACAAAAAGCATCCGCAACAAGCCCATGCACCCGTCCGACGTAAAGATTCGCGGGAATATAGTGGCACAGCCGCTTCTTAGCCAAGGAAATGGCAAACGACGCAGTCGCAAGCGCCAAGGCTTCGGCGGGACAAAAACAGGCGCATGATTTTTTCATCCACAATCCAGTCACAACGAAGTTATCCTTGTGGATGTCATGGAAACGAAAAAAAAATCTGCACGATTCTGAAACCCCGCTTGACTCTGCGGCTTTTCGGAAAAGGTTAAGACGCAACAGGTAGTGGTTAACACTTTTAGCGACACAAAAGCGCTTGTGCTGCGTAAACCATATGGGCAAAGTTAGCCCCTGTCGCTTCTCGCGATACCAAATCTGGCGGACGTAACAACCTCTAGCCGCTGGGGCTCTTGCCAAACAGGCAAAAACCCCGCGGAGAGGAAAACTGTCCCCAAATTGGTCCGTGAGTGCGCGGGGCGGGGGCCAACTTTTTGCGTTTATTTGGGGGTTGCATGCGTATTCGGCGTCACTTTACGGCAGAAGGCCGTTCTCCCTACGAAGGCCTGTCGTTCCGCAATGCGGTCAGCGAAATTCGTAACCCGGACGGGTCCGTCGTCTTTCGGCAGACCGATATCGAAGTCCCCGAGGAGTGGAGCCAAGTCGCCTGCGACGTTCTGGCGCAAAAGTATTTCCGCAAGGCCGGTGTTCCGGCCGCGCTCAAAGCGGTGCCAGAGGAAGGCGTGCCGCAATGGCTGTGGCGCAAAGCCCCCGACAGCAAAGAGACGGTGGGCGAGCATTCCGCCAAGCAAGTGTTCGACCGCATGGCGGGTACATGGACCTATTGGGGCTGGAAAGGCGGCTATTTCGACGGCGAAGCCGACGCTCATGCCTTCCACGACGAACTCTGCAACATGCTGGCGACCCAGAAAGCCGCGCCGAATTCGCCGCAATGGTTCAACACGGGCCTGCATTGGGCCTATGGCATCGATGGCCCAAGCCAAGGGCATTATTATGTCGATCCGAAATCCGGCCGGCTGACCAAATCGAATTCGGCCTATGAACATCCGCAGCCGCATGCCTGCTTCATCCAGTCCGTCGCCGACGATCTGGTGAACGAAGGCGGCATTATGGATTTGTGGACGCGCGAAGCGCGCCTCTTCAAATACGGTTCCGGCACCGGTACGAATTTCTCGTCGCTGCGCGGCGAAAGCGAAAAATTGTCGGGCGGCGGAAAATCCTCCGGCCTAATGAGTTTCCTGAAGATCGGCGATCGCGCCGCGGGCGCCATCAAGTCGGGCGGCACGACACGCCGCGCCGCCAAGATGGTGATTGTCGATATCGATCATCCCGACATCGAGGATTTCATCAATTGGAAGGTGATCGAGGAACAAAAGGTCGCCGCTATGGTGGCCGGTTCCAAGCTGGCCGAGCGGCACCTCAAAGCGGTGCTCAAGGCTTGCGTGAACTGCCAGGGAACGGGCGACGATTGCTTCGATCCGAAAAAGAATCCGGCGCTGCGCCGCGAAGTAAGGGATGCGCGCAAATCGTTCATCCCGGACAATTATATCGAGCGAGTGATCTCCTTCGCCAAGCAAGGCTATAAGGATATCGATTTCCGCACTTATGACACGGATTGGGATTCCGATGCCTATCTGTCGGTATCCGGCCAGAACTCGAACAACTCCGTGCGGGTGACCGACGAATTTCTGCGCGCGGTGCTGGAAGACGGCGACTGGAAGCTGACGGCGCGCCGCGGCGGCAAAATCATCAAAACCATCAAGGCCCGCGAGCTTTGGGAAAAGATCTCCTACGCCGCTTGGGCCTGCGCCGATCCGGGCATTCAATTCCACTCCACGGTCAACGACTGGCACACCTGCCCGGCGGGCGGCGAGATCCGCGCCTCCAATCCGTGCTCGGAGTACATGTTCCTGGACGACACGGCTTGCAATTTGGCCTCGCTGAATTTGATGGCGTTCCGCAAAGACGGCGACGGCAAGAAGGTGTTCGACGTCGACGCCTTCGAGCATGCGGTGAAGCTGTGGACCATCGTGCTGGAAATTTCGGTGCTGATGGCGCAGTTCCCCTCGAAGGAAATCGCCCAGCTGTCTTACGATTATCGCACGCTGGGTCTGGGCTTCGCCAATATCGGCGGGCTGTTGATGGCGGCCGGCATTTCCTATGACAGCCGCGAAGCGCGCGCCATTGCCGGTGCAATCTCAGCCATCATGACCGGCGTATCCTATGCCGCGAGCGCCGAGATGGCGAGCGAGCTTGGCGCCTTCACGGAATTTCCCGCCAATCGCGAGCAAATGCTGCGCGTTATGCGCAACCATCGCCGCGCGGCTTACGGCGAGACCAAGGGCTATGAGAAGCTTTCCACCCTGCCCGTTCCGCTCGACCTGACGGCCATCACCCAGCCCGATCTGGCGCGCGCCGCCAAGACGGCGTGGGACGATGCGCTCGTTCTCGGCGAACAATTCGGCTATCGCAATGCCCAAGCCACCGTCATCGCTCCGACCGGCACGATCGGCTTGGTGATGGATTGCGACACCACCGGCGTCGAGCCCGATTTCGCGCTGGTGAAATTCAAGAAACTGGCCGGCGGCGGATATTTCAAGATCATCAACCGCTGCGTGCCGGAAGCGTTGCAGACCTTGGGCTATGACCAGAAGCAGAGCGACGACATCGTCGCTTATGCCGTCGGCCACGGCACGCTGGAGACCTATACGGGCGCGCTGAATTACGACGTGTTGCGCAGCAAGGGGTTCGGCGAAGAAGAAATCGGCAAAGTGGAAGCGGCGCTGGAATCCGCGTTCGATATCCGCTTCGTGTTCAACAAGTGGAATCTCGGCGCGGAATTCTGCACGTCGGTGTTGGGCCTGGATGCCGAAGCGGTGGACGGCGCCGATTTCGACATGCTCAAGGCGCTCGGCTTTGCCAAGCCGGATGTCGAAGCGGCCAATCTCTATGTTTGCGGCGCCATGACGCTGGAAGGCGCGCCGCATCTCAAGCCGGAGCATTTGGCGGTGTTCGACTGCGCCAATCCCTGCGGGCGCATCGGCAAGCGCGCGCTATCGGTGGAAAGCCACATCAGGATGATGGCGGCGGTGCAGCCCTTCATCTCGGGCGCGATTTCCAAGACGATCAACATGCCGAATGCGGCGACCGTCAAGGAATGCGGCGAAAGCTATATCCTGTCCTGGAAACTTGGACTGAAGGCCAATGCGCTGTATCGCGACGGCTCGAAACTGTCGCAGCCTTTGGCGAGTTCCGTTCTCTCCTTCGACGACGATGAAGACGAGCTGGATGAGACGCTGGCGGCGATTCCCGCGGCGGCGCGCACCACAGTGGTCAGCGAACGTATCGTAGAGAAGATCATCGAGCGGGTGTCGCGCGAGCGCGAGAAGCTGCCGCAACGCCGCAAGGGCTATACGCAAAAGGCCATCGTCGGCGGGCACAAGGTCTATCTGCGCACCGGCGAATACGAAGACGGACGGCCCGGCGAAATCTTCGTCGATATGCACAAGGAAGGCGCCGCGTTCCGCTCTTTGATGAACAATTTCGCGATTTCCATTTCGATCGGCTTGCAATATGGCGTGCCGCTGGAGGAATTCGTCGACGCCTTCACATTTACGCGCTTTGAACCGGCGGGCATGGTGCTGGGCAACGACTCGATCAAGAACGCCACCAGCGTGCTCGACTACATCTTCCGCGAACTGGCGGTGTCGTATCTCGGCCGCAACGATCTGGCCCATGTCGTGCCGTCCCATGATGAGGATCTCGGCGGCGGCGAAGCGGAAGGCCAGCGCGCCAAGGGAGAGACGCAATCGGTCAGCCGCACGACTTCGGTCGGCTATGTGCGCGGCAATGTCCATCGCATCGGCGTGGTGCGCGGCAATGCGGCGCCCAAGATGATGGAAATGCATGATCACGACCACGATCACGATTTGGACCACGCCCACGCCCACGACCATGACGACGAGCTGGACGAAGACTTCCTGGCCGGCGAAGCCGCGCTGGTGGATCTGAGCGAGATCGCTTCGAGCGTACAAGCTTCGATCGCAGCGGTCGGCGCCCAAGCGGGAAATCCGGTGGGCCTGGCGGTCGCCTCCATCGAAACGCGGCTCTCAGGCGGGCGCAACGCAAAAGCCACGCTCGTCGCTGAAGCCCGCATGAAGGGTTATGAGGGCGATGCCTGCGGCTCTTGCGGGAATTTCACGCTGGTCCGCAACGGCACCTGCATGAAGTGCAACACCTGCGGCAGCACGAGCGGGTGCAGTTAGGGAAAGAGTGGAAACAAAACGATCCGTGCATCGGACGCAATGGGCAGCACAGTTCGCTGTCGCTAGCGAGCTATGCAAGAGGAACTATCAAGTAGCATTTACTATGGGTAACCATCCGCAGGTCGATCTCATGGTGAGGAGCCCGAAAGGTGTTTCTTTTGAGATTGACGTTAAAGGACTCTACAAGAAGAATTTCTGGGTTGTTAAACCAAAAGAAAAGCATAAGGGATTGTTCTACGTCCTTGCTTTTGTTCCCGATGACGAACCAAACCAATTTTTCATACTGACCCAGACAGAAGTTAATAGAGAAGTTCCTCGCCACCTTGAACACATAAGCACGAACAGAGCGAAGAAAGGTCTTTCCATAGAGAAAGTCGGCGTGATGCCGGGGCTACCTTGGCCTTTTGCCGAAAAGTTTAAGGACCGCTGGACGGCATTGCCAAAATGACTGGCTTGGCTGGCCGCATATAAATCACGCTCCTACACTTCACCTCCCCCAACGCGGGGAGGTCGGCGAACGAAGTGAGCCGGGTGGGGGGCACTCCGTCACCGGCTTCCCCCCCACCCGATGTCGTTCGCTGCGCTCACGCCATCGACCTCCCCGCGCTGGGGGAGGTGAAAAAACAAGCTCATTGCCCTCTCCCCTTGAGGGAGAGGGTGGCGCATCGAGCGCCAGCGAGACGCGTCGGGTGAGGGGTAATTCGCAGCAAGCCCCCTCACCCTCGAAAGCGCTCGCAAGCTCGCGCTTTCTCTTTCCTCTCCCACGAGGGGAGAGGGAAAACTAATCCCGCTCCACCCGGCAGGCGTAGCAGCCGCGCTTGGCGTTGTGGATGTGGACATAGGCGCAGTCGCCGTGGGCGAACAGGCGGGCTAAGGCCGCCTCCATATCGTCGCCCGGAACCACCTCGGCGTCGACCATCATTCCCTCTGCGTCGTAGGCCCTAAGCGATAACAAGCGTCCGCGCAGCACCGGGGGAACGTCGCTGCCGTCATAAGCCGCCCCCGCGCTTTCCCGCACGAAGATCGGCCCCGAGGCGCGATAAGGCGTATGGGCCGGCTGGTGCTCAAAATTGGTGAGCAGCACGCGCTCGCCGGGCTCGGCGTCCTCCAGAGTGATCCGGCAGGGGAATCCCGGTTTGGCATCGGCGATCATGCGGCGCATGCCGCGCCGGACCAATTCATCGTCCGAAAGCGCGAACGCCGCCTGAAACGGGACCGCGGAAATCCCCCGAAATCGAAATTTCATGCCGTTCTCCCCTGTTTCGAGCCTTTATCGGACGGGCGGGCGCTGAGATCGACCCGTTCCTTGCGGTCTGGGCACGGGCCTTGCGACGTATGGGCTCGCGTATCAGAACGAGACACAGCCATGATCCGTTTAGCCGTTGCCGCACTCGCCTTCGCCGCGTTCGCCGCCACGGCCGCCCATGGCCAAGGTGCGGAGACCGCTTATCTGGATGCCGTCGCGTCTATCAAAGCGGGCAACCACAACTGTCCGCATTGCAACCTCACCGGCGCGGACCTCACCAACCAATGCGTCAAAGAGGGAAATCTGGTCGGCGCGGATTTCGACCACGCCAGACTGGTTCTGATGTGCATGAGTTTCGCCAATTTCAAAGGCGCGACATTCCGCGGCGCGGATATGTCGGGCGCCAATTTGGCACACGCCATTCTGGACGGCGCCGATGTGACCGGCGCGTTGATGACTATTACCTCGATCAAGGGCACCGACATGACCAATGTTCGCGGCCTGACGCAGAAACAGCTCGACACCGCTTGCGGCGATGCGGACACCAAGGTCCCCGCCGGGCTGACGGTCAAAATCTGCAACTAGTTTCGCTTAGCCTCCAGGGACAGTTACCTTGACCCCGGCTCGAGTTAGCCGGGGTTTTCTTTTTCCACCCTTTGTCAGCTTGACTTCGCCTCGCCCACGCGCCTTTTCTGCCCCGGCGAAGATTGAACAACATGCTACGCTTCCTTCTGATCGCAATTGTCGCTTTGGTGCTGCAAGCCCTGCCGGCGAGCGCGGGCGATGTTCACCAGCCAGATATGCCGTGCACGGTCCGCACCTTCGAAACCAGCAGCTTCACGGTCTGCGAATTCAATTCCACGAGCCAGACGCTGCAACTCGCCTGGAGCGATGCGAATGGCAAGGCGTTGCGCGGATTCACGAAGCTGGCGGCGCACCTTGCACCTCAAACCAGCACCGTTGAATTTGCGATGAACGCGGGCATGTTCGATGCCGCTGGCGCCCCGATCGGCCTCTATGTCGAGAACGGTGTCGTCCGGCACGGTCTGAACGCCGAGGATGGAAGCGGCAATTTCTACCTGAAACCCAATGGCGTGTTTTCGCTCGACGCCGAGGGAACCATCCGTGTCGAAACCGCCGAGAGCTTTGCCGCGCGGCAGGCCACGCCCCGTTGGGCAACCCAGTCCGGCCCGATGCTGCTGATCGACGGCACACTGAATCCGCAGATTGCGCCCGACGGTCCTTCGAAAAACATTCGCAATGCCGTGGGCGTGCGCGACGCCCATACGGCGCTGTTTGTGATCAGCAATGAGCCGGTATCATTCGGGCGGCTTGCCCGCTTTTTCCGCGATGCGCTCGATTGTCACGATGCGCTTTATCTTGACGGGACCATCTCGAGCCTTTGGGTTCCCTCGCAAGGACGGCAAGACCATGCGGCAAAACTCGGCCCGATGATCCTGGTGCTGAAAAAGAGCTGAACCTACTCTGCCGCTTGCGGCAGGTCCTTCGGTTTCCAGCGCAACACCGGTTTGCGCGACGCCGCGGTCTCATCCAACCGGCGGCGCGGAGCCAAACGGGGAGCCCCGTCGAAACGCTCACGCTTGCCCGCCTTGGCTTCCAGCGCCAGGCTGCGCAGCACATGGATGAAGCGGTCGAGACTTTCCTTGGATTCGGATTCCGTGGGTTCGATCAGCATCGCGCCATGCACGACGAGCGGGAAATACATCGTCATCGGATGGTAACCCTCGTCGATCATCGCTTTGGCGTAATCGAGCGTGGTGACGCCGGTATCGTGCAGGAAATGATCGTCGAACAAGGCTTCGTGCATGCAAGGTCCCTCGAACGGCGCGCTCATCACATCTTTGAGCGAAGCCAAGACGTAATTCGCCGACAGCACTGCATCTTCGCTGGCCTGACGCACGCCATCGCGGCCGTGGCTCAGCATATAAGCGAGGGCACGCACGAACATGCCCATCTGGCCATGGAAAGCGCACATGCGGCCAAAGGGCTTGGCGCCTACAGGCAGCGCCGCGCGATCTTCGATCAGCCGGAAGCCGTTGGCGTCATGGATGAGCAAAGGCAGCGGCGCGAAGGGCGCCAGTGCCGCGGAGAGCACGACCGGACCCGCACCCGGGCCACCGCCGCCATGCGGCGTAGAGAAAGTCTTGTGCAAATTGATATGCATCGCGTCGACGCCGAGATCGCCCGGCCGCACCCGCCCGGCGATGGCGTTGAAATTCGCGCCGTCACAATAGAAATAGGCGCCGGCTTTGTGGACCAAATCGGCGATCTCGACGATGTCGCGCTCGAACAAACCACAGGTGTTGGGATTGGTCAGCATGATGGCGCCGACATCCGGACCGAGTTTGGCTTTCAGCGCGGCGACATCGACGCGGCCGTCCGGCGTAGCCTTCACTTCGTCCACCGTGAAGCCAGCGAAAGCTGCGGTCGCTGGATTGGTGCCATGGGCGGATTCGGGAACCAGCACCCGCGGACGCTTCTCGCCGCGCGCCAAGATGGCGGCCCGGATGGTCAGCAAACCGCATAGCTCGCCATGGGCGCCCGCTTTGGGGGCCATGGTCACCGCCGGCATCGCGGTCAACGTAGTGAGCCAGCGCATCAATTCGGAGATCAGCGCCAAGGCGCCTTGCGCGGTAGATTGCGGCGCCAAAGGATGCAGATCCCCGAAACCCGGCAGACGCGCCATTTTCTCATTGAGACGCGGATTGTGCTTCATGGTGCAGGAGCCGAGCGGATAAAGCCCCGCATCGATGGCGTAATTCATCCGCGACAGGCGCACGTAATGGCGAACGACCTCGGGCTCCGATAAGCCAGGCAAACCGATCGGGCCTTTGCGGCGCAAGCCGGCAAGACGCGTTTCGGAAACCTGAACTTCGGGCAGATCGACACCGGTGACGCCGGAGCGGCCCAATTTGAAGATCAAACCCTCTTCGTGATCGAGACCGCGGTCGCCGGAGATCGTGAGCAATTCGTTCAACTCTTTTGTGCCTGGTGCGGAGGGACGGCCCTGATTGTTCATGGTCATGACAAATCCTCCGCAAGCGCCTTGGCGAAAGCGGCACAATCCTCATCGGTGTTGGTTTCGGTGGCGGCGACAATCAACAGATCGCGCGCCGAAGGATCACTGGGCAACAGCCGCGAAGCCGGGACGCCACCGATGATGCCTTTCGCGGCTAGCGCTTCCACCACCTCTGCCGCGGGTTTGCTCAGTTTGAGGGTGAACTCGTTGAAGAAGGACGGCGTGATCAGCGTGACGCCCTTCACTTGCGCCAGCCTATCGGCAAGCGCCGCGGCGCGGGCGTGATTGGCGCGGGCCAAGCGCGTGAAGCCTTCTTCGCCCAAAAGCGAAAGATGGATGGTGAAGGCGAGCGCGCAAAGACCGGAATTCGTGCAGATATTGCTGGTCGCTTTTTCGCGGCGGATGTGCTGTTCGCGCGTCGAAAGCGTCAGCACATAGCCGCGGCGGCCATCGGCGTCGACCGTTTCGCCGGTAAGACGGCCCGGCATCTGGCGGAGGAATTTCTCGCGCGTGGCAAACAGACCGACATAAGGCCCGCCGAAACTGAGACCGTTACCGATGGATTGTCCTTCGGCCGCGACGATGTCCGCGCCTTGCAGGCCGGGCGGCTCGATCAAGCCGAGCGAGACGATTTCCGTCACCACGGCAATCAACAGCGCACCTCTGGCATGCGCCGCGTCGGCGATCGGCTTAAGATCGCGGATCAAGCCGAACACATCGGGACTTTGCACCACGACACAGGCCGTTTGATCGTCGATCAGCGCGGCGATATCTTCCGCCCGTCCCGGCGTTACCGGCGCACGCCTCACTTCGCCCGACAAATTGGCGACGGTTTCGACGGTCTCGGCATAATGGGGATGTAGCCCGCCCGAGAGGATCGCTTTGTGGCGCTTGGTGAGGCGCTGGGCCATCAGCACCGCTTCGGCCGTCGCGGTGGAACCGTCATAGAGCGAGGCGTTCGCCACCTCCATACCGGTCAAAAGCGAAACCTGGGTTTGGAATTCGAAGAGATACTGCAGCGTGCCTTGGGCAATCTCGGGCTGGTATGGCGTGTAGGAGGTGAGAAATTCCGAACGCTGGATCAAATGATCCACCGCGGCTGGCACGTGATGCTTATAAGCCCCTGCTCCGCAGAAGAACGGTCCGGCGCCGGCAGCCACATTCTTTGCCGCCAGTTTCGACAATGCGCGGTCCACTTCCAACTCGCCTTGCGTGTCGGGAAGATCGAAGGCGGAGAGCGGCACGATGGCCGATTTGGGCACATCGCGGAACAGCGCATCCATATCGCGCGCGCCGATTTTGGCGAGCATGGAAGCGCGATCGTCAGGGGTGAGCGGAAGGTAACGCATCAAAGCCCCTTCACATAATCCGCATATTGCGCGGCGGTCATCAGCGCCGAGAGTTCGCCCGCATCGGAGGCCCTTATCTTGAAGAACCAGCCCTCGCCTTCCGGATCGGCATTGACCTTGGCAGGATCGTCATTGAGCGCCGTATTGACTTCGCTCACGGTGCCGCCGATAGGCGAATAGATTTCGCTGGCCGCTTTGACGCTTTCGACAACCGCGGCTTCCGCGCCTTTGCCGAGGCTTTGCCCGATCTTGGGAAGCTCCACGAAAACCACATCACCCAATTGCTCCGTGGCATGCTTGGTGATGCCGACGGTGCCGTTGACGCCGTCGAGGCGCACCCATTCGTGCTGATCGGTAAAACGCATCTCGCTCATATCCATTCTCCCAAGAATTCAACCGGCTCGCTTGTAACGATGCGGCACGAAAGGCATCGGCGCCACGCACGCCGGCAGCGCCTTGCCTCGAACCATCAAATCGATTTGCGTTCCGTCCGCCGCAAAAGCGGTTTCGACATAGCCCATCGCGACGGGCGCATTGAGGCTCGGACCGAAGCCGCCGCTCGTGATATGCCCGATGATGCGGCCTGTCTTGTCCGCGATTTCGGTTCCGTCGCGCGCCGGAGCGCGTCCGTCGGGACGAATGCCGACGCGCTTCCTCGCCGTGCCGTGGATAATCTTGTCGACGATTTTCTCGGCGGCCGGAAAATCCTTGTCCATCTTACGGCGCTTGCCGATTGCCCAGACGAGGTTGGCTTCCACCGGATCGGTCGTTTCGTCGATGTCATGGCCGTAAAGGCAAAGTCCCGCTTCGAGCCGCAGGGAATCGCGCGCGCCCAAACCGATGGGCAACACTTCCGGCTCTTTCAGCAGAATGCGCGCCAGCCTGGCCGCGTTCGTCGCGGCGATGGATATTTCGAACCCGTCTTCCCCCGTATAGCCCGTCCGGCTGACGATGGCGGGAATACCAGCGATCGTCGCGCGTACGACCTTCATGAACGTAAGCGCATCGATGCCCGGTGAGTGGCGCGCCAAGACCGCTTCCGCCGCCGGGCCCTGTAACGCCAGCAAAGCGCGCTCGGGCTGCGGGTCGAGCGTGGCCACGCCTTTCAGCCGCTCGGCGATATAAGCAAAATCGGATTCTTTCATCGAGGCATTGACGACGAGATAGAGAGCGCTTTCGCCCTTTAAGCGCGTTGCCATGAAATCGTCTTTGACACCGCCCGCATCGTTGAGCAGCAGACCGTAGCGCTGCATGCCTTCTTTCAAGCCGACGAAATCGGCGGGGCTTACGCGCTCCAGCGCCCGCGCCGGATCGTCGCCCGAGAGAAACGCCTGGCCCATATGTGAGACGTCGAACAGGCCGGCCTTCTCTCGCGTATGCAGATGTTCCTTGAGAATGCCGGTCGGGTATTGCACCGGCATATCGTAGCCCGCGAAGGGCACCATCTTGCCGCCCAGTTCGACATGCAAAGCATGAAGCGGTGTCTTGCGGAGTGTTTCTGTTGCGTCTGTCATGACGGCCCGGCAATGAGGTTGGTACGGCGCGATCAGCCAATTGCTCGGCTTGAACCCGCGCCCCTCTGTCATCGGACCTGAGAGATTTCTCCCGCCGCCCAACAGGGACGGCCCGGGATTACCCCTTCGGTGAGAGCCACAAATACTGCGACTCCACTTTCCAGAATGTCATCACCTTTGCGGTCCTTTTGCCTGAGAGTTTCCGGGGCGGTTGCTCCTTCGGCCTTCGCCTTCGGCTTCGGCCGACAAGTCGGCCTCGGACGAAGAAAAACGTCTCCCGCGAGGGATCTTTTGTCTCGCCGCGCGGGCGCGCCTACAGGCGGGCCCGAGCGTTGGGGGCATCATAGGGTGAGGGAAAAACGAGTTAATGCGTCTTGGTACGACCGCTTTTCTTGGGGGAATGCGCCTTGTCGCGCTTTTTTCTATCGCTGGGCACGAATAGCGCCGGTCCATTCCCCGCAAACTGAAGGAGGAATTCGTCGGGCACGTTCGTATAGACGATGCCGAGTATCGTCACCAAATGGCCGTGGTCGTCCGACAGCGGGATCAAAAGGCGTTCCACGTCGATTTCCTGCGTCGGCCAGCAATACTTGCCGCGCAGGTAAAGCGGCGTCTGAGTTGCGACGACGGCGTTATATGTGGCACGCAACAAATTCCTCAAATTGGCATTCCCCACCGTGCCCAAGCGAAGACCGGTGAAATCCGCGCCGTACATCTTCTTCATCGCGTCGCCGAAAAGAGTGAACAGATAATCGTCCTCATCGCGCAGCACGTCGACCAAAAAAATATGCCCTAGCGCCCACAGCACTTCGCATAGAGAGATATCCCGGCGTCGGGGCATCGTGCGGCTTCCGGCCAGATGATCGCAATATTCGGCCATCCGGATGAGTTCGGGACGCCCGCCGCTTTCAACAAGATCGTCAAAATGCATCGCCACCTCCCATCATCTTCCCAAATCAGCCGCATCTCCCGCAGCTGTCTTGGCTGGTCGATCGTGACGAATCGCAACCATCAAGTACGATGGAGTGATCCGCCGACTTTGCCAATGCGCAATTCTGCGGATGCGATGGCACCGCCCCTATCGAATCGCTCACATTCTCTGGGGCACCTCGATGCCCAAGAGGCCGAGCACGTGGGTCAATGTGTCAACCGTCAGGCGGCATAAACCGAGGCGCGCCGCGCGCAAGTTAGAATCTCGCTCGGACAGAATATGGTGCTCCGCATAAAACCGGCTGAACGCCTGGGCGAGCGTAAACGCATAATCGCACAGGACATTCGGCGCACGCTTGTCTTCGGCAGATTGCATCGCCTCGGGCAAGCAGAGCAATTGCAGTACGAGCGAACGTTCCTCGGGTGAGCGCACCGCAGGCGCAGCGTCGCTAAAGCCTTCGTCCTGCGCCTTGCGCAGAATCGAACGCGTGCGCACAGCGGCATATTGCAGATAAGGCCCGGTCTTGCCTTCGAAGCGCGTGAACCGCGCCAGATCGAAGATGTAATCCGTCAGCCGGTAATTCGAGAGATCGGCGAATTTCAGCGCGGCGATGCCGACCTTACGCGCGATATCGCGGCGCTCCTCCTCGGGGTATTCCGCCGCGAGGCCGGCTTCGGCGAGACGCTTTTGCGCCTCCTCTTCCGCCATGGCGATGAGATCGAAAAGTTTCATCACCCCGCCGGCGCGCGTTTTGAACGGCTTGCCGTCCGGCCCGTTCATCGTGCCAAACCCGGCATGTTCGAGCATCGCCTTACCGTTCAGATGCGCTTTGCGCGCGGCACGGAAGACTTGTTCGAAATGGCCATGCTGGCGCTGATCGACGACATAGAGGATGAGATCGGGATTGTAGTTTTTTACGCGGTCGATGATCGTTGCCAAATCCGTCGTGCCATAGAGCACCGCGCCATCCGACTTCAGCAAGATCAGCGGCGGTATCTCTTTCTTATCGTCGGGTTCAACCACGGGAACGACTAGCGCACCTTCGCTTTCGACGGCCAGGCCTTTGCTTTTGAGGTCTTCGACCATGGGGGCAACCAGCGGATCGACGCTGGCTTCGCCATTCCACAAATCGAAATTGATGCCGAGACTGCCATATTCGCGCTTCAGCCCGATCTCGGAGACCTTCACGAATTGCTGCCACAGCGCGACATAACCGGGACGGCCGGCCTGCAACTCGAATGTCGCGCGCCGCGCCGCGTCGAGCCGCGCCGGATCGGCCTTGCACGCCGCGGCAGCCTGCGGGTAAAGCACTTCCAGATCGTCCATAGTCACGGGCGCTTCGTCCGGATACGGACCTTTGTAATTTTCGTCGAAATATACCGGTGCAATCCCGAGCTGTCCGATCTCGCTGATCAGCTGGCCCATTTGCAGGCCCCAATCGCCCAGATGAACGTCGCTCACAACGCTCCAAGAATTGGCGCGGAATAATCGCTGCAGACAATCTCCGATAATCGCCGAGCGCAGATGGCCGACATGCATCGGCTTGGCGACATTGGGACCGCCGAAATCGATGACCAGCGTCTTTCCTTTGCCCGTTTCGGGCGCGCCCAAACTTTCGTTTTGCATCATCGCCGCGGCGCGCTCGGCCAGAGCCGCATCGGTAAGGTCGAGATTGATGAATCCCGGACCGGCAATTTCGACTTTGGCGAAAAGCGGATTGGCTTTGAGGCGCGCCGCCACTTTCTCGGCGATGGCGCGCGGATTGGTCTTTGCTTCTTTTGCCGCCGCCAACGCGCCGTTGCATTGGAACTGCGCCAAATCAGGCCGGTCGGAGGCTTGAACTTGGCCAAATTTCGCGGGCACGCCTTCGGCCGCGAACGCGGCCGACGCGATCGCGCTCAGCTCCGCAACGAGTGCCGTCATGGCTCGTAGCGTCCTATCTTGCTGTTGTAATCGAGCTGCGCCTTCGTGAGCTGAAAGCCGGTCAGCAAGTGATAATCGTAAATGTGATTGTCGCCGGTCACGGTCACCGTCGTGGAATCGACGATCACCTCGCCGTCGGTTTGTGTCGCACCGGGGGCGAACTCGACATCGGCCCAATAAACAGTTTTGGCAACGATGTCGCCGCCTCTGGAAACCGCGAGGAAGTAGGGAACGCGATAATGCGCCTCGCTACCTCCCGGGGGACGGGCGGCGTGAAAATTTATCCGCACCCGGGCATCGGCGGTCTTTTCCTCTTTGTCGTAGGTGCAGCGTGTGACCACATTCGTCATGGCAACGGTATAGCTGACAGCGGACGGATCGCCGCCGTTTTTGGGTGCGAATGCCGGCAAGCTGGAGGTAGGAGCCAGGATCGCCGCATCCGGGCACAACGAGGTCTTGTCCGAGCCAATATAAGACGCCATCGAATGATAGGTCGCGCAGCTACCAAGAAGGGCCGCTAGTCCCGAAATCGTCGCAAGTCGTGCAAGGTTGTATTTCATGGTCCGATCAGAGCGCCTGTTGTTAATGCTGCCGGCGAAACTGTCCGCAAAGCGGCCATTATTTCGCCTTTCGCTTGACTTTTAATACCCTGCGGCAGACTTCTGGGCCAGCGCCGAAAAGCGGCGGACTGTAGCCAAGCAGGCTCTTTATGGGAAGCACGGAGCAGAACGGGCCACCGGCCCAAAGGCCGCAGCTCAAGTTGCTGCTCGCCGCCCCGCGAGGGTTCTGCGCGGGCGTGGAACGGGCGATTCGCATCGTCGAATTGGCCCTGGCGAAGTATGGTGCGCCCGTCTATGTGCGCCACGAAATCGTCCATAATCGCCATGTCGTCGAGCGGCTGGAGACGATGGGCGCCGTCTTCATCGACGAGCTGGATCAAGCGCCGGATAACGCCCATGTAATCTTCTCCGCGCATGGCGTCCCAAAATCCGTACCGGCCGAGGCCAAACGGCGGCAGCTCTTCTATCTGAACGCCACCTGCCCGCTGGTGTCCAAAGTCCATGCCGAGGCCGAGCGCCATCACGCAGCCGGCCGCCATGTGCTGCTGATCGGCCATGCCGGCCATCCCGAAGTGGAAGGCACGATGGGCCAGCTTCCCCCCGGAGACATCACGCTGATCGAAACATTGGATGACGTTGCGGCACTGCAGCCGGCGGACAAGACCAAGCTGGCGTTTACCACCCAAACGACCTTATCGGTGGACGATACAAACGAGCTGGTCGACGCCCTGCGCCGCCGTTTCCCCACGATAGCCGGGCCGCATAAAGAGGACATCTGTTACGCCACTACGAACCGCCAGCACGCGATGAAGAAAATTGCCCCACATGCGGAACTGGTTTTGGTTGTCGGCTCGCCCAACTCGTCCAACTCGGTACGTCTGGTGGAAGTGGCCCGGCGGGCCGGCGCCAAGCAAGCAGTCCTTATTGAGCAGGCCGAACATATCGATTGGTCGATGCTGAACGGCGTGAAGACTGTCGCCTTGTCGGCCGGCGCATCGGCGCCTGAATCCTTGGTGCGCGACGTGATCGATGCCTTTCGCGAACGCTATGACGTGATCGTCGAAGAAACGACGGTCACACGCGAAGATGTGGAGTTCAACGTGCCGCGCGCGCTTGCATCTTGAAGGCCGGATCCGATGGCCGTCTACACCGAAGTTTCTTTCGAAGATTTGGAAGTGTTCCTCTCCGATTACGACATCGGCGCGCCTTTGACGTTTAAGGGCATTGCCGAGGGTGTGGAGAATTCCAATTACTATCTGCAAACAGAGCGCGCTTCCTACATTCTCACTCTGTATGAAAAGCGCGTGCATGCCGACGATCTTCCTTTCTTCCTGGGACTGCTCGAACATTTGGCCGCGCGCGGTATCGCCTGCCCCGTGCCGGTGCGCAGCAAATCGGGCGCCCAATCGGCGCAGATCAACAATCGCCCAGCGGCGCTGCTGACTTTCCTCAACGGACTGTCGCTGCGGCGGCCCGAGAACGAGCATTGTGCGGCGGCCGGTGCGGCGCTCGCCGCGTTGCATACGGCCGGACAGGATTTTGCGCTGACGCGTCCCAACGCCTTGAGCATCGGCGGCTGTGAGTGAACTCGTGACGCAATGCATGGCGCGCGCCGATAGCGTGGAACGCGATCTCGGCAAATTGATCGAAACGACGATGCACAAGCTTCAATTGCAATGGCCGCGCGATCTGCCAACCGGCGTCATTCATGCCGATCTATTTCCCGACAATGTGCTGTTCATGAACGGTGCCGTCTCGGGCCTGATCGATTTCTATTTCGCCTGCAACGATGCCTTCGCTTACGATCTCAGCGTGATGCTGAATGCTTGGTGCTTCGAGGGCGATGGCTCCTACAACGTCACCAAAGGAAAAGCCCTGATCGGCGCCTATCGCAAAATGCGGACACTTTCCGAGAGCGAAATCGACGCTTTGCCGGTGCTGGCACGCGGCTCGGCGCTGCGCTTTCTGCTGACGCGGCTCTACGATTGGCTGAACCAAGATCCCAATGCGCTGGTCCGCCCCAAGGATCCGCGGGATTATTCCAAACGCTTGCGCTTCCATTTGGGCGTGCGCGCAGCGGCTGAGTACGGCATTTGAGCCGCGTCGACATTTACACGGACGGCGCCTGTTCGGGAAATCCCGGACCGGGCGGCTGGGCGGCCATTTTGCGATCGGGCGCCCATGAGCGCGAATTGTCGGGCGGCGAATCCGCCACCACCAACAATCGAATGGAACTCATGGCCGTCATTCGCGCTCTCGAAGCCTTGAAGAAACCGTCAGAAGCGGTCATCCACACAAACTCGCGTTACGTCATGGACGGCGCCACGAAATGGCTGAAGCGATGGAAAGCCAATGGCTGGAAAACCGCCGATAAGAAACCGGTCAAGAACAGCGAGTTGTGGCGCGCCCTGGACGATGCCTCGGCGCGCCATTCCCTTTCCTGGCGCTGGGTGCAAGGCCATTCCGGCCACGCCGAGAACGAACGCGCCGACGCACTCGCCAGAGCGGCGATACCTTGATGTTAGAGCGGACATTGCGCGGTGACTGAAGGGTCCACGCTGACTTTGCGCTTTTCCACAGCTCTCGCAGCGCGGCTGGGTGTTTTAAGAGCTGCACCGGAGCAGCTTCTGGTGCCGTTCGCGGTGTTTTTGGGTGCGTTTCTCCTCTTCGAAGTCGAACCGCTGATCGCCAAAATGATTTTGCCGTGGTTTGGCGGTTCGGCGGAAGTTTGGATCGTCTGCCTGTTGTTTTTTCAGGCCGCCCTTTTGGCCGGCTATCTCTACGCCTATCTGTTGACCAGGTATGTCGATGCCCTTTGGCAATCGCGCTTGCACGCCGCACTGCTGCTCGCGAGTCTTGCCTGGTTGCCGATCATGCCTTCTGATCGTTGGAAGCCCGCCGGCAGCGAAGATCCTTTGCTGCTTATTCTCGGCGTCCTGACGTCGGCGATCGGACTACCCTTTCTGCTGTTGGCGGCCACGGGTCCGCTGACCCAGGCTTGGCGAGCGCGCCTGCGCCCTCCAAGCGCGCCTCATTCGATCTATAGGCTTTACGCCTTATCGAATCTCGGATCGCTGCTGGCGCTGCTGAGCTATCCTGTCTTGGTCGAGCCTTGGCTGGCGACGCGGCTGCAGGCTTGGATTTGGTCGGCCGCTTATGGCGCTTTTGTTTTGCTGGGCATTGCGGTCGCGTGGCGTTACCGAACTCCCGAAATGCCCGAAGTGGCTGCAGAGGAAAAGGCCCAACCTTGGCCCAAGTTCGGCGATCGGTTGATCTGGTTCCTGCTGGCCTTGGCAACCTCCGCGTTGCTGCTGGCGGTGACCAATCACATGCTGCGCAACATTGCTGCGATTCCGCTGCTCTGGGTGATCCCGCTCGCGCTTTATCTGCTGAGCTTCATTCTGTGTTTCGAAAATCCTCGCTGGTATTACCGCCCGGTTTGGTATGGCCTGTTCGCCGTCACCATGGGCACGATGATGTATTTCGTCATCGGGCTGTTTTTGGTCAACAATATTCTGGCGCAACTCGCGTTTTATGCGAGCGGTTTTTTCGTCTGCTGCATGGTGTGCCATGGCGAGTTGGCGGCGTTGAAGCCGGCGCCAAAATTTCTCACGTTCTATTATCTGACCATCGCATCGGGCGGCGCCATGGGCGGGCTTCTGGTGGCGGCCATCGCGCCGGAGGTGTTTAGGGCCGATTACGATCTGCCGCTGTTGTTGCCGCTCGTCTCGCTGCTGGTGATCTTCGTTGTTTGGCGACGGCTTCCGCCCGCGCCCCGACCTTGGCTGCAACGGCTGGTGTTCGGCGCGATACTTTGTGTTTGGGGCGCCGATGCCGGGTTTATGGCGAGGGACATGTACAATGATCTGTTCGGAAATTATTTCTCGATGCGCAACTTTTACGCCGCGTTGCGGGTAACGCTATTACCGCAAACCGCCAAGACCGGCGCAATGATCGAACTTAGAAACGGCAATGTCGTGCATGGCCGGGAGTTCGTAGACCTCGACAAAGTTCTCGAGCCCACCAGCTATTACGCCCCGCAATCGGGGGTGGGTATTGCGCTGCAGGAGCTAGGCCGCAGCGATCCGCTCAATGTCGGGGTGATAGGCTTGGGCGCCGGAGTCATCGCCAGTTACAGCCGCGCCACGGACATCTACCGGTTTTACGAAATCAATCCGCAAGTGCGCGACGTCGCGACAAAAACCTTCCGCTTTCTCGCCCTTTCCCCGGCGCAATGGAGCGTGACGCTCGGCGATGCGCGCCTTTCGCTCGAACGCGAGCCGTCGCACCAATTCGATGTTCTCATCGTGGACGCGTTCTCCAGCGACGCCATCCCCGTTCATTTGCTGACGCGGGAAGCCTTTGCCCTTTATTGGCGGCACTTGAAGCCGGACGGCGTGCTGGCCGTCCATGTCACCAACAAATATATCGACCTAGCGCCCATCGTCGCGCTCGCCGCGCAGCAAAGCGCAAAAACGGCGCGGCTGGTATCGAATGCAGGCGATGCCGATAACGCCATCGACCCTTCGCGATGGGTGCTGGTGACTTCGCGCCCCGATTTCTTTTCCTCACCGCGTCTGAAGCATGCCGACACGATCAGCGTGCCGCCCGGTTTGAGGCCTTGGACGGACGACTACAGCAATCTCTGGCGGGCGCTGAGATAAGAGTCGCGTGGTAATCCCGTGAATAAGGCGAATAGCGATCAACTCTTTCTGCCCCCGCGAAGCGCAGGGGTGTCCGGGGAACGATTCACTGTGACGCGGGAGCATGCCCGGCCAAATCTGCACGAAGCAGCTACTTTCTGGTTGTCAAAACTCAGCAAGTAGGAAGGCCGAGCATGCGCTACAGCGATAACATTTTTGGTCGTCTTCTCAAACCGGTCTCGCGCCGGCAGTTCGACGCAAGCGTGGTGCGGCACGAAGCCGATGCCTATGACAAGGAGTTTCGGAGCTGGAACCACATGGTCTTGTTGATCTTTGCCCAGCTTAGCGGGGTAAGTGGTCTGCGTGACCTTGAAGCGGTGTGGAATGCCAATTCCAATCACCACTATCACCTCGGTGCCGGCAAGATTGCGCGCTCGACCGTCTCCGACGCCAATGCGCGGCGTCCTGTGGCGGTGTTCGGCGAGACGTTTTCCCGGCTTTCGAGCCTTGCCGACCGCGTGGTACGGCGCGAAGGCGAGGCGATGCTTCGGCTGATTGATTCCACGCCTGTCCCGCTGAGTGCGGCTATCGATTGGGTGAAGTCGAACGGACGCATTAAAGGGCTGAAGCTTCATGTCGTCTACGATCCGGTGTCCGACACCCCGACCCATATCGAGATCACCGACGCCAACATCAACGACGTAACCATCGGCGAACGGTTTCCAATCCAGCCCGGTTTTATGCACGTCTTCGACAAAGCCTATTGCAAATACCCTTGGTGGACAGCAATTCATGAGGCTTCCGCGACGTTCGTGACCCGCCAGAAGATATCTTCGAAGTTCCGCGCGATTTCCAAGCGCAAGCCCAGAAGATGCAATGGCGACGGCTTCAAGATCATCGACGAAGCCGAGGTCAAGTTCGTCTCCAAGGGCAATTCCAAGCTCGCGATCCCGCTGCGGCGCATCCGCCTGCGCCGTGATGATGGCCCAAAGATCACACTCATAACCAACGACATGGAGCGTTCCGCCGTCGAGATCGCGAGCTTCTACAAAAAGCGCTGGCAGATCGAGCTTCTGTTCCGCTGGATCAAGCAACACCTCGACATCACGACCTTCCTCGGCCGCAACCAGAATGCCATCCGATTGCAGATCGTTGCCGCAATGATCGCTTATCTGCTTCTGCGCCTCGCTGCCCGCGAAAATCTCGTCAAAATCCCCATCATCCGTTTGGCCGGCCTCATCGCGGATCGTCTCTTCCTGCGCATGCCAATCGCAAAAATCGATAAACCGCCAGACGTACACCCCTCCAAACCCAAGCCGGCATACTCCCTTGACCAGCTGGAGTTCGACTATGCTTGAATTTTCCCCGGACAGCCCTGCGCGAAGCGGGGGAAGTGCCGAGCGCGTAGCGCGAGGCGAAGGGGGCACATGTGCAAACGCACAGCATTGCAGATAGGCTTCGGCCAAGAACGACGCATAATAGATTAGCATTCTGCGCGAGCTCGACCTTTCGAGCCCCCCTTCGGCCGCTTCGCGGCCACTTCCCCCGCTTCGCGGGGGCAGAAAACTCTGCGCCCCGCTTTCACAAGTCGTTACGAATTCGCGCCTATAGCTCCTTCAAAATATGCTCCGCGCTGGAGATCGAGTAAGCGCCCGGCTCTTCAATGTTAAGTTGTTTCACCACGCCATTTTCGACCAGCATGGAGAAACGCTGACTGCGCTTGCCCATACCGAATTTCGTGGCGTCCATTTCCAGACCCAGCGCCTGGGTAAATTCGCCGTTGCCGTCGGCCAGCATCATCACCTTGTCGCCGGCGCCTTGCTGTTCTCCCCAAGCACCCATGACAAACGCATCGTTCACGGAGAGACAGGCGATCACATCGACGCCCTTCTTCTTGATCTCATCGGCGTGCTGGATAAAGCCCGGCAGGTGCTTTGCCGAGCAGGTCGGCGTGAAGGCGCCCGGCAATGCAAAAACTACGACTTTCTTACCGGCGAATAGATCGGCGGTCTTGACCGGCGCCGGCCCCGTATCCTTCTTCTTTTCCATTAGTGTTGCCGATGGAACCTTGTCGCCGACTTTGATCGTCATGAAGCTCTCCTGCGGTTTTTGTGTTGTTTATTATTATCGTAAACTCGCCTCAGCGGGAAGCATTATGCTACTGTGAGACATGGCGCAGTCGACTCCGGCACCGCAACAGGGCGAAGGCTTCCTGGAAGGCAAGCTGCTGATCGCCATGCCCGGCATGGCGGATCCGCGATTCGAGAAGAGTGTTATTTTTATGTGCGAGCATTCCTCGGACAGCGCGATGGGCTTGATCATCAACAAGCCGATTGCCGGCCTTTCGTTCCACGATCTGATGGCAAAATTCGAGATCGATGTGATACCGGGTTCGGCCGAGACACCCATCCTGTTCGGCGGACCCGTCCAGATGGGCCGCGGCTTCGTGCTGCATACGGCCGATTACACCAATCCGCAGACCACGCTGTCCCTCACCGATAAGTTCTCGCTGACCGCGTCGATCGACGTGCTGCGCGCGATCGCGCAAGGTCATGGCCCGAAAAAATCCATCCTGGCGCTCGGATATGCCGGCTGGGGCGTCGGCCAGATCGAAAGCGAAATCATGGCGAATGGCTGGATTCACTGCGACGCCGACGAGAGTCTGGTGTTCGATACCGACTATAACGCCAAATGGACGACGGCGCTGGCCAAACTGGGCGCCGATATATCGGGCTTATCCGCCGAGGCCGGCCGCGCCTGAGCGCGGCGCTTCGGTGCGGAAATGCCGGGCGATATAAGCCAAGGTATCCTTCGCCGTAAGGGGTTCGGAAAACAAATAACCCTGGGCATATTCGCAGCCCAAATCCACCATCCGCGCGGCATCGCTTTCGGTTTCCACGCCCTCCACGATGACGCCGCGCCGCAGATCGCGCGCCAACGCGACGATGGAAGACAACACGACATCGCCGTTGGAATCGGAATCGGTGCCGCCATGGCGCGACAGGAAGCTCTTATCGATCTTCACGGTGTCGAACGGAATATCCTTCAATTGGCTGAGGCTCGACAGGCCGGTGCCGAAATCGTCTATCGCTAGTCCCGCCCCGTGATTTCGGATGCGTGTTAGAAGTTCGCAGGCGTCGCCATCCGCGGCGACGGCACTTTCCGTCACCTCCAACCGCAAGGTGCCGGGCGCGATTTGCGCCGTGCCGAGAAGATCGGCGATGTAATTCTCCAGCCCGGTATCCTGCAATTGGCGGCGGGAGAGATTGATGCTGGCGAATAGCGGCTCGCCCAGCGGAAAGAAGCGCTGCCACTGCGAAAGATCTTTTGCCGCGCGGTGCAAAGCCAATCGGCCCAGCGCGACGATAAGACCGCTTTCCTCGGAATGGGCGATGAAATCGACCGGCGCGACGAGCCCTTTGGTGGGATGGCGCCAACGCAAAAGCGCTTCGAAGCCTGCGACCGTGCGATCGGAGAGGCGCATAATCGGCTGATAGAAGACTTCGATCTCGTCATTGTCGAGCGCTTTGCGAAGCTCCAATTCGAGCGCGACGGTGTCGCCGGGAGCCAGGGATTCCAAATCCGTGGAATAAACTCTGGCGCAATCGCCGCCCTGGCGCTTGGCTTAAATCAGCGCCAGCTCCGCGTTCTTCAGAAGATCGAGCGGGTCGCGCGCTTCATGACCTTCGGTAACCCCCACGCTTGCCGGTGCGAATACATTGCGTCCGTGCAGCAGATGCGCGGCGCCGCAAACCTCCACCAATTCGTCGCCGATCTCGGACGCCTTGCCGCCGGGTTTTTTCAACAGCACGGCGAAAGCATCGCCGCCGACGCGAAAGATCTGCGCAAAACCCGAGAACCAATTCACCAAACGCTGGGCCAGTTTGGACAATACATCATCGCCGCCCGCATCGCCGAGACTGGCATGGATCGCTTTGAAGCGGTCGATATCGAGCAGCGCGAAGGTCGCATCGCGCAGCCGCTCTCCGAGATTCTCGAGCTCCTCCATCAGCGCTACGCGGTTGCCCAAACCGGTGAGCGGATCGCGTAGCGTGCGATCCATCAAGGCCGCTTCGGCGTCCTTTCGGAAGGTGATGTCGGCCAGCAAGCCCACGCAGCGCTCCGCCGCGCCGCCCTCAGGGCCTTTCATCGTGGCGCGCAATTCGAACCAAGAATAATTGCCGTCTTCGCTGCGGACGCGGAACTCGATGCGGAAGGCGAGACCGGCTTGTGCGCTGTAATCGGCGACCGCCTGCTCATAGACGCCGCGATCTTCGGGATGGATGCGCGCGATCCAAACGGCATGGGCCATCTGGGTTTCGCCAAGTCCGATGAGCGCAGCCGCCTCGCGCGAAAGGACCAAGCAATTCTCGGAAAAATCGAGATCGAATATGCCTTGATAGGACGCCCCGATCGCTTCGATGGCCGCATGCGGGATCGGCGCTTGTATGGGCGGCGGAGCGGGAAGCGGTGCGGGGATCGGTGCAGGCGGCGGTGCAACAGGCTTGAGGCGGGCAAAGGGAACCACCGCGATACCCTCCCCTGCGGCGACTGCCAGAGCCAGAAGCACGGCGCCCGCCGCCGCAAACCCGCCGGCCAAATCGGGCACCAGCGGCTGCGCGCCGAAGCCGCCGAAGGCCAAGAAGGTCCCGGCTACGGCAACGAGCGCGAACAATCCCGCGCTCGGCATCACCACAGTGGCAGCCTTCGAACCGGTGCGCCCGCGATACAGCATGTAAAGCGCGATCGTCAGAGACCCCAGAACGATCAAGAAGTCGGTCAACAATGTCGCCCCGGGCACGCCAAGATAAGCCAGTGCCGATAGCACCAGAATCCCGATCACGATGCGATCGAACCAGCGCCGTGCCCGTGGCCAAATCTCGTTCAAGGGAACGATCGCATCCGCTAGGCGTAATCCGGCGGCAAGCGATAAGCCTCCGAACAGCGCCGTGAGCCCATAAGGTCCGCCCACGGGGGTGGCGAGGCTGCCGTCGAACATCCCCGTTGCAGCGAGCCGCGTGAGCAGCATCATGAACAAAGTTGCGGCTGCCCAACGCGGTGCCGTGTGATGCGTCATCACAGCCAATCCGCCCGCGATGGCGGCAGCGGCGGCGATCAAACCGGCAACGGCCGCAATGAAAATCGCCAGCTGGCGGTTGTGCGTGGCGAGATCCGGTTCCGTCCAAGCTAACAACGACGGCGGCGACTTCGCATTGGCAAAGCGGACCCCAATGGCGGCGGACGTCGACGGCGGAATTTCGACGCGAAAGGCGCGGCGCGCGTAAGCACTGGCGCTTTCAATGATGACATTCGGATCGGTGCAGACGACTTGCAGGATCTGCGGCCTCGAGGCGCGCGGGAAGAATCCGAGCCCGATCCCCGGCTGTTGTCCCGCATGCAGAACGCGGACGGCCGGCCGTTTGAAATCATTGACGGCAACAAAGGTGTACCAGCGCGATGTGTCCGGCTTGGCGCCCGGCGGCGGCTGATAGGGCTTCAGAATATGCTTTAATTCGATCACGCCTTCGGGGCCGCCGAAGCCGACGCTGTGCGGCGCCGATATCGGCGCGGATGCCGCTTGTACGCCGCCAATCAGGACGGCGACCAATGCAGCGGCGAGAGCCATTCTTCTCATCACAGGCGTCGATGATCCCTGGGCGTCCGTGTTGCGCGCCGGTTTGCGCGGGGCGCTAACCTACCTGCGCCTCGTCTTCGAGCAAAGCAAATAGGGCATGGTCGCGCCACTCGCCATTGATCTGCAGATAGCGCTTGGCGAGCCCCTCCTGCCGGAACCCCGTTTTGACCAAAAGGTTCTTGGAAGGTTCGTTGCTTGGCAAACAAGCCGCCTCAATTCGGTGAAGCCCCAAAGTGGAAAAAATGAACGGAACCAGGGCCCGCAGCGCATCATACATATAGCCCTGGCGCGCAAAACGTTCGCCGATCCAGTATCCCAAAGCGCAGCATTGGGTTACGCCGCGGCGAACATTCGACAAAGTACAACCGCCCATCAGCGCATTGTCCTCGGACCGGAAGACAAAGAACGCATATGCCGAATCTTGTCGCGTTTCTTTTTGGTAACGTTTGATGCGGCGGCGGAACGCACCTTTGGTCAATTCATCGGCGGCCCAGGACGGTTCCCAAGGCGCGAGAAAGTTCCTGCTCTCGCCCCTGAGCCGCGACCAGACCAAGTAATCGGCGATGCGCGGATAGCGCAAATACACGCCGTCGCCGCGAATGATCGGTTGTTGGCCGCCCGGAAAGGTCAGCCCGCGCATAAAGGCCATGGGTCCAGTCTTCATTCGGCCGCGCGCACGGTCTGCCGCAAACCGAACCGTCCCGCAAATGTTTCGTAACGTTCGAGCTTACCCGCGGGACCAACCGTGGCGATGGCGGGGCATCCCGCCGCCATCACTTGCGCACCGAAGCGGCGAACCGCCGCGGCGTCGACGGCATCGAGCTTGGCTTCCAATTCCTCCGCCGTCAGCACGCGGCCGTGGTTGAACAAGTGACCGGCAACCATTTCGGCGCGCGAACTGGGTTGTTCGAGGCCCATCAAGAGTTCCGAACGCAACTGCGCCTTGGCGCGTGCGACTTCCGCATCGGTTGCGGTTTGCGCCAGTGATTCCATTTCGCCCGCCACCACGGCGCCGATTTGCGCCGCTTCCGCTTCACCGGTGCCCGCATAGATGCCGAGCGTGCCGCTGTCCTTGGCGCTCTGCGCGAAGGCGTAGATCGTATAGCAGAGACCGCGCTTCTCGCGCGCTTCCTGAAACAGCCGCGACGACATACCGCCGCCCAGCGCCCCGACATAGACCTGCGAGACATAGAAATCGGGATGCAAATTCGACACGCCTGGGAAGGCAAAGGCGATATGGGCCTGCTCCAAATCGCCTTCTTCGTGATGCTCGCCGGCTTGGTAAACCGCTAGCGGCGGGGGCGGCGTCGCGCCCGGAATAAGCTTGCAGAACTTGTCTTCCGCCAGGCGGACCATGGCCTCGTGCTCGACCGAGCCCGATGCGATCAGCGTCATTCCGCCGGCGTGATAATGGGTGCGCAAATAGGTCGAAAGATCTTCGCGGGTGAAGGCGGAAACCGTCTCTTCCTCGCCCAAAATCGGCCAGCCCATCGCCTGATCGGGATAGGTTACGGACTGGAGATGATCGAAGATGATGTCGTCGGGCGTGTCGCGCGCCTGACCGATCTCCTGCAGCACCACTTGGCGCTCGCGATCGAGTTCCACCGGATCGAAGGTCGGCTCGGTGAGTATGTCGGCGAGGATGTCGAGCCCCAGCGGCACATCGGCCTTGAGCACCCGCGCGTGAAACGCGGTTTGCTCGCAACTCGTGTAGGCGTTGAGAAAACCGCCCACAGCTTCGATCTGCTCGGCGATGTCGCGCGCGGTGCGTCGGCGCGTGCCTTTGAACGCCATGTGTTCGAGCATGTGCGAGACGCCCATCAGCGTGCGCGTTTCGTTGCGCGCGCCGCAATTGACCCACACACCGACGACCGCGCTCTCGAGCTGAGGCATCGGGTCAGTCGCTACGATCAACCCATTGGAAAGACGAGAAATTTTGACGTTCATGATGGAGGCAGTGTAGCCTCGATAAAGCTCTGAACCAACCCTTTTTCGGGGGCCAAAACAGTCATTTTTTCGGGAGCCGTCATGACCCCCTTAAGCCGCGGAGGCGGTGGAGGAATTTCCCCCACGGCCCTCTGAACGGCGTCAGGAAACTTGGCCGGATGGGCGGTGGAAAGGACAACCACCGGTCCTTTGGCATGCCCGTACAGGTTGTAAGCGGCCGCCACGCCGACCCCCGTATGGGGGTCGATCAGGTGACCGGAATCGCGCCGCACCCGGGCTATAGCGGCCAAGGTTTGTTCATCGCCGCAACGCAACGCGGCATAGCGCGCCCGCAGAGCCGTGTGAACGCCATTGGGCAGCGTAATGCTCTTGGTGGCGGCGAATTGCGCCATCGCTTCGCGCACCCAAGAGGCATTGCGGCAGGAGGCTTCGAACAGCGCGCGCTCGAAATTGCTGGCCACCTGAATATCCATCGAAGGACTGAGCGTGGGTTGCGCGTTGCCCGCGGCATAGACCCCGTCATTGAGCGCTCGCGCCATGATGTCGTTGGCGTTGGTGGCGACGACGAGCTTCTCAATGGAGAGACCCATGCGCATAGCCGCCTCGCCCGCAAACACATCGCCGAAATTGCCGGTGGGCACGACGAAAACGGGCGGCGCGCCGAGCTCTGCCGCGGCCGTGAAATAATAAACGCTCTGCGCCGCGATGCGCGCGAAGTTGATCGAATTGACGGCCGTGAGATGGACGCGCTGCGCGAATTCCGTTTCCGCGAACAGCGCCTTCACGATGGCCTGGGCGTCGTCGAAGCTGCCTTCCAGCGCGATATTGTGCACATTGGTGAAGGGCGCGGTGGTCATTTGGCGGCGCTGCACCTCGCTGACGCGGCCTTTGGGATGCAGCACGAAGACTTCGATATTCTCGAGCCCGCCCAGCGCCGCGATAGCCGCCGAGCCGGTGTCGCCCGAGGTTGCGGCGAGAACCGTGGCCCGCCCTCCTCGCTTTTTCAGGGCGCGGGCGAAAAGCCGCCCAAGCACCTGCAGCGCGATGTCTTTGAAGGCCAGCGTCGGGCCGTGAAACAGCTCCAGCAGATAAAGATTCGGCCCAATCTCGGTCAGCGGCGCGATGCGCGGATCGTCGAATGACGCATAGGCGGCTGCGATATCGGCCGCGAGATCGTCGTTTGAGAACGAGTCTCCGGCCAAGCGGCCGATGATGGCGCGTGCTGCATGGGCATAGGGCATGGCGCCGAATGCGGCCATTTCCGCAGCGCTGAAACGCGGCCACGCCTCGGGCAGATAAAGCCCGCCATCGGGCGCCAAGCCCGCCAGCAGCGTCTCGGAGAAGGTTTGCAGCGGAGATTGCCCGCGGGTGCTTAGATATCGCATGGGGTTAGGACGCCGATTTAGAGCGGCGGTTTAAGATTTCGAGGGGCAGTTTAAACAAACTCCGAGCGCCCACCATACCGGGGTTTTTGAAAATTGCGTGGCCCTTCGAAGGCTTCCGGGAAACGCTAAGCGGTTTCGACGGCCGCCAGACGCTCTTCCAGCTTCTTCGCAAACTGATCGCTTGGTAGCGAATGAAACTGCGTCAGAAGTGTCGCCTCTCTGACCATCCAGGCCTGAAGAACCACGTCTTCCGCGACTTTCGATTGCTTATGCATCCAACGCGCGACGTCCACCCAATCCCAAAGCGGGCTCTCGGACGTCACGCGAGCGACCGGCGCAGGAAACCCCGATGCGCGCTTGCCTTGGCAATAAAGCGAAATTGCCGCACGCGACAGACCACTGCGCGTGGCGATATCGGACAAGCTGACGAGATAATCCGGCTCGAACCGCTCCACTTTCGCGCCAGCCTTTTGAACATCCGAGAACGCGGAAATCAGAGCGCGCGAGAACGTCTTCGCTTGGCGCGCAAATTCGAGAATGATGGCGCCTTTCTGAAACGAAATGGTCGCATCGTCGCAACCGGCTTCGAAGAATTTGTCTTCGAAGTCTTCGGCTTCGGGATCCAATCCGGACGCGATGATTGCGAATTCGTGCGTTTTCATCGTCATTCTCCGTGCGCGTGACTGCAGCGATCGACCGCCCGCCGGATTGCTTTGGCGTGGTTCTGCGGACCCTTTGGCGTCGACCACACCGAAAGCTGGCAACCCTCGCGATCGTTCATGGGGCACAACAGTCTACCCCAGGCATGACCATGCGCCTTCTTCCATCGCCAATCTTGCAACTCCGCATAGGCGACCGCCGCTTCGATCTCTTTGTTCGGATGGCGCGGTCTCATTTGCGCCGCCCGACTATAGTCGCATCAGTGTAAACAAATGTCAACACCTGCGTGTCCTTGTCCCCGAAGAAAGAAAACGCCGCGTTAAAGCACCGGAATTGGCCGCCGAAAATCACCCGCGGACCGACCAACTTCAGGCATTGAAGAACTGTTGAAGACGACACTCAAGATAAAATCCGTATATTCTTTATGGAATTAACGGAGCCAAATCCCATGCTAGCGTCCCGCCCATCCACGATGGGGAGGTAATAATGAAAGCCATAGGAATGATGCTTGGCGCGCTGGTTATCGGTGCCGCTGCGGTTGTCGTCGCCCGCCAACGCGGCGAGCGAACGTTTCTGCCGCGACTACGCGACTGCGGCGCTTAGCCAAGTACATGTGGCCCACGAAACGCATTTCTGCGAGCGCGGGCTGCGTGACGAAACGCGTTGGTCGGAGGATTATCACGTTCACTTCGACTGGTGCCGCGGCGCCTCGCGCGAGGATGCCGATGCCGAACGCGATGCACGTAAGCATTACATCGACGAATGCCGCCGCCATTAACGGCGCGGTCCGTTTTGTTTCTTGGAAGGCGGGGAGCAATCCCCGCCTTTTTTTACCAAAGACCTTTTTGATTGAGAATTCGGACTGTCATTCCCGGCCGAGCGAGCTTTTCCGCCCCCGCGCAGCGGGGGAGGTGCTGAGCGAGCACTTGCGAGCGAAGCGGAGGGGGCAGGTGCGGTGCATGCCCCCTTCGCCCACCTCAGCCAAGGCTTCGGTGGGCACTTCCCCCCGGCTACGCCTAAAGGCTTCGCCGCGGCAAGTGAATTTCACTTGGCCCGCCGTAGCTTTAGCGAAGGCGGCCGCTAAAGCGGGGGCAGAAAACGCTTCGCGCTCGCGGGCATGACAAAACTTTTTTAATTCATCAATCTCAAACTGCATTAATTCTGCGTCTCGTCGATCGGCGCGCAATGATGATGGCCGGCCGCGAAACAATCCTCCAAATCTATCCCATGCTTGAGCATCAGCATCAGCGTCACGGTGATGACGACAAGCGCGATGACGATGCCGATCACCAAAAGATTGGTCCGCTGCCGGTTGTCGTAATTGTCGGGTGGCTGGTCCATGGCCCTGTCAACGCCAAGCGAGGCGTCCCTTGCTGATATGGAAGGCGATATAGACCCCGAACAACGCCGCCGCCAGGGCAAACCAAGTGATGGCGTATTGCAAATGATCGTTGCGGAAGGTGATCTGCGTTTGCCCACCTTTGGGCCAGCCGCCGGGATTAGGGGCGGCATCGGCTTCCACCAAGACCGGCGCCGCCAGACGGACATGATCGGCGGCGGCGATGGCGGCGACATTGCGCGAATACCAGATGCGATGCGCCACATCGGCCGGCGGCGTGAATAGGCCCGGCGCATCGGGGACGCGCCAGACGCCGATAACATGCCGTTCGCCTTGAACTTGTATGCGCGTCTTCGGATCGATCAGCGATGGGGGCACGATACCGCGGTCGACCAGCAACATTCGCCTGTCGCGCGTCTCCAACGGCGTCAGCACGTGATAGACCGGCGCGCCGTCGGGGCCGGTGGAATAGACATAGGCTTCTTTGCCGTCGACGAATCTGCCGTCGAGAACAACACGGTGATAGTGCGCGGCGGGGCCTTTCGCCAATGCCTCGTCGAGCGACCATGGCGCGGCAGCAAGATTGCGGTTCGCCTCCGCGATCAGACCGAGCTTCCATTGCAGCCGTTCGAGCTGCCAAACGCCCAGGCCGATGAGAAAGGCGAACAACACCGCGCAGAACGCGGTGAGTGTTGGGAAGGGACGGAAGTGGAGCATGCAGAGCGCAACCATGTTTCCTCCCCCGTTTACGGGGGAGGTGCCAAGCATAGCGAGGCGGAGGGGGGATTGCATATATCCGCCCCCTCCGTCTACCTCGCACATTCGTGCTCGGCAGCCACCTCCCCCGTAAACGGGGGAGGAAAGTTATTTCTTCAACCGCCCCTCCCCTGCGCGGTTTTTGTATTGCAGCACGAGCAGCAGCGATTTCGCGAAACGCAAAAGAACAAGCGTCAGGATCGTGACGGTCGGAATCCAAAGCACCGCATGGACCCAGTAGGGCGGCTGGAAGGTGAACTCGACATACAAGGCGGCCGCGCAGACGATCGCACCCACGACCAGGATGACGAAACACGGCGGGGCCATCGCCCGCATCGAACATCGCGTAATCGAGGCCGCAGGCGCTGCAGTTTTTGGCGATGCTGAGATAACCGTCGAACAACTTGCCTTGGCCACAGCGAGGACACCGCCCAAACAGGGCTGCATACAGCGTGCTGACATTGGGCATTCGCCCCCCATCCGCCTTCGCTAAAGCTACGGCGGACAAGCCCGCGCAACTTGGGAAGGTTAAATCAAGATACCACCGCGCCCTGCCCCAAAACATAAATGCAGGTGAAGAGGAACAGCCACACGACGTCGACGAAGTGCCAGTACCACGCGGCGGCTTCGAAGCCGAAATGGCGGGTCGGCGTGAAATGGCCGGCGATAGCGCGGCCCAAACACACGGTCAGGAAAATCGTCCCGACAATGACGTGGAAGCCGTGAAAGCCCGTGGCCATGAAGAAGGTCGAGCCGTAGATGGCGCCGAGATTGCCGATACCGATCGACAGATTGGCGTGCGCCGCATCGGTGAAGGGCGCCAGTGCTGCGCCGTTGAAGCCGAAGGTGAATGGCGCATGGGAATATTCGTAAGCTTGAATGCAGGTGAACGAGGCGCCGAGAAGCACCGTCAGGAACAAGCCCTGCACCGCGCCTTTCTTATCGCCATGTTGGATCGCATGATGCGCCCAGGTCACTGTCGTGCCCGAGGTGAGCAGGATCAGCGTATTCAGCAGCGGGAAGTGCCAAGGATCGAGTGTCACAATACCGGTTGGCGGCCAAGCCGAAACGCCGACATCGTTGTGGAAGAGCGCCGTGTTAAAATACGCCCAGAACCAGGCGACGAAGAACATCACTTCGGAGGCGATGAACAGCAGCATGCCGAAGCGCAGACCCAGCTTCACCACCGGCGTATGATCGCCGCGATCGACGGATTCGGAGATGACGTCGCGCCACCAGCCGACCATGGTGTAAAGCACCAGCGCCAGACCGGCGAAGAAGACGACGGGCGTGCCGTTCACCGGCAAGCCGAAGAAGCCGGTGTAATCTTTGTTCATCCAGAATATGGCGCCGATGAACATCGCAAAGGCGCCCAGCGCGCCGATAAACGGCCATGGGCTGGGGTCGACCAGGTGATAATCGTGTTTCACATCGCCATGCGCCATAACCAACCCTCTTCCTCGATCCCTAAGGATGAACCCGCAAGAACGTCATCACGTAAAACAAGATCACCAGAGCGAACAACACGAGCGCGAGTGCGATATTGCGAAAGCGCCGTGCCCTTTGGTTGCGCTCCTCGCCCATCGCCTCACATCCACGCCGGCAATGCCGCGATGCCGACAAGGCGTTCGGCGATCAGCGCCGCAAACAGCGAAAACAGATAGAAGATCGAGACGGCAAACATCCGCCGGGCCGCACTTTCGCGCGCCGCATCGGTTTCGCGCAGAACGGCGATGGCGTTCCAGATCATCAAGCCGCCGAGCCCCGCCGACGCCATCAGATAAAGCGGTCCGCCCAATCCGATGGCGGCCGGCAACAGGCCGACGGGAATCAAGATTAGCGCGTAAAAAACAATCTGGATGCGCGTAACGTGTTTGCCTTTGGCGACCGGCATCATCGGCACGCCGGCGCGGGCATAGTCATCGGAACGGAACAACGCCAGCGACCAGAAATGCGGCGGCGTCCACAAAAAGATGATCGCCACCAGCAAAAGCGGCGCAAAGGACAACGTGCCGGTGACAGCGGCCCAACCGATGGCCGGAGGCAACGCGCCCGAGAGTCCGCCGATCACGATGTTCTGCGGCGTGCGGCGCTTGAGCCCGAGCGTATAGACGCCGACATAGAAGAAGATGGTGAAGGCGAGAAGTCCTGCCGCCAAACCGTTGACGAACAGCAGCATCATCGTCACGGCCGCGACGGCCAGCGTCCAGCCAAAGGCCAGCGCATCGCCGCGCGCAATATGCCCCAGCGGGACGGGACGCGACGCCGTGCGCGTCATCAGCGCGTCGATGTCGCTGTCATACGCCATGTTGAGCGCCCCGGACGCACCCGCCGCGATCGCGATGCAGAGCAGCGCGCAAAACGCCGTCGGCAAATTGACCGGACCCGGCGCGACAATAATGCCGGCCAGCCCCGTGAAGATGACAAGCGACATCACGCGCGGCTTCAGCAGCGCGAAGAAATCATCGACCGTGGCGGCCGGACGATAAAGTTCGCTTGTGACCAAGCTCATTGCTTGCGCGCCTCCTTCAAAGCGCGTGCCTTGGCACGGCGCTTGGCGCGGCGTTCCGCCTTTTCTCGCGTGCTGCGGTCCAGTTCCTTCTGCAGGGCCTGCGCGGCCCGCTTCTTGGCCGCGGTCAGGGCCTCTGGCGAGCGCTTCTTCTTTTTCGGTTTGGTCTTTAAGACGCGCGTCTCAACAATCGGGAGTGGATGCAGACCCTGATAGGTCCGGTCCGCCAGCTTGGCCTCGGCACGGTCGTCCACATCGTCGGCCAACTCCCCGATCACGCCTTTGGTGGAATGGCGAACTGCGCGATTGGTGCGCCGTTTTTCGGCCGGCACGCCCGAGCGCGAACCGACCTTGCTGAGGCCACGAACAATCTTAGGCGCTTTTTTGCTGCTCAATGTCGTTATCCCAAGAATTAGGTTTCGAACCGTGTCATTTGATCAGGTGATCTTCGGTAGTTCGTTATAAGTGTGGAACGGCGGCGGCGAAGACAGCGTCCATTCCAATGTCGTGGCGCCCACGCCCCATGGATTGTCGCCGGCGCGGCGTTTCACCACGAAGGCCTCCACCATGGCTGCGAGGAAAACCAGGACGCCCGCTCCGGCGATGAACGCACCGATGGAGGAGACGAAGTTCCAGCCAGCAAAGGCGTCGGGATAATCCGCCAGGCGGCGCGGCATGCCGGCGAGCCCCAGGAAATGCATCGGCATGAACGCCAGATTGACGCCAACGAAGGTAATCCAGAAATGCAGCTTGCCGAGGAACTCGTTGTACATGTAGCCGGTGAACTTCGGAAACCAGAAATACCAGCCGGCAAAAATCGCGAACACCGCGCCCAGCGACAGCACATAATGGAAATGCGCCACCACGTAATAGGTGTCGTGCAGCGATACGTCGACACCGGCATTCGCCAGCACGACGCCCGTCACGCCGCCGATGGTGAACAGAAAGATGAAGCCGATCGCCCAGAGCATCGGCGTCTTGAACTCGATGGAGCCGCCCCACATCGTCGCAATCCAGGAGAACACCTTGATGCCCGTCGGCACCGCGATCACCATGGTGGCGAACACGAAATAGGCTCTGGTGTCGACGCTGAGGCCCACCGTGTACATATGGTGCGCCCAAACCAGAAAGCCGATGAAACCGATCGACACCATCGCATAGGCCATGCCGAGATAACCGAACACCGGTTTCTTCGAGAAGGTCGAGACGATGTGACTGATCATGCCGAAGCCCGGCAGGATCAAAATGTAGACTTCGGGATGGCCGAAAAACCAGAACAGATGCTGGTAAAGGATCGGATCGCCGCCGCCTGCCGGATTGAAGAAGGCTGTGCCGAAATGGCGATCGGTCAGCAGCATCGTGATGGCGCCGGCCAGCACCGGCAACGACAGCAGCAGCAGGAACGCCGTCACCAAGATCGACCACACGAACAGCGGCATCTTGTGCAGCGTCATGCCCGGTGCGCGCATGTTGAGGATGGTGGTAATGAAATTGATCGCGCCCAAGATCGAGGACGCGCCCGCGATGTGCACCGAGAAGATGGCGAAATCCATCGCCGGACCGGGTGAGCCGGTGGTCGAAAGCGGTGCATACAATGTCCAAGCGCCGCCGACGCCTATGCCGCCGGAATCGCCTTCGACGAACATCGAAGTGATCAGTAGCGCGAAGGAGAACGGCAACAGCCAGAACGAAATGTTGTTCATGCGCGGGAACGCCATATCCGGCGCCCCGATCATCAGCGGCACCAGCCAATTACCGAAACCGCCGATCATCGCCGGCATGATCATGAAGAAGATCATGATCAAACCGTGGCCGGTGACGAACACGTTGTACATGTGCGAATTGGGGAATACGTGCATGCCCGGGTACATCAAGTTCGCGCGGATCATCATCGAGAGAAAGCCGCCGATCAGGCCGGCGCAGATCGCGAAAACAAGGTACATCGTGCCGATGTCCTTATGGTTCGTCGAATAGACGTAGCGCCGCCAGCCATGCGGGTGATCTTCGTGTGCGTGGGCCGTATCCGCCATGTCGCTGTCCGTCCTATTTCGCCGCGACGCGGAACGCGTCGGCGGTGTCGATTGCTGCGTATTTCTTTTTCGCTTTGGCCAGCCAGGCGGCGTATTCCGCATCGCTGACGACTTTCACCTCGATCGGCATGTACGCGTGATTGGCGCCGCAGAGCTGCGAGCATTGGCCGTAATAGGTGCCGATCGCCGTCGCTTTAAACCAGGTATGATTGATGCGGCCCGGTACAGCATCCAACTTCACGCCAAAGGCCGGTACCGCCCAGGAATGGATCACGTCCGCGCCGGTGGTCTCCACTTCGACGACTTTATTGACCGGCACATAAACCGGATTGTCGACGCCGAGCAGGCGCGGCTCTCCCGCCTTCTTCGCGGCGTCGTCCTTCAACATGTAAGAGTCGAACTGGAAGCCGCCTTCCTTGGGATATTGATAGGTCCAGAACCACTGCTTACCGATGGCCAGAATGGTGACGTCCGCTTTGGGGATGGCCGCCTCGAAATAGAGAAGCCGGAAAGAGGGAACGGCGATCAACACCAGGATGATGACCGGAATGCCCGTCCATGCCACTTCGAGCAGCGTGTTATGATGGTTTTTGCTGGGAACGGGATTGGCGCGCTGATTGTAGCGCAGCATCACCCAGATCAGCAGCAACAGCACGAAAACGCAGATCGCCGTAATGATGTACAAAAGCAGACGGTGGAAATCCTCGATCTGCACCATGACCGGCGTTGCAGCGGACTGCATACCCATCTGCCAATTGTGCGGCGCCGCAAAAGCCGAGCCCGTCGCTCCGGTCAAGACTGCCAGGACTGCCGCACCGATGGCGGTATTTCTGAGGAACATCGAAACCCTCGTGTAAAATACGGACTTGCGCACGATTCGGCACACGTCCCCGGGATTTTATAGGCGATTTCTAAGATTCTATATGCGATTTAGAGGCGTTAAGGTTCGATTGTCGTTGCGACCTTATGGCGCGGGTCACGGAGCCACCCCTCCCCTTGCGTCAGCTCCTTGTGGAAAACGTTGCGAATGCCGATATCTAGTAACATTCGCTTTTAACGCCGAAAACCGACGAAACAAGAGGTAGTTCATGGCCGCCGATCACTTTTTCGCCCGCACCGGAATGGACCGCAGCCGGGTCCAGGCCAAAGTCGACGAGGCGCTGACCGGGGCGGATGACGGCGAGCTGTTCCTGGAATTCTGTCAAAGCGAGTCCTTTTCGTTCGACGACGGGCGGCTGAAAGCGGCCAATTTCGATACCACACAAGGCTTTGGCCTGCGTTCGGTTTGCGGCGAGGCCACCGGCTACGCCCATGCCAATGAATTGTCCGAGGCGGCCATAGCCCGCGCCGCCGACACCGTGCGGACCGTGGCGCGCGGCTATTCCGGCGCGGTCAGCGCAGCTCCCGCCCGCACCAACGTCAAGCTCTATTCGGACATCGATCCGCTCGAGACCGCAGCCTTCGAGAAGAAGGTGAAGCTGCTGGAAGACATGAATGCCTATGCCCGCAACAAGGACTCGCGGGTGCGGCAGGTCTCGTGCTCACTGACCGGCGAATGGCAGAACATCGAGATCATTCGGCCGGGCGGCGAGACCTATCGCGACATCCGCCCTCTGGTACGGATTTATGTGTCGGTGGTGGTCGAAGAGAACGGCCGGCAGGAAGCCGGCAGCTATGGCGGCGGCGGACGCGGCGGTTATGAGACCTATCTCGCGGCCGATTACTGGCAAGCGGCTGTCGACGAAGCCTATCGTCAAGCGCTGGTAAATCTTGCGTCGGTGCCCGCTCCGGCCGGCGAAATGACGGTCGTGCTCGGACCGGGCTGGCCGGGAATCCTGCTGCACGAAGCCATCGGTCACGGGCTGGAAGGCGATTTCAACCGCAAAAAGACCAGCGCTTTTTCGGGCCTGCTCGGCGAGCGCGTCGCGGCGCCCGGTGTCACGGTGGTCGACGACGGCACCATCGGCGGTCGGCGCGGTTCGCTCTCCATCGACGACGAAGGCACGCCGACCTCGCGCACGGTGCTGATCGAGGACGGAATCCTGAAGGGCTATATGCAGGACCGCCAGAACGCGCGGCTGATGGGTATGGCGCCGACCGGCAATGGGCGGCGGCAATCCTATTCCAGCGCGATCATGCCGCGCATGACCAACACCTACATGCTGGCCGGCGACAAAACACACGAAGAAATCCTCGCCAGCGTGAAGACCGGAATCTATGCGCCGAATTTCGGCGGCGGACAGGTGGACATCACCAACGGCAAATTCGTTTTCTCCTGCACCGAGGCTTATCTGGTCGAAGACGGCAAGATCGGCGCCTCGATTAAGGGTGCAACGCTGATCGGCAGCGGGCCGGAGTGTCTGACGCGCGTCAGCATGATCGGCAACGACATGAAATTGGATCCCGGCGTGGGAACCTGCGGCAAGAACGGACAAAGCGTGCCGGTGGGCGTGGGACAACCGACCTTGCGGCTCGATGGACTGACGGTCGGCGGAACGGCGCGGGCGGCTTGATGCGCATGATGAATGCGCATAGACTATGCGCATGGCGAAGGGATTTTCCGAAGAGGCCAAGCCGTTCCGCTTTGCGCGGCAGCGCAAGTCCGCGCCCAAGCGCGCCGTGAATGTTTCCATCGATTCCGAAGTGCTCGCCGAGGCCAAAGCGATGCGGATCAATCTTTCTCAAACGCTGGAAAGCGAGCTGCGCAAGCAGGTGCGTCAAGCGAAAATCGACCGCTGGTCGGAAGAGAATAAGGGGGCGATCGATTCCTACAACCGCTTTATTGAAGAACACGGCATCTGGAGCGAGGAATATCGTAAGTGGTGAGCTTGCGGCAGTTCGACGTGTTTCCAAATCCCAGCCCTCGCACACGCGCCGAACATCCTTATTTCGTCGTTCTTCAATCGGATCGCCTTGATCGCTTCGCGACCAAAATTGTTGCGCCACTGATAGCGCCGACAAAAATTCAATTTCTTGAGCACCTATTGCCGGAGGTTCTAGTGAAACGCAAACCGTACGTCATTGCCATACCTGATATGGCTCCGTTTCCAGTAAAGCTGTTACAGCCCGCTGTCGCCAATCTGGAATCCGAACGTTACCGCATTCTTGCCGCGCTCGATTTGGTCTTTGTCGGAATCTAAATTTTCACCAATTGAACCAATCCGACCGCATCCAGCGCCGCATGGGCGACGATGAGCGGCCATAATTTCCCCGTTCGCGCGTACCAAAATGCCAAGATCAGTCCGAGGGGAATAACGGTGATGACACCGACAACGCCCTGATAGAGATGGTATAGCAGCCGGATCGTAACGCTGACGTTGAACGCAAAGGATTCGCCGCGCGTGTCATTCAACACGGTCATCGTATACCCCGCGACGAACACCTCTTCGAAGACGGGATTGACGATGACGACCGACGCGGCCGTGAGCAGCGGCACGCCAGGCGCGACCACTTGCGTATGCGATGCCGCAGCCGCCAATTGCGGCATAGTGGTTGCGAGCGCGCTCCAAAGAAAAGCGTAGGAGAGAATGACGAACAGCC